>DDXV01000044.1 GCA_002347815.1 Syntrophaceae bacterium UBA2251
AGGGGTTCTGGGTAATGGGTGATGGGTTGGGACTGGGCAATAGGCGTTGGGCGGGAAATACGAGACGGGCGGGAAAGAGAAGTTCACGGTTCACAGTGAACAGTTCATAGTTCGCAGCGTAAGTCGTAAGGAAAAGTTAAGTTTCGAGTTGAAGACGGTAGTAGGGAACCGGGAACTGTGAACTTCTTTTCCCGCGCAACGCCTATTTTTTATAATACTTCATGGCCTCGGGGATCATGTTTTGGATGTCCCTGATCCGCGATTCCGGGGCAGGGTGCGTGGAAAGAATCTCCGGAGGCCTTGGCCCGCCCGTCTTGTTCATTCTCTCCCAGAGCGAAACCGCCGCGTGCGGATCGTATCCGGCCTTGGCCATGAGCACGAGACCGATCCGGTCGGCCTCCGTCTCCTGGATGCGGCTGTACGGGAGGGTAAAACCGACTCCCGTTCCTATCCCGTATACAGAAAGGAAAAGATCCTGGGTTGCCGCCGGCTTCTGCGCGAGCGCCAGCGAGAGCCCGATGCCCCCCATCTGGACCATCATGGCCTGGCTCATCCTCTCGTTGCCGTGTTTGGCGATGGCATGGGCCACTTCATGTCCGATCACCACGGCAAGACCCGCCTCGCCGGACGCGACAGGGAGAATCCCCGTATAGACGCCGACCTTGCCGCCCGGCATGCAGAAAGCGTTTACCATCTGATCGTTCTCCAGCAGGTTGAACTCCCACCGGAAATCCTTGATTTCCTCCGCCCTTCCGGCCTCCCGCATGAATGCCTCCGACGCGCCGGCAATGCGCTGCCCGACCTGCTGCACCATCGCCGTCTGCGCCGGGTTGGTCGAGAGTTTAGTTTCCTTGAGGACCTCGCGGTACTGCTGGGCGCTGAGGGACAGCATTTCCGAATCCGAGACCAGGCTGAGCGTTTTCCGCTCGGTCAGAGGCACGGTGGCGCAGGACGCGAGAATGAAAAAAGCGAGTACGGGAAAGAGCGGTCGCAGGATTTTGTGCATGTCATGGTCCTTCTGCAAAAAGCCGGTGGTTTTCGATCAGAGACGTTCCGCCATGTAATTCGCCAGATCGGCGACCCGGCACGAATATCCCCACTCATTGTCATACCAGGCGACCACGCGCGCCATGTCGCGGTTCAGGACATCCGTGAATTCCATGTCCACAATGGAGGAGTGGTCGTCGCCCTTGAAATCGGAAGAGACGAGCGGCGCCGGCTCGAACGCCATGATTCCCTTCAGTTCCCCTTCCGCCGCTTTCCGGAGCGCGCCACGCAGGCCCTCGGTGTCGGTTCCCTTTTTAAGCTGAACGGTAAAGTCGAGGATGGAAACCGTCGGGGTGGGGACCCGGAGCGCGTACCCGTCGAAACGGCCCTTGAGATCCGGAATGATCAGGGCGAGCGCCCGCGCGGCTCCCGTGCTGGTAGGGATGATATTCTGGGCGGCCGCCCTCGCCCGGCGCAGGTCCCGGTGGGGGAGATCGAGGATTTTCTGGTCGTTCGTGTAGGAGTGCACNNGCCAGGCAGTTGGTGGTGCAGGACGCATTCGATACGATATGGTGTTTGCCTGGATCGTATGCTCCCTGGTTCACGCCCATGGCGATCGTGACGTCGTCCTTTTTGGCGGGCGCCGTGATAATGACTTTTTTTGCCCCCGCTTCCAGGTGGGCGGCCGCCTTGGGGCCTTCGGTGAAGAGTCCCGTACTCTCGATGACGATGTCCACGCCCTCGTCGTCCCACGGGATGGACACGGGATCGCGCACCGCGAAGCTCTTGACCGGCTTTCCATCGATGATTATCCGGTCCTTTTCCGCCGCGACATTCCCCGCGAACCGGCCATAGTTGGTGTCGTATTTAAAAAGATGAGCATTGGTTCCGGTATCGAAAAGGTCGTTGATCGCGGCGACCTCCAGAGAGTCCGGATAGCGCTCCAGGACGGCCTTGAGTACCTGGCGGCCGATCCGGCCGAAACCGTTAATGCCGAGGCG
Source organism: Syntrophaceae bacterium UBA2251 (assembly GCA_002347815.1). Taxonomy (GTDB): domain Bacteria; phylum Desulfobacterota; class Syntrophia; order Syntrophales; family UBA2251; genus UBA2251. Next base: position 1,989 of record DDXV01000044.1, read on the forward strand.
AATCATATGAGGTCCCTCCTTCGGTTGGGGCGCTTTGGTTCAATTATCGTCGATACGGTATTTGGAAGCTGCCAGGAGATCGTAGTTGGTCTTAAGGGCCTGGTAGAGGCGGGCGTTGTCCAGAGCGATAGCGCTCAGGTTCGCCACGGCGTCGAGAAAGCGCGCCTCCTCTGCGGTGAACCTGCGCACCTCTCCGGAATAAACGCGCAGCACGCCGATCATCTTCTTGCCCACGCGCAACGGCACAACAAGCACGGAGGTGATGCCTTCGGCCCGGGCCATTTCGTTGTACTGAAAGTTCTCGTCGGTCTGGGCGTTTTCCAGCCAGATCGTTTCACCTTCCAGCGCCTTCTGGTCCAGTCCGCTCTCTTTCAGCAGAACCGGTCCCTTGCGGATGTAATCCTCCGACAGACCGTATGCCGCGCCCATCAGGAGACGCTTTTTCTTTGCGTCGAGGATGCGGATCGAAGAAGCTTTGACGCTCATCGTCCTGGCAACGCATTTGGTGATTTCGTCGAGGATCACGGATGTGTCCAGGGAGGCGTTGACGACCTTGGCGACATTGTAAAGAGCGGTAAAGAAATCCATGTTCCTGTTCATGATTCCAATCCTCTTTTTTAGCGCTGAAATGGGATGCGATTACGGCAAGTACGCAAGTACGGAGGATGCGAAGCCCTCGTTCCAAGGCTTTATAGCTAATTTAGACCAGGTGCGGGTCAAAGTCAAAAGAGAATCGATCCCTGTTTCTTCCGTGCGGCCGGTTTCGCGGCTAACCGCCGGGTTCCGGGACGGGAAGACGAAAGTATTTCCCCTGCCAGAGCTGTTTTTCCCGCAGGCTTTCCCGGATACCGTTCAGATTCTTCTGCTTCTCCAGAGCCCAGGCCGGCGCGACCAGTTCGGCCGGATGCGGATCGCCCGTGAGGCGGTGGATGGCGATAGAAGGGGGCAGGAGAGAAAGGAAGTCGCCGACCAGGTCGAAATACTCCTCGCGTTCCAGGCAGCGATACTCTCCCGCCGCATAGAGACGGTGCAGCGGCGTATCCCTGACCACGTAGAGAAGGTGGATTTTTATTCCCTGAAAGTCGATTCCGGACAGAATGCGGGCCGTTGCGAGCATATCCTTCCTGCTCTCGCCGGGAAGCCCGAGGATGACGTGGACACAGACATCCAGTCCGCGGCTGCGGCAACGGGCGGCCGCATCGGCAAACTGGAGAAAATCGTGTCCCCTGTTGATCAGGCGAAGCGTCCGGTCATGCGCCGATTGCAGACCGATTTCGATGCAGACGTAAGTTTCCTCCCCGAGCCGGGAAAGAAGCTCAAGAATGCTCTCTTCGAGGCAGTCGGGCCTTGTCCCGATTTCCAGGCCGGCTATGCCGGGCACGGAGAGGGCCTCCCGGTAAAGCTTTTCCAGCTTCCCGGCGGGGGCGTAAGTATTGGTGAAGGACTGGAAATAAGCGATGAATTTCGCTGCGCCGTAGCGTCTTTGCAGGGCCTCCTTGCCGATAGCGAGCTGTTCCCGTACGGTCAGGCGGACGGAAGCGCCTGTCCCGGACCCGAGACGGTTGCAGTAGATGCATCCTCCCGTGCCCGTCTTCCCGTCGCGGTTCGGGCAGGTCAGTCCCGCATCGATCGTGATCTTCTGGACCCGGCAGCCGAACCGGGTTCTCAGAGTAGAGTTGAGGTCCTTATAGAGTGGTCTTGACATGTTATCCTTTAATTATATACTTCGTAAAGCGTAAGGTGTTAAAAAAGCAAGCCTTACACCTTACGGTGGCAGTCTATTCCTTAGAGGAGAAAAGTCAACGATTTCTCAGAACTCTCATAAGGGGTAAACGGTAAGGCTAAGGTGTTAAAAAAGCACTCTTTACACCCCCAACACCTCACGCCTTACACCTTACGATCTTTTGAACTGAGAACCGCGAACTGTGAACGCTGAACTATTTTTATGGCAATATACCCCACCACATATGATGTAATCGTTATCGGCGCCGGCCATGCCGGCTGCGAGGCCGCTCTGGCGGCCGCCCGGATGGGTTCGCGCGTACTCCTCCTGACGATCAATCTCGACACCGTCGCCCATATGCCCTGCTCCCCCTCCATCGGCGGGGTGGGAAAAGGACACCTGGTCAGGGAAATCGACGCTCTCGGCGGAGAAATGGGCAAGGCCGCCGACAGGACCGCCATCCAGTTCCGCCTCCTCAATACAAAGAAGGGACCCGCCGTACAGAGTACCCGTACGCAGAACGATAAAGCCAGGTACAGGGCGGATATGAAGGGCATTCTGGAGAAACAGAAGGGCCTGGAGATCAAGCAGGCCCTGGTGGAAGAGCTTCTCCTGGAGGATCGATGCGTTGTCGGCGCCAGAGACAATACCGGGACGGAGTTCATGGCGCGGGCGGTCGTGCTCGCGACGGGCACGTTCCTTCACGGCCTTATCCATATCGGAAACAGGAAAATTCCGGCAGGCCGCGCGGGGGAATTCTCTTCGGAAGGTCTTTCCTCTCACCTGGAAGCGCTCGGTTTCCGGATGGGCCGGATGAAGACAGGGACGCCGGCCCGCCTGCGCCGCGGCAGCATCGATTTTTCCCGATTCGACGAGCACTGGGGAGACGGCAACGCACGGCCTTTCTCCCATGCAGGAACCGGTTCTCTTCTTCCCCAGGTGCCGTGCCATATCGGGCATACGAACCCGGCGACGCACGAAATCGTGAAAAGGAATATCGGACTTTCTCCCCTTTACAGCGGCCAGATCAAAGGGGTGTCGGCCCGGTACTGCCCGTCGCTCGAGGACAAAGTCGTCAAATTCGCGGAAAGGCAGCGGCATCAGATCATCCTCGAACCGGAAGGCCTGGAAACCGAAGAAATCTACGCCAGCGGCACGGGTAACTCTCTTCCCTACGAAATCCAGATCGAAATCGTCCGGTCTATCGAGGGACTGGAAGAAGCGGAGATCATGCGCCCCGCTTACGCTATCGAGTACGATTATGTCGATCCCACGCAGCTCAGGCCGACCCTGGAGAGCAAGATCCTGGATAATTTTTATCTTGCGGGCCAGGTGAACGGCACCTCGGGCTATGAGGAGGCCGCGGCGCAGGGCCTTGTGGCCGGAATTAACGCCGCCCTCAAGACGCAGGGCAGGCCCGCGTTCATCCTGGACCGCTCGGAAGCCTATATAGGGGTAATGATCGACGATCTCGTCACCAGGGGTACCTCCGAGCCGTACCGGATTTTTACCTCGCGGGCGGAATACCGTTTACTTTTGAGGGAAGACAATGCCGATCTCAGGCTGCTCGGCAAGGGGTTCGAGCTGGGCCTGCAATCCCGGGAGCGGCTGGAAGAGCTGAGCGAGAGAAAGAAAAGGATAGAAGCAGAGCTTTCACGCCTGAAACGGACCCGGGTGAATCCCACGCCGGCAATCAGGATGTTCCTGCAGGAGAAAGGGTCCGCCCCCATCGAGAACCCGACCTCGCTGGAGCAGATGTTGAGAAGACCGGAGATAACATTTGCGGATATAGAGGCCATTGTAGGAACCACAGGGGGCGCCATCGGGGGAGCGCCTTCCGGAATGCCGGGGGAAGTCGTGCGCCAGGTGGAGATCCAGTGCAAGTACGACGGCTATATTCGCCGGCAGGAGGAAGAAGTTGAAAAATTCAGGAGCCTTGAACGGATCCGCGTTCCCGATTCCCTCGATTATTTCCAGGTTCCGGGACTTTCCACCGAGCTCCGTCATAAGCTCTCCCGGGTGCGGCCGGTCTCCGTCGGTCAGGCCTCCCGCATAGAAGGGATCACCCCCGCCGCTTTGTCCGCATTGATGATTCACGTCCGGCGGATTCAACAATCAAAAATCAATTCCACAAGATAGAACGGAAAATACTATGCAGGAATTACGACATTGACAGTGTGAGTTGTTTTTGATAATGAATGTAAACCTGTAGGCTAATATCACCGTCGGTTAACATTCCGTTTTGATTACCCTTTATGCTGTCCGGGATGCTCGCTTTCTGTTCATACTGTTTCCTCCCATCCGGACGCATAGTTTTCCTCTGCGGCTTCCAAAACGTATCTGCAAGATATCCCTTGTCTTTTCCCAAGAGGAGGAATGATCATGGATTCCACCCGTGAAACGCTTGTTCTCACCGTGCCCTCTGATTCGCAGCCCGTTCCGTCCGCGCGCCAACAGGTCATGCCCAGTCGGCTTACCCAGTTGATCGCTTCAGCGCAAAGTCAAATAGATCTCGAAGACCTGGTAAATACAATCAATCATATCCATTTCACGAATAAAAACATATTCGTTCATCTCCTCCACCCCAAGCATAACCAGGAGATCCTCGTCAGGGCCTACCCGGATTCCTGTACGGACGAAGACCTTACCTGCTACTGGCATCATGACGAAATATCCGGCCTGAAGATCAGGCAATACCGGTTTCTCCATCTGGTCATTCAGAAAGGGCCGGCCATGATCATGGTTCCGGCGGAACCCCGGAGCATCAGCAAGGAATGCCTTATGGTTCGCCTGCCGCAAAAAAGCTGCCTGGTCAACAGACGCGAGACGCGGAGGCTTGCCTGCACGGAAATAGCCGCGGAGCTGATCCAGGAAGGTTTCACCGCCAGGGGAGATCTGATCGATTTCAGTTCTTCCGCATTCCGGGTCAGGCTGAAAGTAGCCCGGTCCGCTTCCTTCAACTGGATGAATCCGGAAGCCAAGGTTTCGATCCGGCTCTCGCGGGAAGGCGAGCTTCTGTTCGCGGGAGATTGCCGGATCATCCGGCAGACGGCGGGACTCGTTGAAAGAGAGATGGTCCTCGCGCCCCCCTGCGAGCCGCTCAAGAGGTTCCGCAAGAGAGAGATACGCAGCCTCCGCCAGAAGCTGGCGCCGGCCCCGACCATCTCTTTTCATCATCCCCTTTTCAGGGAAAGAGTGCATGTCGAGATCCGGGACATGTCCGCGAGCGGTTTCTCCGTTGTCGAGAAAAAAAACGAAGGCGTCCTGATGCCCGGACTGATCATTCCCGGAATGACCATACATTACGCCGGCGTGCTGAACATTTCATGCAAGGGTCAGGTAGTGAACAGGCGGGAGGAGGAGGACCGCCATGTGAGCGGTCTCGTCATCCTCGATATGGACATCGAAAGTTACAGCAAGCTGCATCAGATCCTGAGCGTTTCCCAGGACCCTCATTTTGCGGTCTCGCTGGAAGTAGACATGGACGCCCTGTGGGAATTCCTCTTCGATACGAACTTCATCTATCCTAAAAAATACAAACTGATCCAGTCCTACAAGGAGCGGTTCAAGGAGACCTATCGCAAGCTTTACCAGGAAACGCCGAGTATAGCCCGCCATATCACTTATGAGCACAACGGGAAGATCTACGGCCATATCTCGATGGTCAGGGCCTTCGAGCGCACGTGGCTGATGCATCATCACGCGGCCCGGCCCATGGAAACGAAGCTGCCGGGTTTCCGGGTCCTGAGGCAGATCGGGCTGTTCACGTGGGGGGGGTGCCACATGCCGGAAGCAAGGATGGATTACCTGATGTGCTATTACCGCCCCGACAATACCTTTCCTGAGCGCGTTTTCGGGGGAGTGGCGCGCAGCCTGGCCAATCCCCAGGCCTGTTCCCTCGACCTTTTTTCCTACAAGATGTTCAAGATAAGTTCCGGCGATGCCGATCTTCCTGCAGAGTGGTGCCTGGAAGAGACGAATTCAAGCGATATATGGGAATTGGAGCAGTTTTACGGGACGTGTTCAGGGGGGCTGCTGCTGAAGGCCTTCGGATTGGGTCAAGCCAAGGAGGCGGAAGGGGAATCCCTCCCCGAGACGATGCACCGGCTCGGGTTCAAGCGAAGCTGGAAATCCTTTGCCCTGCGCTATGACGACGAGCTGAAGGCCGCCGTCATCGTCAACCAGTCCGATCTCGGTGTAAATCTATCCGAACTGCTGAACAGTATTACGATAATCGTTATCGACCCGGATGATCTGTCCTGGGATATTCTGTCGACCGCTATTACAAAGCTGGCCATTGAGTATGACATCGATGAGATACCCTTGCTGACGTATCCCTCTACTTATCTTGCCTCCTTAGGCGTGCCCTTTGAAAAGTTTTATCAATTCTGGGTTCTTAATATGGGCTACGCTGACGAGTACATACGCTTCACGCAGAAGAAATTCAGGATGCGATATGATCAGTGAGGAAACGCTGCCGACCGGCGGACTGAATGATATCCCTCTATACAACAGCCGGGTCGCTAAGAATTATATCGAGTACCTGAAGAAATTTTATCCCCAGATCGAGATAGGGCCGATTCTCGAATACGCGGGGATGACCACTTACCAGATAGAGGACGGCGGTCATTGGTATTCCCAGCACCAAGCGGACCTTCTCCAGGAAATAATAATCAGGAAAACGCAGAACCCTAATATCGCGCGCGAAGTCGGCCGTCACTTCTGCATATCTAAGGCATCAGGCATCTTATCTTCCTATGCCTTTGGATTCCTGACGCCTTCCGCCGCATACGGTATGATCGACCATCTTGCAGGACGTATGAGCAGGGCGGCAAAGATGGAGGTCAGGAAAAAAGGCGAAAACTGCGTGGAAGTGGTAGTAACTCCTCTTCCCGGAATAAAGGAAAAGCCCTACCAGTGCGAAAACCGTCTCGGCAGCCTGGAATCCGTTGCACTTCTGTTTACGAATAAACTGGCCAATGTAGAACAGGCAAAATGTATCCATGGAAACGATGGGGTTTGTCATTATATAATTACTTGGCAGCAGAGTCTCTCGTCATCCTGGAAAAGGATCAGGAACTACGTGTCCATTTTTGGATTGTTTTTCGCTGCGGCTTTTTACCTCTGGCTTCCTGCAAAATATGACATCGTTCCCTTTTTAATATACACAGCCATGGTCATGGCATTATCTTTCTATTCGGAAAACCTGGCTCAAAACGAACTGGCCCTGACAATCAAGAGCCAGGGTGACTTGGCGAGAAAGCTTCTGGATGAGACAAACATCAGATACAATGAAGCCCAGCTTATACATGAAATCGGCCAGGCAACCTCGATGATCCTCGATATTGAGGAACTGCTCGCCAAGATTATGGAGGTTCTCAATAAGAGGCTCGACTTCGACAGGAGCATGGTACTCCTGGCCAATAAGGACAAATCACGACTTGTATACATGGCTGGCTACGGTTACGAACCGGAGTACAAAGATTATCTCGAAGGAGTGGAATTCCACCTGGACAAGCCGGAATCCAAAGGACCGGCGGTCCTGGCCTTCCGGCTTCAGAGGCCCTTTCTCATCGAAGATGTCAAAAAAATAGAGGAGGACATTTCCGCCCGCAGCCTCGAATTTGCAAACCGCATGGGAGCGGAGTCCTTTATCTGCGCTCCTCTCGTATTCGAGGGTGAATCCATCGGGGTGCTGATCGTGGACAATATCCGTTCGAAAAGACCGCTGGAACAGAGCGACCTGAATCTCCTCATGGGAATCGCCCAGGGGATCGCGATCAGCATCAATAACGCCATGACCTACGACAAGGTCCGGGAAAACGAAGAGCGCTTCCGTTCGCTGAGCGAGAACGCGCCTGACATCATTTATACGCTGGATGAGAAAGGGGCGTTCACATACGTGAACCCCGCCTGGGAAAGGTTGCTCGGCCACACTTCAGCGGAAGTCAACGGCAGGTATTTTAATGACTTTGCCCGCCCGGAGGATGCCCGGATGTATCGGAAGATCTTCCTCAGGATCAGGGACAGCCGGGAGACCGTGAGGGATTTCGGGGGGATCGTCCTTGACCGGAAGGGGCATGAACGGCTCTTCCTCATGAATGCCGCTCCCAAGCTCGATGCAGACGGGAAGGTCACCGGGCTTGTCGGGACGTTGAAAGACCTGACGGAGTTGAAGAGCCTGGAGGCCCAGCTCCGGCAGGTGCAGAAAATGGAGGCGATCGGCACCCTGGCCGGGGGGATCGCCCATGATTTCAACAATATTCTCGGAGCCATCCTGGGATATGCGGAAATGGCCCTCGGCGACCTCCCCCCGGACAGTCCCGTGCAGCACTTCATCAAGCAGATCGGGAAAGCGAGCGAGAGGGCGAAAGAGCTGGTGGGCCAGATCCTTGCCTTCAGCCGCCGGACCGAACAGGAATTCAAGCCGATCCGGATAAGCGCGGTCATAAAGGAGGCGTCCCGTTTTCTGCGGGCCTCCCTGCCCTCTTCGATCAGGATAGTCCAGGACGTGAATGCGCGTTACGAGGTGGTCCGCGCCGATCCCACCCAGATCCATCAGGTATTCATGAACCTGTGCACGAACGCCGCCCACGCCATGAGGGATACGGGAGGGGTGCTGAAAATCAAGCTGTCCAAGGTCGATTTGGGAGGGGAAAACCTGGTATCCGATCTTTCCGCCGGTCCTCATCTGGAGTTGACGGTGAGCGATACGGGGCACGGCATCGATCCGGCCATCATGGACAGGATATTCGACCCATTCTTTACCACGAAGGAGCCCGGCGAGGGGACCGGCATGGGGCTTGCCGTCGTCCACGGCATCGTGAAGAACCACGGCGGGGCTATCCTTGTGGAGAGCAGGCCGGGACAGGGAACGGCTTTCCGCGTGTACCTGCCCGTCGCCGTGGGGGAGAGCGCGAGCGAGCGGGCGCAGATAGAAGAATCTCCGTCCGGAGGGCGGGAAAGGATCCTCTTTGTGGACGACGAGGAGATGCTGGTCGAGCTGGGGAGAACCATGCTGTCCCGTTTTGGCTACGAAGTCGTTTCCCTGACGAGCAGCGTGGAAGCGCTGAAGATATTCCAGGCGGCCCCCGGAAGCTTTGACCTGGTGATCACGGATATGACCATGCCGATCCTCAGCGGCGTGGACCTCGCGCGGAGTATGCTTCGGGTACGTCCGGATATGCCTGTCATCCTGGTTACCGGTTTCAGCGAAGTAGCTTCACATGCCAAGACGCAGGAACTCGGCATTTCTGAAATCATTTTGAAGCCGATTACAAGGGATGTGCTGGCCAAAGCTATTAGGAGGAGTCTGGACAAAAAAAATCCTTCACCTGAATCGGCGCGTTTCCGGGACCAGGCTGCGTCTGTCCGCGGAAAAACAGGGCATCAATGAGAATTCGCAGCATAAGTCTTTATCACTTCGATAAACCTTTTGTCATCGGATTCAATTCGCCCCATCGCCTCCGGAATAAGGCCGATTCCCTGATCGTTAAATTCGAATTCGAGGAAGGCCTATCCGGATATGGAGAAAGCGTTCCCAGACCCTATGTGACGGGGGAGACATGCTCGTCCGCGGCCGGCATCATCCGGGATGTTTTTTCCGGACTGCTTTTCAAAGCCGAATTCAACAACTTGGAGGATGCCTCGGACATTCTCGAGAAAATAGAGACCGTTTGCCGATCAAAATCCATTCCCGCTTACAATTCCGCCCTCGGAGCGGTGGACATTGCCCTCATTGATGCCTTGGGAAAACTGCTGAAAAAACCGGCTCGCGATTTTCTCGGACCTGCGGCAAGGAAAGAGATTCCTTGCGCCGTATCCATTCCGTTTCTCTCCCCTGCCGAATATCAGTATGCAGCCGAGGAATTGAAAAAAATGCCTTTTGATTCTTTCAAAATCATTTTGGGGGCGGATGAGGAGGAAAACAGGAATCGCCTGCGGCTGATCCGCACAGTGCTGGGAGACAAGAAGGACTTGCGCGCCGAGGCAAACGGAAAGTGGTCGAGGGAGCAGGCATTGTCCAACATTCAAATGCTAAAGGAATTCAATGTTTCGGGCATAGAGCAGCCTTTGCCGAAGGGCGATCTGGAAGGAATGCGGCAGATCAGAAAGAGGACAGGCATGTCCATCATCGCTGATGAATCGCTTTGCTCGCTGGAGGACGCGGTGAGACTGATCGAAAAAGAGGCCTGCGATATTCTGAATATTAAGATATCAAAATGCGGAGGACTTCTCCGCTCGTGGCAAATCGTCCAACTGGCGGAATCGAGAGGCGTCCTTTGCCAGCTGGGAAGCCACGTGGGTGAGACGGAAATCCTTTCTTATGCAGGAAGGCATTTGGCCGCTGCCGTCAGGAATCTGACCTATTTTGAAAACGGCTCGCACCTGCTCTTTGAGAAAAACTGGGACTATTCGCGAACTGATTTTCTTGCCTTGCCGTTCGGGAACGGACTCTGCAACCCAGGCCTGGCACTGCCCCGCGAATATGTGGTGATATCACCGTAGTTCCGCTCTCTTACCGGCATCCCACTTCGGTTCCCCACCATCGCTCCTGCTGCGATCTCGCCTGCACGGCCGGGTCGCAGGATCGGTTCTTGTATCCGTACCAACTGAACCAGAGGTGTCCCCAGCTCTGATACATGGCGCTATGCTGCGAGACTTCCGATTGGCGGGCTGTGGCGCATCCCGACAGGAATAAGCAAATCAACAGGAACAAAGTGATTTTTCTCAGCATATCCGTTTTCCTCCTTTGTAGTAGCTTGCATTCTATGGGAAGAAGGGAGAGACGACCATCGGGTCCATCCGGATTTAATAAAACCAAAAATCTTAGCGTAAACACAAAAAACTGCCGGAGCTGCATCAGGGGTTTCCTGATCAGCAGCGGTCTTTCAGGATTGCTCCCGTGCTCGCGGAGGTGACGAGGTTCGCGTAACGCAGGAGGTACCCGCTCCTGATGGCGGGAGTGTGCGGCTTTAGGGCCTTGCGCCGTTTCTCCAGTTCAGCTTCGCTTACCAGCAGATTCAGCCTTTTGCCGGGGATATCGATGGAGATCCTGTCTCCTTCGCGCACCAGGGCGATCGGCCCGCCTTCGGCGGCCTCCGGAGATATGTGGCCTATGGCCGCGCCCCGGGTTCCCCCGCTGAACCGCCCGTCCGTGAGGAGCGCGACCGACTTGTCCAGTCCCATTCCCACAATGGCCGAAGTAGGGGCCAGCATCTCGCGCATTCCCGGTCCTCCCTTCGGCCCCTCGTAGCGGATCACGACGACGTCCCCGGGACGTATTTTCCCGTCCAGGATCGCCCGTATCGCCTCGTCTTCCGCGTCGAACGTCCTGGCCCTTCCTTCCTGGACGAGCATGTCCGGGGATACGGCGGACTGTTTGACGACCGCTCCATCCGGGGCGAGATTACCCCGGAGGATGGCGATCCCCCCCTCTTTCCCGTACGGATCGTCGATCTTCCGGATCACTGTTCCATCGGCGGCGCGGGCTCTCTTGAGGTTATCCCCGACTGTCCTGCCCGTGGCCGTCAGCGACTCCATGCTGATCGATCCCGATCTGGCGATCTCCTTCATAACGCTCTGGATTCCTCCCGAGCGGTCCAGATCCTCCAGGTAGTGCCGTCCCGCGGGGCTCAGGTAACAGATGTTCGGTGTCCTGCGGCTGATCTCGTTGAACAGGTTCAGATCGAGGCTGATGCCCGCCTCGTGTGCAACCGCGGGAATATGGAGCACCGTATTTGTGGAGCAACCCAGGGCCATATCGACGGCGATGGCGTTCCGGAAGGCGTCGAGGGTGGCGATATCCCTTGGCGTGATGTTCTTTTTCACCAGGGACATTATCTGCATGCCGGTCTGTTTTGCCAGCCGCCGGCGGGCCGCCTCCACGGCCGGGATCGTCCCGTTTCCCGGCAGGGCAAGTCCGAGTGCCTCTGTCACGCAGTTCATCGAATTGGCGGTGAACATTCCCGCGCAGGAACCGCAGCCGGGGCAGGCCCGATCCTCGAGCTGTTGCAGTTTTTTAGGAGTCAAGTGGCCGGATTTGACCCTGCCTACCCCCTCGAAAACGCTGATCAGGTCGACAGACTCTCCTTCGACGCGGCCCGACAGCATAGGGCCGCCGCTGATAAAAACAGAGGGGATATTGATGCGCAGGGAGGCCATCAGCATTCCCGGCACGATCTTGTCGCAGTTCGGAATGAAAACGAGACCGTCAAACGGGTGCGCCGTCGCCATTATCTCTACGGAATCGGCTATGATCTCCCGGCTCGCCAGAGAGTATTTCATTCCGGCGTGGCCCATCGCGATCCCGTCGCAGACGCCGATCGCGGGAAATTCTATGGGGGTGCCGCCGGCGATGCGGATGCCGGCCTTGACGTCCTCGGCGATCCGGTCGAGATGAACATGTCCGGGAATGATCTCGTTTGCCGAGTTCACGACGCCGATCATCGGACGGGCGATCTCCTCGTCGGTATACCCCATCGCCTTGAAAAGCGAGCGGTGGGGCGCCCTTTCCAGACCTTTTTTCATCAGATCGCTACGCATTACTACCTCCAGAGGTTTTGGGCATCAGGCATCGGGCATCAGGCTTCAGCATCCTTTAGACACCTCACCCCTTACGACTTACGCCTTACGAACTGCGAACCGAGAACTATCTCAGCTTCTTAGCCCTTTGGCGTTCCGGACGAAGAGCCCGGACGGCTGCGCCCGCCTTCCACATCTCCATGTTGCGCATCTGGTCAAGCTCTTTCTGCAGCTTCTCGCGATAATCGGGGGCGCTGTTCGCCTTAAGGACGATCCGGGTCTCTTTTCCCGAAACAACCCGATCGTAGAGCCGGTCGAAGACAGGGGCGACCGCATCCCGGAACTTGTCTTTCCAGTCGAGGGCTCCCCTCTGGGCCGTTGTGCTGCAGTTGGCGTACATCCAGTCCATGCCGTTCTCGGCGACCAGCCGGATCAGGCTCTGGGTCAGCTCCTCCACGGTCTCGTTGAACGCCTCGCTCGGGCTGTGCCCGTGCCGGCGCAGCACATTGTACTGGGCTTCCATGACGCCGGCGAGACAACCCATGAGCACGCCCCTTTCACCGGTCAGATCACTGTATACCTCTTTTTCAAAAGTCGTGGGGAAGAGATAGCCGGAGCCTATGGCGATGCCGACGGCAAGCGCGCGCTCGAGGGCGCGTCCGGTATAGTCCTGGAACACGGCATAGCTGGAATTGATGCCGCTGCCGTCCCGGAAGTTGGACCTGACCGTCCTTCCCGACCCCTTGGGCGCGACCAAGATAACGTCGATATTCGGAGGCGGGATGACTTTCGTGAGGTCCTTGTAGGTAATCGAAAATCCGTGGGAGAAGTAAAGGGCCTTACCTTCCGTCAAATGCGGTTTTATCGCCGGCCACACCGTCTTCTGGCCTGCATCCGAAAGCATATACATCACGATGGTCCCGCGCCGGGCCGCCTCCTCGAGAGGAAACAGGGTTTCGCCCGGTTTGAATCCGTCTTTTACGGCCTTCTTCCAGGTGGCGCCTCCTTTTCGCTGACCGACGATAACCCGGATCCCGTTATCCCTCATGTTCATGGCCTGCCCGGGACCCTGGACCCCGTAGCCGAGAACGGCGACGGTCTCGTTCTTGAGAATCTTCTGCGCCTTTTTGAGGGGGAACTCTTTCGAGGTAATCACCTCTTCGATCGTTCCGCCGAAATCGATCTTTGCCATAAAGACTCCTTTCTTCTATTTTGTCCGTTCCAGGGCGATGATTCCGGTACGGGACATGTCGTCTATTCCGAGCGGCTTCAGGCTCTGCAGGGCCTTTTCGATGTCATCGCGGTTTCCGGAGATTTCGATGACGCAGTGATCCCCGTTCAGCGTAACCACCCTTCCGCCGAAGGTGTCTATGATCAAGGCGATATCCGCCTTATTCCTCTCCGTCAGCTTCATCCGGACCAGCATCATCTCCCGCATGACCGTGGCGATCTTCGTCAGATCCGTAACCTGCTGGACATCGATCAGCTTCATAAGCTGTTTCTCGATCTTTGTCAGCGTAGGCTGATCCGCAATCGTGGTCAGGATGATCTTCGAAACTTTCGGATCCAGGGTTGCATCGACGCACAGCGTCTCGATATTGTACCCCCTTCCCCCTAATGTTCCCGCCACCCTGGCGAGGACGTCGGGCTTATTGCTCACCAGCAGCGAAAGTATGCGCTCTTTCTTTTCCCTTTCCATTTCTTCTCCTTCTACTCGGGCTGCCGCCCTCAAGTTCCGAGTTTCGAGTCCAGCGTTTCCTGAAACGAACTCTGGACCCTGGACTCTGGACTTCCAACGCCTGATGCCTAACGCCCAATGCCCAAAGCCTGTTAATTGACCATCTCCCGGCCGCCGAGCGTCATTTCATGAATCGGCCCGCCCGGCTTCACCATCGGATAAACGCATTCCTCCCTGTCGACCTGGAAATCCATGATCACCGGACCGGGGGTGGAGAGTCCTTTGCGCAGGACCTCCTCGACTTCGGCAGGCTTTGCCGTCCGGAATCCCGCAAGACCGTATGCGTCGGCAAGCTTTACGAAATCCGGGGCATAGGTCATGTCGGTTTGGGAGTATCTCTTTTCATAGAAAAGCTCCTGCCATTGCCGGACCATCCCGAGATATCCGTTGTTCAGAATGACTATCTTCACCGGGATTTTATACTGCACGGCTGTCGCCAACTCCTGGATGTTCATCTGGATGCTGCCGTCGCCGGCGATGTCTACGACCAGCTTTTCGGGAAACGCGAGCTGCGCCCCGATGGCGGCCGGAAAACCGTAGCCCATCGTGCCCAGTCCTCCCGACGAAAGGAAGGTATTAGGGTGGTCGTACTTGTAGAACTGGGCGGCCCACATCTGATTCTGTCCGACTTCGGTCGTGATGATGGTATCTTCCCCTTTCGTGAGGTTGTAAAGCGTTTCGATCACGAACTGGGGTTTGATGACTTCCTCGCTGTGGCAATAGGAAAGCGGGACGTTCCGCTTCCACTCGTCGATCATGCCGAGCCAGTCCCGGCGCTGATCGTCCGTGACCGTGAAATTCTTGTCTTTCAGGAGCCGGTTGAAACTCGCCAGGGCGCTTTTGCAATCGCTCACGATCGGAACGTCGATCATGACATTCTTATTGATCGAGGAGGGATCCACGTCCACGTGCACTATCCTGGCGTTTTGCGCAAAGGTGTCGATTTTGCCCGTAACCCGGTCGTCGAAGCGGCAGCCGATGGCGATCATGAGATCGCAGTGGCTGATCACCATATTCGCGTAATAGGTTCCATGCATGCCGGGCATCCCCAGCCACAACGGGTCGGTGCCGGGGAAGGCCCCCAATCCCATTAAGGTGGAAGTGACGGGTATTTTTGTCCTCCACGCCATTTCCCGCAGCTCCTGTGACGCTCCGCCGAGGATGATTCCCCCTCCCGAAAGAATGAGGGGTTTTTTCGCCTCCGAAATCATGTCGAGGACCTGAAAGGCCTTTTTGGAGGGAGGACGGGGCTGCGGTTCGTCCTCGTCCCGGAAAGATTCCAGGGTGTATTCCGCCACCGCATTCATCACGTCCTTGGGAAGGTCGACCAGGACCGGGCCGGGGCGGCCGGAGCGGGCGATATGGAATGCCTCGCTGACTGTCCTGGTCAATTCCTCCACGCGCCTGACCTGGAAATTATGCTTGGTGCACGGGCGCGTAATGCCGATGATATCCACCTCCTGGAACGCATCCGTCCCGATGAGCGAGGTCGGAACCTGTCCCGTAAACACCACTATCGGAATGGAATCCAGATGGGCGTTGGCGATCCCCGTGACGGTATTGGATGCGCCGGGTCCGGATGTGACGAGCGCTACCCCTACCTTGCCCGAAGCCCTGGCATACCCGTCCGCGGCGTGAACGGCGCCCTGCTCGTGCCGGACGAGGATGTGCCGGATATCGCCTTTGTGCAATTCATCATAGATGTCGAGCACCACTCCTCCGGGATAGCCGAAGATCACTTCGACCCCTTCCTGTTTGAGCGCCTGGATCAAGATCTGCGACCCTTTGATTTTCAAGGGAAACACCTCCTTTTATGGTGTGCCTGATCTATATCTTCCGTTTTTACAGCCCATGAATGAGGCTTTACAATATTCTCAGGCTGTTCAGAAATGTCCAGATACAAGGCGCGCAGGACCCGAGGAGCGGAGCGTACTTAGACGAGCATCCGAGGGGCGATGCGCAACGCCGTAGATGGGCGTTTCTGGACAGCCTGCAAAAAAAAACCGTTACCATTTGTGGGTGGTAACGGTTTTTTGCCGAAAAGGTGCAACCATCACCCCCCTGCTGTGCAGGGGACTACGATAACGACGAGTTCGCAGGCGATGGTTTCAGGGTATCTCATCGGACTATTCCTTGTGAGATTGGGAAGCTAACAGCTCATCCGGTAAAAGTCAAGATGATTTTGCACAGCGGTCCCCGGCAGTCGCATGCCGATTTGACTTGACAGAAAAGATGAAAATCGCGGAGAGTGGCGGCAATGGGTCTGGATGCGATAATCATATCGGATATCGGGGGGGACAGCCTCTCCGGGTCGAGTCCCCTCAGGCTGGAAATCGACGGAAAACCCGCCGTGCTTCCAACGGTCCTTAATTTCCTGAAAAACGGGGGGCGGATAGTGCCTCCGGTTATAGACGAGGACCGCCTGAGCTGGTCTTCGGCGCCGAAACTGAACGGCATCCATCTCTTTCATGAGCTTGCCAGACACGGCTTCAGTGCCGAGCTGATCAACAATTATTATGCCGAGAAGGATCTCTTCCTCCGGCATCTCGAGAGAACCCCGCGCGCGGTAGTCATCTCCACGACCTTCATTATATCCAAGCAGGCCATACGCAGTCTCGTCGAGGACATCCGCAGCCATGCGCCCGGAGTATCCATAATTCTGGGGGGGCCGTTCGTCTACTCCTCCTTTCTGCTGATGCAGAAAAAGGCCGATCCCTGTTATGAAACGGAACCGGCCAAGGACGATTTTCTTTTCCTTGATGTCCGGGAGGAACCCTCTGTCGATCTCTACATCATCAGCCGAAGCGGTCACGCTGTCCTGCGGGAGGCGCTGAAACGCCTGCGCGGCGGCAGGAAGCTGGAAGGCCTTTCCGGCACGGCCTGGCTGGACGGGAATAAATATGCGTTCGGGCCTCCTGGCGGCAATGAGGAGGCGGACGCGGGTCTTGCCATCGACTGGAACATCCTTCCGGACCGGGTTTTCCGGACGGCGGTTGTTCCGATCCAGGCGAGCACCGGCTGCCCCTACAGATGTGCGTATTGCAATTTCATCAAGGATCGTCGCCTCACCTATGTGAAGCCCCTTGATCTGCTGATCGCGGAGTTGAAAAGCGTCTCCGCCCGGGGAGCCCGATATGTCCGGTTCATCGACGACAATTTCCGGCTGGGAAAAGGGGATCTCGACCAGGTCTGCCGGCGGTTCATCGAGGAAGGCATCGAGCTGCAGTGGATGAGTTTTATCCGTGCAAGTACTTTGAAAAATTCCGATCTGGAATTGCTGCGGCGGGCCGGATGCGTGGAAATGCAGCTCGGTCTCGAATCCGCCGACAGCCGCATCCTGCAGAACATGAACAAACAGGCGGATCCCACCCTTTATGCCGGCGTGGTGAAAGATCTTCTCTCGGCCGGTATAAACGCCTCCTGCTGTTTTATCTTCGGCTTTCCGGGAGAAACGGAAGAGACGGTCCGCAGGACCATTCAATTCATCAGGGACAGCGGACATCCCGGACTGGAAGGCGTCTTTTCCTGGTCCATCTATCCGTTCATCCTTGCGCCCCTGAGCCCTGTCTATGAGTCTGAGATGCGGCAGAGATATGATCTTTCCGGCTACATGATGGAGTGGAAGCACGCGACGATGGACTGGAAAGAGGCCCGGGGATGGATCAAAAAGGCCTTCGTCGAAATAGAAAATTCCGGCCCGCATTACGGAGAAGAGAATCTGGATCTCTTTCTCGGTCTTTCCGCTGCCGGGCGAAAAAACTTCTCAGCCGGCCGGCACCGGCTGGCCAAGCTGGCCGTTTCGGGAAAGCTGGACAGGGAAGGGATGATCAGGGTTTTCCGGGAAACCCTCTCCCCGGGCTCTTAGTTTTATCCGGATTCGCCGGGTAAGCATCCTTGCCCTTGTTTTCATTCTTTTTCTGTTCGGGCGTGCCCAGGAAAAATCTAAGAACCCTGTTTTCGAGCGGGTTGGTAGAGTAGTCGGCCGGCGCCGATCCCGACAGGAATACCTCGTTGACCGCATCAGACGCGCCCGGTTTTGCAAGCAATCCCGTTTTGGGATCGATCCTGACGGAGATGACTCCCTCGGGGACCGGGAAAGACTCGACCGGAAACTGCTGGACGGCCTTTTCCATGAAATAAAGCCAGATCGGGGCGGCTGCCATTCCCCCTACCTCGGCTTTCCCGAGCGGTTTTCCATCGTCATACCCGACCCAGACCCCGGCTACCATGGACGGCGTATAGCCTACGAACCAGGCATCCTTCAGATCGTCCGTCGTGCCTGTCTTGCCGGCCGCAGGCCTTCCCAGAGACTTTACCCTCCATCCCGTACCCCTCTGTACGGCGTCCTGGAGAATCGAAGTCGTTATATAGGCGACCTTGGGATCGATTACCTGTTCCACGACGGGCTTATGCTCTTCGAAGACGTTGCCGGTGCGGTCCACGATCTTCCGGATATAGAAGGGCTCGACGCGCCGGCCCTCGTTCGCCAGCACACCGAACGCCCGGACCAGTTCCTGGACGGTAATCCCCGACGTGCCGAGCGCCAGGGAAAGGTTTTTCGCCACAGGGGAGGTGATTCCCATATTCGCCGCATAATCGGCCGCGTAATTCACCCCGATTTCCTGGAGGATCTTGATTGTCACGATATTGCGCGAATGGACCAGGGCGTTTCTCAGCGTGGTAGGTCCCCAGTGTTGCCTGTCGAAGTTCTGCGGCTTCCATTCCCCGGTCGGGGTATTGAACGATATCGGCTCGTCCACAACGACCGTCGCCGGGGTCATTCCTTTGTCCAGGGCGGCCGAATAGATGAGCGGCTTGAAAGCCGAGCCGGGCTGCCTTCTGGCCTGTGTCGCCCGGTTGTATTCGCTTTTGTTGAAATCCCTGCCTCCCACCATCGCCTTGATTTCGCCGTTTCGCGCATCCATGCACAGGAGCGCCGCCTGGACGGTCCTCCCCATCTCGATGGCCATCCGGATCTCGGGTCCTGCGTCGATTATCCGCGCGTAGACGACATCGCCCGGCTGGAAGGCGGTGGCCGGTGTTCGTTGGGACGGTCCCCTGGCCGACGGTTCCAGAACGATATCGTCGTAATCAGCCGTTCCATTGCGGGCGCTGCCGATTTTCAAATGCACAACCTTGGCTCCGGCGTCGTTTTTTTCCACCAGGGCCCTCACGACCTGGCCCCGTTCGAGGGGCTTCTCTGCGAGCTCTCTGTCCGCCGTTTCGAGGAAGGTCTTATAGGCGCCCTTCTGGATTCTGCGCATCGGCGTTTTCAACCCTTCGCGTTTCTCCAGTTCCTGAAGCCCGCGCTCCACCGCCGCCTCCGCGGCCCGCTGGGCATTGATGTTCAGAGTTGTGTAGATGTCCAGTCCTTCTTTATAGAGTACGTCGCTTCCGTAATTGGCCAGGATATAGCGGCGGATGTTTTCCGTAAAATAAGGCGCGATTTTTGCCTTCGTGCCTTCCGGATTCAGGTGTACAGGCGTCTTGAGAAGCTTCTGTTTTTCCTCTTCGGAGATGTACCCGTCTTCGACCATCCGGGTGAGCACGTAGGCCCGCCGTTGATAGGCCTTCTCCGCGTTCACGAAAGGAGAGTACTTGCTGGGGGCCTTGGGAAGCCCGGCGAGCATGGCCGCCTCCGCCAGGGTGATCTCCCGGGCGCTTTTTCCGAAATAGTACCGCGAGGCGGCCTCTATGCCGTACGTCCCGTGGCCAAGGTAGATCTGGTTCAGGTACAGGTTAAGTATTTCGTATTTCTTGAGATAATTGTTTATGCGGTGGGCGAGGATGATCTCCTTGATCTTTCGTCCGTACGTCTTTTCGGAGGTAAGGAAAAACGACTTCGCCACCTGCTGCGTAATCGTGCTTCCCCCCTGGACGATAGCGCCGTGTTCCACGTTTTTCAGAAACGCCCGCGCGATTCCGTACAGGTCTATTCCCTCGTGCTCGAAGAACCGGGAATCCTCCGCCGCGACAAAGGCATTGATCACGTATTTCGGGATCTTGGAAATCGAGATGACCCGCCGGTCTTCCATGAAGAATTCGTAGAGGAGATTGTTGTCGTCGGCGTATATCTTTGTTGTAATACTGGGCCGGTAATCCTTCAGGGAATAGATGTCCGGCAGATCGCGGATGATCCAGTACAGGGAAGCGGCGCCGGCGACAAGAACCAGGGGAAGGAGGATCAGGCTTCCGATTACGAATTTTCTGAAGAGGGAGCTTCCGCGGGCCTTTTTCCGGATTCTTTTCAGGGATGTCCTGCTGAAACCCTTCATTACTGATCCTGCCTGCGAGCCCTTCTCTCTCCCCAGCGCGCCACCAGGATGCCGGCCTCATAGAGCACCATCATGGGGAGCGCCATCATTATCTGAGTAAAGGCATCGGGCGTCGGCGTGAGTATAGCCGCGATGACGAAAATAAGCAATATGGCGTATTTCCTCTGGCGGGAGAGCATCCGGGGATTCACGACCCCTATTCTCGAGAGGAAGAAAATGACTACGGGAATCTCGAAAACTATGCCGAATACGAGGAGCAGCTTCAGGGCGAAGGAAAGGTACTCGCGCAGGGAGAGCATCGGCCGGAGGAAATCCGTCGAAAATTGCATGAAAAAGCTGAAAGCGGGCGGCAGAACGAGGAAATAGCCGAACAGGACCCCTCCGGCGAACAGGATAGTCGAAGAGAGGACGAACGGCAGGACGTATTTCCTTTCGGAGACGTAGAGTCCGGGGGAAATGAACTTCCAGAGCTGGTACAGGATATACGGAGCGGTAAGGACGAGCGCGGAAAAAAAAGAGATCTTCAGGTAATTCAGAAACGCCTCCGGCAGTCCGGTGAATACCAGATGGGTTCCCTTCGGCATGACCGCCACAAGCGGGCGGGTAATGACCGCCATCAGTTCCTCGCGGAAATAATAGCACAGGGCCATGCCGAGACCGACCGCGACGAGCGAGCGCACCAGCCTGGTTCGCAGCTCTTCCAGGTGGGACCTGACCGGCATTTTTTCATTGGGGAGATCACTCATGGCATTCAGCAGAAGCTCCGGGGGAGTCGAAAAAAGCGGGTTCGCCCATCTCAGTGATTTTCCGGCCGAGGGGGCGATTCGGGCGTTTCAGGGGGATAACCTGTGTCCGGCTTCTTTTCCGGCGCGGCGGACTTTTCCTCTTCTTCCCCCTGCCTCCGGCTGAAAAGCAGGGATTCCTTCATTTCATCGGCGCCGGACTTTATTTTATCTATTTCCAGTTCCTCTTTGACGTCTTCCATCGCGCGCCGGAACTCCGCAAAACCCTTCCCGATCGCGCGCGCCAGTTCGGGAAGCCTGGCCGGCCCGATCACGATCAGGGCGACGATCATGATCACGATGAGTTCGGGCATTCCGATGTTGAACATGTCTCTTCCTTTCCCAAACGGAATATATCTTCTGCAGGGCTTTGTCAATCCCTCGGCCCCGCCCAGGGCTGAAACCTTTTGCTATTAAGGCTATTTTATGATAGAAATTCTTGATTTTTCAATACACGGCCGCTTTCTCGGAGCGGACAGGGAAGGAGTTGAAGTGCCCGCAGCAACAGGGATCGTCAGGGACCTGAGATATCTTCGTCACGAAACGAGCGTGTTTCATCCGGAATCGCCGAAACGGCTGGAGGCGATCTATAAGATGCTCGATTCGACCGACATGAAAGGAAAATTCCTTGAAATCCAGCCGAGGCACGCATCCGTCGATGAAATCGGGATGATCCATAAACCGAGATATATCGAGACGGTAGCCAAAACGGCCGGGATGGAGCATGCCTATCTTGATCCCGACACCGAGACATCGCCTGAGTCGTATGATGCCGCCAAATTGGCCGTCGGGGGGTTCTGCAACGCGGTCGACCGGATTATGGACGGAACCGTCGGAAATGCCTTTGCCTTTGTCCGTCCTCCCGGGCACCATGCCGAAGCCGATCGGGCGGCGGGTTTCTGCCTGTTCAACAACGTGGCGATCGGGGCCATGCACGCTATCCGGAAACACGGGGTGGAACGGGTCCTGATTATCGACTGGGACCTGCACCACGGCAACGGCACCCAGCATTCGTTTTATGAAGACCCGAACGTCGTCTATTTTTCCACCCACCAGTACCCTTTCTATCCCGGCACGGGAGGCCTGCAGGAAATCGGCAGAGGAAAAGGGCTCGGATACACGATCAACGTTCCCCTGGGGAGAGGGCCCGGCGACGCAGAATTCCTCAAGATCTACCGGAAGATTCTGAGTCCCGTAGCGCGCGAGTTCTGCCCCGGGATGATCCTTCTTTCAGCCGGCTTTGATATCTACTTCCAGGATCCCCTCGGCGGAATGAAAGTGACCCCGAAGGGTTTCGCGACCCTTGCCCGCGTTCTCCTGAATCTCGCGGAAGAGTGCTGCGGCGGACGATTCGCGGTGATCCTGGAAGGAGGCTATCACATCGGGGGCCTGACGGAATCCGCCAAAGCCGTCCTCAACGAGATGCGGGGAGATACGGTCAAGTCCGAAGCGGAACTCGCCGGGCTCGAAGCCCAGGCCGCGCCGTCGATCGACCGGATTATCAATGCCGTGATCGATCAGGTGGCCCCTCTCTGGAAATCGCTGCAGAAAAAATAAACATCAAGAAACAGGCGTTGGACAATAGGCTTTGGGCTTTTGGGCAGAGACAACGTTCTTGAAGCCCGATGCCTGACGCCCAACTCCTTTTAGGAGGTTCCGGGTGAAGATTACCAAAGCGGAAGTCGAATACGTCGCCGGACTGGCGCGGCTCGAATTCTCGGAGGAGGGGAAGGAGATGTTTGCCACCCAGCTCAACAGCATTCTGTCTTACATGGATATGCTGAACCGGGTGGACACATCCGGAGTGGAACCGGAAACCCACGCTATCTCCCTGAAGAACGCCTTCCGGGAGGACGGGGTGTGGAAATCTCTCGACCCGGAGGAAGCTACAAAGAATGCGCCCGAAGAAAGGGGGAACTGTTTCCGGGTTCCCAAAGTCATTGAGTGATGGCGATGGAACCGTACCGATTGACCATTCACGAGCTTCAGGAAAAGTTACGCCAGGGGGAGTTGACCGCGGCGGATGCCGCCGATTCCATTTTCGGCCGGATCGCGGCGGTGGATGAGAGGACAAAATCCTTCATCACCGTCATGCGGGAAACGGCAATGGTCGAGGCCCGGAAAGCCGACGAGGCGATCCGTTCCGGCAAAGGGGGCCCCCTCACGGGCATTCCGCTCGCGATCAAGGATATTCTGTGCACGAAAGGGGTGCGCACGACCTGCGGGTCGCGCATCCTGCAAAATTTCATCCCCCCCTACGACGCGACGGTCGTCCGGAAACTGAAGGACCAGGGCGCCGTAATCGTCGGGAAGACGAACATGGACGAATTTGCCATGGGTTCCTCCACAGAGACTTCCTACTACGGAATCACGAAAAACCCCTGGGATCTGGAACGCATACCGGGCGGTTCCAGCGGAGGGTCTGCGGCCGCCGTGGCGGCCGACGAGTGCATGGCGTCACTCGGCTCGGATACCGGCGGCTCGATCCGCCAGCCGGCGGCGCTCTGCGGCATCGTCGGCATGAAACCGACTTACGGCCGGGTTTCCCGTTACGGCCTGATCGCCTTCGCCTCCTCCCTGGATCAGATCGGCCCTTTTACCAAGGACGTGGAAGACTGCGCCCTGCTCCTTAGCGCGATCGCGGGCTACGATCCCATGGAATCCACTTCGGTTCCGATCGAGGTGCCGGACTACCGGTCTTTTGTGGGGAAAGACATCAGGGGATGGAAAATCGGCGTTCCGCGTGAGTATTTCATTGAGGGGATAGACCCCGAAGTTCTCGCCGCAGTGGAGAAATCGATCGGCGTTCTCGAATCGCTCGGCGCCGAGCGGGTGGACATAACTCTCCCCCATACGGAGTATTGCCTGGCTGTTTACTACATCATCGCGCCGGCCGAGGCGAGTTCCAATCTCGCGCGTTACGACGGGGTCAAATACGGCTACCGGTCTCCGGAAGCCGGGGATCTTATCGAGATGTACAGAAAAAGCCGCTCCGAGGGCTTCGGCGCGGAGGTGAAGAGGCGCATCATGCTCGGCACGTACGTGCTCTCTTCGGGCTACTACGACGCCTATTACAAGAAGGCCTCGCAGGTAAGGACGCTGATCAAAAGGGATTTCGAGGAGGCTTTCCGGCGCTGCGATGTGATCCTGACGCCGACAAGCCCCACGCCGGCCTTTCGCATCGGCGAGAAAACGGACGATCCGCTGCAAATGTATCTTTCGGATATTTTCACTATTTCGGCTAACCTGGCCGGCATTCCCGGGATCTCGCTGCCCTGCGGATTCAGCGGGGACGGTCTGCCGATCGGGGTGCAGCTCCTCGCGTGGCATTTCCAGGAAGGAAAGCTCATCCAGGCCGCGTCCGCACTGGAGCGGAACGCTGAAATAAAAAAGAGGAGGCCCGCGCTCTGATGGAATACGAGACAGTCATCGGGCTGGAGGTCCATGCCCAGCTCCTGACGGATTCCAAGATATTCTGCGGCTGCTCCACCAAGTTTGGAGCTACCCCCAACAGCCACACCTGCCAGATATGCCTCGGCATGCCGGGGGTCCTGCCGGTGCTCAACCGCAAGGTCGTCGAATTCACGATCAAGATGGGGCTGGCGACGCACTGCCGCATCAACCCGGAGGACGTCTTCGCCCGGAAGAATTATTTCTACCCCGATCTGCCGAAGGGATATCAGATTTCCCAATTCGACCGGCCGCTGGCCGAGGACGGGTGGGTCGATGTCGAGATCGACGGGAATAAAAAGAGAATCGGGATCATCAGAATACACATGGAGGAAGACGCCGGAAAACTGGTCCACGACGAAGCCGGTCCTTTCAGCTACGTGGATTTCAACCGGACGGGCGTCCCCCTGATCGAAATCGTCAGCCGGCCGGATATCCGCAGTCCCGAGGAGGCGTCCGCCTACCTGAGACGCCTGCATGAGATCCTGGTCTACCTGGAGATATGCGACGGCAATATGGAGGAGGGAAGCTTCCGCTGCGACGCCAACGTCTCGATTCGTCCTGAAGGCGCCGATGAATTCGGCACCCGGACCGAGCTCAAGAACATGAACTCTTTCCGGAACGTCCAGCGCGCCCTGGAATACGAGGTGAAAAGGCAGCAGTACGTGATCGAGGGAGGGGGAAAAGTAATCCAGGAAACCCGCCTGTGGGATGACGCCCAGGGAACCACCCACTCCATGCGGGGCAAGGAGGAGGCCCACGATTACCGGTATTTTCCCGACCCCGACCTGGTTCCGGTCGCGATCGACGAGGCCTGGATAGAACAGATCCGGGCGACCCTCCCCGAACTGCCCGTAGAGAAGCGCGAGCGTTTCGCCCGGGAATACGGCATTCCGCCGTACGATGCCGGCGTCCTGACGACGACCAGGGCCCTCGCGGAGTTTTACGAGGAAACCGTCCGGCTGACCGGGAAACCGAAGATCGCGAGCAACTGGGTCATGGGCGACGTACTCCGTTACCTCAACGAGGAGAAGCGCGATATCCAGGATTCCCCGGTCACGCCTTCCGCCCTTGCCGGAATGATCAATCTGATCGAGAAGGGTACGATCAGCGGAAAGATCGCCAAGGAGGTCTTCGAGGAAATGTACCGGTCCGGAAAGGGACCGGAGGAAATTATCCGCGAAAAGGGACTTGTCCAGATCACGGATGAGGACGCCCTGAAAAAGGCCATCGAGCAGGTGCTGGCTGCCAATCCCGCCGAAGTAGAGCAGTACCGGGCGGGCAAACAGAAACTCTTCGGGTTCTTTGTCGGCCAGGTGATGAAGGCGACCGGCGGCAAGGCAAACCCGGCCCTCGTCAATGAACTCTTGAAAAAGACTCTGTCCAGCCCATGATTCGAACGATTTTCTGGGACAATGGCGCTGTCGTCCTCATCGACCAGAAGGCCCTTCCTGGGGAAGAGAAATATCTTGTCTGCCGGGACTACCGGGAAGTGTGCGCCGCCATCCGGGACCTTACGATCCGGGGGGCTCCCGCGATCGGGGTCGCCGCGGCCATGGGCATCGCTCTCGGCGCATCGTCCCTTCCGCAGGAGAGGACGGAAGATATACGGGATGTCTTCCTTTTCATCTGCGATGAATTCGCGGCGACGCGGCCGACGGCGAGGAATCTTTTCTGGGCCGTCGAAAAGATGAAGGAACGGTTCGAAGAACTGGCACAGCGGGGTGTAAGCGGATCCGCGCTGAAATCGGAATTGGTCGCGGAAGCGGTCCGGATCGGGGAGGAGGACGTCGAGATCAACAGGAGGATCGGGCTCCACGGCCGGGTTCTGATCCGCAGCGGGGACCGCATCCTCACGCATTGCAATGCCGGCGCCCTTGCCACAGCCGGCTACGGAACCGCCCTGGGGGTAATCCGGGCCGCGCATGAGGAAGGGAAGGAGGTCCATGTGTTCGTGGACGAGACCCGGCCGGTGCTTCAGGGAGCCAGGCTGACGGCATGGGAGCTTGTCAGGGAAGGTATTCCCGCCACGCTGATCACCGATAACATGGCCGGCTTTCTCATGCAGCAAGGGAGAATAGACCTGGTGATTGTCGGCGCCGACCGGATTGCGGCCAACGGCGACACGGCCAACAAGATCGGAACCTATGCGCTCGCCGTCCTGGCGCACGCGCACGGGCTTCCGTTCTACGTGGCCGCGCCGTGGTCCACGGTCGATTTCTCGCTGGCGGACGGCACGGGGATCCCCATCGAGGAGCGGGACCCGGCCGAAGTGGCGCGCTTCGCGGGCGTCGCCACCGCCCCGGAGGGGATCGCCGTCTACAACCCCGCGTTCGACGTGACGCCCCACCGCTACATCACGGCCATCATCACGGAGGACGGCGTTTTGACGCCGCCCCTGAGGCGGCCGGACGACCGGGACGGGCGGTAGCCGGGCGGCGGTTCGAAACGGGACGAAGATACCGTCCGGCGGTCCGGAAGGAAACGTTTCAACGCGAGAGGGGGTCGGGGTGGCGCAGGCGTCTGGGATAAGTGAAGCGGTGACGGGGGGCGAGGCGGACGATTTCGTCCGGACGTTCCTGTTCGGATCCGCCGGCATCCGGCGTGACGGGCGAACGCGCCGCTCCGTCATCGTGATGGACGACAAAAAACAGGGGTGGGTGGGGATCCCGCACGGGGGAATCGCCATGGGCGCCGTGGCCGACCTCGCCGGGGATCTGATGGAGGAGCGCCCGGGTCCGTTCGGCCCCTACCCCTATGCCATCGACTACCGCATGGGCGGTGCGAGCGCCCGGCTGGGGGATGCGCTCGCGATCGAGGTGACCGCCACGGAGAACGGCGCCCGGGGTTCGATCGTCAAAGATCCCGGAGCGCCCCCCTACCTGTCGGCGTCGGTCCGCTTCGGGGGCGATGCCCCGGCCGCCGCGCAAGGCGTGCCGGCCGGTCTGCCCGCCCGGATCGACGCATGGGCCGGCCGGCTGTTTGACCTGCCGTCCTACCGGGACTGTTTCGTTTGCGGGATCGCCCGCCGGCAACCCGGTCTCGGCCGTCGCTTCTACGTTCCGGACGTGCCGGACAGCCCGGCGACGGTCGTCTCCCCGATCGGATGCCTGGGCGACGACGGGGCGGCCTTCTGGCGGTTTCAGCGCCACGGGCGCCTGCACCCCCTCCCCCTGGTCGCTCTGCTGGACGAGATCATCGGCTGGGGCGGCTTTCTTCTGGCCGCGAGCGGCGGCGTGACCGTGAGGGCGAGCTACACGTTCTATCGCGACATCGCGGTCGGAGAACCGCTCCTGGTTTTCGGAAGGGGAGAAAAGGTCCGGGGCAACGCCCGCTCCCGAGTGCTGTTCTGGGCCTCCGGCGGCGCGGCGGCGGTTCGTTCCGATGGCGGCCTCGAACCGGTGGCGGCGGCCTCCGGCCAGTATCTGGGCGTCGGGGCCCTGACGGAGCAGATGAAGCGGGAGCTGCTTCCGGCCGACCTGACCCGCCGGGCCTTCCAACTCGCCGGCGCCGACGTGTGAGCGCACACGCCGCGCCGTCCGCCGATTCGGTCCTTGCCCGCGGGCCGGTTTTTGGTGTAATGGGTGTCTCATGAAAAAACTGTTTCTCTTCGATTTCGACGGGGTGCTGGTGGATTCGCTGGACTTTTACGTCCAGGCCGTGGGGGCGTGCCTGAAGGAGATCGGGACGCCGATCGTCCAGACCCGGGAGGACTACCTCGCCCTGTTCGAGGGGAATTTCTACGAGGCGATGGCCGAACGGGGCGTCGACCTGGTGGCCTTCGCCCGGGCGGCCCACGAGATTCTCCCCCGCTTCAATTACGATGCCCTCGCCCCCTTCCCCGGCATCGCACCCGTCCTGGAGGCGCTCCACCGGGACCATCTCCTCGCCGTGATCTCCTCGAACGGGTCCCCGACGATCCGGGCGATGCTCAAGCGATTTCAATACGACGGCTATTTTCAGGACATCTTCGGATCCGACTTCCTCTTCAGCAAGGTGGACAAGATCAACCACGCCCTGGAGGCATTCGGGGTGGCGGCGGACCGGACCTTCTACATCGGGGACACCGTCGGCGACGTCCTCGAGGCGCGGGAGGCCGGCGCGAAGACCGTCGCCGTTGCCTGGGGCTGGCACGGCCGGGAAAAGCTGGCCGCCGCCGGGCCCGACCATCTGTTCGACCGGCCGGAGGAACTGCTCGGCCTGTGAGGTCGCCGCCGGGGGAGGGTCATCAGTCATGAAACGATTGTATCTCGCGACGGACGATCGGAAGATCGGCGGGGTGTGCGGCGGCATTGCCGAGTACGTCGACCGCGATCCGACCCTGATCCGGGTCCTTTTCCTGCTGCTCGTCATCTTCTCTTTCGGGTTCGGTCTCCTTGCCTATCTCGGGATGTGGCTCATCATTCCGAAGAAACCGGCATCCACGGGGGGCGGCGCCCCGGGCGACGGTTGATGCGGTCAAGGGATGTTCATGTTTGGGAGGGAGTCAGCCATGGATTATGAGACGCTTCTGAAACAGCGACGGGCCATCAGGGACTTCCAGGACCGGGAGGTGCCCCTGTCCGTGGTGGAGGAGATCCTGCGGGAGACCTGCCTCGCTCCGACGGCAAGCAATCGCCAGCCCTGCAAGTTCATCGTCGTGCGCGACCGGGAACGGATGCGGAGGCTCTCGGATGTGAGCCGGCGGACGCTGCTTGCCGATCTCGACCGGAATCCCGACTCGCCCCTGAAGGCGTACGAGGCCTACCTGCGGGACGACGGGGTCAACGTCTTCTACAACGCCCCCTGCCTCGTGTTCATTCTCGGCCCGGATGACGTACGCTCCCTGGACGTCGATTGCGGATTGACGGCGGCGTACTTCATGTTCGCGGCGACGGCCCGGGGCCTGGGAACCTGCTGGATCGGCCTGGGGGCTCACCTGAAGGACCGGATGGTCCTCGCGGAGCTCGGCGTGCCCGAAGGCTGCCGCATCGTGGCCCCGCTCATTCTCGGCTATCCGACCGCCGTTCCTCCGGCGTCCGAGCGGCACGCCCCGGAGATCGTCAGGGTCCTCTAAGGCAGGTGGAGCAACGGGAGATTCTCCTTTGGCCAGAAAACCCAGCGATGAAGACCTGAGGCAAAGGATCAGGACCCTCGAGGAAGAATCCGCCAAGCGCCGGCAGGCAGAGGCGTCGCTGCGGGACAGCGAGGAGCGCTATCGGCTTCTGGTCGAAAACGCGAACGATGCCATTCTCGTGATCCAGGACGGCGTGGTCAAGTTTGTCAACGGCAAGGCGATCGCCTCGTTCGGCTATTCGGAGCGGGAATTCCTGTCGCTCCCCATCCTCGAATTGATTCATCCGGAAGACCGGGACATCGTGACGCAGCGCTACCTTCAAAAGCTCGATGGCGATTGCACGCCCACCCGCCATACCTACCGGTGCGTCCACAAGGGCGGCCGGGTCCAGTGGATCGAGAACAGCTCCGTGATGATCCAATGGGAAGGCCGACCCGCCACCCTCAATCTGATCATGGATGTCACCGAACGTCAGCGGGCGGAGGAGGAACTCAGGAAAAGCGAAAATCGATTGAAGGCCCAGTACCACGGCAACCCCATCCCGACGTTTACCTGGCAAAAAAGGGGGAATGAATTCATCCTGACGGGCTTGAACGACAGCGCCAGGATCTTGACGGGCGCCCGGGGCGACGCCTTCCTGGGAAGGCGGGCTTCCGAAATGTATGCAAATCGTCAGGAGATCCTGGAGGGCCTCCGGCAATGCCTCGACGGGAGAAAAATCATCCGGATGGAGTCCCGGTCCGAACATTTCATGCCCGGCAGGATTGTCGTGATCACGTTCGCGTTCATCCCCCCGGATCTGGTCATGGTGCACATGGAAGACGTCACCGAGCGCCGGCGTGCGGAAGAGGCGCTGCGGGAAAGCGAACGAAGATACAGGTTCCTGGCTGAAAAAATCAACGACATCCTGTGGATCATGGACCTGGACCTGCGGACGGTCTATGTCACCCCCTCCATCGAGACCGTCCTCGGATTCACCCCGGAAGAACGCCTGCGTCAGAACGTCGAGGAGCAGTTGACGCCGGCTTCTCTGTCGACGGCGATGGAGACCCTGTCCGGGGAGCTCGCCTTCGAAGAGCAGGGGAATGCCGACCCCGACAGGAGTGTGACCGTCACCCTGGAATTCTGTCACCGGGACGGCTCGACCCGCTGGCTGGAGACGATCATCAGCGGGATCCGGGACGATGGGGGCGTCCTGACGCGACTCTACGGGGTGTCCAGGGACGTGACCCGGCGCAGGGCCGCGGAGGAGGCCCTGAAGACCGCGAATAAACAGCTTGAAGAGGCCAACCGGTCCCTGGGGCTGGCCTATGCCTGGATGCGGGACAGGAAGGACCAGCTGAAGCAGCAGTTGTTCCGGGAAGAAATGGGGATTCTGCTGAACAACGACGGCTTGATCGAAGGCCTGTCGGAAAAGGTCATGGAGCATCTGGGACGGTCGCGGGACAGGCTGATCGGACACCCGGTGCGGGACCTGATCAAGGAAGAATACCGGGAGGACTTCTCCCGGGAGTTTCGGCAGGCCTGGATGGGGCCGTCCCAGGAGGTCTTTGTCGAATTTCTCGATACGAAGGACCGGTCGAAGATTTTCGATGTCAAGCTGACGCGGCTGACCCTTTCCGGCTCGCGGCTCGTGCTGATGACGCTCCGTTGAGCGTTGCGGCTCGCGATGGATGTTTTGCCTCAAATCTTCCGCGAAGGAGACAATCGATGAAAAAAACCGTTATGGCCGTTTTCACGACCCTGATGATGCTGATGGCCGTCCCGGCGGTGGCCGAGAATTTTACGGTTCAGGGCGACATGGCCTCCACCATCCACTACGAGCTGCGGCATCAGATCGTGGCCGGCGATTCCATGAGAAAATTGATGCTGAGCTTCGTCGTGCCCGAAAGCTTCGACTCTCCGACGTACAAACAGAAGATCACCCGTTTTAAAGTCCGGTTTTCGCCGGAGGCCGAGGACGAAACCACCACGACCAACGCCCGCGGCAACAAGATCATCCAGGCGACCTGGTACACCGTTCCCCGGGTGGTTGACGCCACGATCGCCTTTGACGCGCAAACCACGACCGGCTTGAACCCCATCCAATCCACCGCGCCTTTCCCGGCCGTGTCCACACCCGAGGATCTGAAGGATTATCTGCAGGCCTCCGAGCTGGTGCAAACCGGGGATCCGGCCATTCGGGCGCTGGCGCTCGAACTGACCCAGGGCGTAAAAACGCAGTTCGATGCCGTGCAGAAGGTCGTGAGCTGGGTCGTGGATCACGTCCGGTACGTCAATCCCCCGGTGCAGTACGACGCACTTTATTCTTTGCGGACCGGCAAGGGCAACTGCCAGAACTACTCGCACCTGACGGCCGCGCTGTTGCGCAGCGTGGGGGTGCCGGTGCGGATCGTCAACGGCGTCACGATGAATCAGCCGTTCGACGTGTCCTGGGAGAGAGGAACGCTGACCTTCAAGATGGGGCAGGGCCGGCATTCCTGGGTGGAAGTCTGGTTCCCAGATCTGGGTTGGGTTCCCTACGATCCGCAGAACATGCAGTTTTTTATTTCAAACCGGTTCGTCCGCATTGAAGTCGGCGTGGATAACAACGAGACCAAAAATGACGGTCTGGTGCGCTGGGCGCAGAGTTCCGGGGCTCGCACCAAGCCGACGCTGCAAGAAACCATCGGCGGGAACTTCCTGGCCGATTCGATTCAGGTTTCAGCCAAGCGGCAGAATTACGGCCCCAAGAATCTGCTTTTGGGCCCCAATGTCCTGGCCAGATTGGAGGAGGCCGCCGTTCAGCCGGCGCCTGAGCCGCCCGCACCGGAACCCGTTCCCGTGCCGCCCGCACCGTCGCCTGAGCCCGCACTGGAACCGGCGCCCGCTCCCCCCATCCCCGTGCCGCCCGTGCCGGCGCCTGAGCCCGCACCGGAACCGGCGCCGGCTCCCCCCATCCCCGTGCCGCCTGCCCCGGAACCCGTTCCCGCTCCACCCGCGCCGGCGCCCGTGTCTCCCAAGCCGTTACGCTATGACAAGCCCTTTGTTTTCGGAAATCTGGAATTTCCGGAGGACGTCGATTTTGCGTTTCCCCGTGTGACCCAGGCCAAAGGCGGGGATTCGTTTGAAATGTCCCGCAATTTTCTGGTGGAAACGGCGGAATTCGTCACCCACAGCGTGACGCAGTATGCCCAGGTGGTCGAATTGGCGAAACCGGCGACCCTCCATGAAATCGCGCTGGCATTGCACAACTTTGGGGGAGACGGTCATCTCTGGGTGGATGTGTTCAAGGATCGGGATGGCCAGCCCGGCGAGATCCTGTGCACGACGCAAATGGTCGCTCTCGAGGAGATTTCCGGCCGGCCCGGTTATCGATGGGTGACCTTCACCTTCCCGGATCGGGAACGGCCGGTTTTGGCGGCGGGGAATTACTGGATTGCCCTCGGCTTTTCGGGGAAGCCGGTCGTCAACTGGTTTTACACGTACGGCAAACCCGTCGGACCCGTTTACGGGACCCGCTATAAAAGCATTTTCGCGAAGGAATGGAGCGGCGCACTCAATTATGAATTCAATTACAAGGTCGTCGGGATGGCCGCGGAATAGCCGTTTGCCGATCGCCTGACCTTTCGCCGGAAACCGGACGGGGCCGGAAGGCGCGCTGCCGCATGGCGGATGATCCGGTCGGGCGTCGTTTCTACAGGTCGTAGAGGGTTTCGTCCACGGAGGGCCTGGGTTTGCGGCCGCCTTTTCTGCCTTTCGCCTCCAGCAGGAACGGCTCTTCCCCCTCGAGCAGATCGCCCATCTCCGCCTCGATCTTTTCCGGGTCCTCGCCCCGCTCCATCCGGCTCAAGGCCTCCTCCATCCCCGCCCCGAGCTTGAGCCCCGTGGCGTTGCTCAGCCTCCGCATGAGGGCCGCCGCCTGCCGGGGATCGTCCTCGTTGATCCTGTCCGCCTCGCCGGCCAGCATCGCCATCGCCTTTTCCATCTTCGCCTCGTCGATGGGCGGCATGTCGTCCGCGGGCGGCTCGTCCTTGCCGCCGGAGAGCTTGGCGAAGACGGACATCTGCCGCTTGAGGCGGACGCGCTTGCACCTCGGACAGGTCGGGATCTTGTCCGTATTGACGGTCCTGGAGAAGAAGTTGTAGATCGTGTTGCACTTCGCGCAGTAAAACTCGTAGATCGGCATGTCCCTCAACCCTCTTCGCGTATTCGAAACAGGTCCGGCGCGCGGCGGGACGACGATTGAAAGGCGCCTTGTCGTCATCCGTCCGGCAGGGGCTAATCTAACCACTCCGGCGGGAAAATCAACCCTGCGGGGGGCATTTTCCCTTTCTCAGACGCCGGCCAGGAGGACCAGACGGTAGGCGATCACGCCGCCCGCGTAGGACAGGGCGAACATGAACGCGAGGGACGCGGCAAACCACCGGTTGTCGGCCAGTTCCCGGCGCATCACGGCCACCGTGGCCGCGCAGGGGATGAAGAGCATCAGCACGACGAGAAAGGCCGCTGCCGAGGCATGGCTGATGATCCGGGGCAGCATCGCGACCAGGCCCTGATCTCCGACGGCATAGAGGACCCCCAGGGTGGCCACGGCGTTTTCCTTGGCGACAATACTGGTGAGGAGGGCCGTCACCATCTTCCAGTCGAGTCCCAGTGGCCGGCCCAGCGGCTCCAGGAGACGCCCGAAGCCTGCGAGCA
Organism: Syntrophaceae bacterium UBA2251; assembly: GCA_002347815.1. Classification (GTDB taxonomy): domain Bacteria; phylum Desulfobacterota; class Syntrophia; order Syntrophales; family UBA2251; genus UBA2251. Next base: position 36,217 of record DDXV01000044.1, read on the forward strand.
GGCTCGTTTCCACCTGGCCGTACGGCAGGTACGAGAAGAGCCAGACGGCGACGGACACGGCGAGGATGACCGTTCCCGCCTTGCGGACAAAGGCCGCGGTACGCATCCAGACCGCCGTGCCGATCGTCCGAATGTCCGGACGGTGGTACAGGGGAAGCTCCATGATGAAGGGGGTTGCCTCGCCCTTCAGAAAGAACCGGCTGATCACCATGCCCGTGACCCCCAGGAGCAACAGGTTGAGGGCCAGCAGTCCCGTGGCCCAGTACATCGCCTGCGATCCGAACATCGCCCCGGTGACGAGGGTGATCACCGCCAGGCGCGCCGTGCAGGGGATGAAGGGGGCGAGAAAGATCGTCAGCAGCCGTTCCTTCTTCGCCTCCACGATGCGGGCCCCCATGACGGACGGCACGTTGCACCCGAAGCCCAGGCACAGGGGCAGGAAGCTTTTCCCGTGCAGGCCGATCAGGTGCATGAACCGGTCCATGACAAAGGATGCCCGCGCCATGTAGCCCACGTCTTCCAGAAACGCCATGACGGCAAAGAAAATGATGAGGATCGGCAGGAAGGTCAGCACCGAACCGACGCCGCCGACCACGCCGTCGATCAGGACGCCGCCCAGCCAGTCCGGCAGCGGTGCCAGGACGGGGCGCAGCACGCCGGCCGCGGAGCCGATGAGGCGCTCCAGCCAGGCCTGCAGGGGGAAGCCGACCCGGTAGGTGAAGGCAAAGACGATCGCCAGGATGGCGAAGAGGATGGGGATGCCGAACAGGGGACGCGTCAGGACGTGGTCGATCCGATCGGTCGTCAGAACCTCGCCCAGCCGGTGGCGCGAGACCGCCGCCCGGGTGACGGACTCGATCCACTCGTACCGGCCGGCCACCACGGCGTGCAACGAATCCTCATGCCGGACGAGGAGGGCCTGGATGTCGTTCCAGACCGCCTCCGGGATGACGCCCTCCATGATCTTCGTCACTTCCGGGTCGCCCTCCATCAGTTTCGTGGCCGTCCAGCGCACCGTATAGGGGTGCTCGACATAGGGGTCGATCGCGGCGGCGATCTTCCGGTAGATCTCTTCATGATCCGGATGGATCGCGGGAATGCGGGGATGGCCCTGTTCCTTCCCTTCGGCCAATGCCGTGAGGCGGGCCACCAGTTCCCGGATACCCCGGTTTTTCGTGGCCACCATCGGGACCACGGGCACCCCCAGCGCCCGTTCCAGCGCCTGGGGATCGACCTCGATGCCCTGGGCCTCCGCGACGTCCAGCATGTTCACGGCGACGATGACCGGCGATTCCAAAAGCAGGATCTCGGACAGGAGATAGAGACCGCGCTCCAGGGCGGCGGCGCTGACGATCAGGATGATGACGTCGGGGTGGACATCGATGATGAAATCGCGGGCCACCCGCTCTTCCTCCGAGGAGGCGGTCAGGCTGTAGGTTCCGGGGAGGTCGACGATCCGCATCTCGAACGCCTCCGTCGCGTGGGTGCCCTCCTTCTTTTCCACGGTCTTGCCCGGCCAGTTGCCGACGTGCTGGGAGAGGCCCGTCAGGATGTTGAACAGGGTGGATTTCCCCACGTTGGGCTGGCCGGCGAGCGCCACGGTCAATCCCCGGCTGGCGCGCCGGGGCGCGGGCGCCTCCGGCGCCTCCCGCAGCTTGGCGGCGAGGATTTTTGCCGCCTCGCCGCGGCCGAGGGCCACGCGGGTATCGGACACCTGGAGGATCACCCAGCCCCCGCTGTTGTGCGTCACACGCACGCGGGCGCCCTGGGCGACCCCCATTCCGGCGAGCCGGCTCGTCAGGCCGCGGCCCCCGTTGACGGCGTGAATCACCCCCTCCTCCCCTTCACGGAAGGCGGTTATGGCTATCCTCTCGTCCTGCATCCCATCCTCATCCCGGGTTGCCCGCGCCCGGCGCGAACGACGGCACGGTTTCCCCGCGGCGCGCCGGTCCCGTTCCCCCGCGGCGAAACCCTTTTAACGTGATTCACCGGCCTTGTCAAAGTCTTATCCGGACGCCGCCCGGGACGGAGGGCGTCCGCGTTGCGTGCGCCCGTTTCCCCCCGGCCATAATCCACCACCAACTTTC
>DDXV01000063.1:0-1094 GCA_002347815.1 Syntrophaceae bacterium UBA2251
GTTGAGTGCCAGGACATCGATAACTATTTTTTGTGCCACGACATTGCTGACACTCAACTGTGTTATCGCAGTTTGTAATCGAATTCCTCTACCTGTTTTTTGCCCAGGAAGAGTTTTAGTTTCTGCTCTTTGACATCGATAGTAGCCACCACGTATTCAAGCATGGTCTCTGGCGGAGCCGAGAAGCGTTCTCCGAAGACATTCAATTTCAGGTTGCTGCGAATGAGGCGCACAACGTGATATTTGCCAATCTCCGGCTTCTTCATTCGATGCTTGGGAGACTCCTCTGCTGTTGGAAACCTCAATTTGGCATTCGAGGCGGCAAGAGCTTTCAGCGGTGTATCACCTTTGAGTTTGCTGTAGCGATACCTGCTGTTGTGACGCTGCTCGAACGCCAGCGATCCGGATTGCAGATCTTCTAAGGACGCCATGAGAACTTTGCCAAGAAACATTTGCTGATAACGGTCGTTGAAGTTTTCAATCATTCCGTTTCTCCACGGTTCGGCCATTGGTATGAACCAAGGCTCGACACCGTTGTGCAGGCAGAGTCGGATAAGCGGTCCCATTCCACGGGGATGTGTCGGGCTTCCGAAGAAAGACATGGCATTATCAACCTGGACACGCTCTGGTATTCCCATCCGTTTCCATGCGCTCCAAAACCCGTCAAGGATCATTTGCCCTGACTTGGCAAGGGAAGGATGCAGCCCACACCGGACCGTTGCCGTATCAACGATATTCAGGCTGTAAAACCGAATCGGTCCCTTCAGATAGCACGGGCCAACAAGATCAGCTTGATGGGTTTGGTTCGGCAATGTTGACGGCAGAACAGGATATGCCGTTCCCTTGGATTCATATTTGCCGGTTCGTCGATGTGTCAGTTCGTTCTTGGCAAGAATCCGGTTGATTGTCCTGATTGACGGCAACGGCTTGGCACCAATATCTTCCATCTCCCATAGGATTGCTTGGGCACCGCAGAACAGATCCTGATTATAGAGATTGAGGCGAACCATCTTGACGATTTCTTCGATCTCTGCCGGTGTATGATTTGGAGTCACAAGAGGTCGACGAGAACGATCCTCGCACCACGAGGCATC
>DDXV01000063.1:1107-10319 GCA_002347815.1 Syntrophaceae bacterium UBA2251
TATCGATGTCCTGGCACTCAACAAGTATTCCATAGGCTCAAGGGGGGGGGGAAGCCATGATCCGGATCAACAGTTATCTGCACCGGGAGGAGCTGCTGGAGATCATCCGGCGCTGGATGTACAGCGACGTTCACCCCGCCGATGCCGCGCGGATCCCCCGTCTCGTCCATTTCAACCAGGCGTATATCGCCCGCTACCTCCGCGAGTTCGCCGCGCGTCTCTGCGGCGGGCTTTTCGGAGCGGAGCCGGTCTTTCGGCCGGTGACGGTGAAGGGCGAGCTCAAGGATTGCCTTGCCGCCCGTCCGCCTTACCGCAATGAACGGATCGATCGGCTGATCCGGGACTATACCGCCTTTCCCGGCCATTATTTTCGCGAGACCCCGTTTCACGGCTGGCTGGTCTTTGTCGGTAGGGAGGACGAACCGGCCTTTGCCGGTTCGATGCGGATCAAGCGCGACTGCCGCCTGGCCGAAAAGGCGGCCCGGCGGATCACGGGCCGGATCTTCGACCGCATCCGGGCCCACGCGGATCAACTGGCCGAGGCCCGCGCCCGGAGGCTGGGCATTCAACCGGGCCAGCTCGTGACGACGCCGGAGGACATGCGCGACGAATTCCTGCGCGCGGAGGCGCACCTCCTGGAGAATCTCCGCCACGGGCAGGCGATCGAGGACGGCGAACCGCTGGCCATCAACGACGTGGCGGGGCTCAAGCTCATCCTGCCGGGCGAGCGCCTGGGCGAACTGGAGTCCGTGCTCGCGTCCATGGACGGGTGTTCGGTCCTGGAAAGGGAGCAGCACACCGGGCATTACAATGCGGTCAACTACATCGTCCGGCTCGAGCCGCCGCGGGAGGCCCTGCTGGCGGAGCCCCTGAGCGCCGGCGTCGTCGAGATCCTGAAGCGGAAAGGGGAAGATCCGGAGGCGGCCGCCCGGGAATTCGCGGCCTTCGTCCGGGCCGGCGAGCCGGACGTCCATCTGGAGATCATCGTCTCCGACTACCAGGAGACCCTGGAGAGCGAGATCGGGCGCTGCATGCACGAGGACCGGATCATCGAGCAGCGCCTGCGCCGCGAGTACCGGGGGTCGATGGTAAAGAACATGGAGTACCTGCTCGAATACCTCTTCGCCTTTGCCGCCTCGCCCCGGCGGGAGCTGGAGACGCTGCCGGTGAAGCTGTGGGACCGCTATCTTCCCGACTACTTCGACGGCGTCCTCAAGGAGCTCTACGGCATCCCGGGCAGGTAGGGGCATCCCCCCTGCGCCGACGGCGATCCCGCACGACGTTGACGCCGAGTTGACCGTTCTTGCGCACCCCCCCGCCGGCGGCGTTCATGGCTCCGTGAAGGTGCAGGTTCCGTCGCTTCCGAGGGTGAGCGTGAAGCCCCGCCCGGGCCACGCCATGCCGGTCACGGTGTATTCGCAGCGGCGGAAGAGGCGGTTCGGATCCGCCCTCAGCTCCTGGGCGTTGATGGCGCCGACGCCCCAGTACCAGTTGACGACGGTCTCCGTGCGCCCGGGCGCCACGATGACGCTCCGGGTATCCTCGGCCCCGCTCTGGGTGAAGACGACGCCGACATCCCAGTTGCGGTCGTGGTGATTGTGGACCGTGACCTGGCCGGCGCCGGCCGGGCCCGCGGCCACGGCGAAAACGATCTGTGACCAGAGGATCGCCGTCAGCCATCTTCTCATCTTCCCTCCTCCTTCCGCCCTACGCCGATGGGCGGCAAGCGTCCCCATCAAGGCCGGCCGGTTGCGGCATTCGTCCGGAAAGCCCGTATCGACCGATATCCGAAAGCGATTGTAGCGCGTTCCCGCCGGAAGGACCCCGATGCCTCTTGAAGTAAGGGTCGTCCCGGCTGCCGGTAAAGACGAACAGGAGCACGAGAAAGACGATCCACAGGAACAGGACCAGCCCGTTCGCCCTCAGTCTGGCCAGGGCGGGAAACAGGCCGAGCGGGCCGACGCGTTCGCCCTGCGCCTTTCTCTGGAAACCGAAGAGCAGCCCCAGAACCACGAAAGGCCCGAGCACCGGGATCACGGTTGCGGCCGCGATGCCGTAGAGCCTCCAGTCTCGCCAGGGGCGGCGCTCGACGCGCTTCAATTCCGCGTAGCCGCCCAGGAGGAGGGCGAGGCAGGCGAGGGGAAAGACAATGCCGAAGAAGCGCTCCCCGCCGGAAGCGGACATCATGCCGACCAGGAGGGCCGCACCATGACCGATCAGTCCGGTGAAGAGGGCATTGCGTCCCAGCGGCGTGTAGGCGATGTCCGGCATACGGAGGGTCTCGCTCGGTTTTCGACAGGCCCCTATCCGCCCGTCGATTCGATCACGGCGCCGACGCCCGGCGGGGACAGCCGCCCGATCAGGCGCTCCAGCGCTTCGAGGAGTCCGGGAAGGGTGCCCGGGTTCAGGGCCGAGACGGCCACGCCCCCGTACCGTTGAGAGAGCGCCGCCAGCCGGTCCCGGTCGGCGACGCGGTCCGCCTTGTTGAGCACCATCAGGGTCGGTTTCCCGGTCATCGAAAGTTCGGCCAGAATCTTCTCCACCGCGGCGATCTGATTCTCGAAGCGGGGGTTGCTGACGTCGACGACGTGCAGGAGGCAATCCGCCTCCTTGAGTTCGTCCAGCGTCGCGCGGAAGGCGGCGAAGAGGTCCGGCGGCAGGTCGCGGATGAAGCCGACCGTGTCGGTGATCACCGCCTCCGTGTCCCGGGGGAAGCGCAGGCGGGAGCTCTTCGGGTCCAGGGTGGCGAAGAGGCGGTCCTCCGTCAGGACGCGGCTCTTCGTGAGCGCGTTGAGCAGGGTGGACTTGCCCGCGTTCGTGTAGCCGACGATGGAGACGACGGGCAGCCCCGTCCGCTCGCGTCTCACGCGGCGCTGGTTTCGCGCCTTCCCGATCCCCTTGAGGTCCTGCTCGAGGCGGTGGATCCGCTCCCGGACGCGCCGCCGGTCGATCTCCAGCTTCATCTCCCCCGGCCCCCGCGCCCCGATGCCGCCGGTGAGCCGCGAGAGGGCGGCGTCCATCTTGACCAGGCGGGGCAGACGATACTTGAGCTGGGCCAGCTCCACCTGGATCTTCCCCTCCCGGCTGTGGGCCCGCTGGGCAAAGATGTCCAGGATCACCTGCGTCCGGTCGATGACCTTGAGCTCGGTGAAGTCGCCGATCGACCGGGCCTGGGCGGCCGTCAGCTCGTGATCGAAGATGAGAAGGTTGGCGCCGATCTGCAGGGCGCGGATGACCACTTCGGTGAGCTTCCCCCGGCCGATGACGAAGCGGGGGTCCATCCGGTCCCGGTACTGCAGGACGGCGTCGAAGACCTCCACCCCGCAGGAGTGCGCCAGTTCGCGCAGTTCGTCGAGGCAGGCCTCCGGCTCCCCGTCGGGGTCGGTCTCCACGCGGACCAGGAGCGCCCGGTCCGCGGCCTCTACGCGCCGGGTGCGCTGCTGCTTCTGGAACTCCCCCTCCAGGGCCTGTATGAAGGCCAGGAAATCCAGATCCAGCTCCGACGGGCGGGCGGGCGGCAGGACCTGCCAGAACTCGCCGGCGGGGTTCTCCGGGATCAGGTGGGCGGTGTGGGCCATGCCCGGTAGGCCGTCCGCGGCCGCCTCCACGGCGCAGATCAGGTCGAGCCGCAGGATGGCCAGGTCGGTCAGGTCATCGTGGGTCAGGCCTTCGGCGTTGAGGTGGGTGTGGATCAGGCGGAGCCCCTTGAAGCGCGTCGAGGCGGCGCGGAAGCTGTCCAGGACGGGGATGACGATCTGCTGGTGGGTGCCGACGATGACGCCCGCGACCTCCCCCCGCCGGCTCACGAGAAGGCCGATCTGGCGGTTCAGCTCGCGGGAGAGCTCCGTCAGCTCGCGGGCCAGTTCATGGGTCACGACGCGCCGGGGCGGCAGGCGGCGGCGATAGAGCTGCGTGATCCGCCGGAACTGGTCCGGTTTCAGTCCGCCGATATGACCGTGTATCTTCTGAATCGGGTCGTCCTACTTGAATTTGTGCGGGTTGACGCGCTTTTCCATGCCGTCGAGGAAGCTGGACCAGGCGTTCGTGCGGATCGGCATCACCTTTTTCCGTACTTTTTTCCTGCCACAGGAAGGGCAGGCCAGGGTGTCCCACGGTTCGTCCATCCGAAGGATGGCCTCGAAGGCATGGTGGCATTTTTCGCATTCAAAATCGTACAGCGGCATACGCTTCCCTCGCTACAAGCCCTTCGGCGGGCGACGGCCGAACGTGCCTGTCCCGTCACTCCCGCACGGTTTGGATCATACACCGCCCGCCGGCCGGATGTCAATCGGTATGAGAATCCGGGGCGCGGGCGGCGCCCCATTTTTCTTTTGCAATCCGGGCCGGACGGGGTTATGTAAAACGAAACCCCTCGCGCACCCCGGGGGTCCCGATCCCGACGGTGCGCCGGGTCTCCGTGGATTAAGCCGTCTCACCCTGAAGCCATCCGGGAATCGTCCTGTCCGCCCCCGAGGGAGGAAGCCATGGCAACGTCGGCGGGAACGCGCGGCAAGGCCGGCATCAGAACCGGCGGCAGTGTGGCCAGGATCAAGCAGGCCATCCTCGACAACCTCGTCTGCATCCAGGGGCGCTTCGCCCCCATCGCCACCCCGAACGACTACTACCTCGCGGTGGCCTACACGGTCCGCGACCGTCTGCTCGCCCAGTGGGCGAAGACGGCCCACACCTACTACGAGCGGGCAAGCCGCACGGTCTGCTACCTCTCGGCGGAATTCCTCCTGGGCCCCCATCTGGAAAATCACCTGATCAACCTCGGTCTGGATGACGAGGTCCGCCAGGCGGTGGCGGCCCTGGGGCTCGATTTTCAGGTCCTGGTCGACCAGGAGGAGGAGCCGGGGCTGGGCAACGGCGGCCTGGGGCGGCTCGCGGCCTGCTACCTCGATTCACTCGCCACGCTCAACATCCCGGCGATCGGCTACGGCATCCGTTACGAGTTCGGCATCTTCACCCAGGAAATCCGCGACGGGTGGCAGGAGGAGGTGGCGGATCAGTGGCTGCGCAAGGGCAATCCCTGGGAGGTCCCGCGTCCCGAGATCGCCTACGACATCCCCTTCGGCGGCCGCACGGAAACGGTCCGCGACGCCACCGGCCGCGACCGCGTCCGCTGGATCCCCGACCGGCTGATCCGCGGCGTCGCCTACGACACGATGATCACCGGCTATGCCTCGCCCTCGGTCATCATGCTGCGCCTCTTCAAGGCGGAGGCGACCACCTCCTTCGACCTGCGCTCGTTCAACGTGGGCGACTACTACGGCGCCGTCCACGACAAGATCGGCTCCGAGAACCTCACCAAGATCCTGTACCCCAACGACGAGCCGGCCGCCGGCCGCCGCCTGCGGCTGATGCAGCAGTTTCTCTTCGTCTCCTGCGCCCTGCAGGACATGATCCGGATCTTCCTCCAGCGGGAGACGGACCTGACGCGGTTCCACGAAAAATACGCGATCCAGCTCAACGACACCCACCCGGCGATCGGCGTCGCCGAGCTGATGCGCCTGCTGGTGGACGTCCACGGGATCGGCTGGGAGGAGGCCTGGGAGATCACCCGCCGGAGCTTCGGCTACACGAACCACACCCTCCTCGCGGAGGCCCTCGAAAAGTGGCCGGTGCCGCTTTTCGGCAGCGTCCTGCCGCGCCATCTTCAGATCGTCTATGAGATCAACCGCCGCTTCCTCGACGGAATCCGCCGCGATTATCCGGGCGAAGAGGACCTCGTCCGGCGGCTCTCGCTGATCGACGAGAGCGGGGAGCGCTACGTCCGGATGGCGCATCTCGCCTGCGTCGGCAGCCACCGGATCAACGGCGTCGCCCGCCTGCACACGGAGCTTCTGCGCGCGCAGGTTCTGAACGATTTCAACCGGATCGGCCCGGAAAAATTCCTGAACGTGACCAACGGCGTCACCCCCCGGCGCTTCGTCGCCCTGGCGAACCCGGCGCTCACCGCGCTCGTGACCGAGGCGATCGGCCCGGCATGGATTCGGGACCTGGCCCGCCTGGAGGCGCTGGAACCCTTTGCGGAGGATGCCGCCTTCCGCGGGCGCTGGCGGGCGATCAACCGTGAAAGCAAGGCGCGGCTGGCGGAGCTGATCGAGAGCCGCACCGGGATCGCGACCGATCCCGATTCGCTCTTCGACGTCCAGGTGAAACGGATCCACGAATACAAGCGCCAGCACCTGAACGTCCTGCACGTGATCACGCTCTACAACCGCATCCGCCGCGGCGAAACGGGCGACTGGCCGCCGCGAACGGTCCTCTTCGGCGGCAAGGCGGCGCCGGGCTACGCGATGGCGAAGCTCATCATCAAGCTGATCCATGCCGTCGCGGAGACGATCCACGCCGATCCGAAAACGGCCGGTCGCCTGAAGGTCGCCTTTCTGCCCAACTTCAACGTCAAGAGCGCCCACCGCATCTACCCGGCGGCCGACCTCTCCGAGCAGATCTCGACGGCCGGCAAGGAGGCCTCCGGCACCGGGAACATGAAGTTCTCGATGAACGGGGCGCTGACGATCGGGACGCTCGACGGCGCGAACGTCGAGATCCGGGAGGAGGTGGGGGCCGAGAACTTCTTCCTCTTCGGCCTGACCGCGGCGGAGGTGGAGAGGACCTGGCAGGAGGGCTGGCGGCCCGGCGGGGCGATCGCGGCGAACGACGGCCTGCGCGAGGCGCTCGAGATGCTGGAGGCGGGCTTCTTCTCGCGCGGCGACCGGGAGCTCTTCCGTCCGCTCACCCGGGCGATCCGCGAGCGGGACGACTATCGGCTCTGCGCGGACTACCCCTCCTACGTCGCCGTCCAGGACCGGGTCGGCCGGACCTGGCTCGATCAGGACGCCTGGCAGCGGATGAGCATCCTGAACGTCGCGCGCATGGGAAAGTTCTCCTCGGACCGGGCGATCCGGGAGTACTGCGAGAAGATCTGGCAGGTCCAGCCGGTCGAGATCGGGTAACAGGAGGGTGCGTCGTCGGGTTCCGGGAGAGCCGGGGGCGCGATCCGTCTATCGCGCTTCCTCCCCGCGCTCACCCTTTTTTTTCTTGAGGCGCAGCCACCGGTCCCGGAAGACGTAGGCCAGAAGCAGGATCAGGCCGGCGGCGACGAGCGCGAGCAGCAGCAGGAACCCCTGCCCGCCCCGGGCGAAATTCCCCCCCACCGACAGGCCGAGGGTTCCGAAGAGCCTGCCCACCGTCGCGATGACGACGAACGTGGACGTCTTCATGTGGCTCAGCCCCATGATGTAGCAGAGGGAGTCCTTCGGAAAGCCGGGGATGAGGAAGAGGATGAAGGAGACGAACGTCCCCTGGTGCTCCATGAAGTGGTCGTATTTCTCGATGATGGAGCGTTTGACGACCTTCTCGACGAACGGGAGCCCCAGCGTCCGGGCCAGGAGGAAGGCGAGCCACGAGCCGACGCCCAGGCCGACGGTCGAGTAGAGGGTCCCCAGCACGGGACCGTACAGGTACCCGCCGATCAGGCCGGCGACCTCGCCGGGGACGGGGGCGAGGATGACCTGGAGGATCTGGACGGCGATGAAGATCGGGGCGGACCAGGGGCCGAAGGACCGGATGAACTGCGTGACCCTCGCCCGATCCAGGAAGACCGTGTGCAGGTCGAAGTGGTAAAAAAGGTAGGCCCCCGCGGCGATCGCGCCGACCAGCAGGAGGATCCGGAGGGTCGTGCGGTTATTCATCGCGGCCGCGTCTCCAGGCGTCGTAGCGGACGATGAGCCCGTAGACGGTCATGGCCCGTTCCGCCGAGGCGAAAAAGGGGACGCCCGCCTCGCAGAAGGTTTGGGTCAGACCGGCGTCGAATCCGGGGACGTTGATCATGAGAAAGGGTTTTTGCGCCTCCCGCTGCGCCTGGATCATCCCCTCATTGTAGCGGGTGTTGACCTCGGTGGACAGGCCGATGCCCGCCACCGCCACGGCGTCGACGCCGGGATCGGCGGCGACGGCCCGCGCTGCCTCGATGTAGATCTCGACGTCGAGCGAGGCGGACATGCCCACGTCGACCGGATTGCCAAGACTCGTCCCGGTGGCGGGGACGAACCGGGCGAGCCTCTCCCGGGTCTCCGGCGCGATGGCGGCGAGCGTGAGACTCGCACGTCCGCAGGCCTCCGCGGCGGAAACCCCCAGGCCGCCGGGACCGGCCAGGATGGCGATCCGCTTGCCCCGGGGCGGCCGGATGAGGGCAAAGCCCATCAGGGCGTCCACCCAGGCCTCGAACCCCGCCACGGGAATCGCGCCGCCCTGGCGGGCGACGCCCCGCCAGACCTCTTCGGAACCGGCCAGGGCGCCGGTGTGGGAGGCCGCGGCCTTCGCCCCCTCCGGGGTCAGGCCCACCTTCCAGAGGATCACGGGCTTCCGGCGCGACGCGTGTTTCAGGGCGGCGAGAAACCGCGTCCCGTCGCGGATCCCTTCGATGTACCCCCCGATGACCTCCGTTTCCACGTCCTCTCCCAGGTAGGCGAGGAAGTCCCCGGCCGAAAGGTCGCATTCGTTTCCCAGGCTGACCACGGTGCTGAAGCGGAGGCCCCGCTCCACGCCCATCCGGCCGATGATGTTGGTGAGGGAGCCGCTGTGGGACACCAGGCCCACCGGCCCCGATTCGCGGGACAGTTGCGGCAAGAAGGACAGGCCGGCGGACGGGCGGTACAGACCCATGCCGTTCGGTCCGATCAGGCGCATGCCGCCGGCGCGAGCGACACGGACGATTTCCGCCTCCAGGGCCGCGCCTTCGGCCGTGCCCGTTTCCTTATAGCCCGCCGTGAAGAGCACCGCGCCACGGACGCGTTTGGCGACGCATTCATGGATGCAGTCCAGGACCTGATCGTGGGGGATGAGAATGATGGCCAGGTCGATCTCGCCGGGCACCGCCGCGACGGAGGGGTAGACCTTGAGGCCGTCGATCTCGTCGATCCGGGGATTAATCGGGTAGATCGGCCCCGGGAAGCCCTGGTCCTGCAGGGCCATCAGAAAGAGCCGGCCGGTTTTCAGGCTGCGGGGAACGCCCACCACGGCCACGGACCGCGGGCGACAGATGGTTCGGATCTCTTCAACGACCGGAAACGATTCAGCCATGTCTAGTCCCTCCTTGCGGGTTCGACCCCGCTGTTCGAATTTCCTGTGTCGGCGGCCCCAAATCCATACCAGCAAAAGGGGCAATTGCCAACAAAATTACGGTTCATCCGGTTGATGCGTAC
>DDXV01000061.1 GCA_002347815.1 Syntrophaceae bacterium UBA2251
AATTCTATTTGCTCTTGACACCTTCATTTTTTAGCCGTTGACACGCCCGGGCACTTGCCTTATATTAAATACGTCCAAAAACAACATCTTACCAAATGAGTCGTCTCGCCCCTCGCGTGCGGGCCGGAGTCCCGGGTCATCCAGTTTGTAACTATCCAAGTGTTCAAGCAGTCTTTTCACGAAAGGAGGGTTTTTATGACCAGAAAAACCGTTGTAAAAGTTGCCCCCGGCGGACGCGCCAAGACCGCGAAGGCAAAACCGGCGGCGGCGGGTCCGTCCGCGGCGTCGGCCCACCTGCTGCAGAGCATTGTCCAGGGCTTCTCCATCCCCGCCTTCGTGATCGGCAAAGATCACAATATCCTCTACTGGAACCGCGCCCTCGAACGGCTGACCCGGATCCCGATGCGCGAGGTGGTCGGCACCAACCAGCACTGGCGCAGCTTTTACGCGGAGCCGAGACCCTGCATGGCCGATCTTCTGGTCGACGGCATCGAGGACCGGATCCCCAAATGGTACGCGGGCAAATACCGCAAGTCCGATCTGCTGAAAGAGGCGTACGAGGCGACCGACTTCTTCCCCGCCCTGGGCGAGAAGGGGGCGTGGCTCCGCTTCACCGCCGCCGTGATCCGGGATGCCGGGGGCAAGATCATCGGCGCCATCGAAACCCTGGAAGACATCACGGAGCGCATGACCGCGGAGCTGACGCAGCGCGAAAGCGAACAGCGGATCATCAGCGTCATCGAAGGGTCGCCGATCCCGACGTTCGTGATCGGCCTCGACCACACGGTGCTCTACTGGAACCGGGCGCTGGAAAAGCTGAGCGGAATCCCCGCGAAGGACATGATCGGCACCAACCGGCACTGGCGCGCCTTTTACGCCAAGGAGCGCCCCTGCATGTCCGATCTGGTCGTCGATCAGACCCTGGAGACCATCCCGGAATGGTACGGGGGCGTCGCCAAGTCGAAGCTCTTGGAAGACACCTTCGAGGCGGAGGGCTTCTTCCCAGACCTGGGGAAAAGCGGCCGCTGGCTGCGGTTCACCGTGGCCCCCATCCGCAGCTCGCGGGGCGCGCTTGTCGGCTGCGTCGAGACGCTGGAGGACATCACCGAACGGAAGAAGGCGGAGCAGCTCCTCGTCGACAGCGAGAAGATCCTCCACAGCGTCCTCGATGGGTTTTCGATTGCCGCCTTCGTCATCGACAAAAACCACAAGATCCTCTACTGGAACCGGGCGCTGGAACGACTGACGAACGTGAAGGCCCGCGACGTGATCGGAACCGACCAGCAGTGGCGCGCCTTCTACGGGAAGCGGCGGCCCTGCATGGCGGACCTGCTCGTCGACAGTGCGATGGACAAGGTCTCCCACTGGTATTCGGGAAAGTACCGGAAGTCCGATCTCGTCGAGGAAGCCTACGAGGCGACGGACTTCTTCCCCGAGCTGGGAGAGGACGGACGCTGGCTCCGCTTCACGGCCGCGCTCATCCGGGATGCACAGGGCGAACTCGTCGGGGCCGTGGAAACCCTCGAGGACTGCACCGAGCAGAAGCTGGCGGAAAACAGCCTGAAGCGAAAAGGCAGGGGTCCGACCTGAGCGGTCTTGCGCAATGCCGTCATGTTCTCTAACCGCACACCAACGACGATCTCAAGGAAGGGGGTCCGACCATGACAACGGCGTATACGACGAAGCTGATCGAGACGGTTGAGTACAAAGCCCAGGAAATTGCCGAACAGTGGTACAAGAACGTGAAGATCAACCCCAAAACCCCGGTCTTCCATGCGATGCCCCGGGCCGAGGCGATCGAGCTGGCCCTGCTGTTCTACAGCAACTACCGGAAGCTCTTCGCGACCGACAAGCCGTTCGAGGAGGCCCACGTCCTGTTCGCGAAGTACGCGCGGGATTTTTACAATCGGCGCATCCCGCTCCCCCAGGCCATCTACTCGCTCATCCTCATGCGGCGCCACATGTGGCTCATCGCCGAATACGAGGCCGTCTTCGAAACGGCCGTCGAGCAGCGTCACGCGTTGGAGAGCCAGAGCCGGATGATCCTGATGTTCGATTACGCCGAGTACGTGGTTATCCTGACCTACGACGAGCTGACCCGGAAGGAGGTCGAGGACAAACTCAAATCCCTGAAGATCAAGAGCCCGTTTTCGAAACTCTGGTCGGCGGGATGAGGTTGCCTCCGCTCCCAGTCCCGCACCGGTCCCGGAACGATCCTGAACAGGGGGCGCGGATCGGGTGAGCTGCGGATGCGCCCGGTAGCCGCGCGTCCGCCCCAGGAGCACCTGCTGGACCAGCAGCGCCTCGCGCCAGAGCGCCACGAGCCCCCGGGGATCGAGATACTGGGGATGGAGGGTCCGGAGGCGCATGGGGATTGTCTTTCGCAAACCGGGTTCCGCGCCCGTGAAGCACAGGCCCCGGACGAACCGGCCGGCGCGAAGGGCCGCCCCTTTTGAAACGGCCCCGCGCCGGGCCGAAGACAGCGGACGCGAATCGTTCGGAGGGGCCCTTCCGAACGCGGCCCCTCCGGGAAACGCTGAAACCTGACGGGCCGGAACGCGGCGGCACCCGCCCGCCGTCCCGTCCGTTACACCGACACCAAATCTACACCTTGCGCCCGGCGTCCTTCCAGTACTCCTGGCGCAGGACGGACTTCTGGACCTTGCCCGCCGCCGTCCGCGAAAAATCCGCCACGAAGTCGACCGATTTGGGGACCCGATAGCCGGCCATCTTCCCCTTGCACCACGCGATAATCTCCTCGGCGGTCACCTCCTGGCCGGGGGCGAGCCGCACGATCGCCTTGACGCTCTCCCCCCACTGTTCGTCGGGAACGCCCAGGATGGCCACCTCGGCGATCTGCGGGTGGTCGATCATGACCGCCTCGATCTCGGCGGGGTAGATGTTCATGCCCCCGCTGATGATCATGTCGGACTTGCGGTCCACGATGAAGATATAGCCGTCCTTGTCCATGTAGCCGATGTCGCCGATGCCCATGAAGCGCCCGTGGAAGGCCGCGCGGTTGGCATCGGGGTTTTTCTTGTAGCCCCGGGTCTCCATCTGGCCGGCGACGACGATCTCCCCGACCTCGCCCCGCGGCAGGTCGTTGCCGTCCATGTCGATGATCTTGATCTCCTGGCCCAGGGCCGCCCGGCCGCAGCTCTCCGGATACTTGAGGACTTCGTCGGGCTTGAGACAGGAGGCGACCCCCATCTCGGTGGCCGA
>DDXV01000010.1 GCA_002347815.1 Syntrophaceae bacterium UBA2251
GGTTATTTTTCATTTTCATATAAAGCAGAATGAGCGAAAACCAGGTCAGGGCCGAGGCGGAATGGCTCTTCATCATCGAGTTCCCCGCGGGAGATGATCCTTCCGGGGAGAATCGACCGGAAGGGTGCATCATTGGATCAGTTTTTGCAGACAGATGCAAAAGCTTTTAACCAGGACGCCCTTGCCCCGCGGCCGGAATTCTGTTATGAGGTCCGCATGACTCGGATGGAGATCGACATCGAGGCCCTGATCCCCCACCGCGGGCGGATGCGCCTCATCGACGGCGTGATGGACGTCGATGACGAAAGGGCCGTGACGACGGCAACCGCCTCGGCGGACTGGCCCCTGTACCGGGATGGCTCCGTCGATGTCCTCGTCACGATCGAGCTCGTCGCCCAGTCGGCCGCGCTCTTCGAGGGGTGGAAACGGAAACAGTCCGGAAAGGGCGGCGCCAAGGGCTGGCTCGTCGGGATCAAGGGCGCCGAGTTTCAACGCCCCCGGATCGCCGTTCCCGCCGTCCTGATCACGGAGGTCCGGCGGAATTACGCCCTCGAAAGCTATGCGGTCTTCGGCGGAACCGTGCGCGCGGGGGCGGAACTCGTCGCCGCCGTGAGCATCCAGGCCTTCCGTCCGGAAGAAGAGGACGCCTGACCGGCGTTTCGAGGATATCCCCCCCGCCCATGGAACTCATCCCCTACCGGGTCAGAAGGGGACGGGTTTCAGAATTCTCATGCAGAATCTGCAGCCGGAGCGCCTGGTGCTCGCGGTGAGCGCCGTCGCGGCGGCGGAGATGGTCTTCGAGCTGACCCTTCGCTACTGTCGCGAGCGGTCCGCCTTCGGGAAGCCCCTCGCGAAGTTTCAGCACATCCGGTTCGAACTGGCCGAGATGGCCACGGAAATCCGCCTGGGCCGGACCTTCGTCGACAAGCTGGTGGCGGATCACCTCGAGGGGAAGGAGGTGGTCACGGAGGTGTCCATGGCCAAGTACTGGACCACCGAGATGGCCTTCCGGGTGGCGGACCGCTGCCTGCAACTCCACGGGGGCTATGGCTGCTGCGAAGAATACCCTATCGCCCGGGCGTGGCGCGATCTCCGGATCACCCGGATTCTGGGGGGCACCAACGAGATCATGCGGGGCATCATCGCCCGGCGCCTGGGGTTGTAAGCGCCGCCCGGCCGCGACGGGGCGGAATCGGGAAGGAACCGGAGACGGGAAAGAGGGAGTGGACTATGGAAACGCTCATGGCGGAGCTGAAGGTCAAGATCGTCGATACCCTGTCGCTTCTGGACGTCGCCCCGGAGGACATCGGCGACGAAGAGCGGCTCGTGGGCGGGGACC
This sequence comes from Syntrophaceae bacterium UBA2251, assembly GCA_002347815.1. Taxonomy (GTDB): domain Bacteria; phylum Desulfobacterota; class Syntrophia; order Syntrophales; family UBA2251; genus UBA2251. Next base: position 1,340 of record DDXV01000010.1, read on the forward strand.
TGGGGATCGATTCGATCGACGTGCTGGAACTCGTCCTCATGCTGGAGAAGGATTACGGCGTCAAGATCGAGAGCCGGGAGGTGGGGGTTCAGGCCTTTGCCTCGGTTCGCGCCCTGGCCGCCTTCGTCCGGGAACACCGGAAGAAATAGGACGCGCGTGATCGCGACGGTCCGGCATCGGACGGGCGGCTTTTTCCCAGGGTCGGATCCGCACAGGTGAAGGGATGACGACAGATTCCAAACTCGATGCGCTGGTGCTCGGCTCGGGGATCGGGGGGCTCTCGATGGCCGTTCTCCTCGCCCGCCTCGGGTTCCGGGTGGCGGTGATCGAAAAAAACCCCCTCCCGGGCGGACTCTTGCGCAGTTACCGGCGCGGCGGCCTGGACTGCCCCGTGGGCGTCCACTATTTCGGCGCCTTCGGGGCGGGAGAGCCGCTCCGCCGGATGTGCGATTTTATGGGCGTTACGGAAGGGATCGCGGCGGAGCGGATGGGGCAGGGGGGACCCATCGACCGTTATCTGTTCGACGACTTCACCTTCGACCTGCCGGAAGGTCTCGACGCCTTCACCGGAGCGCTTCACCGGGCCTTTCCGCGGGACGCGCAACGCCTCGACGTCATCGCCGGCAATCTGCGCGTCATGGCCGATCTGCAGAATTCCTTCGCGTTTCTTTCCGCGACGCCTCCCCTGATGAACCTCGACCTGTTCCGGTCGCTCGACGCCTATCTCTCGGGCATGGGCTGTTCCCTGCCCCTCAAGAGCGTGCTGAACGTGGCCGCAAGCTGGGTGGGGATGTCCGGGGCCGAATGCCCCGTGCTCTACCATCACCTGGCCCTGACCTCCTACCTCCAGTCGTCGTGGCGGCTCAAGGGGCGCGGATCGGACCTGGCCGATGCCTTCGTCTCCCGGCTCGACACGCTGGGCGGCCGGCTGATCCTGGGCGATCCGGCGGAGGCGATTCTCGCGTCCGGAGGGGGCGTGTCCGAGGTCAGGCTCGCCTCCGGGCGGGTGCTCTCGGCCGACCGCGTGGTGGCCGCCCTTCATCCCAAGACCGTCCTCGGGATGCTCCCGGAAGGCGCCCTCAAACCGCTTCGGGTGCGACGGATCCGGAGGCTGGCCGAGACGGAGGGGCTGTTCGTGGTGAGCGCCGCCGTGGATGCGCGCGCTCATCCCGCCCTGCCGCACAACCTCTTCCGCCTGCGTGCGGACCGGGAGGGGGGGCTCGCGGAGGGCGTGTTCTACCAGCTGCTCTCCGGCACGGAGGAGTGGAATCTCCTAATGATCATCACGAAAAGCCTCTTTGCGGAATGGCGCCGCTGGGAGAACACGACGACGGGACGTCGGGGCGCGGACTACGAGGCGGAAAAGGCCGGCCGGGCCGAGCGGTTCCTGCGGCAGGCGGAGGAGGTCTTCGGCCCCCTCCACGGGGCCCGGGTCCTCGACGCCTACACCCCGCTCACCCTCCGGGACTGGACGGGCAGCCCCGAGGGGGCCCCATACGGAATTCTGCGGTCGACGCGCCAGCTCCCGGCGGCCGCGACCCTCCACCGGCCGACGCTGGCGGGGCTGTATCTCGCGGGTCAGAACGCCCTGTCCCCCGGAATTCTGGGGACGATGCTGGGGTCGTTTCAGGTGGCGAGGCGGATGATCGGCCAGGAACGCTTTTCCCGCGAGGTCCTGGGGCCGCTCCGCTCCGCCCCCGCCTGATGATGCGGATGCGAAGGGACGAGCCGGAACACGCGGCGCCGGCCGCATGGAAAGAAGGACTGTCACTAACAAATGATCTGTC
>DDXV01000017.1 GCA_002347815.1 Syntrophaceae bacterium UBA2251
AAGTTCCTAACCGGACATCGCTGGGTTTTTTTCAACGAGAAGATGCAGGCTCGCTACCTGAAACGGCCAAAGATGATGGCTTCTATATGCGGACGCGCCGGCATCAAACCGTTAGGGACAACCAAGCGGAAAATATCACGGGGGAAGCAAAAGGGGCAATATAAAGAGATCGGCGTGTATTACGGCTTTCATGCCTTACGGCATTTCATGGCATCGTATTTACTCGACGAAAAAAAGGTATCACTGAAAACTGTCAGCGAATTATTACGTCACAGAAACGTACGGACAACAGAAATTTATCTCCACGCCATCAGCCAATCCAAGCTCATCGCGTTGGATAACCTGGAGGGAAAATTTACGCTAAAATTAGCATATCCGCCACCAACACCCGCCACCAAAATTGAAGAAGGGGTTAGCCATTATAGCTAACCCCTTGATTTTCATGGTAGGCGGTACTGGGATTGAACCAGTGACTTCTACCGTGTGAAGGTAGCACTCTCCCGCTGAGTTAACCGCCCCTGCTGGGAATTTCCTATAGCGCATCCCCTGACCGTTTTCAAGAAAAAAAGCGGATCTCCATGTCTTGCGTCCTCCGGAAGTGGAATGATCTCCGAACATCGGCTGCATGCAAAAAAAGGCCGGCGGCATGCGCCGCCGGCCCCACTTCCTGCATCGATTCGATCAGGATTGCTTTCTACAGCATTTCATAGATCGCCGCCGCACCCATGCCGCCGCCGATGCACATGGAGACGATGCCGCGTTTCGCCTTGCGGCGCTTCAGTTCGTGCAGCAACTGCGCCGTGAGCTTCGCACCCGTCGCACCCAGGGGATGACCCAGGGCGATGGCGCCGCCGTTCGGGTTGATGTCGCCCGCCTTCAGCCGGTCTTCGATGCCGATCGACCGGATGGAATAGAGCGCCTGAGAGGCAAAGGCTTCATTGAGCTCGAACACGTCGATATCCTTGGCGGTCAGACCGGCCATCTTCAGGACCTTGGGAATCGCATAGGCCGGTCCCACGCCCATTTCCTCGGGCTTGCATCCCGCCACGGCGTACCAGGCCAGCCGGGCGAGCGGCTTGAGACCGAGGGCCTTCGCCTTCTCCGCGCTCATCAGCAGCGTAAAGGCCGCCCCGTCGGTCATCTGCGAGGAGTTCGCCGCCGTCACGGTCCCGCCCTGCTTGAAGGGGGACTTCAGTTTGGCCATATCCTCGATCTTCGCCGGCCATCTGACGCCGTCGTCCGTGTCGAAGACGACCTTTTCGCGGACGCGCTTCCCGCTCTTGGTCTTCTTGTACACATAGGCCTCGATGGGGATGATCTCTTCCTTGAACTTCCCGGCCTTGATCGCCTCGAAGGCGCGGCGGTTGCTCTCCAGACCGAAGGCGTCCATGTCTTCCCGGGAAATGCCGTGGTTCGCGGCCACGTTCTCGGCCGTGATGCCCATGGAGACATAAACGTTCGGCTGTTCCCCGAACTTCCAGTCCGGATTCGGGCGGAAGATGCTGCCGCCCATCGGGATGTGGGACATGGTTTCGCAGCCGCCCGCGATGATGACGTCGGACCAGCCGGCGCGGATCTTGGCCGTCGCATCGGCGATGGACTGAACGCCGGACGAGCAGAAACGGTTGACGGTCATGCCGCTGACCGGCTCGGGAAGGCCGGCGCCCACCGCCAGGACCTTGCCGTAGTTCATACCCTGCTCCGCCTCGGGGAAGGCGCAGCCGACGATCAGGTCGTCGATCTCTTCCGGTTTCAACTGCGGAACGCGGGCCAGCAAACCCTTGATGACCTGAATCCCGATCTGATCCCCGCGGGTTGCCGCGAGACCGCCTCTCTTATAACGACCCCCTGGACTTCTGACAGATTCAACGATTACCGCATCACTCATCTTCTTTCTCCTTCTTTCAAATGAAGGGCGAGGGGCGAAAGGCCGGGGACGAAGGGAGGTCCCACGCCCCGAACCTTTAGCCATACGCCATTTCTGTTTTAGTTCCGCAACGGTTTGCCCGTCGTCAGCATGTGCATGATCCGGTCCTGGGTCTTCTGCTCGCCGCAGAGGCTGAGGAACGCCTCGCGCTCGAGGTCCAGAATCTCCTGTTCCGTGACATAGGTTCCTTCCGCGCAATCGCCGCCTGACAGGATATAGGCGACCTTTTTCGCGACATGGACGTCATACGCCGAGGCGTAATTGCCGTGCTGCATGTTGTACAGAATGCCATTCGTCATGCCGATGAAGTTGTCGCCCATGACCGGGATCAGGGCCGGCTTCGGGGGCTTGTAGAACTTGGACAGCCCCAGCACGACCTGTTTGGCTTCCCAAATCTGCTGATCGCGCCCCATGCTGATATTCTCGGTCTTGCGGATGTAGCCGAGGTCCATGACTTCCACCGCGCTCGTCCCGACCTTCGCCGTGGCGATGTTCTCGAACACCTTCGCGTAAAAATGCTGCAGGTTCAGACCCGCCTCGACGGCGCCCGTCGGAATGCCCTCCGTCGCGCGCACCATTGATTCCTTGCAGCCGCCACCCGCCGGGATAACGCCGACGCCGACTTCCACGAGCCCCATGTAGGTCTCGCCGCAGGGCTGGCAACGCGCCCCGTGCATCGCCATCTCGCAACCGCCGCCTAGCGCCATGCCCGCCGGCGCCGTCACGACCGGTTTCGAGAGGAACTTCATCTTCATGTTGGCGTTCTGCAAACCGGCCACCATCTGCTCCAGCATATCCCAGTCGGCCTTCTGGCAGGCGAGGAGCACCTGGAAGATATTGGCGCCAGCCGAGAAGTTCGTAGCGTGATTTCCGACCACCATGCCGACGAAATCCTTGGCGACAATGTCGCAACTTTCGTCGATCATGGCAATCATCTCCGGATCCACCGCGTTCATCTTGGCGTGGAACTCGAGACACACGACGCCATCGCCGATATCGACCAGGGAAGCCGCCGCGTTTTCCTTGACGATCTTTTTCCGTTCCTTGAGTTCCGGAAGGAGAATGACCCGGGGGTTGTCCTTGAACTTCACATACCCCTTCGTCTCGAAGTCGTAGTAGTACATCCCGTCTTCCTTCTTGGCGTAGAAAGACGCACATCCAGCCTTGAGCATTTCTTCGATCTTCTTGGGAACCTTGATCTTGAGCTTCTTCATAACGTCGACGGCTTCCTTCACGCCGACGGCGTCCCAGCTCTCGAACGGTCCCAGCTGCTGGTTGTAGCCCCACTTCATCGCATTGTCGATGGCGAGAATATTGTCGCAGATCTCGGGAATGCGATTGGCGGCATAGACGAAGTTGTTGCACAGATACTCGCGGGCCACCTCGGCGGCGGCATCGGTCCCGTTGAAGAGGGCCTTCATCATGGCGGCCGCCCCGTCATCCGCCAGCTTCTTTGCGGCGGTCACGGATTCGAATTTGGGCTTGGAGGGCGCGACATACTCCATCGCGTTGTAATCCAGGACCAGCTTGACCTTCTTTCCCTTCTCGTCCTTGGTCTTCTTGTAGAAGCCCTGCTTCGTCTTGTTGCCGAGCCACTTCTTCTCCATCATCTTGCTCATGACGTCGGACGGCACGAAGATTTCCCGGCACTCGTCGTTCGGCACCGCATCATAGAGGTTCTTCATGACGTGGTAACCCGTATCCAGACCGACCAGATCGAGGGTCCCGAAGACGGCGGAGCCCGGACGCCCCAGGGCCTTGCCGACGATCGCGTCGACCTCTTCGACCTTCAGCCCCTTCTTGATCATGATGTTCACGATATTGGAGATGTCGTAGACGCCGATCCGGTTTCCCACGAAGTTCGGGACGTCCTTGCAAAGGACGATGCCCTTCCCCAGAACCTCTTCCCCGAACTTGATCATGAAATCCACAAGCTCTTTTTTGGTCTCGGCGCCCGGGATGATCTCGAGGAGCTTCATATAGCGGGGCGGGTTGAAGAAATGCGTACCCAGAAAATGCTGTTTCAGGTTCTTGCCAAACTTTGCCGAAACATCCTTGATCGGCAGACCCGACGTGTTCGTCGAAACGATGCAGTCGGGCTTGATGACTTTCTCGACCTTCGCAAAAAGTTCCTGCTTGATCTTCAGGTTTTCGACCACGACCTCGATCACCCAGTCCACATCCTTCAGCCAGCCCAGGTTGTCCTCGAAGTTTCCGATCTTGATCATCGAGGCAAACGACTTCGAGAAGAAGCTCGCCGGCTTCGACTTCGTGACGCCCGCCAGTCCATTCGCGGCAAAGCGGTTCCGCCAGGCCGGACTCTTCTCCGTCAGGCCCTTTGCCTTATCCGCATCCGTCAATTCAAACGGTACGATGTCCAACAGCAAACACGGAATCCCCGCGTTCGTCAGATGGGCTGCGATCGTCGCTCCCATCACGCCCGCCCCCAGTACAGCGGCCTTCTTGATCTGATACGACATAGCTTTCCTCCTCTTTTGTAGTCCTTTCACGCCGCGCCTGCACTACCGTCGTTCCTGATCGCATGTGCAGGCATCAACCGTGATCTCTCTCGTTCAATGACATTTACCGCCTTTGCGCCTGGCTCATTCTCTGAAAAGACGCTCCGACATCGTCAACGGTTTGCTTTCGGGGGCGTCTCTTGCGCCCCCAAAAGCATGTTTTTCACATCAGAAGGACTCTTCCGGAACCTCGAACACGACGCGTTCCGCTGCCTTGATCGTCTCGCACCGGACCTTGATCGTGGGAATGATCTCGGAAACGAAAAACCGCGCCGTGGCGATCTTCCCGACATAAAACGCCACGTCGGCATTTTCGTGCACGAGTGCGCGCTTCTTTCCGAGTGACTCGATCCCCTTTTCTTCGTAAATCGCGTTCAGCTTCTCTTCCGCGATCGCCGCGCCCTGGAGCAGGAAATGACCGACCAGCATGTCCCCCATGATATCGAGGTAAGGCGATGCATTGAGGACGGGAATGAGGAAGCTTCCCGTCTTGCCCAGACCGGCAAACGTCATCGTCAAGTCGATCAGGGCGAAGACCGCCTCTTCGAGCTTGGCGCCATACTTCTTGAGCGCCTCGCTCTTTTTCGCCTTCGCGATCGTCGCATTGACCTCGCCGACCAAATTCATGACGTTCATGCCCTTTTTCATGCCGAGCTTCCGGCCGACCAGGTCCAGGGCCTGAATGCCGTTGGTGCCCTCGTACAGACAGGCGATCTTGCAGTCGCGCATGTACTGTTCGACCGGATACTCCTGGCAGTAGCCATAGCCGCCGTAAACATCGATCGCTTTGGAGCAGACCATCATGCCCATATCCGATCCAAACGCTTTACAAACGGGCGTCAGAAGTTCCACGAAGCCGTTCCATTTTTCCCGTTCTGCCGGCGTCGCGGCGGCATGAGCCATATCAATGGCGAGTGCCACAAAATAGTTCAGTGCACGGTTGCCTTCCACATAAGCCTTCATCCACAGCAAGTCGCGTCGGACGTCGGGGTGCTGTATGATCGGCACCGACTTCGCTTCGGGATTTTTCATCTCCCACACCGGCGTGCTCTGGATCCGCTCCTTGGCGTACTGAAGCGCATGCTCATACGCGGCCGAGGCGTGTCCGAGGCCCTGCATCCCGACTTCCAGACGGGCGCCGTTCATCATGTTGAACATGACCCGCATTCCCTCGCGCTCCTTGCCGAGGAGTTCTCCGATGCACTTGCCGTCGTCCCCGAAATTCAGGGTGCAGGTCGCGGATCCCTTGATCCCCATCTTGTGCTCGATATTGCCGGTATGGACGTCGTTCGGCTCACCCAGGCTGCCATCATCGTTGACGCGGATCTTGGGAACGATAAAAATGGAGATGCCGCCCGTCCCGGGAGGATCTCCTTCGATCCGGGCGAGGACCGGATGGATGATGTTCGGCACCAGATCGTGATCGCCCGCCGAGATGAAGCACTTCGTCCCCGAAATGAGGAATTTACCATCCGGAAGCCGCTTCGCCGTGGTCTTCAGTGCGCCGACGTCGCTACCCGCGCCGGGTTCGGTCAGACACATCGTCCCCGCCCACTCGCCGGCGTACATCTTGTACATGTATTTCTGCTTCTGCTCTTCCGTCCCGTACTTCTCGATGAGACCGGCCGCCCCGTTGGTCAAGCCGGTATACATGATGAAGGCAAAGTTGGCCGCACCGAAGAACTCGGCATAGGCCGAAGACAAAACCTCAGGCATGCCCTGCCCGCCCACATCAGGCGACTTCATCGGGCAGAGCCACCCACCTTCGACAAACTTCTTGTATGCATCGTGATAACATTTCGGAACCGTGACCTTGCCGTCCTTGAAGGTACACCCTTCCTTGTCCCCTTCGGCATAGGTAGGCACGAGGACATTGAGCGCCATCTTTTCGGCCTCGTTCTGCATCATCAACGCGTCTTCCTTGGTAAAGTCCTTGAACGCCTCCGTCTCGAACAGCCTCTCTACCCCCAGTTGCTCAAAGAGGATAAATTGCTGGTCTCGTACGTTCACCAACCCGTTACCCATACGACTACCTCCTTTCCTTTCCTTGTGTGTTTGATGGATTCATCCTTATTTCGTACCCTTCAAATCAGCGAAAGGCTAAGCCTTCGCCCGGGTGTTCACATCGCTCAGTCCACGGACATACATTTCCAGGGTGGCCTTGACCGTGGAGCGGATGCGCTCCTCGCGCGTGGCCACGTCGCCGGTGAACAGATGCAGGGCAATGATGCCGTTCAGGAGCCCCCAGATGGCATTCCGGTTCTGTCTTAAGTTGACCGTGGGGGGGAAATCTCCCTTTTCAATCCCGTACTGAAAGATCTTTTCGATGATCGTGATGGCGACATTGGTCATCTTGACGATGTGATGATTGACTTCCTCGGAAAGATTCATATCTTCGGTGTGGAGCATATAGGTGACGAGAATACGGAAGAGCTCCGTATCGTGAAGGAAAAAATCGATGTAGATGTTGGAGAGTTTGTAGAGGATTTCGGGGGCGTGGTCCCCGTAGTTAAACAGATTTTCTATCTTGCGATTGAACTTTTCGATGTCGTTGAGGAGGATCTGGGCGTAAATTTCCTCCTTGCTGTTGTAGTAAAGGTATACTGAACCCTTGCTGAGTTCGGCCTTCCGGGCAATGCTTTCGACGGTGACGGGCTTGAATCCTTTTTCAAAAAAAAGCTTCCGTGCAGCCTTGAGAATGGCTGCTTTGCGACTTTCCTTTTCCCTTTTTCTTCTCTCCGCAAGCCCCAAGATGAAGCTCCTTTGCCATGAAGGTCAATCCTCTCTTTGCGGCACGGACACGGAGGTTATTCCTGCCGTTGAACCGGAAGGCATTCCCCATTTTGATTTTCTTAGAACGTCGTGCTGGTGACCTCAGGTTAGACATTGAACTGTGGTCAGTATCTGACCATGAGTCATGAACGATTTCCTATACCATTCTTCGAGGAGTGTCAAGAAAAAATAAATAGTTGTAATTATCTGAGATCAGGTGGTTTTCTGTTTGCCCCGCTCAAAGCCAGCGCCAGATTTTTTTTTGCCTCCGCATAGTCGGGGCGGAGGTGGAGGGCGGTTCGAAAGTGACTGATGGCGTCGTGCATTTTCCCCTGCATGGCCAGGGCGATGGCCAGGTTGTTGTGCGCTTCGGCAAAGGCAGGATGTATTTCAAGGGCGGTGCGATAATAGGTCTCCGCCTCGGCATAGCGACCTTGCGCGGCCAGCGCCGACCCGGCATTGAAGAGGGCCTCGGGATAGCGCGGTCGGATGGCAAGGGCCTTCCGGTAGTGCCGCAAGGCTTCATCCATGCTCCCCTTGCACCCCTTCCTGGCGAGCGCGGCGCCCAGGTTGTTGTGGGCAAGATAATTGCGCTCCGTAACCGCGACGGCCCGGCGAAAGAGGCGTTCGGCATCCGCCCAATAGGCGACCTGAGCACGGGCCGGCGGGATCAGGGCCAATACAATGGCGAGTCCCCCGATCGCGACGAGGGCGCGGCCGAGCCGCCGGGGCGCGAGCATATCCGTCATCCCCCAGACGATCATGATGAAAAGACCGATGAGGGGAATGTAGGTGTAGCGGTCCGCCATGGCATGGCTCCCGATCTGGACCAGGCCGATGACGGGAACGAGCGTGCCCAAATACCAGAACCAGCCGACGGCGAGGTACGGGGCGCGTCGCCAAAATTTTAGTGCAAAAACCGTGATCATCACGAGAACGATTGCAGCCAGGGCGACGCTGACCCACGGCCAGGCCCCGGGGTGGGGGTAGATCACCGCCAGATCCGCGGGCCAGAACATCTTGCCGACATAGCGAACGTATGAAACGACCGCATTTTCCAGGCGCACGGCGAGCGGAAATTCAGCGACCGTCTTCAGCGCGCCGATCTTCGTCTCGGCCATCCAGGTCAGGATCCCGACGGCGGCCGACAGAGCGACGAGCGGCACCTTTTCGAGGATCAACCATCCAATAGGCGTGGGCGAAAACCATCGGGGGCTTTCCCCATCCAGGGCGCTGTCCTGGCCTTCGTTCAGGATGATCGGGGATCCCCTCACGCGCCCCCGCCCTGCCTCCGTCAAACGCAGCCGCCCCAACGGCCAAATATCCAGAAGCAGCAGCACGAAGGGGAGCGTGACGGCCATCGCCTTGGACGCCAACCCCAGGAGTGCCGCGACGAACACGGCCGCATAACGCGTCCAGGACGGCCGCTCCGCATAGCGGGCGTAGGCCCCCAGGGCTAGGATCCAGAAGAGGCCGCACAGGACGTCCTTCCGTTCCGCGATCCAAGCGACGGACTCCACGTGCAGGGGATGGACGGCGAAGAGGGCCGCGACAAGCGCGCTACGCCAAACGGCGCCGGTCATTGACGCAAAAACGAGAAACAACAGGAGCGTGTTCGCCAGGTGCAACAACAGATTCGTGAAGTGATAGCCGCCCGGATTCAGGCCGAAGAACTGGTAATCCAGCATGAGCGACACCCAGGTCAGCGGATGCCAGAACCCGGCTTCTGTGCTCGTCATCGCCCATTTCAGGTTTTCCAGGGACAGCCCCTGGCGGACCTGAACGTGATCGGTGACATAGACGTGGTCGTCGTAATGAACGAAATCATACCGCTGAACACCCCAGAAAACCGTGAGGACAAGAACGGCAAGGAGAATGAGAACGATGAGTTTGGGATTGAATTGCGTTTTGATGGAGTGGTCTCTCTTTTAAGGACTTCTATCTCATTCTAAAGACCCAATCTCGACAAGCAACCATGGAACCGGAGCTCAGAATGGTACAGAGCATCTCATTATAAGCGAACCTCTTCAAAATTGGAAGTTGAAGATTTAATTCGCATGCTACTACAGCAACTTACCCTCATCCCTGACGTCCGGTATAAAATAACCCTCTGTGCCAATGTGAATGAGACACTTCCCACCCCGTAATTTAGACTCATCTTCTACAGTTGCCCA
>DDXV01000074.1 GCA_002347815.1 Syntrophaceae bacterium UBA2251
GCGATGGATCCCGCTGGAACGGGTGGACCGGGTCCTGGAGGTGGGGGGCGGCTACGGCTATCTGATGCGGGATCTCCTCGCCGTGCACCCGTTCCCGCGGGTGACGATGCTCGACATTTCCCCGTTCCTCCTGAAACGGCAGAAGGAGGCCCTCCGGGCCCACCCGTCCGTCCGCTACGTCGAGGCGGATTTTCTCGCCTTCGACGCGCAGCGCCTGTGCGAGTTCGACTGGATCATCCTGAACGAGAACCTCGGGGATTTCCCGACGGTCGTGGGGTTGGAAGGCGACGCTCGGGAGGATCCGGACGGCGGCGCTGGCGGAGAAAGCGACTCCTTGCCGGCGCGGGTGAGGCGACTCCACACCGCCTACTTCCTGGCGACCCCCGGCCGGGCGCCGTTCAATTTCAACCTCGGGGCCGTGGAGGCCCTGGAGAAGATCTGCCGCGCCGGCGTTCCCTATGTCTTTCTCGCGGAGCACAGTTGCGAAGCGGCCGTGCCGGAGCCCTACCGCCGGTGGATCGACGTCCGGGCCGACGGGAATCCCGAGCGCATCGCCCTCAAGGGACATGACGAGTACACGATCCGTTTCTCGAACCTGGCCGCCGTCGCCGGTCATTACGGATATGAGGTCCTCCGGGGGCCGGTGGCGGATTTTTTAAAGCTTGATTTTTCCCCGGAATTGGCGTCTATTTTGCGAGCGCGGCACGTTACCGCGGGAGAGCGGGAAACGGTCCGCCATTTTGTCGAGGACCTGTTTCAATACGAGTATCTGCTGCTTCGGAAACGGGGCGTCGAATTTCGCGTTGAATCTCCCCCGGAATCAGAGGGGTGAGTGATGGAAAACCAAGAGGAGATCGTCTGCCGGAGATGCGGGAAATGCTGCCTGGCGAACCTGATCGCGTACGTGACGGACGAGGACTGGGAGCGGTGGCGCCGGGAGGGGCGGGACGACATCCTCCGGATCATCGCCCATGAGCACGCCGTTTGGGCGGGGGATCACCTGATCTCCTCCGACGACGGCCGCTACCTGCACGGGTGCCCGTTTCTCCAGTGGGACGACGACCATTATACCTGTACGATCTACGAGACGCGGCCGGCCGTCTGCCGGCACTACGCGCCCGGTTCTTCCGAAATCTGCACGCAATTCCGATGATGCCGCGCCGGGACCGCCCGGCCCGGCGGACACACCCGGCGATGGATGGAATGGGGGACGGGGGCGCCGAAGAGACCGGTATGAGCGTTTCCGGAATCTGACCTCCCAGAGAAGCCAAGTTCTTTCACTCGAACCGTCAATCCAGGAGGCCCGCGATGACGAAGCCCGGTTTTGTCCACGCGTATGTGCCGGTTGGCGTTTCAGAAGCGGGGATGTCTCATCCCGTCCACCGCTTGGAAACGCTCTCCGGAAAGCGGATCGGATTTCTCGGCAACGGCAAGCCCAACACCGATGTATTGCTGGAAACGCTCGCGGCGGAACTCAAAAAGCAATTTCCCATCGAAGCGTTCCACTTCCGGAAGCAGATCCCTTCACTGGCCGCTCCGGACGAGCTGATCGCGGAGATCTGCGATCGATGCGATGCCGTCGTCCTTGCCGTTGGCGATTGAGGGTCGTGTACGTCGTGGAGTGTCCACGACCTGTGCACCCTTTCCCGGAAGTCGCGCCCGGCGGTTCTGATGGTCACCGCGATGTTCGCCGATCTGGCTGGCAGCCTGCTGAAAGAACGGCACGAGGCGTCCCTGCCGGTCGTGCAGGTTGCCCATCCCGTGGGGGGCGTTTCCGTGACGGAAGCCCGGACGCGCATCACCGACGCCGTTGTTCGAGGCGTCGCCTCATCCCTGACCGGGGAAGGCGCATCCTCTTCCCCGGGAACGCCGGCAAGGGATGGATCCGCCCCGGAAGAAGCGGGCCGGATCCTCATCGAAGGCGGCGAGGCGGACGCGCTCGAGGAATTTCATCAACGCGGCTGGACGGACGGTCTTCCGGTTGTCCTTCCGACCGAGGACCGGGTGAAGGCCGCGCTCCGATCGGTCTCCGGGAACCCGCTGGACACCGTCGGTTGCCTCCTGCCGAGAAACGCGACGGCCACCCTGCTGGATGTCGCCATCAACGCCGTCATGGCCGGATGCCGGCCCGAATTTCTGCCGGTGATCGTCGCGGCCGTCGAAGCGACCCAGGAGGCCGATTTCAATCTGTACGGCGTCCAGACAACGACGCACAATTGCGGGATCCTGGTGATCATCCACGGGCCCATCAGCCGGACCATCGGCATGAACAGCGGCCACAACTGCCTGGGGAACGGGAACCGCGCCAACGCCACGATCGGTCGGGCGGTGCGTCTCGTTCTCCAGAATGTCGGCGGCGCAACGCCCGGCGAACTGGACAAGGCAACCCTCGGATCCCCGGCGAAATTTACCTACTGTTTTGCGGAGAACGAGGAGAAAACCCCCTGGCTCCCGTTCCGGACCGCGCTGGGGTTCAGGGCCGAAGAGAGCTGCGTGACCGTCGTCGCCGCCGAGGCGCCGCACAACATCAACGATCACGGATCTTCCACGGCGGCATCCCTGCTCAACACGATTGCGCAGACCATGGCCACGGTCGGGAACAACAACCTGTACGTCGGGGGAGACACCTATCTCATCCTGGGGCCGGAACACGCCAGGACCATCGCCGACGGGGGATTCTCGCGTGAAGGCGTGCAACAGGTTCTCTATGAGCGGGCCCGGGTCGCCCTGGCGAGGATTTCCCCCGAGAAGCTGGCGGAACTGTCCTCATGGGGGGGCTATCAGAACCGCCTCGAGGAATGGAAAGAAGGCATCCCCCTGGTCCGAACTCCCGGGGACATTCGCGTCATCGTCGCCGGCGGTTCGGGAAAGCACTCCGCCTGGTGTCCGACCTTTGGCGCGACACGCAGCGTCACGCGTCGCATCCATGAACGTTAATGCAAAGAACCCAATCGTCAACCAAACGCTGACCAACGCTGGCAACCCAAAGGAGGGATTTATGGCAAAGGAAAGCAAGGTTTTCTACGGGTGGTGGATTGTCGCGGCGACATTCATCGTTCTTCTGATCGGGTTGAGTTCCGGATTCTATACCGTTTCCGTTTTTTTGGAACCTCTGAGGCGAGCGTTCGGATGGAGTGCGACACAGGTCTCCATCGGTTTCACCCTGGCCGCGCTTCTGGTGGGGCTCTTGAGCCCGGTCGTGGGTGTGGCGGTGGCCAAATTCGGGGTCAAGAAAGTCCAGCTCTACGGCGCCACAACCGTCGGCATCGCATTGCTGCTGCTCGGTTCGATGCAGCAACTTTGGCACTACTACGCGCTGCTCATCTTCATGGCCACGGGACTGGCCTCGGTATCGATCGTCCCTTCACAGACCCTGATCTCTCACTGGTTTAACCGGAAGCGCGGCATGGCCATGGGAATCATCATGTCCGGCATCGGCGTCGGCGGCATGGTTATGGTCTTTGTCGCGAGCCAGGCCGCGGCGTCTTTCGGTTGGCGGGGCGCGTACCGTCTGCTCGGCCTCCTGGTGCTGGGCATCGTCCTGCCCTTGATTCTGGCCGTCGTGAAGGAGAAGCCCGCGGACCTCGGACTCGATCCGGATGGCATTCCCCTGACGGCCACGGAAACAGAGGAGAGAGCGTCAGCCTTCAGCTTCACCGTCGCCCAGGCCTTCAAATGCCTACCCTTCTATGTCCTCGCCTTCCTGACGATCTTCTACAGCCTGATCCTGGGCGGTATGACCCAGCACGCCATTGCCCTGCTGAGAAGTCTGAGTGTCGACCAGGCCAATCTCTTCTGGAGCCTGGCGCTGGGATTCAGCGTGCTCGGCCGGCTGGCGTTCGGCGGGGCGGCGGACAGGGTTTCCCAGAAGGGCCTGATGATCGCCATCTGGGGGTTCCATCTCATCGGGCTGCTTTCCGTCGTGTATCTCGTCGACGACGCCCCGCTCGTCTGGGGCTTTGTCATCTTCTACGGATGCGCCCTGGGGGCGTTTCCTACCCTGTTTCCCCTCATGGTGGGCAGGAAATTCGGCCTGGATCATTTCAGCAAGTTTGTCGGCGCGTTCGGTCTGATCCAGATCCTGTCGCTTGCCACCGGAGCAATCCTGCTGGGACGCATGTACGACGCCAGCGGTTCCTATGCCGGCGCCGTTCAGGTCCTCCTGGTTGTCGCCGTGCTGGGAACGATCGCCGCCACCCTGATCGGAGATCCCGCCCGGCCGAAAACGTCCGTCGAACAGGGATAGGCCATGCGGGGCAGGGGGCTTGTCCGGATCTTTTTGAATGAAATTTGTCGGGGACATCACTCATTCGCCGTTGAGGAGGGAAAACGATGCCGTTGGACCAGCAGACGTCGGACAGGATCCGGGCAGCCCGGACCGCGTGGGAAGAGGGCGTTTTAAAGAAGAATCTGCGGCGGATGGGTCTCGCGGCCAGTCCCGTGGAGTTCGCCAGTCCCCTCGATATCGGAGAGGATGACTTTCTCGAGCGGGTGGGCTTCCCCGGTGAGTATCCCTTTACGGCCGGCCGGTTTGCCGTCCCTCTGCACCATGTCATCTGGGGACGCGGCAAAACCCTGGGCGGAGGCAAAAGCATCCGCCACGCCTTCGGGTATGCCGGTTACGGGACGGCCGAGGACATGCGGGATTTCTACATCGAGCGCGGCAGGACAATGGCGCGCGGGGGCGGTCCGAACATCGCCTTCGACCTGCCGACCCAGACCGGCTACGATTCCGATCACGAACTGGCCGAGGGCGAAGTCGGCCGGGTCGGGGTGGCCATCGATACCCTTAAGGACTTCGAGACGATTTACGAGGCCTTCACCGGCGACACGGACCTCGACCGGATCGCCTCCAACTGGACGATCAACGCAACGACCAATATCATCTTGTCCATGTACATCGCCCTGGCGGAAAAGCGCGGCATTCCTCCTGAAAAGCTGCGGGGAACCCCCCAGAATGACATCCTGAAGGAGTTTGTCGCCCGGGGCACGCAGATCTATCCCGTCGGTCCTTCCCTGCGCATGACCCGCGACACCTTCACGTACTGCCGTGAGCACCTGCCCAACATGAACACCATCAGCATCTGCGGCTATCATATCCGCGAGGCTGGCGCCACCCGGGTGCAGGCCGTCGCCTTTGCCATGGCCAACGCAATGGCCTACTTCCGGGTCGCCGTGAACGCGGGCATGAGCGTCGACGAGGTTGCCGCGAAGGCGACCTTCCTCAATTTCGGCGGAGGCATGGAGTTTCTGAAAGAGGCGGCGTGCCGGCGCGCGGCGCGACGGGTCTGGGCAAAGATCATGCGGCACCGGCTGGGCGCCGTCAAGCCGTCCAACTGGATCTACCGGGAACTCGGCGGCGGCCTGGCCGGCTTCTGGACCTGCACCCGGCAGCGGCCCCTGAACAACCTCGTCCGGGTTGCCATCGGCGCCGCCTTCGCGGCGATGATCGGCGAGCCGCCGGCCTGCGAGCCCCCCTACGACGAGGCGCTCGGACTCGGCCACAGCATCGAGGCCCGGCAATTGGCGGCGGACGCCGCGCGGATCATCATGGAAGAGTGCCGGCTCGGCGATACGCCGGACGTCTTTGCCGGCTCCTACTACGTTGAATCCCTGACCGATCGTTATGAAGCCGAAATCTTAGCTCTGATCGAAGAAATCGATCGACAGGGAGGCGCCGAGAAGGCGGTCGAGAGCGGCTGGATGAAGAATGAAGTGATGAAAAGCGCTGAAGAATTTCAGCGACAAATGGAGACAGGCGAGGCCACGGTGGTCGGGGTCAACAAATATACCGAAGCCGATGAGATCGACGTGAGGACGCCGCGCACTTCACCCTATCAGGTAGCCAGGCGGGAGCAGGCTGAAGAAAAGCAGATCGCCAATCTCCGCCGCGTCAAGCAGGAACGCGACCCCCGCGCCGTGCAATCCTGTCTGGAGAAGATAGAAAATGCCGCCCGCGATGAGCGGGCCAATCTGATCCCCCACTTCGTCGAAGCGGTCAAAGCCTATACAACGGTGGGAGAGATCTGCGATGTGCTGCGTCGGGTCTTCGGCGAGGCCCGTTGAACCGTCATGTCTCCGGGGGAGGGAAGAAGGTCATGAATCATCGCGTCATTCGGGTTCTGGTGGGCAAGGCGGGTCTGGACGGGCACGACAAGGGGGCGCTCCTGCTGGCTTCGAGACTGCGGAACGCCGGCATGGAGGTGATCTACACGGGGCTCCGGCGAACCGTCACTCAGATTGTCACGACGGCCGTCCAGGAAGATGTTGACGTTATCGGCATCAGCATCCTGTCCGGTGCGCACCTCTCCATTGCGGCCAAACTCATTGCGAGGATGGAGCAGGAAGGCATCACCGACAAACGGCTGATGATGGGTGGGTTCATTCCGGAGGAGGACATTCCCCGTCTCAAGGCGATGGGGGTTGCCGGCGTTTTCACCCAGGGCGCGAGCTTCGACGATATCGCGGCCTTCATTCGCGATGCCGTCGCTCCGGAGGAAAGATTGTGGTCTGCATTCAACCCCATGTTACCGAAAGGAGGAGCCATGAAGGAGGCCGGCGTTGGCGATTGGGTCACCAAAAGGCACAGGCTTACCCCGGACAAGGTGGCCGTCATCTTCGAGGAACGCGAATGGACCTACCGCGAACTGAACGAGCGCGTCAATCAGGCGGCGCGGATGCTGTTGGAACTCGGCCTGGTCAAGGGGGACCGTATCGCCATCCTGGCGAACAACTGCAACCCGTACCTGGAACTCTTCTGGGCCTGCGCGAAGACCGGCGTTGTCTTCGTTCCCCTGAACACGCGCCTGGTAAGCCGGGAGCTCGAGTATTTCATCATCCAGTCCGCTCCCGAGGCCCTCTTTTACGGGGGGGAATTCTCCGGGATGGCCAAGGAACTGAAGTCTTTGTCGGGTGCGGGAAGCGTCCGGAACTATATCTGCATCGACCCGCCGCAGGACACGACCGATGGAGACTACGAGGCCTGGATCCGGCGATGCCCCGTCGAGGAACCGCCGGTCAGCGATCCTCCCACCCTGGAGGATCCGCAGGTCATTCTGTTTACCTCGGGAACGACGGGCAGGGCCAAGGGGGCCATTCTGCCGCACCGGAAAACCCTCTGGAACACGCTCAATAACGAAAACGCCTTTGATTATATCATCTCCAGCGTCATTTATATTCTCAACCTGCCCATGTTCCATTCCGGGGGGCTGTTTATCGCGACGATGCCGGTCATCCATAAAGGGGGGACCCTGCTCATCCATCGCCATTTCGATCCCGGCCTGGTCCTCCGGGATGTGGAGCGATACCGGGTCAGCCTCCTGGGCGGCGTCCCGGCCATGTTCCAGATGATCATCGCGCACCCCGACTTCGACCGCTACGATTTGAGTTCCCTGAAGGGCGTCGCCATCGGAGCGCAGATCACGCCCAGATCGGTTTTGGAACAGATCCGCGACCGGTTCAAGGTGGAGGCCGTGGGCCAGGTCTTCGGAGCCACGGAAACCTCCGTGTGCATCACCCTGACGCCGGATCGACCGAAGGATCTGGAAAAGGTGGGCTCCATCGGGTTGCCGCTCTTTCATGGCGAGGTCAAGGTCGCGGGAAAGACGGGAGAGCCGGTTCGGCCGGGGTCGGGGGAAATCGGCGAGATCTGCTACCGGGGGCCGATGACCATGCTGGGCTATCTCAACGATCCGGAGAAGACCCGGGAGACCATCGATCCGGAAGGCTGGTTCCATTACGGCGACATGGCGACGGTGGACGAGGACGGCTATATCTTCGTTGTGGACCGGAAGATGGACATGTACATCAGCGGCGGGGAGAACGTCTACCCGAAAGAAGTGGAGAACATTCTCATCGATCACCCCAAGATCATGATGATCGCCATCATTCCCATGCCGGACGAGAAATGGGGGGAGTGCGGGCTGGCCATCGTCAATCCCTATCCGGGGCAGTCCCTGACGGCCGGGGAAGTCCTCGAATTCGGCGTGGGAAAGGTCGCGAAGTACAAGCTTCCCAAGGAGGTGATCGTCACGGATAAGCCCATTCCCCAGACCGCGACGGGGAAAATATATAAGTATAAGCTGATCGAAGAATACGTCAAAGGACGTCAGCGTCCTTAAGGAGGTTGACATGGAAGCGACCCGGAAACTCGCGGCGTATGTTGCGGACACGCAATTCCAGGATCTGCCCGCGGAGGTCGTCCGGGAGGCCAAGCTCTGTTTTCTCGACTGGCTTGCCGTGACGCTGGCCGGGGCCCGGGAGGCGGACATCGACAGTCTCGCCCAGGTGGTGGCGCTGGTCGGGGGCGAACCCCAGGCCTCAGTGATCGGCCGCCCCGTGAAGACCTCCATTCTCAATGCCGCCCTGCTGAACGGCATGAGTTCCCACGTCCTGGATTTCGACGACACCAGCGTGGAATTTCTGGGGCATCCCAGCGTCACCCTTTTCCCCGGAATCCTCGCGGCTGCGGAATGGCGGCGCGAAAGCGGGCGTGCCTTTCTTGCCGCCTACGTCCTGGGCTACGAAACCGGCTGCCGCGTCGCGCTCGGGGCCTCCCCAAACCACTACCTGGCCGGCTGGCACGGCACGTCCACCATCGGCCATTTCGCGGCGGCCGCCGGAACGGCGAAAATCCTGGGCCTGAACGCGGACGAACTGGTTCACGCCCTGGGGACGGCGGGGACGCAGGCCTCCGGACTCAAGGCCGTCTTCGGAACCTCCTGCAAACCCTTTCATGCCGGGAAGGCCTCCTTCGACGGCCTGCTCGCGGCACTCCTCGCCCAGCGCGGTTTCACCAGCACGGGGGATATCCTGGAGGGGCAGAAGGGATTCTGGGAGATGTTCTCGAAGGACTGGAAGTCGGAGGATGCCTTGCAGGGGCTGGGCGTTCAATGGTACATCCTCAAGAACAACTACAAGTTTCACGCGTCCTGCTACGGGACGCACGCCCCGATCGAGGCGGCCCTGGCGCTGAAAAGGGTCGAAGGGATGGAGGCCCGGCAAATCCGGGCGATGGACATTCATGTTTCGCGGCCCATGCTGGACGTCGCGGGCAAGGAAAGGCCGGAGACCGGCCTGGAAGCCAAGTTCAGCATCCCCTACAGCGTGGCCAACGCCCTCTTGAACCGGGACACCGGGATGAACGCCTTCACGGAAGAGCGGGTCCACGCGCCGGAAACCGTCGCCCTGCAACAGCGGATCCGCCTGATTCCCGACGATACGCTCGCCCCCTTCGAAGCGGAGATCCGCCTCGACCTGGAGGGCCGAAGCGTGAGACAGAAGTTCAACATGCTCGAGCATGTAATGGACCCGCGGGAAAAGGAGGACAAGATTGTCGGGAAATTCCTCGCCCTGGGGGGATTGGCCTTCGCACCGGACCGCCTGGAGCGGATCATTGCACGGGTTCTCGACCTGGAGGCGGAAGAGGACATGGCCGCCTGGATGGCGCTGCTTTCCTGATGGCGGTGTCCGGAGGAGGGATCCTCGGGATCGATCGGCCGGTAAGTCAAACGCTCATTGACGACGCCACCGGAATGACGGTAAAAGGGCGTCGTTCAAAACGTTCAAGCGGAGGCGTGATGGGGACGATCGAAAAATTGCATGCACATCTGTTCGCCATCGATCAGCGGTGGCTGGACCATGCCAAGTTTGCCAGCACCTACCTCCTGGCGGGCGACCGGGTGGCCCTCTTCGACACCGGTCCGACCACGGTCATCGAGCACGTCCTCGATGCCGTCCGGGAAATCGGCTATGAGCCGGAGGAGATCGACTGCCTCATCTTCAGCCATATCCATGTCGACCACGCCGGCGCCGCGGGCAGCCTCTGCCGGCGGTACCCCCGCCTCCGGGCCCTGGCGCATGAGCGGGGCGTGCCCCATCTCGCCAACCCGTCCAAACTCGTCGAGAGCATGAGGCGGGTCTTCGGGGAGAACGCCGAGCGGTGGTACGGCGCGGTGGAGCCGGTTCCCGAAGCGCAGCTCGCGGCGCTCGCCGATGGAGACGTCATCGATCTGGGACGGGGTGTGCGGCTCCGGGTCGTTCACACGCCCGGGCACGCGGTGCATCACTTGAGCCTGTTCGAGGAGAAGAGCGGCGCCCTGCTGGCCGGGGAAGCCCTTGGGGTCTATTTTCCGGAGGCGGAAGTCCATTTCCCCAGCACCCCCCCGCCGGAGTTCGACCTGGTTCGGGCCGTCGGAAGCATCGAGAAACTCGCGGCCCTGAAGCCGGAGCAGGTCCTCTACGCCCACTTCGGACCCGTCCCGAGCGCCGAAACGTCGCTGCGGGCGGCGCGGGAGGTCCTCGTGGACTGGGGGCGGATTGTCCATCATGCCCTGCAGGGGCAGGGCGACATCGCGCACGTGTCCGAAAAGCTCTCGGAGGCGGCCCTGAAACGCATCGCGCACCTGTCCGACCGCCCCGAACTCTACGATCGGTACAAGGCGCTCGTGGAATATCGTTCCCGATACACGTGCGGTCCGGGCTACGTCCGCTATTTCAAACAGGGCGGGTCGGTCCTCTGAAATCGACAGTCAGGAAGGAGTATACAGGATGGACGAACAACCGTTGCTTCTGGAGAAGAAAGGCCATGTGGCGACCCTGATCATCAACCGGCCCGACAAAAAGAACTCCCTGACCCCGCTCATGCTGTTCGCGCTGGCGGACCAGTTCGAGCAGTTGTCCCGGGACGAAGGAATTCGGACCGTCGTCATCCGCGGCGCCGGCGACAAGGCCTTCTCCGCGGGCTACGACCTGTCGGCCATCCCGACCGACCTTTCCCCGGATCTCTTCGACGCGCTGAAAAAGAAAAATCCCCTCGAGGTCGGCTTTGCGGCGATCGAAGCCTATCCCTATCCGGTCATTGCCATGATCGACGGTTTTGCGCTGGGGGCCGGCTGCGAACTGGCGATCACCTGCGATCTCCGGGTGGCCTCGGACGTGTCCCGGATGGGCATTCCGCCCTCGCGCCTGGGGGTGATCTACCATCCGGCGGGGGTGCAGAAATTCATCAACGTTCTGGGTCTGGCCAACGCCAAGGAGGCCTTTTTCACGGGGCGCTATTACGACATCCACCGGGCGCAGGCGATGGGCATGGTCCATTATGTGGTGCCGAAAGCCGATCTGCACGCGTTTACGGATCGTCTGGCGGAGGACATCGCCGGCAATGCCCCGCTGGCACTGAAAGGGCATAAGCATATTTTCAACAAACTGTTTCATGCCCAGGGGATTCATCCCGGGGATCAGACGGAGATCGAGCGCCTGATCCAGGAAGCCCTCAACAGTGAAGACTTGAAGGAGGGCGCCCTGGCCTTTTTCGGCAAGCGCAAGGCCGATTTCAAGGGGAAGTGACGGAGGGCGGGCGTTCGTCGGGGATGCGAGTCCCCGGGCGCAGGCGGGGCGAAAGCCGAATCTTCCAAGGGGGAGTCAGGACGTATGCCGGTTGATTTAAAGTTCCTTCTGCTGCTTGGCGCATTTGTGGTCTTTGTCGCTCTGGTCCTCTACCTGGGCGGCCTGAGCGTGCGGCGGGTGTGCTTCAAGATCATTGCCGGGTTGGAGGAGGCCGGTGCCTTCAGCGCGGCCAGGGCGATTCCTGTTCAGGACGAGCGGAAGAATGTCTTCCGCGTGGGCACGGGGAATATCCGGCCCAAGGCCCTCAACGTGCTGCTCGCCGATCAAATCGTCGTCAAGACGGGGAACGGCAACTATTATCTGAACAGGGACGCGCTGGCCCGCGTGAAGGCGCGTTCAAAAGCCGATCGTTGAACCGAAGATCCGGCAAGGTTCGGATCGCGCCGCCCCCGCCGGAGGATCCTCGCCGTCGCGTCGGTCGGCATCTGACCGGGGAGCGCCGGCCGGAGGATGAGCGGGCCGCAGGATGGGAGAGCGATAATAAAACGCGGGGGCGCCGGTCCGACCGGCGCCCCCGTTCCATGTTCGTGAGGAAATCCTGGCGATTACTCCCGACCGGGAGGCGGCGGGGCGTAGCCGTCGTTGTCCCACAGGCGGTTGAAGGGATGTGAGTACGTCCGGCAGCGGCTGATGACGCCGAGCCGGCAGAGTGTGCTGCGCCACTCGTATTTGATGTACAACGTTTCCACCGCGCGGGGCTCCGGGTCAAAGGCCACGATCCGGGAGGGGGAGTATTCGGTTCTGCCGTAACCGGTTCCAGCGGAACGATCCGCCCTCTCCGCCTTGGCGCCCGGGGCGGCGGCCGTGCCCCGATCGCGCGGGACCGACGGAGCGGAGGAGGCCTCCGGGGGCCCCTGACGGCCGGACTCTTCCAGCAATTCACCGCGCTGCCTTTCGGGATAAACCGCCACCGCGATCACCCCCATGGCGCTCCGGTCTCCGAAGGCCGCCGCGTAGGAATCCGGCGCCTCGGTGAAAAAGAAACGGTTGATCCGGTCCTGCCCGGTGCGCCATCCGGCGTACTCATAGGTGGCGTACGGCTCGAGGATGTACATCCGCTCGCTGCTTTTCAGCCACGATTTTTGACCGGACACGATGTTGCGGCCATCCACGGCGATCACAACCCCCACCCGCCGGTTCAGCCTGTTGCAAACCATGATCTTGTAGTGATCCCCCTTGACCGCCTCGGCATAGACCTTCTTCGCCGGGGCGCGGGCCGGGACCGGATAGAGGGACAGCTCCATGCCGGTATCGCTGATGATCCGCACCTCGACCTGATCGCCGATGCTGCCCGCCCAGAGGGGTGCGGCGCCGATGAGCGCCGCCAGAACGACTGCCGTGAACGTTTTCATGACATCCTCCTGTCTTGGGTGATTGGCCTTCGATCGGCCTTTGAACGGTTAGACAGGAAGACGCGGGGAAAAGTTCCCGAAAAAGACCGGCGCCCCGGAAAACCCTACCAAAGCACCTGCAATGACACGCTTCCCTCGCGGGTCAGTGCGCCCTCCGGACGTTCGATGACCCGTCCCAGTCGGGCGAGCTGATCCAGGAGGTCCGGCAGGCGGCCCGCCTCGACCCGGACGACGCCGCGGCCGGGTCCGCTGTCGGCCACCGTGCCGCCCAGACGGTGCGCGATGTCCTGAAGTTGCTCCGGGATCGCCTCCCGGTCGGCGACCGCCAGCCGCAGACGAAGCGAGGGACCGGCAACGGCGGACAGGGTCCTGTCGGCCATTTCAGCCGTGTGTTTGTTCGTTGCCGCCTTGTGTCCGGCCGTCGGTGCGACCTCCGGGGCGGCCTGTGCCGGAGCGGCGGCGGGGGCGGGCAAGGCCTCGGACACCGCCCGGCCCCGCTCCATCCGGACGGTTGAATCTTTGGCCGGCAGAGGGGGAGGCGCAAAGACGGGTTCGGCAGCCGGCTCCCGGCCCGGGGGAGGCACGGGCATGGAAGGCTGCACCGAGGCCGGGGCTGCCTGGCGGAGCGGTTGTGCCGCGGGGGACGCTGGCTCGCTTGTGAACGTGTTTCCCCCCGGCGCCTGGGCGGGAGGTGCGACGGCCTGCCATTGCGGCGATCGGCCCGGATCCTGGATCAGATACCAGCCGAACACGCAGACGATCAGCAGGGCCAGACCCTCCAGCGGCAACCTGAGAGGAACGGGCATGAAAATACGCGCCCACCAGCGCCTCCGGGGCGCGCTCTCTTCCCGCACCCGCGCCATGATGCGGGCCGCCAGCCAGGGGGGCGGCTCGACCTCCGGCGTCGTGCGCACCGCCTGCACGACGGCCCGCAATTCGGCCAGTTCGCTGCGGCAGGCCGGGCAGTCGGCCACGTGACGTTCGACCCGCTCCCGGTCGGTTTCCGACAGGTCATCGCCCGCCAGGGCGGGCAGCATTCCCCGTATGTCGTCGTGGCTCTTCATACCCTTCTCATCCCCTTGGCGATGCAGTCCCGCACGGCCTCACGGGCCCTGAAGAGGCGCGATTTGACCGTCCCCTCGCGCAGCCCCAGGATCTGTCCCACCTCTTCGTAGGCCATCTCCCGCATGTCCCGCAGGATCAAAACCTCCCGAAATCCCGGATCCAGCAACCCGATGCAGTGTTCCAGCAGCGTCCGCAGTTCGGAACGTTCCAGCAGGTCCAGGGCCGAGGGGTCTTCCGAAGCCACCTGCGGCGGCGTCTCGTTTCCCGCCTCGTTCAGGCCGTCCAGCGACACCACCCGTTCGCGCCGCTTTTTGTCCTGCTGCCAGCGGCTGCGGATCAGATTGACGGCGATTCGGGTCAGCCAGGTGGAGAACTGGGCCTCGCCCCGAAAATCGCCGAGCTTGCGCCAGGCGGCCACGAAGGTTTCCTGGACGATCTCGGCCGCATCCGCCTCGTTGCCGCTGATGCGGAGCGCCGTATTGTAAAGCCGGCGCTGGTGCCGCAGGACGAGCTGTTCGAAGGCACGGGTGTCGCCGGAGCGGCAGGCCGCCAGCAGGCTCAGGTCGTTGGTGCGATCGTTTGCAGAGGCGCTCACGGGATCAGACGTCCGCTTCCCCTCAAATGTTCCCAAAAGATGTGCCCGGGGCGGTTGGCAAGAGTTTTCTTTTCCGAGGCCGAACCCGTTGAAGGGCGTAGACCCCCGGCCGGAGCCTCCGGCGCTGGCCCCATTCACGCCGCTTCCGAGGCCCGTCCGTTTCGGCACGAAGCCCTCAGGCCATCGTAACGAGACGAAAGAATTCAGCCCGGTAGGTTTCCAGGCCCGGGAGATTCAGCGGGGAGACGCGCTTCGTTTCGATTTCAAAAAGATCGGCCAACCGTTCAGGGGAGCAGTTTTCCAGCGCTGCCTTGCCGACGAGGGCGGCGCCGAAAGCCGATGCCTCTTCCAGGTTCGTCACGGTGGTCCTGACATTTGGGAACAGGCTGGCGAGAATGCGCGTATAGACCTCGTTTTTCCGGAATCCCCCTTCGATGTAAATTTCCGTTCCCTCTTCCCATCCGGCCCTTTCCAGGGCGACCTGTGTCTGGATGGCCAGGGAAAGGTTCAGGATCGCGTAGGCTCTGCCCGGATCATTGAAAAAGGAAGGCGTTTTTCCGACGAACATCTCCATGAGGGGGTAGGTTCTTCCGTCTTCCACGGCCCGTGCGGGAGAATCCGGGAACATCCCGAAGGGGACCAGGGAGGGGAGCAGAAATTCGCGTCCGGCCGCCAGGATATCGTCAAGAAGGGCCACATCGAGCGCGGGGTACGGCCGGTCGCCATGTCGGCTCTTGAGCAACCCCATATAGGTGTCGAATTCTATTCCGGCCAGAAAAATGCTGGTCTTGACGGGTTGTGAAAAGGCACTCAGATTGTAGAAAACGACCTTGCCCAGTTCGTCCTCCGAGAGGTGCACCGTATCCGTCGGGTGCATGGCCACGCACACGGAGCCCGTCGAATTCAGGACGAAATCACCCTTGGTCTGGATCAAGTAGGGAAGGAGAGCGGCATTGGAATCGTGGATGCCGACCGTTACCGCCGTATCGGGCCGCAACCCCGTTTTTTCCGCCACGGCCGGCGTGACGGCGCCCAGGAAATCCCAGGGTTTGGAGATCACGGCGGGGAAGAGGTCCGTGACACCCAATGCAACCGCCACTTCGGACCAGGACCCATCGTGGAAATTCCAGAGCCCGGTATGGTTGGCGAGATAGGTCTGTTCGATACCTTTCTTGCCTGTCAGAAGAAAGCCGTAGTACTGAGGCAGGGGCAGGAGGGCGCGGGTGTCGGCAAACCGTTGCGAAAATCGTGTCTGGACAAAATAGATCCCCTTGGCCATGCATCCCAGCCCGGGGATGTCGGGGGTGGCCATCCGGGCCTGAAAGCTCCGCGGATCGCCAAAGCGGGTTTGAAACGCCTGATGAAAGTCCGGACCGGGATCGGAGGTATAGGAAAGGACGGGGAGGGCAAGCCGGCCGCGGGAGTCCAGACAGGCAAAGGCAGCGCCGTGGGCGGCGATGGAGATGACACCGATATCATGGCGGGATGCCAGGGATTGCAGGCCGGCCAGGAGCCAGTCGGCCGTGGCCTCGGTCGCTTCCACATACAGCCCATCCTTCTCGGTGGCATCGAAGGTTTCATAGATGGAATCGACGATCCGAAGGTCTTCGTCGAAAACAAGGAGCTTCTTGTTGGTTTTACCGAGATCGAACACACAGATTGAACGACCGGCCGACCGTGAGCGACACGCCTTCACCGACATAACGTTCACCCCCCTGTTTACTGCGCCCGTTCTTTCATCTTTTCTTAAAGGGGAAAAGATCCGGGAGTTCAGAAAAACGTGTCGTCCCGACGCCAATCGTCGTCAAACCTGAGGTCGGCCCACATCACAAAGGCTTCGTCTTTGAGTTACGCCATGTTGATGGTGTGGATCTTCAGCAGAAATTCCTTGAACTGCTCTTTCGTTGTCTCCTTGACGGATTCAAGCCGCACAAAAACGGCCTTGTTGTAGAACGCATATCCGTTTTCGATTTCTTCCGGGTCATCGTCGTCGTCGATGAAGCGCCTCATAAACTCCCCGGCGGCTTTTCTGGCCGCTTTCTCGTCTTTGGCGGTCGTCAGGTAATGATGCTGTTTCCGATCCTCTTCCTCCGTCTCGCTGATCTTGATCCAGTAGTCAGGCATGGCCTCTCTCCCATCATAAAAGTGTGACGCTCATTCGCGTGCTCGATACGTTTGCGGTGCATACAGGATCGGGCGGAATAAATCAACCGGAGTCCGCTACCATAATCCACCGCCAACTTTCAGACGGACGGGTGTTTTATGGTTTTGGGACTCATTCTGTTGGGTCCTGGTCCGGTTATCCGCTTAAGAATGCCAAAGCGACCTTATGTTTTCCGGCTCATCTCCCAAGTGAGTGGGTAACTTGACATGGTTTATATCTCCGGCAGCATTGAAGTGAGGATTTTGAGGCGGAGATATTCTTCATCCCGTAATCCATAGGCGCGACGTTGAATCACTCAGATCTTATTGTTGAGGCCCTCGACAAAGCCCAAGGAGACCTTGTTCTCGGGGAGGCAGTAGGCTTGCGATTCCCTCCCAGTGGCTGTTGATCATCTTGGCGAATTTCTCGAAGGGCGCCAGTTTCTGTCCCTTCAGGGATACACGCCAGTTCTCGAAGAACTTCCGGGCCCAGGCAACGCCGCGGCAGTCCCAGAGTTGTCCGAAGGACTCCTTGAGCAGGTAGGCCGTCTGCAGCCGCTTATTGGCCTTCAGCAGCGTCCGCGGGGCCTTCTTGCCATCCAGGGAGAGGTTCTCCCGATGCGACAACAACGTATATCGTTGTCCCTTGATAAACTTGCGATCTTCGCCACTCAATCGGGCGTACTCGCTACGACGCACCTTGTCCAGGGCCTCTCCAAGGTGGCGCAACGCATGAAACTTGTC
>DDXV01000085.1 GCA_002347815.1 Syntrophaceae bacterium UBA2251
CTTCACGGCAGATCCTTTCTCCCTCTATGGGATTTGGTTCCTGCCGACGACTCTAACATATTTTGTCCAACTTAGGGGGTGCACTCCACCTTGACTTGAGAATATATCTATGAGAAAGAGCTGAAAGACCAGCGCGCTACGCTCCGACGAGGGGTGGCGACTTGGATCATATTGAGGTGCCGACATGAATCGGAATCGGGTGCCGACTTCCTTCGGAATGGGGTGTCGAAATCATCGGAATAGGCATACAGCGTAAATACGATTTAAAAAGTTCTTGACAAGGGGGGATATAGAATGTCCCTAATATTTCTCTAAGGGAAAGTTAAATAGTTAACAGCGTTCCTAATATTTCCAGGCCCTCGCGCGGCCCTCCTGGCATCGCGCTTGCTATGTCGAAGCAGGGAGGCCTCGGCCGCGCCCCGGGGCGCGGCCGAGGGCGCATTCCCCCTGACCTTTCGGGCGCAGACCCTGAAAGAACACCCTTTCGGCAAGGAAGCAAGTGATGGATCCCCAAACGGTTACGAGCGGTCTACCCGACCTGGACGCGGTCGTCCAGGGGCTGCGGCTGGGCGACAACGTCGTCTGGCAGGTGGACCATCTGGACGATTACCTCGATTTCGCCCGGCCCTTCGCCGCCCGGGCCATCGCCGACGGACGCCGCTGCGCGTACATGCGCTTCGCCCCCCATCCGCCCATCCTGGAGCCCGTGCCGGGGCTCACCCTCATCGAGGTCAATCCCCACGACGGCTTCGACGCCTTCAGCGGCGAGGTCCATCAGATCATCGAAACCCTGGGCCGGGAGGCGTTCTACGTCTTCGACAACCTGTCCGCCCTTGTCGACGAGTGGGCCACGGACGAGCTTCTGGCCAACTTTTTCCAGCTCACCTGCCCCTTTCTCTACGAACTCGATACGGTGGCCTTCTTCGCCCTGACCCGGGGGCACCACGCCCACGGCGCCGTCGCCCGCATCCGGGATACGACGCAGGTGCTGATCGACGTCTACCGCGTCCAGGACGAAACCTACATCCATCCGCTCAAGGTCTGGGCCCGCTACTCCCCCCAGATGTTCCTCCCGTACATCCGCACGGAGGAGGGGTGGTCTCCCGTCTTCCAGAGCGGCGACGCGGCGGCGATCTCCGCCCGGGCCAGCCGGAAGCCGCTGCACGCCAAGGAAAAATCGACGGCCCCCTGGGAGAGCGTGTACCGGAAACTCCTGCAGTACCACGAGGCCGGCGAGCCCCTGCCGGAAAGCAACCCGGAGATCGCCGCGCTCCGCCAGGAACTCACGCGGATGATGATCGGCAACCATCCGGAATTCAACCGGCTGGCCGACCAGTACTTCACGATCGGCGATCTGTTCACCATCCGGGACCGCCTGATCGGGTCGGGCCGGATCGGCGGCAAGGCCGCGGGGATGCTCCTGGCGCGCCGGGTCCTCGCGTCCACGGAGGGCGCCTTCGATTTTCTCGGGATCCTGGAGGAGCACGACTCCTTCTATATCGGCTCGGACGTGTTCTTCACCTTCCTCGTGAACAACGAACTCTTCCGCCTGCGGCTCAAGCTCTCGCGCAGCTCCCACATTTCGCACGAGGAATTCGCCGACGTGGAGGCGCGCTTCCTTGCGGGCCGGTTCACCCCCGAGATCCTGGAGCAGTTCAAGGACATGCTCGACTACTTCGGCCAGGCCCCGATCATCGTCCGGTCGAGCTCGCTGCTCGAGGACAGCTTCGGCAATGCCTTCGCCGGCAAGTACCGGAGCGAGTACTGCGCGAACCAGGGCAGCCCGGAAGCGCGCCTGGAGGCCTTTCTGACGGCGGTGAAGCTCGTCTACGCGAGCACGCTCAACCCCGACGCCCTGACGTACCGGCGGATGCGGGGACTCGGGGAGAGCGACGAGCAGATGGCGATCCTCGTCCAGCGGGTCTCCGGCATGCCCTTCAACCGCTATTTCTTCCCGACCCTGGCCGGCGTCGCCTTCTCCCGGAACCTCTACGCCTGGACGAACCGGATCGATCCGGAGCAGGGCATGATCCGCCTCGTCCTCGGGCTGGGCACCCGGGCCGTCAACCGGGTGGGCAACGACTACCCGCGGATGATCGCCGTGAGCCACCCGCAACTGCGGCCCGAGACGGGCACGCGGATCGCCAAGTATTCCCAGTGGGAGATGGACGTGATCGACCTGGAGGAGAACCGGCTCGCGACAAGATCCATCCGGGAGGTCTTCCGCGACGGGGAGTACCCCAACCTGCCCATGCTCGTCTCCCTCATGAAGGACGGCTACCTCTCCGATCCCTTCACGGGCCGGCTGCCGCCGGGGACGAACAAGTTCGTCCTGACCTTCAACAACCTGATCAACCGGACGGACTTCGTGAAGATCGTGGGCGAGATGCTCTCCCGCCTCGAGGCGGCCTACGGCCACCCGCTGGACACGGAGTTCACGGCCGCCGTGGATGCCGACGGCCGCGTGCGGGTCAACCTCCTCCAGTGCCGCCCCATGCGCCTCCCCGGAACGACGGGGCCCGTCGCGCTGCCCGCTGACCTGCCGAAGGCGCGGGTCCTCTTCCGGTCCGGCCGGACGATCAGCGGAGGGATCGTGGAACGGATCCGCTACCTCCTTTACATCGATCCGAAGCGGTACGCCGCGATCGCGGATGCCGACCTCAAGAAGACGCTGGGCCGGATCGTCGGGCGGATCAACGAGCATCCCGCGCTCGCCGGCCAGCCGCTCGTCATGATGGGGCCGGGGCGCTGGGGAAGCAGCAACATTGACCTCGGCGTCAATGTGAGTTATGCAGACATCAACAACACGTCGGTGCTGGTCGAGATCGCCCGGGAAGAGGCGGGGCACGTCCCCGAGGTGTCCTACGGGACCCATTTCTTCCTGGACCTCGTGGAGGCGCGGATCATCTACCTCCCGGTGTACCCGAACGATCCGGAGGCGGATTTTCAGCACGCATTCTTCGCGGAGGCCGCCAACGCCCTGACGGACCTCCTGCCGGAGGCGGGCCGGTACGCGCCCTACGTCCACCTGATCGACCTGCCGGCGGCGACCGGCGGCCGCCACGCCCGCCTCGTTGCCGACCCCGCGAGCCAGCAGGCGGTGTGCTATATCGAATAGGCGTCGCGCGACGGGATGACCGCAGATCTTTTCGGACGCCGGACGCCTCGCGACAAGGAGGGCTCCTAATGATCGAGTTCACGAAGATGAGCGGCAGCGGCAACGACTTCATCCTGATCGACAACCGGACGCGTTCGCTCGCGGTTCCCGACATCACGGCCTTTGTCCAGACGGTCTGCACCCGCAAGATCGCCGTCGGGGCGGACGGCCTGATCCTGATCGAGCCCTCCGACCGGGTGGACTTCCGCTGGCGGTTCTTCAACGCCGACGGCTCCGAGGTGGAGATGTGCGGCAACGGCGGCCGCTGCGCCGCCCGCTTCGCCTTCCTCAAGGGCATCGCGAAGGAGCGGATGTCCTTCGAGACGGGGGCGGGCATCATCGACGCCGAGGTCCGGGGCGACGTCGTGAAGCTCAGGCTGACGGACCCCCGGGACCTGACCATCAACCAGAGCCTTACCGTGGAGGGGAAGTCGCTCGAGGTCCACAGCATCAACACCGGCGTCCCGCACGTCGTCCATTTCGTCAACGACCTGGAGCACACCGACGTCTTCCATCTCGGCCGGACGCTGCGCTACCACGCCCAGTACCAGCCGGCGGGGACCAACGCCAATTTCGTCGCCGCCGTCGATCCCCACGCCCTCGAGATCCGGACGTACGAGCGCGGGGTCGAGGACGAAACGCTGGGGGATTAGGGGACATTCTATATCCCCCCTTGTCAAGAACTTTTTAAATCGTATTTATTACAATTGGTTGCGATACCTTCCCGGCGACTGAGCGCACCTCACCATCGGGTTTTTTCAGGGGTCGGCGAGTTTCTCTCACTTCGGCGAACTCACAGCCTGATCGTTACCCCAAGTTCATGGTCGAAAATATT
>DDXV01000022.1:0-620 GCA_002347815.1 Syntrophaceae bacterium UBA2251
AGCTTGGCCAGGCGCTCCTGGAGCTTCTCGCGGTCGTAGTCGGAGGTGGTCTCGTCGATCTGGGCGCGGATCTGCTTCACCCGCCCCTGGATGGCGTCCTTCTTGCCGAAGCCGTCCACGATCGTCGTGTTGTCCTTGTCGATGTTGATGTTCTTGCAGCGGCCCAGGTCGTCCAGGGAGACGTTTTCGAGCTTGTCGCCCAGGTCTTCGGAGATCAGCCGCCCGCCCGTGAGGATCGCGATGTCCTCGAGCATCGCCTTCCGGCGGTCGCCGAAGCCGGGAGCCTTCACGGCGGCGCCCTTGAGGGTCCCGCGGAGCTTGTTGACGACGAGGGTGGCCAGGGCCTCGCCCTCGATGTCTTCGGCGATGATCAGGACGGGCTTGCCCATCCGGGCGATCTTCTCCAGGAGCGGCACGAGATCCTTCATCCCGCTGATCTTTTTCTCATAGATCAGGATGTAGGGGTCCTCCAGGTTCACCTCCATCTTCGCGGCGTCGGTGACGAAGTACGGGGAGACGTAGCCGCGGTCGAACTGCATCCCCTCCACGATATCGAGCGTGGTCTCCATGCCCTTCGCCTCTTCGACGGTGATGACGCCTTCCTTGCCGACCTTCTCCAT
>DDXV01000022.1:625-10696 GCA_002347815.1 Syntrophaceae bacterium UBA2251
GGTGGCGGTGGTGGTGCCGTCGCCGGCCGTGTCGGAGGTCTTTGACGCCACTTCCTTCACCATCTGGGCGCCCATGTTCTCGAATCTGTCCTCCAGTTCGATTTCCTTGGCCACGGTGACGCCGTCCTTCGTGATGTTCGGCGCCCCCCAGGACTTCGCGATGACGACGTTGCGTCCCCGGGGTCCCAGGGTGACCTTGACGGCGTTGGCGAGCGTATCGACGCCCTTCATGATCTTTTCCCGGGCTACGCCTTCATACTTGATTTCCTTGCCAGCCATATGCGTCCCTCCTCAACGGTTATTCGAGCACGCCCAAGATGTCGTCGACCCTCATGATGAGGTATTCCGTGCCGTCGATCTTGATCTCCGTGCCGGAGTACTTGCCGAACAGGATCCGGTCCCCCTTCTTCACGTCCATCGGGATCAGTTTTCCGTCCTTGTCCTTTCGGCCGGGGCCGACGGCGATGACCTTCCCCTCCTGGGGTTTTTCCTTGGCCGTGTCGGGAATGATGATGCCCCCGGCCGTCTTCTGCTCCTCTTCGACCCTCTCCACAATGACGCGATCATGCAGTGGTCTTACCTTCATGCCTTTCTACCTCCTTGATAAAAATGATGATCCGATGATGTTGGCAACGGCCGACGCCTTGCCGGAATACCCTTAAATTTATGCATGGAAACGACGCTGTCAAGGGTGCACGGGAAAATTTCACGCGGCGGGAAACCGAAAACGACCGCGGCCGTCGATTTCAACACTCCCGGCCCTGCCTGAGGCTCCCCGGCGGAAATAGTTGTTGACAAAACCGTGGGCATATTGAATTTCTGCTTCAGCGGGTCCGTTGCCGGAACGGCGGCCGGGACAGGCGCGAGGCCCCGCTTCCGCGCGCCGCGGTCCCCGAGCCGTGCCGGTCGGGGATCCCGGCCTGACAGGGAGGAGACCACGGTGCCGTCTCGGGAAAGGGTTTGGGTGGCGATCAGCGGGGGGGTCGATTCCTCCGTGGCCGCCTGGCTTCTCAAAGAACGGGGATACGAGGTGACGGGCGTAACGATGCGCCTGGCCCTCCGGCAGGAAAGCCCTCGCACCCGGCGCTGCGGGCGGGATGCGATCGCGGATGCCGCGCGGGTCTGCGAGGTCATCGGGATCCCGCACGAAATCGTGGATTTCGCGCAGGCCCTGGAGACGGAAGTCATCGACAAGTTCGTCCGGGAATACCTCCGCGGCCGAACCCCGAATCCGTGCATCGACTGCAACCGTTCCATCAAATTCGGTCTCCTCCTGGCCCAGGCCCGCGCCCGGGGCTTCCGCTTCCTGGCCACGGGCCATTACGCCCGGATCGAGGAGGCCGGCGGGCGACGGCGCCTGCTGCGCGGACGAGACCGGAGCAAGGACCAGACCTACTTCCTCTATCCCATTCCGGCGGCGGACCTGGGATCGATCCTCTTTCCCCTGTCCGACCTGACGAAGGGGGAGGTCCGGGAACTCGCCCGGCAGGCGTCGCTTCCCGTCGCGGAGAAACCGGAGAGCCAGGACCTGTGCTTCGTCCCCGCCGGCGGTTACGGCGAACTGATCCGGGAAAGGGGCGGCGACATCCGTCCCGGCCCCATCGTGGACCGGCGGGGGCGCGTCCTGGGCGAGCATCGGGGAACGATTCACTACACCATCGGCCAGCGGACGGGGCTCAGGATCAGCGCCCCGCGCCCCCTCTATGTCACCGGCATCGACGCCACCGGCAACCGGATCGTCGTGGGGGACAAGGCGGAGGTCCGGGCGCCGGGGCTCGTCGCCGGCGGGATGAACTGGTTCGTCCCGGAGTGCCCGCCGGAGGCGGACGTGAAGATCCGCTACCGGAAGAGGGCCGTTCCCGGCCGGATCACGCCGGACGGCGAGGGAATCAGGATCGACTTCGCCGAGCCCCAGGAGGCCGTCACCCCGGGACAAGCCGTGGTCCTCTACCGGGGCGACGAGGTCCTCGGCGGCGGGGTGATCGACGCGGTCCTGCCGGCCGCGGAACCTTGACCCGCCGTTCGCGGGTCGGGACGACAGAGGGGTCCACGCCACGGAGGGCATCCCGGGCCCGGGATGTCCTGAAGGGGTATCGCTGTCGGCCTTCGCGGGCGCCTTACCCCGGCTCGTCGACGGGCAGGGTGATGTACTCCCCGTTCAGGCAGACGGGGATCAGGCCACCCGTTTTCCCCACCGTCGCATCGACGGGGCGGATGCCGTGCGGAACGCCACGGGGAATATAGACGGCGGCCGGCGTCTCGACCCGGTATGTCTCGTTGCCCATGAGGACTTCGAACGTGATGGCCTTCTCCTCGCCGATCATCAGGTACATCTCGTCGAAGGCGTGCTTGTGCGGCGTCGCCCGGTCCGTCCCGATGGCCAGGTCCTTGAGTTCCTGGGTGATCTCCTTGATGAAGAGGTAAAGCGCCCAGGCCCGGGCCTCGGGAACCAGTTCCTTGCCCATCAGCACGGGGTAGGGAATGGCCTGGCTGAAGTCGTGATCCGGCAGTTCGCTGACCAACGTGGGTTTCCGCACGATGAAACGCTCATGCTGGTTGCTCATGGTTTTCCCTCCTCCGCAATCGGTGGCCCAACGTATCAAACGGTCCGGGGTTTGTCCACCGGAATGCGGGCCCGAACCCCACCCCGCATCCGGCGACCGGGCCTGACGGGGCAACGGGGGCGGACCAGAACCCGGGGCGTCCCGCCGGGGGGCCGTTCGCGCTTGACCTCCCGGGGCGGAAAGGATAGGGATTGGGCATCCGCACCCCGTGAACACCGCCACGGCGCGACGCCGGCCCCGTGGTTCCCGACCCACCAGGAGGATGCGATGAAAAGAACGATGGCGCGCGTCTTCAGTCTGATCGCCGTGCTGGCCCTGTGGGGCGCCGCGCCGTTGTATGCCCGGGACCCGGCCTTGAGGATCGTTCATACGAACGACCTCCACTCGCACCTCCTGGGATTCGCCCCGGAGATCGACTACCGGCCGGACCGGACGGGCGCCGACCGCACCGTCGGCGGCTGGGCGCGCCTCGCCACGGCGATCGCGCGGGAGAAGGCCGCGAGCCCGCACCCCGTGCTCGTTCTCGACGGCGGCGACTTTCTCATGGGGTCCCTCTTCCACACGATCAGCCGGGAGGCGGCGGCGGAACTCCGGCTGCTCAAGGCGATGGGGTACGACGCCGCCGCCTTCGGCAACCACGAGTTCGACCTGAAGCCCGCGGGCGTGGCGCAGATGCTCGCCACGGCGCGGTCCGCGGACGGCCTGCCGGCGCTCGTCCAGGCGAACCTCCGCTTCAGCCCGGGCGATCCGCGGGACGACGCCCTGGCCGAACGGTTCGCCGAAGGCCTCGTGAAGCCCTACATCATCCTCGACAGGGACGGACTGAAGATCGGGATCTTCGGCCTCCTCGGCCGGGGGGCGGCCGAGATGGCGCCCTTCGCCAAACCGCTCGTCTTCGCGGACCCTGTCGAGACCGCCCGCCGGACGATCGACCGCCTCCGGAACGGCGAGAAGGTGGACTGGGTCGTCTGCCTGTCCCACAACGGCCTGGGCCGCATGGCCGGACCGCTGGACGACGTCGCCCTGGCCAGGGAGGCGCCGGGGATCGACGCCATCGTCGGAGGCCACAGCCACACCCGCATGGAGACGCCGCTCCGCGTGGGCGACACGGTGATCGTTCAGGCCGGCGCCAACGGCCGCTGGGTCGGCGTGCTCGACCTGGAGCGACGGAACGGGCGGATCGCGATCCGGGCGTACCGGTCGGTCCCGATCGACGCGCGCATCCCCGCCGATCCGGCGATCCAGCGGCGGATCGAGGCCTTTGCCGGCATCGTCGACCAAAACGTCCTGAAGGCGCACGGCCTGTCCTTCCGCCAGGTCATCGGGGAGACGGCCTTCGACCTGACCCTGAAGGAAGAGGAATCCAACCTCGGCAACCTCATGACGGACGCCCTCGTCTGGATGGCGAACCGCCACGCCTTCGATCCCGCGGACCCCGCGACGAAGGTCGTCATGGCCGTCGAATCGAACGGCGTTATCCGGGACGACCTGATGAAAGGCCGGACCGGCGCGCTCGCCGTGACGGACATCTTCCGGGCGATCCCGCTGGGCCTCGGGATGGACGACACGATGGGCTATCCGGTCATCGCGGTCTATCTCACCGGCGCGGAAATCAAGAAGGCCCTCGAGGTGCTGACGAGCATCTACCCGCTCAAGGGCGATCCCTACTTCCTCCAGGTCTCCGGCGTCCGGTTCACCTACAACCCGAAACGCCTGATCTTTGACCGCGTGACGGACATCCGGATCGGCTCGACGGAGGGAGGCTGGCGACCGCTCGACACCACCGGCCGGAACAGGGCGCTGTACCGCGTGGCGGCCAACCTCTACAACGCCACCTTTCTCAAGCTGGTCGGCGACTTCACCTGGCAGATCCTGAAGATCGTTCCCAAGGACCGCCAGGGCCGCCCCGTGGAGAATCTGGCCGATATGCGGATCGACGCGGACCCGTCGCGTCCGGGGATCCAGGAGCTCAAGCAGTGGGCCGGGTTCGTGGCCTACCTGAGGCAGTTTCCCGATATCGACGGCGACGGCCGGCCCGACATCCCGGAGACCTACCGGGGAAAACTCGGCCGGATCGTCCCGCAGCCCAGCCTCCATCCCGTCGACCTCCTGGCGCACGGGTCCTGGCTGACATGGACGGTCTTCGGCGCCGGTCTGGTCATCCTGATCGGCCTGGTCCTCGGGATCCGCCGGCTGATTCGCGTTGCGCGGCGGCGTGGATAGTCAATCCCTCCGCTCAGCGATTTGTTTTTGCTTGACTTTCGCAAGGCCATTCTTTATTCAATCAGTTGATTGAACCGCAATATGGAATCTCCCGATGGTCGTGGCCGCGGGCGTCGGATTTTCCGCACATTGCATTCACACCATTCATCACGAAGGAGGGACGACAGCGATGGCGAAGGAGAATCAGGGGGTCATGCCGAGATGGCTTCCTCTCGTGGGGGGCGTTTTGGGGAGCACGACGTGCGGTCTCCTCTTGTATGCGTGGAGCGTCTTCATCAAACCGCTGAATGCGGAGTTCGGCTGGAGCCGGGCGGAGATCGCCCTGGCCTTCGCCCTGTGCTGCCTCGTCTTCGGCCTGACGACCTACCCAGCCGGACGCCTGAGCGACAAATTCGGGCCGAAGGTCGTCGTCCTGACGGGCGGGATCATTCTGGGGATCGGGTTCGTCCTGTCCGGCTACATCCAGGCAAAATGGCAGCTCTACCTGACCTACGGCCTCGTCGCCGGTTTCGGAGGCGGCCTGGTCTATCTCCCCCCCATCGCCACGGCCCCGAAGTGGTGGCCGGACCGGCGCGCGCTCGCCACGGGGTTTGCCGTCGTGGGCCTGGGGCTGGGCTCCTTCATCATGGCGCCCTTGGCGACGTACATCATCGATACGATCGGCTGGCGCTACGTCTTCATCTACGTCGGGGCGGCCATGGGGATCATGGCGGTCTTCGCCGCCTTCTGCCTGCCCGTGCCGCCGGCGGGCTGGAAGCCCGCCGGCTGGACGCCCCCGGCGCCGGCGCCGGGCGCCGCCGCCCGAAAGACGCGGGACTACACCTACCAGGAAACCTTCCGCACCCCCCAGTTCTGGCTCCTCTACGTCGCCTATTTCTGCGCGGCGTTCGCGGGACTGATGGTCATCGGCCACATCGCCGGGCACGGCATCGACCAGGGGCTCTCCCCGATGGTCGCCGCCGGCGCCGCGAGCTGGCTTGCCATCTTCAACGCCGTCTCGCGGATCCTGATCGGCCTCGTCGCCGACAAGACGGGGACACGGGCCTCCTTCGTGGGGATCTTCATCCTCCAGGTCGTGGCCATGCTGCTTCTGTATCCGTCGGGATCGGTCTATTGGACGCTGTGGATCGTGGCGGCCCTGATCGGCTGGAACTATGGTTCGATGTTCACCCTGTTCCCGGCAACGTGCCTGCAGTACTTCGGCCCCACCTCCCAGGGAACGAATTACGGGCTGCTCTTCACCGCCTGGGGGCTCGCCGGATTTGCCGGTCCGTTTGTCGGGGGCTGGCTGAAGGACATGACGGGGACCTACTACATCCCGTTCATCGTCGGGGCCGCCGTCGTGGCGATCTCCACCTTCATCACGGCGCTGGTGAAGCCGCCGGCGAAGCTCGACGAATAGAAACGCGGACGGCCCGTGGGAACCCACGGGCCGTCATTCCGTCCGCGGACGGTCCGACCGGGCGGATCAGCGGTGGGCGGCAAGCCAGGCCAGGATGTCCGCCGTGACCGCGTCCCGATTGGTCTCGTTGAGCATCTCATGACGCCCGCCGGGATAATCCTTCCCCGTCACGTCCCGGCAGCCCGCCTCGCGATAGGCCGCCACCGTCTGCCGGACGCTCTTTCCGAACCCGCCCACGGGATCCTGATCGCCGGAGAAAACGAGGATCGGCAGCCCGGCGGGAACCTCGGCATACGTGGCCGCGGCGTGCGCGATCCGGACGCCGGTGAAAAGGTCGCAGAAAAACGAGGTCGTGCAGGTGAACCCGCAGAGGGGGTCGGCGACGTACTTGTCCACCTCCGCCGCGTCCCGGCTCAGCCAGTCGAACTCCGTCCGGTTCGGCCGGAACGGCCGGTTGAAGGCCCCGAAGGAAAGGGCCGTTAAAAGCGGGCTGCGTTCCCGGTTCCCCCGGAACGTCATCTCCAGCCGCGCCGCGCCGAGGGCAAAAAGGATGAGCGGCCCCTGGCGGGCCGTCGTTCCGGACAGGATCGCTCCCCGCAGGGTCTCGCCATGCCGGCCGATGTAAACCTGGGCCAGCGTGGCGCCCATGCTGTGGCCGAAAAGATAGACCGGCCGCCCCGGGAGATCCTTCTGCATGCGGCCGTTCAACGCCAGGTGGTCTTCCACCACCCGGTTGAAGCCGTCCGTATCGGCCAGATAGCCCAGGTCGTCCCCGGATCGGGCCGTCCGGCCGTGCCCCCGATGGTTGGGCGCACAGACGGCGTAGCCGGCCGTCGTCAGCGCCTGGGCAAAGCGTTCGTACCGCCCGCCGTGCTCCGCCATGCCGTGGGCGATCTGAACCATGGCCCTCGCCCCGGCGGGATCGTCGGGAAGCCACCGGTACACGAACAACTCCACCCCGTCCGCCGTCTTGAACGCAAAATGATCCGCGCGCATCCCGTCCCCTCCTTTAAGGTCTGATCCTCACCCCCCGATCGCTGCGAGGATCGCCGCGGCCTTGCCGGCGCTCCCCAGCACCTCCCTGTTTTTGCGCTGATACATCGCCTTCAGGGCCTCCCGCGCGGGACCCAGATATTTGCGGGGATCGAACTCCGCGGGCCGGACGGCAAAGACCTCCCGGATCGCCGCCGTCATGACGAGGCGGCCGTCGGAGTCGATGTTGATCTTGCAGACGGCCGACCGGGCCGCCTCCCGAAGCTGCGCCTCGGGAATCCCGATGGAGTCCTGCAAACGGCCGCCGTACCGGTTGATCGTGTCCACCGCCTCCGGCGGAACGGAAGAGGATCCGTGCAGGACGATGGGAAAGCCGGGGATGCGCGTTTCGATCTCCCGCAGGATGTCGAGGCGGATCTCCGGATTCTGGCCGGGCTTGAACTTGTAGGCGCCATGGGAGGTGCCGATGGAGATGGCCAGGGAATCCACGCCCGTGCGGGCAAGAAAATCCTGGACCTCCTCCGGCTTCGTATAGGTATGGCTTTCCGCGGAGACATCGTCCTCCACCCCGGCGAGCACCCCCAGCTCCCCCTCGACCGTCACGTCGAACCGGTGGGCGTACGCCACGACCCGGCGCGTCAGTTCACAGTTGTCCTCGTAGGCGAGATGCGAGCCGTCGATCATGACGGAGGAGAAGCCCGTCTCGATGCAGGAAACGCAAAGCTCGTAGGAATCCCCGTGGTCGAGGTGGAGGGTGATGGGGATCTCGCCCAGGCCCTTTTCCGCCGCGACCCGCTTCATCATCGCCACGGCCCCCTGGCCCAGATAGCGCAGCAGGGTCTCGTCGGCGTAGTCCCGGGCCCCCTTGGAAACCTGGAGGATGACGGGCGACTGGGTTTCGAGACAGGCCAGGACGATCGCCTGGAGCTGCTCCATGTTGTTGAAGTTGTAGGCCGGAACCGCGAAGCCCCCGTGGACGGCGGCGGCGAACATGGCCCGCGTGTTGACGAGGCCGAGGTCTCGATAATGGATCATGACGATTCCCTCCCTTTTGAACGGTTTAGAAAGGGTAAATCCCCCTGACGGGACTGATCGCGGGAATTGCCCTCGCGCCACGCCCAGTCGTTGCGGCCTTTCTCCTTGACCCGGTAGAGGGCGACGTCGGCATTCCGGATCAACGCCTCCTCGTCCGTGCCGTCATCGGGATAGATGGCCATGCCGATGCTCGTGGTGATCTTCAGGAAATGCGGATCGACCGTAAAGGCGGACTGAAAGGCCGCGACCAGCTTGTCGCCGATCCGCTCGCCCGCGGTCCTGTCCGAGATGTCCGGAATCAGCAGCGCGAACTCGTCGCCCCCCAGACGCGCCACGGTGTCCTCCTTGCGCAGCAGGCCCCGGAGCCGTTCGGCGACGGCCTGAAGCAGGCGGTCCCCCGTCGGATGGCCGAGGGTGTCGTTGACTTCCTTGAACCGGTCGAGATCCATCATGGCGATCATGAATTGGCGCCCGTGACGGCCGGACCGGGCGATCTCCCAGGCAAACCGCTCCAGAAACGCCCGCCGGTTGGGCAGCCCGGTCAGGGAGTCCTGGTAGGCCAGGCTGAGGATGATCTCCTCCATTTTCCGGCGCTCCGTCGTCTCGCGGACGATCCCGCGGAAGCCGGCCGGATTTCCGTCGGCGTCCCGGATCAGCGAAACCGAAGCCTCGTCGAATCCCAGGGTGCCGTCCTTGCGCATGACCTCCCATTCCAGACCATGATAGGGCTCGCCCGTGCGGTAGACCTGGTTGAACACCTCGAAGACCTTTTTGGCCGCCGCTTCGGGGGTGTATTGGAGGTAGCTCAGGCCCATCGTCTCTTCGCGGGTGTAGCCCAGTATCTGCCAGACCCGATCATTGAAGAACGTGAAGCGACCGGCCAGATCGACCTCGTAATACCCGTCGGCGATATCGGTGATGATCGTCCGGTAGCGCGCCTCGCTCTCCCGCAAGGCCGCTTCGGTGAGTTTCTGCCGGGTCACGTCCATGCAGTTGCCAAGGACGGCCCGTTGCCCCCGGACGGTGATGGAGGTCACCGTTTCCATGTTCCAGGTGATGGCGCCGTCCTTTTTGACCGCCCGGAATTCGAAGGGTTCCGTCACGACGCCCTGAAGCATCAGCAGGGCGTTCTGCCTCACCCAGTCCCGGTCTTCGGGATGGATGATCTCTCCGCTCAGTCGGCCCGACAGTTCTTTCCTGCCGTAACCGGTCAGTTCGCAAAATTTCCGGTTGGTGTAGACAAACTTCCCCCCGACCGCCAGGAACACCCCGATGGGGGAATTGCGGACCAGGGCGCGGTAGAAATCGTCCACGCTCTTGCGTTCCGTGAGGTCGTGGGAAACGGCCAGCACCCGGGACCCGCCGTCGAGCCGGTGGAGAACCAGCTCCGTGCTGACCGGGGTTCCGTTCGGGCCGAGATATTGCCATTCGCACCGTAGCGGCTCGCCCGGCTGAATCGCGGCGAGCAGGTCGGCGCTAAGCCGGGCGGAGGGGATGCCGTTCGGTTGCCGTTCCGGGGAAACGGCTAGGGGCGTCCGGCCGACGAGCTGCTCCCGCGCGCGTCCGAACATGGCCAGCGCCCGTGGATTGCAGTCCTCGATCCGGAACCCGTCGAGGACGAGCACGGCGTCGCCGGTGGAGGAAAACAACCGCTGGCACAGCGCATCCCTGTCCCGCAGGACGCTCAATTCGTCGATCAGTTGCGCTTTCGTTTTCCGGTGATCCTGCATGGGTGCGGTGCGCCGTTCCGGGCGAGCGGTCCGTGCCGATGACGGAATCATTCAACAAGCAGGCGGATA
This sequence comes from Syntrophaceae bacterium UBA2251, assembly GCA_002347815.1. Lineage (GTDB taxonomy): Bacteria > Desulfobacterota > Syntrophia > Syntrophales > UBA2251 > UBA2251. Next base: position 10,642 of record DDXV01000022.1, read on the forward strand.
TGGATCAAGTTCCCCTCTTTACGTTTTTTTCATACCTAAATCTGGCCAACGTTTT
>DDXV01000021.1 GCA_002347815.1 Syntrophaceae bacterium UBA2251
ATATTAAACCCTTAAGTCAACGACATTGACCCAGAAGAAGAGAATGGCCACGATCAGGCCGGGGATGGCGAGGATGCCGAAGGCGTAGCGCCAGCCCAAGGTCTCTGCGATTACACCGCCCAGGATGACGCCGATGGCCGTCCCCATGGGAATGGCGGCCGTAAAAAGGCCGTTCATGGTGGCCCGCTTTTCTTCAGGGAAATAGGCGGCGATCATGGCATGGCCGCCGGAGGTATAGGCCGCCTCGCCCACGCCCACCAAGGAGCGCATCGTGAAAAGCTGGGTGAAGTTGCGGGTGAAGGCGCAGGCGGCCGCGCCGAAGCTCCACAGTACCGCCATGATGCCGATGGCCTTTTTTCTGCTCCACCGGTCTATCAGCAGAGAAACGGGAAAAACAAACCCCGTCATCATCAGGGTGACGATGGAGGCAAACCAGCCGCACTGGGTATCGGTCAATCCCCAGTCGGCCTTCAGATAGGGGAAGATCGCCGCCACGACCATCCGGTCCACGTAATTGAACAGGTAAAGGAGGAAGAGCAACAGGAAAACATAATACGCGTAGCCTCTCGACACCTTGAAGTCTTGCGCTTCGTGCGGATGTTTTGATGCCTCCATGAATGGGCTCCTTCCGGGGTGGCTGCAACGACATCGGTTGTCAGGTTAAGTCTTTTCCGTCACCTCCCTCTCCTTACTCGCGCATTTTAGAAAGATGATTCTGCAACTTATCGAAGGGTCTCCCCATGGTCAAGACAAAAAGCCGGGCGATGGGCATGCGGGAGGGGGGTCTTCGGGTGCAGGCAAACGTTTCCAGGCGCTCACAAAATCTCTCCCCCCCCATGCAATTCGCCTGTTGACTTTTCGGGAGGCTTGTACTATGAGACTCGCCATGAACCGATTCCCCAGTAGCTCAGTCGGTAGAGCAGATGGCTGTTAACCATCGGGTCCGTGGTTCGAGTCCGCGCTGGGGAGCCAAAAGATCCAGGCTATGAGACCGGCATCGGTTTTACAACCTTTTTTCATGGCCCCGACCCTGGTCCAAACGAGGGCGGTAAACCCTCGAATTTCACCCTAAGGAGGATATCGTAGAATGAAGGATGTCGTTATCGTATCCGCATGTCGGACCGCCATCGGCACGTTCGGGGGCAGCCTGAAAGACTCCAACAGCGCCACCCTGGCGAGTGTCGTGATGAAGGAGGCCATCGCCCGGGCCGGCATTGACCCCGCCTTGATCGAGGACGTGCGCTTCGGCTGCTGCATGGAGCCGGTCGATACCATGAACGTCACGCGCATCGCGGCGATCCTGGCCGGCATTCCGGAGACGACCACGGCCGTGACGGTCAACCGCGTCTGCATCTCCGCCATGGAGGCGGTCGTCTCTTCCATGGCCTGGATCCAGGCCGGACTCGCCGAGATCGTCCTGGCCGGCGGTGTGGAACACATGTCCGGGGCGCCCTATTCCGTTCCGGCCGCGCGCTGGGGATGCCGTCTGCAGGACCAGGTCTTCGTGGATAACCTCATCCACGGTCTCCATGCCGGTTCCCACGTGATTCGCGGTCTGGAGAAGGGCCCCATCAAGGAAGGACCAATCGTCGACCTGTTCCGCGGCAAACCCTACATCATGGGGATCACGGCGGAACTCATCGCCCAGAAGCACAACATGAGCCGGGAGGAGATCGACGAGGTCGCCCTGCGCAGCCACAACAACGCCGAACGGGCGACCCTCGAGGGCGACTTCGCCGCCGAGATCGTGCCGGTGGAGATCCCCCAGAAGAAGGGAAAGCCGCCGAAGTTCTTCGACAAGGACGAGCATTTCCGGCCGGGGCTCACCCTGGCGGATCTCGCCGCGCTGCCGCCGGCCTTCATCCCCAAGATCGGCAAGGTCACGGCGGGGAACTCTTCCGGCATCAACGACGGCGCCGCGGCCGTCCTGCTGATGTCCGCGGAAAAGGCGCAGGCGCTCGGCTTGAAGCCCCTGGCCCGCATCACGGCCGTCGGGCGGGGAGGCTGCCACCCCTCCGTCATGGGCCTCTCCCCGGTGCCGGCCGTTCAGGATCTGCTGAAGAGGTCGGGCATGAAGATAGACGATTTCGACCTGATCGAGCTCAACGAGGCCTTCGCCTCCCAGTACCTGGGCTGCGAGCGCGAACTCGGACTGAACCGCGAGATCACGAACGTCAACGGCTCCGGCTGCGCCCTGGGCCATCCGGTCGGCGCCACGGGGTGCCGCCTCATGGTCACCCTGATCCATGCCCTCAAGAAACGCGGCAAGACCAAGGGGCTCGCCACGCTGTGCGGCGGCGGCGGCGTGTCGTTGGCCGTCGCCCTGGAGGTGCTCTGATCCTGGCTTAAACAACGGACGGAAATCAACGGCGGCCGGGATCCCCCCGGTCGCCGTTTTCGCTCGACATGCGGTCTGTCAGGGGGATGGGCCGGAAGGCCCCGCCGGGGGCGGCGGAACCAGGCCTTCCTGCTCCTCGTCATCCGTCGGCGGCCCCGTCCCGTCGGGCGCCCCGGGAGCGGCCGCATCCTTTTCCGACGGGGAGAGCGGATCCGGAACGTCGAGATCCAGCCAGCCCTCCGTCGCCGCCTCCTCCGGTTCCGTCAACAGCTCCTCGAATTCGGGAATGACGATGCCCCGGCGGACCATGATCTGGTAGATCCGCTCCGAACGGTACGCGACATAGCGCGATCCCCCCGTCGGGTTGAACCGCCGGGGATTGGGCAGGACGGCCGCCAGTTGCGCCGCCTCCCGGGCCGTAAGCGCCGCCGCCGGTTTTCCGAAGTAGCGCCGTGCCGCCGCCTCGATGCCGAAGGTCCCCTCCCCCCATTCCGCGACGTTCAGGTAGAGTTCGATGATCCGGCGCTTGGAGAGCCGGTTCTCCAGCCGCCAGGTCAGGATGGCCTCCTTGACCTTGCGGACGGGATTCTTGGACGGGGAAAGATAAAGATTCTTCGCCAGCTGCTGGCTGATGGTGCTGCCGCCCACCTTGAACCGCTTCTTTTGCAGATCCTTCTTCAGGGCCTTCTCCATCGCCTTCAAATCGAACCCCTCGTGACGCCAGAATTTGTCGTCCTCGGCAATAATGACGGCCTTGGCCACGTATGGGGAGATGCGCGACCAGGGGACCCATTGCTGATGGACCTTGCGACGGAGGCCCTTCTCCCGCCACTCCGCCTCCCGGTGTTTCATGAAGGCGGTTTTCTTGGGATTCTTCCGCTGTAATTGGGAGATATCAGGAAAAATGAAGTAATACGAGACGTTGACGGCAAGCGCCGCCACGGCCACCAGGGCGATCATCCGAACCCATCTCAACATCGACGCCTTCCCGGGACGATTTTTTCTCTTCCCGCGCCTCATACCCCATACCGGTGGATTTTAAAAGCATTTTTAGAGGCAGATGCGTGAAATCGCCTCAGAAATCATCGCCGTGGGTAAAAAAAGCTTTGACATTCCCGGAAATATCCGATAGAACCCAACATCTTTTCGTGTGCAGTTTGTCATCCATTGCCAAAATCTGTGCACCGTTACCAAAATGGGGCAACCCCCGACTACCCAAGAGGAGGTACACCATGATGAAACGGCGGATTTTCCCATGGATGGGGCTAGCAGTCCTGTTCTCGTCATTCATCTTCTGCCAGACGGCTCTGGCAAAGCACCCCTACACGGTCAAGCGCGGCGATTCCCTCGCCAAGATTTCCAATAACGTGCATGTCAGCGTCCGCGATCTTCAGGCGGCCAACGGCCTGAAAGGGACCGCCCTGAAGCCCGGCCAGGTTCTGGTGATTCCCCAGGCCGGGAAAAAGGGACTGGCAAAATCCAAACCCACCGAGGCACGAAAAAATCTGCACGCCGTCCGGCGCGGGACGGGGTCTTCGCGGACCTATGTGGTCAAGCGGGGGGACAGCCTGCGGAAGATTGCCCTGAAGACGGGCGTCTCCGCGAAAACGCTCAAGCGCCTGAACCATCTGCGCACCCATCGGCTCAAGCCCGGCCAGAGGCTCGCCCTGTCGGCCCCGCGCATCCCGGAGGAAAGCGGCAGCAGCCGCGGACAGGCCCCGCAGGATGTCGCCCTCCGCAGCGGCGCGGAATTGGATGAGGAAGAAGACCTCGGTCCCATCCGCGAGGAAGACTGGGCCGCCGTCGAAAAGGACAAGCTCGCCAGTTCCGAGCTCCTCGGGAAATGGAACAACCCCAGCGAGCGTGAACTGCTGGTCAAGGTCGCCAAGGGTTTCATGGGCGCCCCCTACCGTCTCGGCGGCTCTTCCATTCGCGGCCTGGACTGCTCCGCCTTCGTGAAGAAGATTTATGCGTTCTTCGACGTCTCGCTGCCCCGGACGGCCCATGAGCAATCCCGCGTCGGCAAACACGTGGCCCGCGGGGATCTCGTGGAAGGGGACCTCGTGTTCTTCAACACCCGCCGCCCCATCGGCCACGTCGGCATCTACATCGGCAACAACGAGTTCGTCCATGCCGCCTCCGGCCGATCGAGAATGGTCCGGGTCAACAGTCTCGACGAACCCTACTACAGCAAGCATTTCGTCAAGGCCATGCGTCTCAAGGGCCTGGACGACGGCGTTTAGCGGTCCTTAACGCATTCATGAACCCTGGGACGAGTTTCTCGTCCCATTTTTTTGCCTTTTCATCCCCCCCGCCGGAAGATTCCTCCGCGCCCACGCGGGGAAGCGCGGAGGAATGTTGTTGTCATTCGGCGGCGAATATGATAGGAAGCGGGCCGTTCCCCGGATCCAAGAACGGCCGGGCGCAACGGGAATCGACAGGCCCCCATGCGGCGTACCCCCCGGGTGCGCCGCATGTTTTGTATGACCGGCGGGAAGATCCGTCAGCGCTCCGGGGCCGTTGACCTTCAACCCTTAGCCCTTCATTCAGGTAACCACGGCATGGCCGCAACGCTCACGCAGAAGATCCTGGAATCCCATCTGGTCTCCGGCCGCCTCGAGGCCGGTGAGGAAATCGCCATCCGGATCGACCAGACCCTGACGCAGGACGCCACCGGGACGATGGCCTACCTCCAGTTCGAGGCCATGCACTGCGCCCGCGTCCGGACGGAGCTCTCCGTCAGCTACATCGACCACAACACCGTGCAGATCGGTTTCGAAAACGCGGACGACCACCGGTACCTGACGAGCGTCGCCCGGAAATACGGTCTCTATCTGTCCCGCGCTGGAAACGGCATCTGTCACCAGGTCCATCTGGAGCGCTTCGGCAAGCCGGGCCGCACCCTGATCGGATCGGACAGTCACACCCCGACCGGGGGCGGTCTCGGTCTGTTCGCCCTTGGTGCAGGCGGGCTCGACGTCGCCCGGGCCATGGCGGGAGAGCCTTTTTATCTGACCTGCCCCCGGGTCGTCCGCATCAACCTCGCGGGCGCCCTGCCGCCCTGGGTTTCCGCCAAGGACATCATCCTCCATGTCTTGCAGCGCTTCACGACGAAGGGCAACGTCGGCTGCGTCTTCGAATACGCCGGGGCGGGGATCGAGACGCTGACCGTGCCGGAGCGGGCGACCATCACGAACATGGGCGCCGAATGCGGGGTGACAACCTCCCTCTTCCCCAGCGACGGGATGACGCGGGCCTTTCTCCGGGCCCAGGGACGGGAGGCGGACTGGCTTCCGCTCGCCGCCGACCCCGACGCGGTCTACGAACGCACGGTGGACATCAACCTGTCCGAACTCGTTCCGCTCGCCGCCTGCCCGCACAGCCCCGACGAGGTGCGCGCCGTCCGCGACATCGGCCCCCTCGCCGTTCAGCAGGTCTGCATCGGCAGTTGCACGAACGCCTCCTACAAGGACCTGGCCACCGTTGCCCGGATCCTCCGGGGGCGGACCGTCCATTCCGATATCAGCTTCATCGTGGCCCCCGGTTCACGGCAGGTGCTGGAGAACCTCCTCCGGGACGGCTATCTCGCGGACCTGATCGGAGCGGGCGCCCGTCTGATGGAAAACGCCTGCGGCTTCTGCATCGGCAACAGCCAGAGCCCCTCCTCCGGCGGCGTCTCCCTGAGAACCTCGAACCGGAACTTTCTGGGCCGTTCCGGCACGAAGGACGCCCGGATCTACCTCGTCAGTCCGGAGACGGCCGCCGCGGCCGTGCTCACCGGCCGCCTGACCGATCCGCGCGACCTCGGCATGACCTGCCCGGACGTCGACCTGCCGGAGCGGTTTCATATCGACGACCGCCTCATCGAGAAGCCGGACGGCGCCGTGGATCCGGACTCCGTCCCCATCGTGCGCGGCCCGAACATCGGCGCCCCGCCGGTCAACACCCCCCTGCCAGAGGCGCTCGACGGCGAGGCCACCCTCAAGGTGGGCGACAAGATCACCACCGACCACATCATCCCGGCGGGGGCGCGGATGAAATACCGTTCCAACATCCCCCGCTACGCCGAATTCGTCTTCGAAATCCTCGACGGGACCTTTCCCGCCCGGGCCGCCCGCATCCGCGACGAGGGCCGCCACAACGTCATCGTAGCGGGGCTCTCCTACGGGCAGGGGTCGTCCCGCGAGCACGCGGCGATCTGTCCCATGTATCTCGGGGTAAAGGCCGTGATCGCCAAATCCTTCGAGCGGATCCACGCCGCCAACCTGGTCAATTTCGGCATCCTGCCGCTCCTCTTCGCGGACGAGGCGGACTACGACCGGATCGCGCAGGGAGACCGGCTCACGATCCCGAACATGCGCGCCGCACTGGAGGACGGAGAAACCCTCACGGTGGAAAACCGCACGAAACACCTGACGTTCACCGTGAGGCACACCCTCTCGCCACGCCAGCGGGCTCTGATCCTCGCCGGCGGCGCCTTGAATGCAAGCTGCACATCGTGAAATAATGAAAACCCAGGAGTTGAATCGATGCCTTTGGTGAAAAAGATCCAGGTGAAAACAACCGTCGTCGAGATGGACGGCGACGAGATGACGCGCATCATGTGGCGGATGGTGAAGGACCACCTGCTTTTGCCCTTCCTCGAGATGGACCTTGCCGCCTACGACCTCCACGTCAAGCACCGGGACGACACGGACGATGCGGTCACGGTGGAGGCCGCCCGGGCGATCATGACCTACGGCGTCGGAGTCAAGTGCGCAACCATCACCCCGACGGAAGACCGGGTGAAGGAATACGGCCTGAAAAAAGCCTGGAAGAGCCCCAACGGCACGATCCGGTCGATGCTCGACGGCACGGTGTTCCGCACCCCGATCCTCGTCCGGAACATCCGCCCCCTGGTCACGACATGGCGCAAACCCATCACCATCGGCCGCCACGCCTACGGCGACGTCTACAGCGGCGTCGAGCTCGCCGTTCCGGGCCCGGGCCGCGCGGAGATCACGTTCCATCCCGCCGCGGGCGGTCCCGCGACCGCTCAGGTCATCCACACCTTCTCGGGGGCCGGCATCGTTCAGGGGACGCACAACACCGACGCCTCCATCGAGAGCTTCGCGCGGGCCTGCTTCACCTACGCCCTGGACCGCAAGATCGACCTGTGGTTCAGCACCAAGGACACCATCTCCAAGGTCTACGACGCCCGGTTCCGCGAGATCTTCGACCGGGAGTACGAGGCGCGCTGGAAGGACAGGTTCCAGGAGGCGGGGATCGAATATTTCTTCACGCTCATCGACGACGCGGTCGCCCGGATCATCCGCTCCGAGGGAGGCGTCCTGTGGGCGCTGAAGAACTACGATGGCGACGTCATGTCCGACATGGTGGCCACGGCCTTCGGCAGCCTCGCCATGATGACGTCCGTCCTCGTGTCGCCGCACGGCTACTACGAATACGAGGCGGCGCACGGCACCGTCCAGAAGCATTACTACAAGCACCTGGCAGGCGAGGAGACCTCGACCAATTCCATGGCGCTGATCTTCGCCTGGACCGGGGGTCTCCGCAAGCGCGGTGAACTGGACGGCACACCGGAGGTGGTCGCCTTCGCCGACGCGCTCGAGGCGGCCGCCCTCGAAACGGTCGAGGCGGGCGTCATGACGGGGGATCTCCTCGCCGTCGCGGACCCGTCCCCCGACAACCGGAAGGTCTCCACGGAGGCCTTCATTCTGGCCATCGCCGAGAGGTTGCAGCGAAAGCTCCATGGATAGGCCGAACCTGCGGGACCTGACGCTGGAGGAACTGGAGGCCTTCCTCGCCGGCATGGGCAAGGAGGCCTACCGGGCCCGCCAGATCATGAGGTGGGTGCACGCCTTCGGGGTCACGGACTTCGCAGGCATGACCACGCTGGCCAAGGATTTTCGTGCGGATATCGGCGCCCGGGCGCGGCTGGATCTGCCCGAACTGGCCGAGACGCAGGTTTCACGGGACGGGACGAAGAAGGCCCTTTTCCGTCTCGCGGACGGCGAGCGCATCGAGAGCGTTCTCATCCCGGGCAAAAACCACTGGACCGTCTGCGTCTCCACACAGGCCGGATGCCGGATGGGCTGCCGCTTCTGCCTGACGGGAAAACTCGGGTTCCGGAGGCAGCTCACCCCCGCGGAAATCGCGGGGCAGCTCACGGTCCTCAAGCTCCGGACCCCCGAAGGTCCGGACATCAAGAACCTGGTCATGATGGGCATGGGGGAACCCCTGGCCAACTATGACAACACGGTCAAGGCCATCCGCATCCTCACCTCCGATTACGGACACGGCTTCTCCAGCCGGAAGGTCACCGTCTCCACGTGCGGCCTGGCCCCCGGGATCGAACAGCTGGGCCGGGACGTCTGCGTCAACCTCGCCATCTCCCTGAACGCCCCCGACGACGAACGGCGAAGCCGGCTGATGCCCGTCAACCGGAAATACCCTCTCGCCAGGTTGCTTAAGGCCTGCCGGGACTACCCCATGCCCGGCCGGCGCATGCTCACCTTCGAGTACATCCTTCTGGACGGCATCAACGACGCGCCCGCGGACGCCGAAGCCTTGTGCCGTCTGCTCAAGGGCCTGCGCTGCAAGCTCAACCTGATCGCCTTCAACGAATTTCCCGGCGCCCCCTTCCGCACCCCCACGCCCGAAAGGATCAGCGCCTTCCAGGGCATTCTGCTCCGCAACCACTATACGGCCATCCTCCGCGCGAGCAAGGGCGGCGACATCCTCGCCGCCTGCGGCCAGTTGAGCGGCCGGACCGACCTTCAGGAGACTTCCCCATGACGCACCCGCCACTCGTCGCCGCCATGAGCCGGCCGGAGTTCTACCCCCACCGCCCCGAGACGGTCGAGGTGGTCCAGACCCACATCTCCACGATCTTCATCGCCGGAGACGTCGTTTACAAGGTGAAGAAGGCGGTGAATTTCGGGTTCCTCGACTTCACGACGCTGGAGAAGCGCCGGCACTACTGCGACGAGGAACTCCGCCTGAACCGCCGCCTGGCCCCGCGGGCGTATCTGGAGGTCGTGGCCATCACGGCCGGCCCCAGTGGAGAACCGGCGCTGGGCGGACCGGGACCCGTCATCGAGTATGCCGTCAGGATGCGTCGCCTTCCCCAGGAACGGATGCTGAAAAAACTCCTGCAGGAGGGCCAGGCCCGGCCGGAGATGCTGGAGGCGGTTGCGCGCCGGGTCGCCCTCTTCCACGCGGAGGCCGAGACGGGCGGCGAGATCGACCGGATCGGCGGAATCGAAACGATCCGGCGCAATCACGAGGAGAATTTCGACCAGACGGAGCCGTTCATCGGCCGGACGATCCCGCCCGAGCAATACCGGTTCATCCGCGCCTACGCCATGGGCTTCCTGGAGCGGGAACGGTCGCTGTTCGATCGGAGGGTCGCCCAGCACCGGATCCGGGACTGCCACGGCGATTTGCACCTCGAACACATCCTGATCGCCGACGACATCCTGATCTTCGACTGCATCGAGTTCAACGACCGGTTCCGGTATGAGGACGTGGCGGCGGAGGTCGCCTTTCTGGCCATGGATCTGGATTTCAACGGCTACGCCGACGAGGCCGTTCACTTCGTGGCGGCTTACATCCGCTGCACGGGCGACGACGAGATCCGGACCCTGCTCCACTTCTACAAGTGCTATTACGCCTACGTGCGCGGCAAGGTGGTGGGCTTCCGCCTCGACGACGACGCCATCGCGGCCCCGGAGCGGGAGGAAGCGGCACGGACGGCCGCACGCTATTTCGATCTCGCCTACACCTGTGCCGCTCGCCTGGAGCGGCCGGCCCTGATCCTGGTCGCCGGCCTCATGGGCACGGGCAAGAGCGTGCTGGCCCGGAACCTCGCCCCGCGCCTGGGCGCGGAGACCCTCCGGATGGACGTCCTGCGCAAGGAGCGCCTCGCCCTCAAGCCGACGGACCGGCACCCGGAAGACTTCGGACAGGGGATCTACGCGGACGACGTTTCACGCGAGACCTACGCCGAGGCCCTGCGGCGCGCCGAAGACCTCCTGGCGGCGGGCGGCTCCGTCATCATCGACGCGTCGTACAAACGGGAGGACGAACGGCGCCGGGCCGAGGCGCTGGCCCGGCGGTACGGGGCGGCGTTTCACATCCTGGAGTGCCGCTGTCCCGAGGCGGTGATCCGCCGGAGGCTCGATGTTCGCGGGGCGGACGCGGATGAACCTTCGGACGGCCGCTGGGACATCTTCGAGGCCCAGCGGGCGAATTTCGACCCCATGTCCGGCTGGGCGTCCGGCGTCCATATCGCCGTCGACACCGGAACGACACCGGAGGCCATGACGGCCGAGGCCCTCCGCGGCATCCGGCAGGGACACTGAATGCGGTTCTTCAAAAAACCTCAGGGGGTTGGGGCGGCAGCGGGGGCGGTGTCGGTCAGGCCCATGGCCTTCTTTTGGGTCTCCTCCTCGGCGAGGCGGCGACGGGTTTCCCGGAGGAAATAATCCACCTTGTAGTCCAGTCCGAGGTTCGCGTAATCCCGCGCAATCCCCTCGAACCGTTTCAGGGCGGCCGCGTATCGCTTCGACCGGAAATAAAACCGGCCGACGTAGAACTCCTGCTCGGCGAGGTTCCGCCGGCAGTCGATCAACTTCTTTTCGGCCATGAAGGCGAACCGGCTGTCCGGGAAGCGGGCGATCAGGCGCTCGAATTCCCGCTGCGCCCGGACCGTCTCCGACTGATCCCGGTCGATCGTCGACATCTGGTTGTAGTGGCACATGCCGATCTGGTAGAAGACGTACGGCAGGTTGTCGTTGGTCGGATGAAGCCCGGCAAATTCCGTGTAGGCCGCCTCCGCCTCCACGTAATTCTTGTCGCTGAAATGGGCGTCGGCAATGCCCAGCTCCGCAAGCAGGGCCAGGGGGCTCAGGGGGTGCTGCTCCTTGACGCGCTGGAAGTTGTCGATGGCCTTTTCGTACCGGCCGGCCTGATAATCCTCGAAGCCCTGACGGTAGAGCCCCTCGGGCGTCGCCCGGGACATGTCCTGGTGGCGGAACCAACCGCAACCCGCGAGGAGGACGAGCACGACCACCAGCAGACCGGCCTTCCACATCGCGCCGCGCCGCCGTCCATCCACCGTTTCCCGGCCCGTGCGGGCCGGGATCTTCTCTTTCCACCGGCCGATCACGGCTGAAAGGCTTTCCCCACGAACGCCTCCAGGCGGTCTTTGGGAACCATACCGATCAGGGTATCGACGAGCTTTCCCTCCTTGAACAGCAGGAGGGTCGGAATGCTCCGGATCCCGTAGGCGGAGGCTGTGTTCGGGTTGTCGTCCACGTTGACCTTGGCGACCTTGAGCCGATCGCGGTTTTCCTCCGCCAGCGCTTCCACGAGCGGCGCGATCGCCTTGCAGGGTCCGCACCACGGCGCCCAGAAATCGACCAGGGCCGGTTTGTCCGCCTTGATGACCTCGCCATCGAAATCCGCGTCGGTGACATGGATGATCAAGTCCTCTTTTCCCATGGCGTCCCTTCCACCTCCCTTTCTTGCACTCAAACCTTCCCGTTCCGCCGCCCGCCCCGGCGGGGCCCGACCGCGGCGCACCCGGGGCTGGCAACATATCTCACACAATTTTGCCGGATGTCAAACCCTATTTCGACGCCCCGGCCTTTGACAACCGGGCGCGCTTCTGTTAAACGATGCTGCATGATTCCTGTCCCGGGAGGTCACCCCCCATGTCCCGCATCGGCTTCATCTCCGGCGCCGCACTCAAGCACCTCGAACCCTTCCGCAACCTGAGGCCGCAGGTCTTGGAAACGGCCTTCGGGACGGCGACGGTCCACGTGTCGGAAACACTGGCGTACATCGGACGCCACGGCCTGGACCCGGACGGCTACATCCTCCCCCACCGGATCAACCACCCGGCGAATCTGAAGGCCCTCAAGGATCTGGGCTGCACGGAGGTCATCGGCCTGAATTCCGTCGGCTCCCTGAAGACGCGCCTGGCGCCGGGCGCCATCGTCGTTCCGCACGACTTCATCGAGCTCTACGGAACGTCCACGGTCTTCTCTGACCGGCCGGTCCACGTCGTCCCCGGCCTTGACGAACCGGTGCGACAACGGCTGATTGCCGCGGCGGGGGCCGCCGGAATCGAGGTGATGGCGTCGGGGATCTACTGGCAGACAACGGGCCCGCGTCTGGAAACCCGGGCGGAGATCGCGATGATGGCCGCCTTCGCCGATGTGGTCGGCATGACCATGGCCGGCGAGGCCGTCATCGCGTGCGAACTCGAACTCGCCTACGGCTCCCTGTGCTCCGTCGACAATTACGGTCACGGGCTTGTGGAAACGCCGCCGACCCCGGCGCAGATCGCCGCCACCGCCCGTGAAAACGCCGACCGCATGGGGCGGATCGTCCGCGCCTACCTGAAGCGCCGTCCGGGAACCCCGCCCTGAGGCGTCGGGCCGTATCCTCGAAACGGCCGCGCCCTCCCGCCGGCACGCCGCAGAGCCCCGCCCGATTTCCCGCGCCCGCCTAAAAGGCCCCCAACTGGCAGGGCTTGACCTTGATCTTCAGGGCTTCGCAGGCCGCGGAAATGTCCATTTTGGGAATCCGGTGACGTGCCGCGATGTCCCAGGCGGAGCGGCAGGGGAGGCGACCGTCGACGCATGCGGCCCGGATGTCCGTCTCGAGCTCCGGAGAAACCCCGGCGGCGGGCTTGACGGCCTTCCGGTCGGGCGCAAAGCCGAACAGACCGAGCTGGCACTTCGTGATCACGACCTCCATGAGGTCCGCCGCCTTGCCGACTTCGCCCATCGTGACATCCATCTCGCGGCAGATCGTTTCGGCGCGCCGGCAGGAGATCTTGCCCGCGTCCGTCTTTTCCCGAATCGCCGCCGCGAGCGCCGGGCTCACCGACCGCTCTCCCCGGTGCTTGTCCGCAAAATGCCCTTTGTCTTTTTCCGTCATGTTCCGACTCCTCGCCGCCTTCAGTAATTGAGGTAATGAAAGGGTTCGATCGCCGACAGGGCCTCCGTATCGAGGGTCTGTATGCCGTGCTTCCGGAGGAGCTCGTCCGTCTTGTCCATCTGGTCGACATCGACGACGAAAACGGCCTTCTTGCTGCCCTCGAGGACGAAGCCATAGGCGTTGTTGATGTTGACCGCTTCACGGGCCAGAAGCTGGGTCAGCCGGTCGAGTCCGCCGGGCTTGTCCTCGAGCAGGACGGCCAGAACGTCGCGGAGCTGCACCGTCATTCCGGCCTGGGTGAGGGCCTTCGCGGCGCGCCTGGGATCATCCACGATGAAGTTGATCACCCCGAAGGTATCCGCCGTGGTGATGTTCGTCGCCCGGATGTTGATCTTTTCCGCGGCCAGAATGCGGGTAACCGCCGCCAACCGGCCGGGTTTGTTTTCCGCAAAAATGGAAATCTGCTGGGCAATCATGGTTCGACCCTCCCTGAGACGTTCGGGTTTCGCGGGGCGGCGCCGCCGAAGATCAGTCCTTGCGGTTGTCCACGACCCGGACCGCCTTCCCCTCGCCCTTCGGCAGGCTGCCCGGCTCGACCAGATCGACCTTCGGCGTGATGAGGATGGCGCTTTTGAGGTCTTCGACGATCCTTCGCCGCAGGCCCTCCAGTTGCTTCAGATCCCCCAGGAAGAATTCCCGGTTGACCTCCACCTTGACGGTCATGTGGTCGTTGTACCCCTCCCGGTCGAGAACGATCAGGAAATTCTGTCCGACGCCGGGGATGTCCATCAGTTTCTTCTCGATCTGGATGGGGAAGATGTTGACGCCCTTCAGGATCAGCATGTCGTCCGTCCGGCCCTTGATCCGATCGATCCGCCGGTGCGTGCGTCCGCAGGGGCAGGGTCCCGGGATGACCCGGGTCAGGTCCTTCGTCCGGTAACGGACAATGGGCATCCCCTCCCGCAGGAGCGTCGTCAGAACCATTTCTCCCTCTTCCCCGTCCGGAAGCGGCTTCAGCGTGTCCGGATCGACGATCTCGAGGATGTAGTTGTCCTCCCAGAGATGCATTCCGTTCTGTTCGGGACATTCGAAGGCCACGCCCGGACCGTTCATCTCCGACAATCCGTAGGAGTTGAAGGCCTTGAATCCGTAGAACGCCTCGATCTTCTGGCGCATCTTCTCCGAGTGCGGTTCGGCGCCGATGAAGGCGATCTTCACCTGGGTATCCCGGCGGGGATCGACGCCGAGCTCCTCGAACACCGTGGACAGGTGCAGGACATAACTGGGGATGATGTGGATCACCGTCGTCGCGAAATCCCGCATGAGCTGGATCTGGCGCTTGCTGTTGCCGGCGCCGGCCGGAATGACGAGGGCGCCGATCTTCTCCGCCCCGTAATGGAACCCCAGGCCGCCGGTGAACAGGCCGTAGGTCATCATGTTCTGGAAGACGTCGGACCGGCGCATGCCGGTCATGTACATCGAGCGGGCGACGATGTTGGTCCAGGCGGCGATGTCGCCCGCCGTGTGAAAGATCACCGTGGCCCGGCCCGTCGTCCCGGAGGACGAATGCATGCGGATCAGTTCGTCCCGCTCCACGGCGAGAAATCCGTAGGGCGAGTGTTCACGGAGATCGTCCTTGGTGGTCAGGGGGAGTTTCGCGACATCGGCGACGGTCCGGACGCTCAGGGCATCCGCCCCGGCGGCCTTGAGCCGCTCCGCGTAGTAGGGCGAGCGGGACGCGCGTTCGAGGGTTTGGGTCAACCGTTCGACCTGCATCCGCTCCAGCGCGGTCCGATCCATCGTTTCGATCTCTTTTTCCCAGTACATGCCCGTGCCTCCCGCTGATCTTCTGACGGTTTTCTACAACTCCCGGTCGATTTTATCAAGTCCTATCTGGGTTGTGACCGCGGTGGCTTGCGTCTCCGAACAGGGCGAGGTCGTTGACCATCACGCCGTCGATGAAGTCCGCCGCCCGGCATCGATCGACATCTCCCCGGTCCTTCGCCACCCAGGGAAACACCCGGACCCCCTCGGAATGGACCCACCGCAGCGCCTCTGCGTCGATTGCGCTGAGCCTCGGGTGAACGCTGTAGACGCCGAGCTTCCGCACGTCTTCGCGGAACCGCTTCCAGGCCCGATCATGGAGCAGGCCGGTCCTCACCTGTCCGTCCGCCCGTTTCACCCCGGCCAGTACCCGCCGGTCGAAGGCCGAGACAATGACGCGGTCGACGGCCCCCTTCCGCCGTAGAAGCGCTGCCAGCGCGCGCTCCATCCCGGCGGATCCCGACCGGCGGCCCTTGATCTCGACGTTCAGCGTCACCTGCGCCCCGACGCGGTCGATCACCTCCGCCAGGGTCGGGATCGGGACCGCGCCGAACGCGGACATGCCGTTGGCGTAGCTGAAGCGCCGGAGT
Organism: Syntrophaceae bacterium UBA2251; assembly: GCA_002347815.1. Lineage (GTDB taxonomy): Bacteria > Desulfobacterota > Syntrophia > Syntrophales > UBA2251 > UBA2251. Next base: position 15,706 of record DDXV01000021.1, read on the forward strand.
TCGGCCAGGGACAGATCGGCCACCCGCCCCCGGCCGTTCGAGGTGCGGTCGACCGTCGCGTCGTGGATCACGACGAGTTCGCCGTCCCGCGAGAGACGGATGTCGAGCTCGATCACGTCCGCTCCGGCCGCGACGGCCGCCTCGAACGCCGGGAGTGTATTTTCGGGGTACCGCAACGAATAGCCCCGGTGGGCGATCTTCAGGAAGGCGGGTCTGGTGGGGTTCGGGTCCGTCAAGGATTCATCCCTTGAAGATGCGGCGGCCCAAGCGGGAGATCCGCCGGTACAGGGGCAGGGAGGCGTCGATCTGCTTCAGGGCCGCGCGGGCGGCCTCTTCCCCCTTCCGGACGAGTTCCCCCGCCCGGCTGAAGTCCATCCAGTGCAGATCGCCCACGTCGGGACGGATGATCACGTCCGCCCCCGCGAGTTCCGTGGCCTCGAGTGTGTTGGCCGCGATTTCCCCGGCGCGCTGGATGATGCCCTGTGCCGTCGCCATGTTGCCGTCGGGCGTCAGTTCCCGATCCACCATCACGGCAATCACGACGTCCGCCCCCGCCGCGCGCGCCGCGTGCACGGGGACGAGGCTCGTGATGCCGCCGTCGGCCAGGAGCCACTCCCCCTGCCGGACCGGCTCCACCGCACCCGGAACGGCGCAACTGGCCAGCACGGCCTGACGGAGCGGACCCTCTGAAAAGACGACCTGCTTCCCCGTGATCAGGTCGGTGGCGACCGCCCGGAAGGGAACGCGGGTTTCGCGGATGTCGCCCTCCGGGAGGAAATAATCGATGAGCGAACGGAAATCCTCGGTGGGGAGCACCGCCGGCCGGAAAAAGGCCCGGACGAGGTGAAAACGGTTCAGGACGAAGGCCCGAGCCTTTCGCCAGCGGCCCTTCTGATCCGGCGAGATCGCCAGTCCGATGGATTTCAGCGTGGAGGCGTCGAACTCGGGACTCGACAGATAGGCATCGACCTTGGCCTGGATATCCCGGGGGGACTGGCCGCTCGCGTAGGCCCCCCCGATCAGCGCGCCGGCGCTGGTCCCCACGATCAGGTCGATCGGAATGTCCTCCCGTTCCAGGACCCGGAGGACGCCGATATGGCAGAACCCGCGGACGCCTCCGCCGCCCAATGCCAGGGCCACGCGCTTCCCCGTCCATTTCATGGCTGTCTCTCCCCGCCCGTACCCGTTACCCTTCAGCCCCTTTTACCGGCGCCGTCCGCACCTGTCAACAGGGAATCCAAACGCTGTCCGCCAAGGATCGCAACCCGGATCCGTTCCGCATCATCTTGATTAAAAAGGTTGACCGGTATAGCATGTCTGAACTCAATTGGGGATCTCATGAAGGGGGTCAAACCATGGACGAACGATTATACAGTTATTTTTCCGTCCAGGAGATCGTTTCCGACGAAGACGGCGTTCGCTTGCACGGGGCGGAAAAATGCGTGATCGGAGAAATATCGCTGAAGATCTATATCAACGGCACGGAGTACGCCTCCCTCCTGTGTCTCAACCAGTTGACCGAAGAGCTGGCCCTGGGGTTTCTCTACAGCGAAGGCGTGATCGATACGATGACCGATGTCGTGTCTATCACCTATAACGAACGCCTCTTTGCCGTGATGATCGACCTGGCACCCGGAAGATCGGTCGAGAAATGCGAAAGCCTGCGCAGTGTCACGTCCGGATGCGGCAGATGCTTCACCTACATCAATCCCATGAAGCATGAGAAGTTTCTGCGGGTCGCGAACCGGAACCGATACCCGCTCCGGATGATCCTGGGTTCCATGAAAGACTTCGAACGACGCTCCGAGGTTTATCGCGAGATCGGCGGCGTCCACAGCGTCCTGTTCCAGCACGACGCCTTCTCCGTCTTCAACGAGGATATCGGGCGGCACAACTGTTTCGACAAAATAGCTGGCGTGCTGTTACGAAACGGCAGAATGGATTTGGTCGACAGCGGCATGATGTTCGTCAGCGGACGGGTCTCTTCCGAAATCATCACCAAGGTCATCCGGCTCGGTGTGCCGATCCTGGTTTCCCGGTCCACCCCCACCGCTGCCGCGGTCAATCTCGCCCGCGAGTACAACGTCACGCTCCTGGGCTATGTGCGGAGCAACGCCGGCGTTGTCTACGCCGGGGCCGAGCGATTGGTATAGAAATATTCGGACATTTCTTCTATTTACCTCTGCGTCAGGCTCTGGCCCGTGACCATAGATGCGTCTTTTTTGGGAAAAGTTCTTTGATCTTTCAGTCAGATCAACGGGTCATTTTTAGACCCGGGCCGGCGTCCCGGGAAAGGGAACGGCCCAGGACCTCCCTTCATTTCCTCGGCCTGTTCCTCTTCAAACGACCCATCCGAGAGGGTTGCGCCTTTTTCTTCTATACCCTGGCCCCGCCAGATACGATAGATAGCGGGGTAGATGACAAGTTCCAGGATCGCGGAAGTGATCACGCCGCCGACCATCGGGGCGGCGATCCGCTTCATGATGTCGGCGCCGGTGCCGTGGCTGAAGAGGATCGGAATGAGACCGGCCAGGATCACGGAGACCGTCATGATCTTCGGGCGGATGCGTTTCACGGCCCCGTGCATGATGCTCTCGGTCAGATCGGCGACGTTGCGCATCTTTCCCTCTTTCTTCCACTGCTCATAGGCGAGATCGAGGTACAGGAGCATCACGACGCCCGTCTCCGCGTCGAGACCGGCCAAGGCGATGATCCCCACCCAGACGGCGATGCTCATGTTGTAGTTGAGGAAATACAGGAGCCAGAACGAGCCGACCAGCGAAAAGGGCACGGCCAGCAGAACAATCGCCGTTTTTAACGCCGAGCGCGTGTTTAAGTAGATGATGACGAAGATGATGAGCAGGGTCAGCGGGATCACCATCTTCAACCGCTCGTGGGTCGAAACTAAATATTCGTATTCGCCGCTCCAGGTCAGGCGGTAGCCCGCCGGGATGTTCATGGTCGCCGCTTTTTTCTTTGCCTCTTCAACGTAGCCGCCCATGTCCCGGCCGGTGACGTCCACGAAGACATATGCCGCAAGCAACCCTTCCTCGCTCTTGATCGCGGTCGGTCCTTTGATGATCCGGAAATCCGCCACATCGCCCAGCGGGACTTGCAACGCCTCCGGCGCGACAGCCATACCGGAGGTCGGGGCGGTGGCGGGACGGTTCGTCATCATGACCGGCACGAGGATCCGCTTGAGCTTGTCTACATCGTTCCGCAATTCCCTGGGATACCGGACATTCACCGGATAGCGCGCCCGCCCTTCGACCGTCGTCGTCAGGTTCATCCCGCCGACGGCGGCCTGGATCACCTCCCCGATGTCGTCCACCGTCAGGCCGTAGCGCGCCGCCTCGTTTTTCTTGATCACGATATCGAGAAAATACCCGGTCGTGACCCGCTCCGCATACACGCTCCGGGTGCCCGGAACCTCCCGCAGCCGCTCCTCCAAGGCCAGGCCGATCTTCTCGATCTCGTCCAGATTCGGTCCCAAAATCTTGACCCCGACGGGGGTGCGGATGCCGGTGGCAAGCATGTCGATCCGGGCCTTGATCGGCATTGTGAAGGAATTGGATACGCCGGGGATCGCAAGGGCGTCGTTCATCTCGTCCTTAAGCTTCTCGACGGTCATTCCCGTGCGCCACTCCTTCTCCGGTTTCAAGTTGATCACCGTCTCGAACATCTCGAGCGGCGCCGGATCCGTGGCCGTCTCGGCCCGGCCGGCCTTGCCGAAGACCTGGGCAACCTCCGGGAACTTCTTCAGGATCTTGTCCTGCATCTGAAGCAGTACCGACACTTCGGAGATGGACGCCCCGGGCATCGTGACGGGCATGTAGAAGAGCGTGCCTTCATAGAGCGGCGGCATGAATTCCGAGCCGAGCTTGAGAAAGGGATAGGCCGTCATCGCCATAATGACGACGGCGACGACGATCACCGTTTTCCGGAAGCGGATCGCAAAACGGGCGACGGGTTCATACAGCTTGTGCAGGACGAAACTGACGGGATTCCGCTCTTCGGGCCGAATCTTGCCCCGGATGAAAAGCGCCATCAGCACCGGCGTCAGCGTGACCGCAAGGAAGGAGGAGAACAGCATCGCGAAGGTCTTCGTATAGGCCAGGGGCTTGAACAGCCGGCCGGCCTGGGCCTCCAGCGTAAAGACCGGCAGGAATCCGACCGTGATGACGAGGAGCGAAAAGAAGAGCGACGGCCCTACCTCTTGGGCCGCCGCAATGATCACGTCGGCCCTGTTGCCGGGTCGTCCCTCTTTCTCCCACGCTTCGAGCTTCTTGTGGGCGTTCTCCACCATGATGATCGCGGCGTCCACCATCGCCCCGATCGCGATCGCAATGCCGGAGAGGCTCATGATATTGGACGTAACACCAAGATAATACATGCAAATGAACGATATCAGGATGGCGATCGGGAGCGTCACAATCACGACCAGAGCGCTCGGCAGGTGGAAGAGAAAGATCAAACAGACGATGCTGACGGCCAGGACCAGCTTAAGGATCTCATCCTTCAGCGTATCGATCGAACGCCGGATGAGGTCCGAGCGGTCGTAGGTCGTGACGATCCGGACGCCTTTCGGGAGGCTCGGGGCGATGTCGCTTTTGATCTTCGCCTTGACCCGCTCGATGACGTTCAAGACATTCTCTCCGAACCGGACGACGACGATCCCTCCGGCCACTTCCCCCTTCCCGTCCAAGTCCGCCAATCCCCGGCGGATCTCCGGACCGAGCTGGACGCGGGCCACGTCCTTTAAGAAAATCGGCGTTCCGGCCGGGCTCGCCCCTACGGCAGTGTCTTCCAGATCCTTGATGTCCTGGATATAGCCCCGGCCGCGGACCATGTATTCGACGCCGGAGAATTCGAGCACCCGGCCCTCGACATCCCGGTTGCTCTTGCGAACGGCCTCCATGACCTTCGTGATCGGGATGTTGTAGGCGGACAGGCGATTCGGATCGACGGTCACCTGGTACTGCTTCACGAACCCGCCGATGCTCGCCACCTGGGAGACGCCGGGGACGCTCTCCAGGCCAAGCTTGACGATATAGTCCTGGATCGATCGAAGTTCGGACAGGTCGTGGCCGCCGGTCTCATCGACGACGGCGTAGGAGAATCCCCAGCCCAGGCTCGTCGCATCGGGACCGAGCACCGGATTGACGTCGGCGGGGATCTTGTTCTTCACCGCCTGGAGATACTCCAGAATCCGGCTCCGGGCCCAGTAGATATCGGTCCCTTCCTTGAAGATGACGTAGATGAAGGAGCTGCCGAGGTAGGAAAACCCGCGGACGGCCTGGACCTTCGGGGCCGCGAGCAGGGTCGAGGTGATCGGGTAGGTGATCTGGTCCTCGACCAGGTCCGGACTCCGGCCCGCCCATTCCGTATAGATGATCACCTGCGTGTCGCTCAGATCCGGGATCGCGTCGAGCGGCATGTTCTGCAACGCCCAGTAACCCCAGAGAAGCGCAAAGAGCATCGCGAAAAAGACGATAAATTTATTCCGGGCGCTCAACGCGATGATTTTGGCGATCATCAATATATCCTGAATTCAGTCGTCGGCTCCCAATCACCCCGAGGGACATAAGGATGGCGCACGCGATACCGCCATAGACATCGCGTTGCCGCTACGGACGACGGAGAGGTTTTACACCTTTGAGCTGGGCCTCGGAATCGATGAGGAAATTGGCGGCGGCGGCGACCTTTTCCCCCGCCTTGAGGCCGCGCAGGACTTCGGCGAAACCGTCCGCCCGGAGACCCAGTTGCACCTCACGCGGCTCGAATGCGCCGCCTCCCCGGTCCACATAGACCACCTGCCCGCGGCCGGTGTCGATGACGGCTGATTCTGGAATCGCGAGCCTCCGGCCGGAATCGATCCGGATCTCCACATTCATGAACATCTGTGGCTTGAACCGGCCGCCCGGATTGGGCAGCGTCAGGCGGACCTTCGCCGTCCGGGAGTCCGCACTAATGGTGGGATAGAGATAGTCGATCCGCGATACAAGTTCCCGGCCCGGCAGTGCACCAAGCGTGAGTCGCGCCTGCTGGCCGACACGGATCAGCGGCAATTCGTATTCGTAGATGTCGGCGATGACCCAGAGGGTGGAAAGATCTTCGATATCAAAGAGTTTCTCTCCCGGCATGACCCGCATCCCGAGGACGGCCATCTTCTGGGTGATCGTCCCGTCGACCGGACTGTAAAGCGTCAGCGTCCGGATCGGCCGGCCCGTTTCCTCGATCCTTCTGATCTGCGCCTCGGAGATGTCCCAGAGGCGGAGGCGCTGCCGGGCGGCATCGAGCGTTGCGGAGGCATCCTGTTCGATCATCCGCTGCACATGGGGTACGGCGCCGGATGTCCGGGTGGAATCGACCGGCGGCACTGCGGGTGGAGCGCCTTCATGTCCGGCATGATCGGCTCCTGGAAGAGCAGAATCCGATGTTTGCTTTCCTACCCACTTTAGGATCCCGAGGAACTCCTGCTGCGTCGCAAGGAGTTCCGGACTGTAAAGTTCTGCCAGCGGCTCTCCTTTTTTCACAACGCGTCCGGTATAATCGACATAGAGCTTCTCAATCCAGCCCTCGACCTTTGCATTGACCGTGGCCAGCCTTCGTTCATCGGCTTCGATCCGCCCCACTGTCCGGATGACTTTCCGGATGGGTTTCACCGCAACTCGGACTGTCTTGACGCCGATCGCCTGCTGCTGTTCCGGGGTGATTTCGACCTGTGGCGGCTCCTCCGCCACATCTTCAGGTGAAGGCAGCGCCTTGACCCTCTGTTTAACGGTCTTGAACTTCTCGGTAGGCAAGGGCACCGTCTGACTACTATGCCCGGCGTGACCTTGGGCTAAAGCAACGGAGGCAGCGGCCATTTCCCCCCATAGGAGGCTTGACACACCCAGAACGCCGAGACCCCACAAAATCGGGATAGAAACCTTCAGCTTCATTTTTTCTCGCCTCCAACCGTTGCCGCAGTAATCGCATGGAGCCGCGCGATCGCTTTTCCCCGTTCGGTAAACTGCCCCCAGTAAAGCGTTTCGTAATCCAGCAGGGTCTTCACCTGTGAGATCACGAAGGCGGCCTCCGTTCTTCCTGTGGCATAGCCCGACAGCGCCAACTCAACCTCCTGAGCATTCCTTGGAATAAGCGCGCCCTTGTAAAGGTCCATCAGCCTATCCGCCGATCGTATCATGGCAAGATTGTCCCGGACCGCCGCTGCAATCATGAGTTTCACCGCTTCAAGTTCTCCTTGCGCCTGGGCGAGCGCCGCCTTCGCCTCAAGGACTGCCGGTTCCTGTTTGGTCTTGTAATACAGCGGGATATTGATCGTTGTCGTGGCGCTCCACATGTCTTTGAAGTCACCCGAGCGATTGAAGTAGCTCGCGTTGACTTCGAAATCCGGGTAATATTCCCGCTCTGCCATTCGGAGTTTAACCTGAGCGGCGTCGATCATTTTGTTGCGGGATGTTATTTCAGGTGAATGTTCGAGGGCCATCTTGACTGCTTGATCGGCATCAGTTAGGAAGGGCCGATACGCGGGGTCCATCGGCCGCCCGAAAAACGTTCCTTGCTTCCGGCCAAGCACTGCCCCGAGCATTGCCTCGATGGACTGTATCTTCTGACGGAACATTTCCTCCTTTTCCATGAGCATGTATTTCTCCGTCTGGGCCATCAGCACTTCCTGCTGCATCGCCTTTGCGGTACTATACCGCGACAGGGTTAATGCTTCAATCTTCACGAGGAGATCTCGTTTTCCGGTAAGCAGATCGATATTTTTGTATGCATAGAAGAGGTCGAAATAAAGTTCCTGAATCCGTGCGGCGATTTTGAGTTTCAGGAGTTCGTGCATGACCTCCAGGCTCTCGGCATCCCGCACGGCCATCTCCCCTTTCAGTGCACGTTTACCGGGGAAAAAGATCTGCTGCGACGCCGAGAACATCCACTGAGCGCCCTCCATCTCGCCATAGGTGTAACGGTTGAAACCCTCGTTCTGGTAACCGAACATTAACATGGGATCAGGGAGACTTTTCGCCTGTGGTATCCTGTAGCGGGCCGCATCGATACGAGCTTGGGAGGCACAGATGTCCGGGTTGTTCCGGAGCGCTTCGTCGATCATATCGGCAAGACTCAGGTCCTGGGCGGCAACTGACGCCACCAGGCAAAGAAATGCCAGAACCCCACTGCCCGCTTTAACGATCCTATTTAACATCCACATTGATCTTGACCGCTTGGGTCTTGCCGCCCCGGAGAATCTTGATATTCACCGTCCAAGGACCCGACATGGAGAAATCGAGCGTCGCTAAATACCGAACGCCCTTTAAGACCGTCTTAGCTTTGTAATTCATCGCCGGCATTCCGGGCATGGCGGGCATGATGTACTCCACAGCCACCACTGCATCCGTCACCGCCTTGCCTTTGACGTCCTGGATCCCGACCTCCATTTTATTCTGGCCTGCAATCGGCGGGTTCCGGTCGATTTTGATCTGGACCGTCAAGTCACCCGCTTTTTTCGCCACCTCATAGTCCTTCCCGTAAACCAGGCCTACCGACAAGAAAAAGATCATCAAAATCAAAATTACGCGCTTCATGTGCTCCTCCTTTGATAGATGTTATTTTTAGACCCGATGAAGAAAAAATCCTCCCGCACCAGCGACATTCTATCATAAATAAAGTCATACTTTATTATTTTATTTCGTTCTATCTCACAAAGAACATGAACTGTTCATAAGTCTGCCGTGAGGACCCCCACGTCGTCCCCAACCCGGACATCGCCTCCCACGAGGATCCGGGCGAAGATCCCCTCCCGGGGCATGACACAATCACCGACGGCATAGAAGATATGGCACCGTGTGTGGCAGACCTTGCCGATCTGGGTCACTTCCAGGATCGCCTCGTTCCCAACCTGGAGCTTCGTCCCGACGGGCAGGGCGGGCAAATCGAGGCCGGAGGTCGTGATATTCTCGGCAAAGTCGCCGGCGACGACGGATAGCCCTTTCTGCCGGATCTTCTCGATGCTTTCCTCCGCCAATAGACTGACCTGCCGGTGCCAGTCCCCGGCATGGGCGTCGCCTTCCAGGCCGAATTGGGCGATCAAACGGCCGCGTTCCAGGGGATCTTTGCGGACCCCAACCCGGGGGGCGACATTGATGGACCGGACCGTTCCGCTGATCTTTTCCACTTGGATTTCCTGTCCCGATCGGTCACATGCGAGAATCGGCATATGGATCGAAGGTATTTCCGTAAGCGTGCGGAGACAACCTAAATGCCCGCCCCGGTTTCGAACTCTTCCGTATCTGTAAAGAAGGACATCATCCTGCGCTTCTTTTCGACCCCGGGCCTGTCCGGATCCGCAGGATGGATGCCCTGCCTCGCCTCGATTTCGTTGAGTCGTTCCTCCAGGGTCTCCATCTGACGTCCATAGAATTTGAATGCCTCGGCAATCGGATCGGGAAGTTTGCTGTCCGTGAGTTCCCGCAGGTCCGCCTCGGAAAAGCCGAATCCCAGGCGCGCCGGCACGCCGACGGCGACCGCCCGCGGGGGGACGTCATGAACAACCAGCGATGCCGCCCCGATCCGCGCCCCGGCGCCGACCGTGACCGGGCCGAGAACAATCGATCCCGCCCCGATCATCACCTGATCCCCGATCGCGGGATGCCTTTTCCCCTTCTGCAGGCTGACACCGCCGAGAACGACTCCCTGATAGAGGTGAACGTCGTCCCCGATTTCAGTGGTCTCGCCGATGACCACTCCGGACCCGTGATCGATGAAGAAACGCCGACCGATCCGCGCCCCGGGATGAATCTCGATCCCCGTGAAGAACCGGCTCATATGAGAGACAAACCGACCCCAGAACCACCATTGCCGACGCCAGAGCGCATGGGCCAGACGATGCAGCCATACCGCATGAAGTCCGGGGTAACACGTCAGAACCTCCGCAAGACTCCGTGCGGCCGGGTCCTTCTCGAAAACGGTCCGGATATCCTCCTTCAAGGTCCGGAACACCGTCGGCGTCCGGCGGGTTTTTGTCGGGGCTTCGCTGATCGCGGATATATCGAAATGCGACATTGTTTCAGACCCCGATTCCTTCGAAGAGCACCGTGGACAGATAGCGTTCGCCGGCGTCGGGGAGGATGACCACGATTGTTTTTCCGGCAAAGGCCTCCTCTCCGGCCAGACGGGCGGCTGCCGCCACGGAAGCGCCGCTGGAAATTCCGGCAAGGATCCCCTCTTCCCGGGCGAGCCGCCGGGCGAATTGCACGGCCTCGTCGCTGGCAATGGGTTCGACTCGGTCGATCAGGGTGAGATCGAGAACCGCGGGGATGAATCCGGCCCCGATGCCCTGGATTTTATGGGATCCGGGTCTGATTTCCGCCCCGGCCAGATGCTGGCTAATGACGGGGCTCTCCCTGGGTTCGACTGCGACGGACACGAGCGGTTTCCGCAGGGTCTTCTTCCAATATCGCGAAATCCCCGTGATCGTACCTCCCGTGCCCACCCCGGCCACGAGAACATCCACGGCGCCGTCGGTGTCCTCCCAAATCTCCGGCCCGGTGGTCCGTTCATGGATGGCCGGGTTGGCGGGATTGATGAACTGCTGGGGCATAAAATAGCGTTCCGGCGTGGCGGTGGCAATCTCCTCCGCCCGCCGGATGGCCCCTTTCATTCCGTCGGCCCCGGGCGTCAGGATGAGGTTGGCGCCCAAGGCGGCCAAGACCCGGCGGCGCTCGATGCTCATCGTCTCCGGCATCGTCAGGGTGAGGCGGTAGCCCCGGGCGGCGGCGACGTAAGCCAGCGCGATCCCGGTATTGCCGCTCGTGGGCTCCACGATCTCCACGCCGGGTTTCAAAAGACCCCGCTCCTCGGCGTCCCAGATCATGGCGGCCCCGATCCGGCACTTGACCGAATAGGCGGGGTTGCGGCCCTCGATCTTGGCCAGGAGGGTCGCCTTCGTCCCCTGGCTGATATGGTTCAGCCGGACCAGCGGCGTATGGCCGATGGACTGCGCATTGTCGGTATAGATCCTGCCCATGTCAGTCTCCTTTCTTCTTTTCCCATAGCCAACCCATCAGCGGCGGCAGCCAGCACAGGTTCGCACCGATGGTTTCCAGAGCGGTGCGTACCTGCGTTGTCGGGCTGAAACCGCCGAGGCGAAGCGCCAGCAAGCCGACGGGGACGATCAGGATCACGCAAAGGCCCGTCAGCATGACCGGATGGTGAAGGTAGCGCTTGATGGCCGCCCACCACGTTCGCTCTTCCCTGCGGAGAAAAAGGGCGCCGCTCACGGCGGCGCCGATCTGATCGCTCATGGCGTAGAAATAGGCAATGTAGAACCCCTCCACGCCGTAGATGTCCATCCCCAGCATCCGACTGCCCGCATCGATGCCCCAGGGAATGCCCATCCCCAGGAATTTACCCCAGCCGTACGCCTCGGCCATCGACCCGACCCGCGCCTGGAAACGCCGCCGGAGTGCATACAGCCCTTCCAGCAGACTTTCGCCTTCGCCCGCCAGGGTCCGGACGGCCCATTGACCCACGGCGTTCATCTGAAAGCCCTTCCAGTCCAGGACCGTTCCCAGGACCAGCCCGCCCAGAAAGCCGCTGAACGTATAGATCAAAAGCTCCCCGAATTCCCCGCGTTCTTCCCGTTCCTCCTCCATGGCTCCCGGTCACCTCGTCAGGATGAAAATGGCGTTCTTGGCGCGCAGGTTCGGCCGCCAGCGAATCGCCGTTCCGTCGCCCAGATAAATCGCCTCCCGGATCGTCAAGTCCTTGTGGCGGCAGAAGACCTCGAAATCCCGGATGCTCAGGAAGCGGACGTTGGGCGTCTCATACCAGTCATGCGGCAGGGCCCGGGTGACCGGGGTCCGCCCCCGGAAAAACAGGGTCCAGCGGGAGCGGAACTGGGCAAAATTGGGAAATCCGACGATGACCCGCCGGCCCACACGCAGGGCCTCCCGGATGACGAGATCCACCTTTCGAACCTCCTGCATGCTCTGATTGAGGATCACATCATCGAAGGACCGGTCGGGAAAATCCTTAAGCCCGCCTTCGATATCCCCCTGAAAGACCATCAATCCCTGCGCGACGCACCGCTGCACCGCTTCGCCGTCGAGTTCGATCCCCTGGACCCGGGCCTGTTTCTCCCGGACGAGCAGGGACATCAACGTCCCATCCCCGCAACCAAGATCCAAGACGTCCGCCCCCGGCGTGATCCGCGCGCAGATGAGCCGGTGGTCCAGGCGAATGTCCGTTTCTCCTTCTTTCCGATTTGTCTTCATGGCCTTCAAAAAATTCCCGGCCGGGGAGCCGGGCCTATAAATTCCCGAGGAAGTTCCCGATGAGCCGGGTCTGTTCTTCAATCTCCACCAGAAACGCGTCATGCCCGTAGGCGGATTTCAGTTCGCAGTACGTCGCCGCGATCCGCCGCCTTTTCAGCAGCCGGACGATCTCCTGGGACTGTTGTGACGGGTAGAGCCAGTCCGAGGTGTAGGATACGACCAGGAACCGCGTCTCCGTCGTTCGTGTCTTCGGCAGGAAGCGCCCGTCGGACAGGTCGAAGTAATCCATCGCCTTCGTGATGTAGAGGTACGAATTGGCGTCGAAGCGCTTCACAAAATTGTCCCCGCGATAATGCAGGTAGCCTTCCACCTCGAAGTCGTCGGTGAATTTGTAGCTGTAGCCGCCGTTCTTCAGTTTCCGCGAAAACTTCTCCTCCATCGACTGGTCGCTCATGAACGTGATGTGACCGATCATCCGGGCGATGGCCAGGCCCCTTCCCGGCTGGCGGTAGGCGTAATAATCGCCCTTGCGCCAGGCCGGGTCCGCCATGATGGACTGGCGGATCACCTCGTTGAAGGCAATCTGCTGGGGGGAGTGCTTGAGCGCCGTGGCCAGGGGGATCGCCGCGCGGACGCGATCCGGATAGGACGACACCCACTGAAGGACCTGCATTCCCCCCATCGAACCGCCGGCCACGCACAGGAGCTGGTCGATGCCCAGATGATCGAGCAGATGCCGCTGGGCCTCCACCATGTCGGCGATCGTGATCACCGGAAAGCCCAGGGCATACGGCTGCCCCGTTTCCGGGTCGACGGACGCGGGGCCGGTGGATCCCTTGCAGCCCCCGATGACGTTCGCGCAGATCACGAAATACCGATCCGTGTCGAAGGCCTTGCCCGGACCGATCATCGCCTCCCACCAGCCGGGCTGCCCTTCGGCGTTTGTGCCCGCCGCATGGGCGTCCCCCGAGAGGGCGTGGCAGACGAGGACGGCGTTGGACCGCTCCGGGTTCAGCCGCCCGTAGGTTTCATAGGCCAGGGTGATCGGCCCGAGGCGCCGTCCGGATTCCAGGACCATCCGATCCGGCGGCGCGGCAAAGCGGAAATATTGCGTTTCAATCCTGTCGATCGCGGTTTCCACGTTTCTACCCCTGCGCCAGCGCCTGTTCGATGTCCGCCAGGATATCGTCGATGTGCTCGATCCCGACGGAAACGCGGATGAAATCGGGCGTCACCCCTGTGGCGCGTTGTTCGTCCGGCGACAACTGCTGGTGCGTCGTCGACGCCGGATGGATGGCCAGTGTCTTGGCGTCCCCCACATTCGCCAGATGGGAGATGAGTTTGAGTGCATCGATGAATCTCCGTCCCGCCGGGAGGCCCCCCTGCACGCCGAAGCCCAGGATCGCCCCGGCGCCCCGGGGCAGGTACTTCGCCGCCCGCTCCCGTTCCGGACTGTCGGGGAGCCCCGGATAGTTGACCCAGCTCACCTTCGGATGCCGAGCGAGATAACGAGCGACGGCCAGGGCGTTTTCCGCGTGGCGCGGCATCCGCAAGTGCAGGGTCTCCAGACCCTGGAGAAACAGGAACGCGTTGAAGGGCGACAGGGCCGGCCCCAGGTCCCTCAGGAGGTTTACTCGGGCCTTGGTGATGTAGGCGATGTTCCCCGCGGGCTTCAGGGCCTCGACGAAATCGATCCCGTGGTAGCTCGGATCGGGCCCGGCGATTAAAGGGAACTTTCCGTTCGTCCAGTCGAAGTTCCCGGAGTCGACGATCAGCCCCCCCAGGGACGTCCCGTGGCCGCCGATAAACTTCGTCGCGGAATACACGACGATGTCCACGCCGTGCGCGATGGGGCGCAGGAGGTAGGGGGAGACCGTATTGTCGAGGACGAAGGGGACCCCGTTCCGGTGGGCGACCGCGGCGATGCCTTCCAGATCGGCCACGTTGAGCTTGGGATTGCCGATGGACTCGGCGTAAACCGCCTTTGTCCGCTCCGTGACGGCGCCCTCCAGGGCGGCCAGGTCGTTCGACGGGACGAAGCGCACCCGGACGCCCAGACGGGGGAAGGTGTAGTGGAAGAGGGTGTACGTCCCCCCGTAGAGGCTGTCGGTGGAGACGACCTCGTCGCCGGCCCGGGCGAGGTTGAGAAGCGCCAGGACGATCGCCGCCTGGCCGCTGGCCGTGGCCAGGGCGCCGACCCCGCCATCGATCAGGGCGATCCGCTTTTCCAGGACGTCCGTCGTCGGGTTCATCAGACGGGTGTAGATGTTGCCCGGCTCGGCCAGGGCGAAGAGGTCCGCCGCGTGCCGGGAATCCCGGAATTGATAGGATGTCGTCTGGTAGATCGGGACGGCCCGCGCGCCTGTCGTCGGATCGGCCTCCTGACCGCCGTGCAGGGCCAGGGTGTCGATGTGTAAAGACTGCTCCAGTGCTTTCATGTGTCATCTCCTCGTGTCGGGCGAAGGGGGATGCCCTTCTCGGCTCATCCATCCGTTGCCTGCAAAACCTCGTCGATCACCCCGCCGCCCAGGACCTCGTCTCCCCGGTAGAGGACCACGGCCTGGCCGGGGGTGACGGCCTCCTGGGGTTCGGCGAAGGTAATTTTGATCCGTTCTCCGTCCGGCGCGATCCGGCCGGGAACGGCCCTCTTCCGGTAGCGGATCTTCACCTCGGCCTCCGGCGGACAACCCGATGCGAACCAGTTCATCTCGGAGGCGAACAACCCGGGGGCGAGGACGTCCGCCTTCCCCCCCACGACGATCCGGTTCCCGGCCACGTCGATGCCGGTGACGTACAGGGGGCGGGGGGCGCTGATCCTGAGTCCCGCCCGCTGGCCGATGGTGTAGTGGACCGTTCCCCGATGTTCTCCGACCTGGCGTCCCTGCCGGTCCACGATGGGGCCGGGACGGACGTCTCCGCCCCTCTCCCGGATCAGGTCGTCGTAGCCGCTGGCGGGAGCGAAGCACAGGTCCTGGCTTTCCGGTTTCTCCGCCACGGGGAGCGCCGCCTGCCGCGCCAGATCCCGGACCTCGTCCTTCGTAAGTTCGGCCATGGGAAAGAGGATCGATGCCAGGTCCGCGGCCGGGATGGGATAGAGGAAATAGGTCTGCTCCTTGCTCCGGTCCCGGGCGCGCACCAGACGCCACTGTCCGTGCCCTGACCGGATCCGGGCGTAATGTCCCGTGGCCAGAAAGGAGAAGCCCAGGGCGCGCGCCTGCGCAAGAAGACGGCCGAATTTCAGATACCGGTTGCAGTCGATGCACGGATTGGGGGTCCGCCCGCGGAGATATTCCCGGACGAATTTTGCGACGACCTCCGTTTCCAGGTCCGGGGAGAAATCCATCACATAGTGAGGGATGCCGATGACGTCGCAGACCCGCCGCGCATCCTCGATCGCCTCCCGGCCGCAGCAGCGGACGCGGTCATCCTCCTCCCGGACGCCCAGGCACATCGTGACGCCCGTCACGTCGTATCCCTGGTCCTTCAGGAGCCAGGCCGCCACGGACGAATCCACCCCGCCGCTGATCGCCACCAGCACCTTCTTTCCGAACGTCACTGACGCTTACCCTTCTTTTCCCGCGTCCCTCTTCCTGGCGCGGTAATCCTCGATGGCCTTCGTCAGGGCCTCCTCGGCCAGGACGGAACAGTGCATCTTGATGGGGGGAAGCCCGCCCAGCGCCTCCGCCACCGCCCGGTTGGAGATCTTCGCCGCCTCCTCGATGGTCTTGTTTTTGATCAATTCGGTGACCATTGAACTGGTGGCGATCGCCGCTCCGCAACCGAAGGTCTTGAAACGGGCATCCGTGATGACGTCCTTTTCCACGCGCAGATAGAGCTCCATGATATCGCCGCAGACGGGATTGCCGACTCGGCCGATCCCGTCGGGATTCTCGATATCACCCACGTTGCGCGGGTTGCGGAAATGATCCATGACCTTGTCACTGTATGCTTCCATTATTTTTTCTCCTTTTGATAGAGGGGCGACATGGCCCGCAGGCGTGCCACGATTCCGGGCAGAACGGCGAGCACATGGTCCACGTCTTCTTCCGTCGTATGTCTTCCCAAACTGAACCGCAAGGTGCCATGGGCGAGTTCGTGGGACAGGCCGATGCCGATCAGGACATGGGACGGCTCCAGGCTCTGAGAGGTGCAGGCCGAACCTGTGGCGCAGGCGATCCCTTCCATATCCAGACTCAAGACCAGGGACTCCCCTTCCACAAACGCGATGGCGACGCTGACGTTGCTCGGCAGACGCCCCCGGGGGTCGCCGTTGAGAACCGTGTGCTCGATCCCGCCGACGATGCCCGCAATCAAGCGGTCTCTCAAGGCCGTCAGCCTGGGTCCTTCCACCTCTCGGCGTGCTTCGGCCAGGGCAATCGCCCGGCCCAGGCCGACAATGCCGGGAACGTTGTGGGTGGAGGCCCGCCGCCGCCGTTCCTGTTCGCCCCCGTGGAGGAACGGGGTGATCTTCGTCCCCTTCCGGATATAGAGCGCCCCGACGCCCTTCGGCCCGTAAAGCTTGTGGGCCGACAGGCTCAGGAGGTCCACGTCCAGTTCATCCACCTTGGTCGCCAGGTGGCCCGCCGTCTGGACCGCATCGGTATGGAACACGATGCCGCGTTCCCGGACGATCCGCCCGATGGCGGCGATGGGCTGGATCGTTCCGATCTCGTTGTTTGCATGCATGATGGAGACGAGGATCGTCTCGTCCGTGATCGCCCGCTGCACCGCCTCCGGATCGACGGATCCGCGGTCGTCGACGTCGAGATATGTGACATGAAAGCCCTTGCCCTCCAGAAACCGGCAGGTCTCCAAAACGGCATGGTGCTCGATCTTCGACGTGATGATATGATGGCCCCTGTCTTTTTTCGCATCGGCCACACCCTTGAGGGCCAGGTTGTCACTCTCCGTCCCTCCCGCCGTGAAGACGATCTCCTCCGGACGGGCCCCAAGGACTTCGGCAACGGTCGATCGGGCCTCCTCGACGGCCCGTCCGGCCTCCCGACCTTCCTGATGGACGCTGGACGGATTTCCAAAGACGTCCGTCCAGAACGGCAGCATCGCCCGGACCACCTCCGGATCGGTCGGCGTGGTGGCGGCATGGTCCATGTAGATACGTTTCATTCTTCCTCTCCTTTTCTCGGACGCCCGTTTTCGATCCGTTGCGGCCCGTCCGAAAGAAAAGGGTCAATAGGCGAGCATCCGCTCGATGCTCCGGAACGCCCGACGGCGCGTCTCCTCCGGGACGTCCACGACGGGCGAGAGTTCCTGTAAGGTCTGCAAGACCTTCTCCAGGGTGGTCCGCTTCATATTCGGGCAGACGGCGTGCTCCGCGGCCGGGTAAAAGCGCTTGCCCGGGTTCTCCTTTGCCAGGCGGTGAAGGATGCCGACTTCCGTGCCGACGATGAATTCCACAGCCGACGTCCCGCGGACGAAGGTGCACATCCCCTCCGTGGAGAGAACCGCATCGGCCAGGGCCGTCACATCCGGTCTGCATTCGGGATGTGCCACCACCGTCGCCCCGGGATGCAGGGCCCTCTGCAGCGCGATGTCCTCTGGCAGGATGCGGGCGTGCGTCGGGCAGAATCCCCGCCAGGGGATGAAGGCGCGTCCCGTCTTCCCCTCGATCCAATGGGCGAGGTACCGGTCGGGGACGAAGATCACCTCCCCGTCCGCCGGCAGCGCGCGCCTCACCATCCGCTCCGCATTCCCCGACGTGCAGCACAGATCGCACTCCGCCTTGACGGCCGCGGTCGTATTCACGTAGCACATGACGGTCGCCCCCGGATGTCGGGCCTTGAGCTGACGCAGGTCGTCCGCGGTGATCATGTCCGCCATCGGGCAGCCCGCCTCGCTGTCGGGAATCAGGACGGTTTTCCCGGGGGAAATAATCTTTGCCGTCTCCGCCATGAAATAGACGCCGCAGAAGACGATGACCTCCGCGTCCGTCCGGGCGGCCTGAATGCTCAACCCGAGAGAATCTCCCACGTAATCGGCGACGTCCTGGATAACCGGGGGTTGGTAGTTATGGGCCAGGATGACGGCGCGCCGTTCCTTCTTCAACTGGATGATTGCTTCGACTAGGTCCATCGCCTGCTCACCGATCTGCCGCGCCGGTCGTCACCGTCCGCCATACCCGCGAACCTTCCTTCCGTCACGATCCTTTCGATATCCCGTCTGATCGCGGCCGGACCCGTCCTCGCGGGGGGCTCTGCTTCCCAATCCGTCCGTCAAATGTTGCTCATGATTTCCCCGTCCGCCCTGGCCCGGGTTTTGCCGACCAGATCGGCCAGGGTCATGCCTCTGAGGGTGTCGGCAATCCGCTCGCCAATGATCGACCAGACATCCCTGCTGACACAGGTGGATACCCGACGGCAGACCGACGGATCCTTGACGCAGTCCACCAGACACGAATCGCCCTCGAGGACGTCCATGATCTCTTTCAGGTTGATCCGGTCCGGCTCCCGGCCCAGGCTATAGCCGCCGTAGGCCCCGCGACTGGAGTTGACGAGGCCGCTGGCCCGGAGGGGGATCATGATCAGGCTCAGATATTTTTCCGAGATCTCTTCGGACTTCGCGATATCCTTGAGAAATACCGGTTTCTCCCCGTAGTGTTGAGCCAGAACGAGCATCAACCTCATCCCGTAACGCGCCCGTGTCGAAAGCTTCATGAAGTCCCCCTGTAATTCCTACTATCGCTATCGTTTTGGTAGTAATTAAACCACGCAGGCCATTTTGTCAACATTCTTTTTCTCTTCTTGTCACTAACAAATGATCTGTCCGGTTTGTTAATGTCA
>DDXV01000038.1 GCA_002347815.1 Syntrophaceae bacterium UBA2251
AATTCTATTTGCTCTTGACACGGGGCGGTTTGTCCTTGACACGCTGCCGTGGCTTCCCTATACTCCACCCGATTTTTTCCGGCCCCGCCCGTTGCCGGCGGGCTCCGTTCCGGCCCTTCGGGGGCTGTTTCCGGAGGCGTCGCGGGGTCGGACCAGAACCCGGTTTGTCCGGGGAACGTTGAGGGAGGTGCCCGTGGTGAAGAAAAAGGCGCAGGGGCTGACCCTGGGGCGGCGCGTCCGGGCCGGCCGGGAGAAGTTGGGCCTGAGCATCGCAGACCTGGCCCATGAGAGCGGTTACACGGTCGATGTCCTGCGGGATCTCGAGGAGGAAAAAATCGTCCCCCCCGTCTCCCTGCTGCTTCAGTTGAGCCGGGTGCTGAAACTCGACATGGAGGATGGGGACGCGGAGGAGGATCTCAAGACCACCCGGAAAAGAACCAAGAGTCACAAGAAGCGGGTGGATTCCTACGCCTACAACTCCCTGACCAAGCCGGCCACGGACAAGCGCCTGAGGGCCTACCACGTCACGATCGAGGCCAACACGGAACACAAGGGGGTCGAGTACCACCACGAGGGGGAGGAGTTCGTGTACGTCATCAAGGGCGGGCTCGTCATCCAGGTGGGGGACAATGTTTCGACGCTGGCGAAGGGGGAGAGCATCCACTTCAATTCCTCCCTCCATCACAAGCTGAGCAATCCAACCGCGGAGACGGCCAAGCTGCTCGTCGTCATCTACGTGCCGTAAGGGGGGACCGGGATGTCTTTTCAGCTCACCAGCGAACAGGAAATGATCCGCCTGATGGCCCGGGAGTTCGCCCGCAAGGAGTTGGAGCCTTTTGCCCACGCGTGGGACGAGCAGGAAACGTTCCCCGTGGAGGCGCTCCGCAAGATGGGGGGGCTGGGGCTGCTGGGGATGATGGTGCCGGCGGAGTACGGCGGGGCCGGCGTCGGGGCGGTCAGTTATTCCCTGGCCCTGCAGGAGATCGCCTATGCCTGCGCCTCCACGGCGGTGACCATGTCGGTCACGAACCTGTCCCAGGATCCCCTGTTCAAGTTCGGGACGGATGCGCAGAAGGAACGGTACCTCGCCCCGCTCGCCCGCGGCGAGATCATCGGCGCCTTTGCCATCACGGAGCCCGGCGCGGGCTCCGATCCGGGCGGCATGGTCATGCGCGCGGAGGACCGGGGCGATCATTACCGGGTCAACGGCACGAAGGTCTTCATCACGAACGGCGGCTACGCCGGGTCGATCATCCTGGTGGCCCGGACGGGCGCGGAGAAGTCGGGCCGGGGGCTGACGGCCTTCATCGTCGAACCCGGTCTGCCGGGGTTTTCAGTGGGCCGGAAGGAAGACAAGATGGGGCTCCGCGCCTCCAACACGGTGGAGCTGATCTTCGAAGACTGCCTCATTCCGAAGGAAAACCTCCTGGCGAAGGAGGGCCACGGCTTTCGGATCGCGATGGTGGCCCTGGACAGCGGGCGCATCGGCATTGCGTCCCAGTCCCTCGGCATCGCGCGGGCCTGCCTGGACGAGGCGATTCAGTACGCCAAATCGCGCCGTCAGTTCGGCCGGGCGATCGGGTCGTTCCAGGCCCTCCAGTGGATGATCGCGGACACGGCGACGGAGATCGAGGCCGCCCACTGGCTGACCCTGAACGCGGCGGATCGCAAGGACCAGGGGCTTTCGTTTACCCGGGAGGCGTCGATGGCGAAGCTTTTCGCTTCGGAGATGGCCAACCGGGCGGCCTACCGCGCCCTGCAGATCCACGGCGGATACGGCTACATGAAGGAATACAAGATCGAGCGGCTGTACCGGGACGTGCGCGTCACCGCGATCTACGAGGGGACCTCGGAGATCCAGCGCATCGTCGTCGCGCGGGAGTCCATGGGGGCCTGAGCGGCGTCGCCCCGCTCCGGCAAATCGGCGCCAGCGGCAGGGGATCATGATTTTCAGCAATCTGGACACGGACAGAATCGCCATCATCGGCCCCGGGCGTCTCGGGACGGCCTTTGCGTACAAGTTTGACCGCGACAACAAGAAGGTCGCGATCTATTACCATGACGGCGACGTCTGCCGCACCATCAACCGGGAGCGCGTCAATCCGAAACACCTGACCCAGGACCTTGCCGACCGCCTGGGCGGGATGGACCGGGTCCCGCGCTTCTCCCCCCGGGTCTACGCGACCCAGGATCTGGAGCGGATTGTCGAGGGCAATGACTTCATTTTTCTGTCCGTGACGATGAACCGCCTGCCGGAACTCCTCAATTACCTGACCCCCCTGATCGAGCGCAAGGCGGGCGACACCTGTCTGATCTCGCCCATCAAGGGCCTCACCGCCGACGAGATGACCAAGGAGCTCATCACCCCGTCCCAGCTCATCAACAACAACCTCTACAACCTCAAGTACAAGTATCAGGTGGTCTGCATCGGCGGGCCGTTCTTCGACATCGACGTGGCCCTGGGAAATCCGGTCTGCGTCACGGTGGCCGGACCGCGGCGCATCTCCCGTCTCATCCGCGACAAACTGATCCGCTTCAACCGGCGGGAGCTCAACTCCTACTACAATTTCGACATCGTGGGCGTCGAGGCCTGCGGATCGCTCAAGAACATCGTGGCCAACCTCATGGGGCTGGCGCAGTCGCTGTCCCTGGGCGATTCCACGCCCGGCACGATCTTCGCCCGCTCCGGCGTGGAGATCCGCTCGCTGTCGAAGCTCCTGGGCGGGAGCTTCCAGGCCTTCCACAGCCAGGCGGGCGTCGGCGACATGTACGTGACCGTATCCTCCCCCGCCAGCAAGAACTTCCGGTACGGCCGGTATTTCTACGAGCAGTACACGGGCAACCCCATCGAGACCAACATGAAGGTCCTCGCCCGGATCGACGGGACGCCAGAGGGGCCGAACACGATCCGGAACGTCCACAAGTACCTGGAGAAGAAGAACATGTACAGTCCCCTGTTCAACTGCGCCTACAAGATCTTCAATGAGGGGAACAACAAGAAGGACATCCGGGAACTCGTCATCCAGGCCTGCCAGTTCGACAAGCGGACGAAGGAGTTCATCGGCCCGGTCTCCCGGGTTCTGTACAACCTCTTCCCCCACCTCTGGTACCGGCGGCACAAGGGGCTGATGTCCCGTTTCGAACCCTGAGGCGGGGGGAAGGGACGGCGTCGAACGTCCGGTCCAAAAAACACCTGCAAAAAAAACTTGCCCTCGGGGGTTTTTTTTGATAGGGAACCCTCTCAGGATTGAGAGGAAAGAGGTTCGGTAGATGGATCGGCGGTCTCAAAACAGGTTGTTCTGGTGGTGGCAGACGTAACGTCTGCCCACGAGCGCTCGCCGATATCGAGTGGGCCGTGGGCGGGAGAGGACCCCCCATGGCCGAGTGCGGAGAGAAAGAATCAAAAGCCACGGGGCGTGCCCCGTGGCTTTTTTTATGCGGTGCGTTCGTTCAGGGACGCGCCTATTTCAGGAAAAAGGAGAGCAGATCATGGACGAGACAAAGGTGGTGCTGAGCGATCACGAAATTCCCCGGCAATGGTACAACATCCAGGCGGATCTTCCGACCCCGTTGCCGCCGCCCCTCCATCCGGGGACGGGGCAGCCGGTCGGCCCGGAGGATCTGGCCCCGATCTTCCCGATGAACATCATCGCGCAGGACGTGAGCCAGGAGCGCTGGATCGACATTCCGGACGAGGTGCTGGGGAAATACCTTCTGTGGCGGCCGTCTCCCCTCTACCGGGCCCGCAACTTCGAAAAGCTCCTCGGCTGCCCGGTGAAGATCTACTTCAAGCACGAGGGGTTAAGCCCGGCCGGATCCCATAAGCCGAACGCCGCGATCCCCATGGCGTACTACAACCGCGAGTTCGGGATCAAGCGCCTGACGACGGAAACGGGCGCCGGGCAGTGGGGGAGCGCCCTGGCCATGGCCTGCCAGATGTTCGGTCTGGCCTGCCGGGTGTACATGGTGCGGGTCAGCTTCGAACAGAAGCCGTACCGGCGGATGCTGATGAACACGTGGGGCGCCGAGTGCATCCCAAGTCCGAGCAGCCTGACCGTATCGGGTCGCGACTTTCTGGCCGCGCACCCGGATTCGCCGGGAAGCCTGGGAGTCGCCATCAGCGAGGCCGTCGAGGATGCGGTGACCTCCGAGAACACCCGGTATTCCCTGGGCAGCGTGCTCAACCACGTCCTGATGTACCAGACGATCATCGGCCTCGAGGCCGAGAAACAGCTGGAGAAGATCGGCGTCTATCCCGATGTCGTGCTGGGCTGCGCCGGCGGCGGCAGCAACTTTGCCGGCGTCTCGTTCCCCTTCGTCCGGGACAAGATCCACGGGAAAGACGTCCGGATCGTGGCGGCCGAGCCCACCTCCTGTCCGTCGATCACCCGGGCGCCCTATGCCTATGACTTCGGCGACCTGGCGCGGAAGACGCCGCTTTTGGCCATGCACACCCTGGGGCACGATTTCGTGCCTGCGCCCATCCACGCGGGCGGGCTGCGCTATCATGGCATGGCGCCACTCGTCAGCCACGTCGTCCGTCTGGGCCTGGCCGAGGCGCGGGCGTACAATCAGCTGGAGACCTTCGACGCCGGCGTGAAATGGGCGCGGTCGGAAGGCTATGTCCCGGCGCCGGAGACGAACCACGTGATCGCCGCGGTCGTGGACGAGGCCCGGCGGGCGAAGGAAGAGGGGAAGGAAAAGGTCATCCTGTTCAACTGGAGCGGCCACGGTCTGATCGACCTGACCGCCTACGATGCCTACCTTTCCGGAAAGCTCACGCAATACGAGCTGCCCGAAGAGGAGATCGAGCGGGCGATCCGGACGACGTCGGCCTTCCCCAAGCCGTAGATCCACAGACGGCATCCATGGGCGGGGTGGCGGTTGCGCCGGAGGCGAAAACGCCGCCCCGCTCTTTTTCCTGCCGCGGGGAAGAAATCGCTTGACGGCGGAGGGGAGATCGGCTTTCAATAGATTCGGGAGAGGGAAGGACCATGACGGAACCCCGCGAGGCGCGGCAGATCCGCTGTCCGCGCCTCGGGCACGAGATCGCGTTTTCCTATTGCGAGCGGGAAGGCGGAGACCTGCCCTGTCCGCGGATCGTCCGCTGCTGGCAGCCCTTCCTGCCCGTCGAGGCCTATCTGAAACGGACCCTTGCCCCGGACGCCTGGGAGCGGTTTTCCTCGCCGGCGCCCGGGGACAAGGTGACGTCCCTGCTCGAGATGATCGAGCGGGCGAAGCGGGTCCGGAAGGAACACCTTTGACCGACCACGCCTCCGACAACGATCCGCGCCCCCTTGCTGAGCGCATGCGGCCGCGCACGCTCGACGAATTCGTGGGTCAGTCTCACCTGCTGGGTGAGGGATCGCTCCTGCGGCGGGCCATCGCCGAAGACCGCCTCTTCTCCATCATCTTCTGGGGCGGTCCCGGCTCCGGGAAGACCACGCTGGCCAGGATCCTGGCCGGCGAAACCCGATCCCATTTCGTCAGCTTCTCCGCGGTCCTCTCCGGCGTCAAGGAGATCCGCGCCGTGGTCGAGGGGGCGGACCGCCGGCAGCGGGAAGCGCGCCTCAAGACCGTGCTGTTCGTCGACGAGATCCACCGCTTCAACAAGGCCCAGCAGGACGCCTTTCTCCCCCACGTGGAAAGCGGCCTCATCACCCTGATCGGGGCGACGACGGAAAATCCGTCCTTCGAGGTGATCGCCCCGCTGCTCTCGCGGACGCGGGTCCTGGTCCTGAAGCCCTTTGCCGAGGAGGAACTCTCGCTGATCCTCGCACGGGCCCTGTCGGACCGGGAACGGGGCCTGGGGACGCTCGGACTGGGCATCGAGCCGGAGGCGCTCGCCCACCTCGCCTGGGCCGCCGACGGGGATGCCCGCGCGGCCCTGAACAGCCTGGAGGCGGCGGTCAGTCTCGCGCAGACAGGGCCCGACGGCACGCGGCGGATCACGCGGGCGAACGTCGAGGAGGCCCTGCAGAAGAAACTCCTCCAGTACGACAAGGGGGGGGAGGAACACTACAACCTGATCTCCGCCCTCCACAAGAGTCTGCGGGGCAGCGACCCCGACGCGGCCCTGTACTGGCTGGGCCGGATGCTGGAGGCCGGGGAGGACCCCTTGTACATCGCCCGCCGCATGATCCGTTTTGCCTCCGAGGACGTCGGCAACGCCGATCCGAGGGCCCTGGCGGTGGCGATGGACGCCATGCAGGCCTTCCATTTCCTCGGGCGTCCCGAGGGCGAGCTGGCGCTGGCCCAGGCGGCCGTGTATCTGGCCACCGCGCCCAAGAGCAACGCCCTGTATGTCGGATACGGACAGGTCCGCCAGGCCATCGGGCGCACGGGAACCCTGCCGGTTCCGCTCCACATCCGCAACGCCCCGACGCGCCTGATGAAGGATCTGGGGTACGGCCGGGATTACAAGTACGCCCACGACTACGAGGAGGCCTACATCCCCCAGGACTATCTGCCCGATCCGCTCGCGGGCGAGCGCTTTTACCGGCCGACCGACCGGGGGTTCGAGAAGATCATCGGGGAGCGCATGGCCTACTGGCGGGGCCTCCGGGAGAGGCACAAAAAAAAGGAAGGTTGAGAAACCTTCCTTTTTTCAGGAGGAGCGGGGGATGACCCCCAAGTTTTGGCGCTTTACCGTCGGCTAACCCATGCCCGTTTTGTTTTAACCGATCACGCTTTTTGTCTTCTTTCGAAGCATATCCCATGCCAGCAAAAGTGGATGCGCTCCAACCCTTCGATATTGCATGCATCCTTCAATATCCGGCCCTGTCGTTTCGGGGGCGGACGGCCCGGGGCGGCGGCAGAAAATGTCGCGTCGCCTCCCGCCCTTCCATGAAATTATTTTTGAAAACGAATACTTGAACCATCCGACCGGCGATGCACGGCTTCGACAAATCTGTCGAACGGGCGTCGCGGCGCATCCCGGAAGGCCAAAATAATCGTGGCCATTCCCGACTTTTTGCGGTATGCAAAATCCCGTGTGTTCAGAATGACTTGGCCTGGGAGGTCCGAGGATGAAACCTGCGCAGAAGGTGGTTTGGGAGGACCGGCCCGCCCGCTACCGCCGTCCGCTGATCCAGGCGATCGCGGTTGCCCTGGCCTCCATCATTTTTATCGGTTTGATCCTGATCATGGGGATCAGGGACTTGAGGACCATCGACCGGACCCTGATGGGCTTTCTCGAAAACCGGGGTCAGGGCGTCATCAATGTCGTCGAGCGGCTGGCGCAGGAGAACATCAACACCCTGGTCCAGGGGCAGCAGCAGCGGCACGACGACACCTTTGTGCCCCTCGCCGAAGAGGCCTTTTCCCCCCAGCGGCTGCTGATCCGGGCCCTGGTCAACATCGGCCGGGAGGTGGACACGAACTGGAAGGCCGATCGGCTGAGCGAGAACACCCTGCGCAAGATGGTGGCCGAGAAGGGCCTGTGGATGATCGCCGTGTTCGACAAAGGGGGGCGCGCCGTCTTTCAGAGCCGCTCCCTGCCGTCCTCCCTGGCGGGGTCCCAGGGGGTGGAAGGCGGCGTCGCCATCGAGGATTTCGCCCGCCTGGGGAGAGACGGGAAGGTCGGCTTCATCGCCCTGCGGCGACGCGACGGGAGCGGGACGATCATCATTGCGCTGGACCCCAAGGGGGCCCGGTACTGGGGGCTGAAGGTCGCCATCGAGAAGGCCATCGGAGAGCTCGGAGCGGGTCAGCGCCAGAACCTCCTTTACCTGGTCATCATGGACCGGCAGGGCAAGGTGCTGGGCAGCACCGGCCGGGGGCCGCAGACCTGGCGGCCCGGGGAATTCCACCTGCCGGAACTTCTGGACGGCCGGCGCAAGATCGACAGCCGCAAAGGCGTCTGGCAGGGCAAGAACATCCTGGATATGGCGATCCCCGTTACCCTGAACAACCGGATCGAGGGCGTGGCGCGGATCGGTCTGGACCGGTCCGGATCGGACACGATCCTGAGGGAAAACGAGCGGAACATGCTGGTCTTCATGGCCTTTATCGCGGCGATCATGCTGCTCGCCATGGGACTCCTCTACTTTAATCAGAACCGGCATATGGAGCGGCTCGTGGAGATCACGCGGCAACTGGAGAAGGCCGAGCGCCTTTCCGCGCTGGGCCAGCTGGCCGCCGGCGTGGCCCACGAGATCCGCAATCCGCTCAACGCGATCAGCATGGCGAGCCAGAGGCTCAAGCGGGAGTACCTGCCCGACGACCCGGACAAGGTCAGGGATTTCGGCATCCTGACCGGCGTCATCCGGGACGAGATCCGGCGCCTGAACGGCATCATCGAGGAATTCCTGACCTTCTCCAAGAGCCGGCGCCTGGAGCTGCGGGAGTATTCCGTCGTCGAGGTCCTCCAGAAAATCGTCAATCTCGTCCAGGAGGAGGCGGTGACGAAAGACATTGCCCTGGAAACCCGCTGGGGGGAGGATCCGCTGGTCATTCCCATGGATGTGGACAAGCTTCAGCAGGCCATGCTCAATTTCATCAAGAACGCCATGGAATCGATCAGCGGCGCGGGGACGGTCCTGGTCTCCGCGGCGCTCCAGAGCAAGGAGCGCCTGGTCATCACCGTGTCCGATACGGGATGCGGCATGACCCCGGAGGAGGTGGAGCGGATCTTCAATCCGGAATACACGACGAAGGAAAAAGGGCTGGGCCTGGGGATGACGCTCGCGCACGAGATCATCCGGGGGCACGGCGGCGAGATCCGTGTGAAGAGCGAGGCCGGTGCCGGGACCGCGGTAGAGGTCATCCTGCCGACGGAAATCAGGAAAAGCTGAAGGCAAACGATCAGGGGGAATTGAGGCATGAAGGCATTGAACATCCTCGTCGTCGAAGACGGCCAGTCCCAGCGCGAAATGCTCCGTGATTTTCTGCTGCGGGAGGGCCACCGGGTCACCGAGGCCGAGACCGGCCCGGGGGCCATCGATGCCGTCCGCCGGGGACAGGTGGATCTCATCCTGCTGGACTACAAGATGCCGGGCATGGACGGGATGGAGGTGCTGAAGGAGGTCAAGCGCCTGAATCCCGAGATCGACGTGGTGATCATCACCGCCTACGGGACGATCGAGACGGCTGTCGACGCCATGAAGGCCGGTGCCATCGATTACATCACCAAGCCGGTCGAATTCGACGAACTGCTCCTCCTGATCGACCGCGTCTGCGAGCGGCGGACCCTGATCCGCGAAAACGAGATCCTCCGGCAGAACCTTCGGGAGAAGGGGGTCACCGCCGAGCAGATCGTCTACGCCAGCGAGAAGATGAAGACCCTGATCAACCTGGCGGGGCGCGTGGCCGGAAGCCGCGCCACGGTGCTTCTGCAGGGGGAAAGCGGTACGGGGAAGGAGCTCTTCGCCCGTCTGCTGCACCATTTGAGCCCCCGCTCCGGCCGCCCCATCATCGCCGTGAACTGCGGGGCCCTGCCGGAGACGCTCCTCGAGAGCGAGCTGTTCGGGCATGAAAAGGGCGCCTTCACCGGCGCCGGCGCACGGCGCATCGGCCGGTTCGAGGAGGCGGACGGCGGCACCCTGTTCATCGACGAGATCGGCGAGCTGTACCCGTCGGTTCAGGTCAAACTGCTGCGCTTTCTCCAGGAGCGGGAGTTCCAGCGCCTGGGGGGGAATCAGACGATTCGGGCCGACGTGCGGATCATCGCCGCCACCAACCGCGACCTCGATGCCCGCGTCCGGGAGGGGGCGTTCCGGGAGGACCTGTTCTACCGTCTGAACGTCGTCGTCCTGTCCATTCCGCCCCTGCGGGAGCGCAAGGAGGACATTCCCCTCCTGATCGGTCACTTCCTGCAGCGCTTCGCGACGGAAAACGGGAAGCGGATCGAGGGCATCAGCCGGGAGGCGCGGGACCTGCTCCTCAAGTACGCCTATCCCGGCAACGTCCGGGAACTGGAGAACATCATCGAGCGGGCGGTCGTCATCTCCAGGGAATCCGTGATCTCCGTGGAGGATCTGCCCTTTGGCGGCGGGGCGCCGGAGGCCCGGGAGGATTCGGATCGGGACGGAGGCGTCCTTCGCGATTCCGTGGAGGATCTGGAGCGCCGCCTCATCCGGGAGGCGATGGAGAAGGCCGGGGACCATCAGACCCGGGCGGCCGAGTTCCTCGGCATCAGCGAGCGGATGCTGCGTTACAAACTGAAGAAGTACGGCCTGAAATCGTAACCGCCCCGGGCGGGGGCATCCACCACGGGGTCTCCCTCTCCGCAGGAAAGGGCGCGGCTTAAGCCCGGGTGTCTCCGCGAGCGGATCGACCGGATGCCGCCCAAGGCCCGAATCCGGGCGGATTATCCCGTTTCCCGGGCGATGTCGGCGACCGCCTCGTCCAGGAGACGGACCAGGGCGTCGATCTGGCGTTTCGTGATGACGAACGGCGGGGCAATGAGGACGTGGTCCCCCCGGATCCCATCGGCCCCGCCCCCGCCGGGATAGACGATCAGCCCCCGGGCGAAGGCCCGCTCCGCGATGCGGGCGTTGACTCGGGCCTCGGGGGGGAACGGTTCCCGGGACGCCCGGTCCCGGACGAACTCCACGCCGGCGAAGAGCCCCAGCCCGCGGATATCCCCGACGATCTCGTGCCGGTTCAGGCGCGCCAGGCTGTCCAGAAGATAGGGCCCCAGCGCCGCGGAACGGGCGATGAGGTCGCGGGTCTCGATGTATTCGAGCACGGCGACCGCGGCGGCGCAGGCCAGGGGATTCTGCCCGTAGGTGTGGCCGTGGACGAACGCCCCCCGGCCGCTCCGGATCGTTTCATGGATGGCCTCGGTGGCGAGCACCGCGAAGATGGGGGCGTAGCCGGCGCCCAAGCCCTTGGCGCCGGCGATCAGGTCCGGCCTCACGTCCCAGTGATCGACGGCGAAGGCCTTCCCCGTCCGGCCGAGGCCGGTCATGACCTCGTCGGCGATGAACAGGACGTCGTAACGGTCGCAGATCTCCCGGATCTTCCTGAAATAGCCGCTGGGGGGGACCAGCGCCCCGGCCGTCGCGCCGACGACGGGCTCGGCGATGAAGGCGGAAACGGACTCCGGGCCTTCGTAGAGGATCGTCTTCTCGAGGTCCGCGGCGCACTCCAGGGCGCAGGCCGCGGGCGCAAGACCGAAGGGGCAGCGATAGCAGTAGGCGGGGACGATGTGCGGGGTGTGCCCGATCAGGGGCAGGTAGTATTGCCGGCGGCCCGTGTGGCCGCTTAAAGCCAGCGCCCCCAGGGTATTGCCGTGGTAGCTCGTCCAGCGGGAGATGACCTTGAATCGGGAGGGCTGGCCGCGATCCACATGGTACTGGCGCGCGAGCTTCACCGCCGTTTCGACCGCCTCCGATCCTCCCGAAACGAAGTAGGCCCGGTTCAGGCCGGCCGGGGCGAGGGCGACCAACCGCCCGGCGAGGGCGACGGCCGCCTCGCTCGTGAACTGGGAACCGTGGGTGAAGGCGACTTTTCGCAACTGACGGGCGATGGCGCGCTCGATGTCCTTGACGCCGTGACCGATGGCGGCCAGGGCCGCGCCGCCCGCTCCGTCGAGATACCGTTTCCCGTCCGTGTCGTAGAGGTAGACCCCCCGCCCCCGGTCCACCGTCGGGTAGAAGCGGGCCGGGTTCCGGTAGAAGACGTGATCCTGGTTGAGCGTTCCGCGCGCCATCGGTTCCGGTCTTCCGCGAAAGCCTCCGCCCGCGCCGCGGTCCGGCGCCGTCAGTCCTGCCAGCGGCTCCAGGTATTCACCAGGATCTGGCGCAGGCCGTGTTTGATGGTCGTGTAGGTCTGGCGGTCCTTCAGCGCGAGCATCCGGGCCATCGCCATCGTTTTGTCCCACAGTTCCCCGGCCGGGTAGGCGGCCGTGACGATCTGTTTGGCCTGGGCCTCGAGGCCGCCGATCCGTCTGCCGGTGAGGAGCAGCTCCGTCGCGGCGAGGCGGTCGGGCAGGAGGTCGAGGATCTGGTGCATGATCGGCGTGAAGGGGATGCGGATGT
Source organism: Syntrophaceae bacterium UBA2251 (assembly GCA_002347815.1). GTDB lineage: Bacteria > Desulfobacterota > Syntrophia > Syntrophales > UBA2251 > UBA2251. The sequence continues at coordinate 11,985 of DDXV01000038.1, forward strand.
CCACCTCCGGGTAGCAGAAGAACCCCCGGTCCGAACGCATGAAACGGAAATCGAGCGTGGCGGCGAGCAGGGCCCCGCCCGCGTAGGTGTGACCGGTGAGGCAGCCCACCGTGGGCATGTTCAGCAGGGCGAACCTCAGGAACAGATGGTCCAGCATCCGGCCGAATCCGGGGAAATAGTCGGGCGGCTGCGTCGTGATCCACTGGAGGTTGATCCCGTTGCTCCAGAACTTGGGGTCGCTGCTCGTGACGACGAGGGCGGTACTGCCTTCATAGGCCTCGAGGGTGTCGAGGACCGCTTCATATTCGTGGACGACGTCGGCGGTGAAGCGGTTCTCCTCGGCGCCGTTGGTCAGGGTCAGAACGTGCACATCCCCGTCGCGGGTGAGTTCCATCGTGGGCATGGGCCGCCTCCTCTATTTCTGGAATCGCTTCTTGATTTCCGAAAGGATGCCGAAATGGCGGCGCTCCTCCTCGATCACCCGGTCCACGGCGGCATGTTCGGCTGCGGGCACCACCTGCTTTATCTCGTGGTAATAGAGGATGGAGTCCTGCTCCCGGCGCAGGGCGAAATCCAGGGCCGAGAGGGTGTCCTTCACCCCCGCCAGCTCGCGGTCCAGGGCCTCCTTCGTGAAGATCACGGTGTTGTCCACGTAGTTGCGCAGATAGGCGCCGTACTCGCCCGCATAGCTCTCCGGCGGGGCGGCCTTCTCCATGGCGGCGAAGATCCGGCCGAAGGTCTTCTGGTGGACCAGCTCCTCGTCGGCGAGGCGCGCGAAAATCCCCTTCGCCTCTTCGTCCTTGGTGATCTGAACGGCGTACCGGTAAAAATTGGCCCCGTTTTCTTCGATCCTCATCGCGAATTCCAGAATGTCCGATGCTGAAAAACTCATGTACCGCCTCCTTCCCTCGTCCATGTTCTGCGGGCCGCCATCCAGGGGGACCCTTGAAAAACGCCGCTTCCGTGTTACACCGACGCAGGCGGAATCCTATCCGACTTTGACCCAGAATTAAAGAAAAAAATCTACGGCAGCCATCGCTTGCGCCTGAAATACACGAGCATGGCCGCGACGGTGAGGAGGATGACGACCCAGACGCCGAGGTATCCCCAGCGCCACTCCAGTTCCGGCATGTATTTGAAATTCATCCCGTAGATGCCGGCGATGAAGGTGAGCGGCATGAAGAGGGTGGCGATGATGGTCAGGACCTTCATGACCTCGTTCATCCGGTTGCTCAGACTGGACAGATAAATATCGAGCATGCCCGCGAGCTGGTCGCGGAAGGTCTCGATCGTGTCGATCACCTGGATGGTGTGGTCGTAGACGTCCTTGAAATAGATCCCCGTGCCCTCGTGGAGGAGCGTCGAGTCCGAACGGTCGACGGCGCTGATCGCCTCCCGGAGAGGCCAGACCGATCTGCGCAGAGAAGTGATTTCCCGTTTCAGCCCCTGGATGGCGCGCAGGGTGTCCGGCGTGGGGCGGTTCACGAGACTGTCCTCCAGGGCCTCGATCCGCTCGCCCAGGGCCTCCAGAACGACGAAATACTGATCCACGACGGCGTCCATAATGGCATGGGCCAGGTAGTCCGCCCCGGTCTTCCGGATGCGGCCCTTGCCGGCGCGGAGCCCTTCCCGGATCGGATCCAGCAGCGGTCCGGCCTTCTCCTGAAGCGTGATCAGGAAGTGCGGGCCGATGACGAGACTGATCTGTTCCGAATGGACGCCTCCCTTCGGATGCACGGGGAGCGTGAACACGCGCATGACGATGAAGAGGTAATCCCCCAGATCCTCGAACTTCGGGCGATGGTCCGTGTTCAGCATATCCTCCAGGATCAGGGGGTGGAGTCCAAACGCCTCGCCGAGGGCCGCCAGAACGCCCGTGTCCTGGAGGCCGTCGATGTTGAGCCAGGTGACGCCCGGTCGATCCCGGCGGGGCACGGCGTCGCCGACGGCGGCGATCGTCCGCTCCTCCAGGTGCTGCTCGTCGTAGTTGAACAGGGTGAGGCCGGTCTTTTCGGTCAACCGGCGGCCGACGTGGACCAGGGATCCCGGCGGCAGGCCGACCTTGCCCGCTCGCGTGGGCTGGGGGGACAACATCGTCAGGGCGCCTCCCATGGGGTGATGGGATGTCTTAGCCCAAAGCTCCGAGAAATACAATCGAAATTTGAATGCCTTATCGCACCGGCGCCGGAGTTTTTGCTTGACAAGACGGGGATAATTTTGGAGACAAACAGGGACCCCGCCGGAGGTCGCCGGACGCGGGAGGAGGGGCATGAAAGACATCCTTGTCGTTGTACCCGATCGCAACGTCGTCCATGCCGTCCGCGGCATCTTCCGTTCCCGGGGGACGGTGGACGCCGCGGACGGCATGGATGCCTGTCTCGGGCTTTGCCGGAAAAAGCGCTACGAGTTGGCGCTGATCGACCTTGCCCTGCTGCAGGCGCTGTCACCCCGCCACGGCCAGTACGACTACAAATCCTCCCTCCAGCAGCTCTGGCAGATTCAGCCCGCCCTCGAGATCATCGTCATGGCCGGACAGGACACGGTCCGGGAAGCGGTGATGGCGGTCAAGGCGGGCGCGAGCAACTACGTGACCTATCCGCTCAACCGGGACGAGGTCCGTTATGCCGTCGAATTCATCGCCGAGGAAAACCGGACGCGCTCGGAGCTGGATTACCTCCGCAGCCGCTTCTGGCAGGCCGACGCCCTCGAGGTCGTCCAGACGAAGAATACGGCCATGCGGTCGGTCTTCGATGCCATCCGCCTGGTCGCGCCGACCAAGAGTACGGTGTTGCTCACCGGGGAAACGGGGACGGGCAAGGGCATTCTGGCCAAGCTGATCCACTGTCACAGCAACCGCAAGGACGTCCAGTTCATCGGCGTCCACTGCGGCGCCATTCCCGATACGCTCCTGGAAAGCGAGCTGTTCGGTCACGAGAAGGGGGCGTTCACCGGCGCCGTCCGGCGGAAATTGGGCAAATTCGAACTGGCCCACGGCGGGACGATTTTTCTGGACGAGATCGGCACCCTTTCTCCCGCCGCCCAGATCCGGCTGCTCCAGATCCTCCAGGACAGGACCTATGAACGCGTCGGCGGCGAGGAAACCCTGGAGGCGGATGTCCGGATCATCGCCGCTTCCAATGTGGATCTGAAAAAACTCGTGGAGGAAGGCCTGTTCCGGCACGATCTGTACTACCGCCTGAATGTCTTTCCCATCGAGCTCCCGCCTCTGCGGGAGCGGACGGAGGACATCCCCCAGCTCGTGGAAGTCTTCCTCAGGAACCTGACCCGGTTCAACCAGAAGGATATCCACTATGCCCATCCCCAGGTGATGGACGCCTTCCGCCGGTATCCCTGGCCGGGCAACATCCGGGAGCTCGAGAATCTGGTCGAGCGGGCCTATATTCTCGAGGCCTCGTCGATGCTGACGCCCGAGAGCTTCCCGGCGGAGCTTTTCACCGTGGCCCCGACGCCCTCGCGCCTGTCCCCGAACACGGCGCTCACCCTGGGCGAGGTGCGACGGCAGGCGGTGGAGGCCGTGGAGAGGCAGTACCTGAAGGAACTGCTGTCGGTCAACCGGGGCCGCATCGACCGCACGGCGGCGGCGGCGGGCGTCACGGGCCGGCAGATCCACAAGCTGCTCCAGCGTCACGAGATCCGGAAGGAGGATTTCAAGTAGCGTCCTGACCGACGATTCTGACGGTCACCCGGACGGTGGCGGCCGTGTCCGGGGCGAGCTGGACGTCGGGGGGCGGCGCCAGCTTCACCTCCACGGTCCGGGTCTCGCGCAGGCGCTGCAGGTTGACCGGCGCCGTTCGGATCGCGATCCGGTCCGTCCGCCGTTTCGAGGGGATGAGAATCGTCACGGCCTGCGGCGACACGGTGATCCGCTCCACGGCGTAACCCGGCGGCGGAAGGTGTTCGGTCGCGACCCGCACCGGGACGGAAACGGGCACCAGCCGGGAGGCCGAAAGCGCGAGGCGGTTCGGCTTGATGTCGAGCACGGTGAGGTTTGCGGGAACGCGCACCATGTTCTTGGTGAGCGGGATTTCCTGCCTTCCCTCCCGGAGCCGGGACAGGTCCAGGGAAATCTTGAGCGAGCCGACGTCCAGAAACTGGAAGGCCTGCGACGGCCCCATGACCATGATCGCGGCTTCCGGGATCTTCGGATTTTCGACGATCCAGTCGGACGCAATGTTGACGTACTCGACGGGAACCAGAAAATCCCGACGGACGGAGTCGCGCTGATAGCCGAACACGACCCAGAGGACGCAGGCCAGCAGAATCGCGATGGCCTTCTCCCGGGGATTCGTTTTCAGGCGCTGCCAGAAGGGGTGGGACGACCGGACGGGCATGCGGGCCGCGTAGAAGGCGGAAAGGGCGGATTTCAGGGCCGCGGCATGGGGCAGGACCTGAATCTGTTCCCCCCGTGCGAGGGAGATCGTGCCCCGCTCTTCGGAGACGACGATGCAGACGGCGTCGGACCGCTCGGCCAGGCCGAGGGCCGCCGTATGCCGCAATCCCATCGGCTGATTTTTCCCCGGGGCGGTCGACAGGGGGAGATGGCAGCCGAAGCGGACCACACGGCTGCCGTCGATGATCACGGCCCCGTCATGGCCCGCGGAATGGGGGTCGAAAAGGCTCTCCAGGAGCGGCTGGGAAAGCAGACCGTTCAGCCGGTTCCCGCCGCTCAGGTGTCGGTCCAGCGGATCGCTTCCGGTCAGGACGATCAAGGCCCCGATATGGTTTCGGGCCAGGCTCGCCGCCGTCAGGGCGAGGATTTCCGCGGTTTCTTCATGGGCGACGGGTTCGCGCCACGGCTTCCGGAGGCGACCCCAGAGGGCGAGACGCTCCAGGAAACGGCGCAGATCCTCCTGGAAGATGACGACGAGGGCGAAGGCCAGGATGCCGAAGAACCCCTGGAGGATGACCGTCGTCAGGTACAGATGGAAGAACCGGGCCGCGCCGTAGAGGAAACCGAGCAGGACCACGCCGGAGAAGACGAAGCGGGAGGCCCTGTCCTTGAACCAGATCAGCAGGATGGCGATCATCCCGGCGATGATGACGATGTCGAACACATCCTGGAGGCGGAAGTTCTGGAAGAGGGTTGTCATTTCGCCCATGGTGTCTCCATGAAGGGGGCATCGACGGGTTCCGGCGCGAAGGGGACGTCCGAAGCTTCCCTTCCTCATACGGAATTCTTCAGGGAGGTGTCAATAACAATATGTTGCGGCGGGTGAAAAAATACGTTGGGTACGCCCTGCTGTTCGGGATCGCCCTCCTGGCGGTGGTCGTCCCGGCCCGGGGCGGGGAGACGATGTCTTTCAGCGGCATGGTCTTCGTGCTGGACTGGGACGAGGAGAACCGGGTCACGGCGGTTTCCGTCGTCACGGAGGAGGGATGGGAATACCGCGTCCTCCCTGATGAGGCGGGGAGGGAGTTGTTCCGCCGCGAAGGGGACACGGTGGACATCGAGGGCGTTGCCGGTACGGATGCGGCGGGTCGAAAGACCTTGACGGTGATCCGATACCGCGTCCGTCCGTGAGCGGGTCGGCCACGCCATTTTCGTTTGGTCTTTTTCATGCGGATGGTGTATCTGTAGGACATCCGGAAACGGTGAAGGAGGCGCCCGTGGCCGACATTTCTCTGGACGAAAAGATCGGGGCCGTTGCCGACATGATCGTGGCGGCCGAACGCGTGGTGGTATTCACCGGCGCCGGCGTCAGCACGGAATCGGGGATCCCCGATTTCCGCAGCCCGGGCGGGATCTGGAGCCGGTTCGATCCGGAGGACTTCACGATCGAACGCTTTCTGGCGAGCGCGGAGACCCGGCGCAAGCAATGGGAGATCCTGCTCGACGGGGGGATGCTCATGGACGCCCGGCCGAACAAGGCCCATCTTGCCATCGCGGAGCTGGAGGCGCTCGGCAAACTGACCTGCGTCATCACCCAGAACATCGACCAGCTCCATCAGAAGGCGGGCAACCGCCCGGAGAAGGTGTTCGAGCTTCACGGCAACATGAAATGGCTTCGCTGTCTGGGCTGCGATACGCGGTATCCGCTGGACGAAATGCTGATCCGCTACCGTTCCCGCCCCGAGGTTCCCGTCTGCGAACGCTGCCGGGGCATCCTGAAGCCGGACGCCGTCTTCTTCGGGGAGGCCCTGCCGGAGGCCGCCCTGGGCGCGGCCTCGTATCACGCCCGCCACTGTGACGTCTTTCTCGTCGTCGGTTCGTCGCTCGTCGTTTATCCGGCGGCCTACATGCCCGTTTATGCCAAGGGGGCGGGGGCCAAGCTCGCGATCGTAAACTTGAGCGCCACCCTGTGCGACGACCAGGCGGATATCCTGATCAACGAGACCGCCGGTGACGTGATGGAACGAATCCTGCGGGACGTTCGCGCCCGCCTGTAGCGAGACGGGGGGCGACCGGAGGGCGTATGTGCCTCATCCTCTTGGCCTACGGAATGCACCCCCGCTACCGGCTGATTCTGGCGGCCAACCGCGATGAATTCTACGCGAGGCCCTCCGCGGCGGCCGCCTTCTGGGACGACGCCCCGGATCTCCTGGCCGGGCGAGACCTGCAGGACGGCGGCACCTGGCTGGGGATCACCCGCCAGGGGCGATTCGCGGCCCTGACGAATTACCGCGACCCGGCATCCCTGAAAACGGGGGCCCCCTCCCGGGGGCGGCTGGCCGGCGACTTCCTCCGGGGGCCGCAGGCGCCGGCGGACTATCTGGAAGCGATCCGCGCCGGGGCTTCCGCGTATAACGGATTCAACCTCCTGGTGGGCGACCTCCGCTCCCTGTCCTTCTTTTCCAATCGGGGCGGGTCCATGGAGCTGTCCCCGGGCTTGTATGGCCTCAGCAACCATCTCCTGAATACCCCCTGGCCGAAGGTGGAGCGGGGCCGGGCGTTCCTGCAGACCCTGCTGGAGAACGGGGGCGAACCCGAGACGGAAGCGCTCTTTTCGCTCCTGGCGGACCGCAGCCGACCGGCGGACGCAAACCTGCCCGATACCGGCGTCGGTCTGGCGTGGGAGCGGATCCTTTCATCCATCTTCATCACCAGTCCGGTTTACGGGACCCGTTCCTCAACGGTCCTCAAGATCGGTCATAACGGGGGCGTGGAGTTCGTGGAGCGCGTCTTCAACGGCCGGCCCGAGGCCTGGATGACGTCCGCCTTCTCCTTCTCCGCGCTACGAGCATCGGAGAGATCCGACCCCACGGCCCGCGACGGGGCACGGACGGGAGGTGCAAGGCGATGAACGTTATCTTCCACGAGGATTTCTACGAGGTCTATGCCGGGGATCCGGCGGCGGCGGCGGGGCGCATGGAGGCCGTCGTCAAGGCGATCGAGGGGCGCGTCACCTTTGTCGAGGCCGTGCCGGCCGCCGAGGAGGACATCGCGGCCGTCCACACGCGCGCCCACATCGAGCAGGTGCGCCGGGAGGGCGTTTACGCCGTGGCCGCCCTGGCCGCCGGCGGGGCCATCCAGGCGGCCCGCACGGGGCTGAAGGAGCCGTGCTTCGGCCTGATCCGGCCCCCGGGACACCACGCCTCGGCGGGCAGCGCCTGGGGCTTCTGCTACTTCAGCAACATGGCCATCGCCCTGGAGCGACTGCGGCGGGACGGCCTCATCAAGCGGGCCTTCGTGCTGGACATCGACCTCCACTACGGGGACGGGACGGTCAATGTCCTGGAGGGCCGGGGCTATGTCAGGATCTACAACCCGTCCACGAACGACCGGAACGATTACCTCAAGCGGGTGCGGGACAAGCTCTGGGCCGAGCCGGTCGATATCATCGGCGTCTCCGCGGGTTTCGATCACCATCGGGAAGACTGGGGGGGGCTCCTGACGACGGAGGATTACCGCGAGATCGGCCGGATGGTGAAGGAGGCGAGCGAGGCGCACGGGGCGGGCCGCTTCGGCATCCTTGAGGGGGGGTACAACCATCGCGTCCTGGGGCGGAACGTCCTCGCCTTCCTCCGGGGACTCGATGGGATCGAGGAGAAATAGCTACTCCTCCTGAAGCTGTTCCCTGAGTTTCTTCTGGTTCTGGAGGGCCTGGCCGGCCCGGTTCAGGGCCAGGGTGATGTTGTCGTCCGGCTTGCCCAGGAGCCGGTCCGCCTGCCGGTAGAGGCGGAGCGCCGCCTCGAAATCGCCCCGGCTTTCCGCGCACACGCCCAGGTTGTACTGGATGGCCACGGCGTCGGGCGACAGGATGCGCGCCGCCCCCCACAGTTCGCAGGCCATGTCGAGCCGTCCCTTGCCCGCGTAGGCGATCCCCTGCTTGAGTTTTTCCTTGGCCTCCGGAGCGGTGATGCCGTCGCCGGTGTCCATGAGTGCAATCTCGCGGGTGACGTAGTAGGGGGCGATGTCCCTCCGGAACTGGGTCCGGGCCGTTTCCTTGGCGCGGGCGAGCAGTTCCTCGCCGTCCGCGGCGGGCCGCGTATCCTCGCAGCCGGAGCTCTCGGCGGCGCCGGACAGGTTGCGGGCGTAGAGGATCCGGCCCGTTTCGACCTCGACGAGTTTCGGCGTTCCGGATACGCTGGCCGTTCGCTTGGTACAGTTCACGTTGAAGGTCCGCCAGCGGATGCAGGCGCCCTCGTAGGTCCGCCCGTCCTTGTCGCGCCGGACCTCCCGCTTGACGCACTCGCTCCGCTTGGCCTTGAAGGGGGTGTCCTGCCAGCCGTAGGCGCCGATCACGCCGGTATAGATTCCCTGCGCCCCGACCAGCCGGCCGATCTTCACGGCCGTCTTCGGGTCGACCAGGCCGCTCTGGGAGAGTTTCAGCTCGGAGATGGTCTTGTCGATCGAGGCCCGGTCCACCAGGGTGAAGTAGGGCTTGTCGTCGATGTTGATGCTGTTCAGGACGCCCTCCATCTCGGCGGCGAACTCCGCGCCGCCGGGGCCTTCGAAGGGCAGGACGGCCACGACCTTCGTGAGCGAGGCTTCGTGGTAGGCCGCGGGCTGCAGCATGTTGACCCGGACCTGGGTGGCGCAACCCGTGGCGAGCAGGAGGAGCAGGACCGGCACGAGGCGGGCCGGCGACAGCGGACGGCGGATGCGGGTTCCGGACATGGGGGTTCCTTCATTCCTCGTCGGGGGGCCGGCGGTCGGACCGGGACGGCGCGCCGGTGTATTTCAGGGTCAGGGAGTAGGGCGAAAAGTTCACGACATCGACGCCCTCCTTCTGCTTCAGGCTGTTGGCCAGGTAGAGCGTGTTCTCCGGGTAGCTGACCACGAACTGCCCCATCCCCTTTTCCTCCACGTTCGTCACCCAGACGAGCGTCTGGAGAAGGTCCTGGACCTCCATGTTCGCGTCGAGGGTCTTGACCCCCTGCACCTCGATGCGCACCTTCTTCACGTTCCCCTGGATGTACTCGGCGACCTTGTCCAGAAGCTTCGGCGTCAGCGCCTCCGCCATGTCCTCCATGGCCCTGGCCGCGGCATCCTCGACGCTGTTGGCCAACCCCCGGGCCTGCTCCACCCCGGCGGTGAGAATCTCCATCTTGCCGGTCTTGTTGTTTCGGGCCACCATCCGGTACGTCAGGCGCACCGTCACGTTCTGGAAGGGCATGGCGATTCCGTAGCCGATGTCCTCCCCCTTTTTCACGGAGATGTTGTAGTCGAGCTTGCCGATGATGATCAGGTTGGAGAGGAACTTGTACATCAGGCTGCGCAGGAGGACGGAACTGCCGCCCTTGGCGGCCTTCTCGATCTCCGCGGCATCGGCGGCGCCGGTGGGGGCCACGTCGACCACGGAATAGCCCTGGTCGGTCAGCCGGCCGATGAGCGTCTCCGACAGGATGTTCGTCTCTTCGAAGGCGTCCGCGTTCTCCCGGGTGTTCGGCACGCGGGCCGGAATGAAAACGGCGACGGCGCTGTTGAGCGCCAGCGCGGAGAGGGCGTCCCGGGCCCGGGTCGGTTCGACGCAGGCGTTGATCTTGACGACGACCACATCGTCGCGGGTCTCCTGCCTGAGGACCTTGAAGCGCCGGACCGCGCCGCCGGTCTGGGTCTTGATGGCGTCATCGACCAGGGTGAAGTTCTGGACGAAGCTCTGGGCCTTCACTTCCGTCCCCACGGTCTGTTCGATGGCCGCCCACTTGGCCCGGGCGACGGCTTCCAGGCGGGCCGAGGGCAGGTCGTTCCCGACGACGATGGCCTCCCCCTCCGCGTCAACGCACTTTTCCTGGCTGAAGCCCGGCGCGGCCAGGCAGGCCATGAAACAGAGTCCAACGGCAAGGCCCATCAGGGTTCTGCGCATCATCCCACCTCCCAAGATCGAGATCGAAGCCTGTCTGTCGCATGCCGGGTCGGCATGTTCCATCCATCCCCGCAGCCGCCGGACCGTTACGGGGGGAAGACGACCGTCGCGGGCGCCACGCGCGTCTGCAGGATCCGCGTGATCGCTTCCCGGTCCCGAGCGGTCCGGATCGGGGTGATTCGGGATCGGGCGGGGTTTTCCCCCCCGGTTCCGATGTAACCCGGGACGATCAGGATCCGGCCCGTTGCCGTTCCGCAGCAGGCGCATCCGACGGCGATGTCCGCCAGGACATAGAGCACGTCGCGATCGTCATACGGGATCCGCCCCTCCCGACGCACCGTGTATTCGCCCCAGGGGGCGCGGACCTCGGTTCCCGGAGGCTGATGGACATGGCGCGGCGTCACGTTCACGAAAAGTTGATCTGCGAGTAGGGGTAGCGCACATCGAGCATGGCCTTGATCGCCGCCTGCTCCCGTTCGTCGGCGATGGGTTCCACGTCGCTGACCGGCATGCCCTGATCGTTGGTTCTGGCCTTCCAGGCGCGGACGTAGCCGGGGATGAACAGAAACCGGCAACCGGAACGACCGCAGCACGCGTTGTCCAGGGTCGCGATCCCCAGGGCGTAGAGAAACTCCCTGCCGGCGTGCGCCAGGCGTCCCTCCTCGATGATCTCGTAGTGACCCGCAATGAAATGGACTTCTTCGCCCACTTCCCGGTGCGTATAATCCGCCATGGTTCGTACCTCCCGTGACTGGGTCAAGTGAATGGATGGTCAGGGGCGAACGGCGCCCGCCGCCTGTTCATTTTCCCACGCAGAAGCCCGCGAAGATCTTGTCGAGGATTTCCGGAGACGCCGTCTCGCCGGTGACCTCCCCGAGGCTGTGCAAGGCGTCCCGCACGTCGAGCGCGATGAATTCCGGCGAGACGCCTCGCTCCAGGCCCTCTCCGCCCCGCTCCAGGTGTGCCTGCGCCGCCTCCAGGGCCAGCTTGTGCCGCAGGTTTCCGACCAGGGCGCCGTCCCTTGTCGCCGGTTCTCCACCGCCGCAGGCAGCATATAGCAAAGCCTTCAAGGCGTCAATCCCCTCGCCCGTTTTGGCCGAGATCCACAGCGGCGGGTGGACCGGCCGGAAGGCGCGGAGTCGATCCCCCGCCAGGACATGGGGCAGGTCGGCCTTGTTGACGGCGATGACGGTGGGTCGTTCACGCGCCTCCCCGAGCAGCGCCTCGTCCTCCGGGGTGAGCGGCGCGCTGCCGTCGAGGAGGAGCAGGACCGCGTCGGCATGGGACAGCCGCTGGCGGACCATCGCGATGCCCGCCCGCTCGATGGCATCCCCCGGCGTGCGGATCCCGGCCGTATCCGTCAGGCGGACCGGGATGCCTTCGATCAGCAGGGTCTCCTCGATGAAATCCCGGGTCGTGCCGGGGATGGGGGTGACGATGGCCCGCTCCTCGCCCAGCAGGCGGTTGAGGAGGCTCGATTTGCCGACGTTGGGCCGGCCGACGATGACGACCCGGAGCCCCTCCCGGCGGATCCGGCCGGCGTCGTAGGTGCCGAGCAGCGTCCGGAGGCCCGCGAGGATCTCGCCGATGCGCGCCGCCAAATCGCCGGCGTCAAGCGCCGTCCCGCCCTCCTCGCTGAAGTCGATGGCCGCCTCCAGCAGGACGAGCATATCGGTTGTGCGGGCGTAGAGGGCCTCCACGCTCCGGCTCAGGCGGCCCTCGAGATGGCCGAGGGCCAATGTTGCGGCCGGGGCGGAGCGGGCGTCGATCAGGTCGGCGACGGCTTCGGCCTGCGCCAGGTCCATCCGCCCGTTCAGAAAGGCGCGCCGGGTGAATTCCCCGGGTTCCGCCGGCCGGGCGCCGGCCCCGAGGATTTCCGCGAGCAGCGTCCGGAGGATGACCGGCCCGCCGTGGCCGTGGATCTCGACGACGTCCTCGCCCGTGTAGGAGCGGGGGGCCTTCATCAGGACCAGGAGCACCTCGTCGATGGGCTCACCCGTTTCCGGGGAGTGAACGTGGCCGTGGTAGAGGCGGTGGGACGCGAGGGAGGTCAGGGGACGGTCGGCGCGGAAGAGGCGTCGGGCGATGGCTTCCGCCCCCGGTCCGCTGATCCGGACGATGCCGACGCCCCCCCGGCCGGGGGGCGTCGCGACGGCCGAGATGGTGTCATGGATGTTCATGGGGGTCGGCCTGATCGCGGGGCGGCCGGCTGCGCGCCGGCATGATGATGATCTTCCGGTATTCCCCTTCGCCGCGGCTTTTGGTGGTCAACTGGGCGTCGTTCTGGAGCGCCAGATGGATGATCCGGCGGTCGTGGGCGTTCATGTGACTCACCGTCAGGGGCTTCTGGGTCTTGCGGACCTTTTCCCCGAGGCGTTCAGCCAGGCTGACCAGGGATTCTTCGCGCCGCTGGCGGTAGGTTTCGGTGTCGACGATGATGACCTTTTTCCCGTTGCCCGTCTTGTAGGCGGCCTTGTTCACGATGTACTGCAGGGCGTCGAGATTCTGCCCCCGTTTGCCGATGAGCAGTCCGCCGCCGTCGCCCTGGATGTCGAGGCGGATGGCGTCCTCCGTCTCCTGGACGGAAACCGGGTACTTCAGGTCCATCCGCTCCAGGATGCCCTCCAGGACCGCCTTGGCCTGAAGGGCCACGTCCCCGGCGGGTCCGGCGTCCGGCGTCGCGGCCGTCTCGCGGCTTTCGACGGGGGGCCTCTCTGCGCCGCGGCGGGGCGGGGCGGGCGACCGCTTGGGACGGGGGGGCGCTTCCGGCGCCGGGCGCGCGGCGGGTTCCGGTCTTCGCCCGGGGGGCGGGGGGATTTCCCCGACCGGTTGCGGGGCGGGCGCCGGTTCCTGTTTGAACGAAGCAGAGCGTTCCGGCGCCGGCGCCGGAACGTCCGGCACGGGGTCCGCGGGCGCGTCCTCGCGGTCGTCCAGATCCAGGGAAAGGTTCATGAGGCCGGCCCGGATCCGGGCCTTCCGCGCGCCGATCCCGAGGAATCCCCCGGCGCCTTCCGAAAGGATCTCGATCTGCAGCTTTTCCCGGGGAACCGAGAACGCCTCGCAGGCCTTCGCGATCGCCTCGTCGATTGTTTTGCCTTCAATTTCGATGGGTTTCATGGCGTCACCTCATGTCAGGTGCTTCTTTGGTTGATGTAGTACTGCTGGCCGATGCTGAACAGGTTGTTGAAGAGCCAGTAGATGACGAGCCCCGAGGGGAAATAGAGAAACATGAAGGTGAAGATCACCGGCATCCAGAGCATGAGCTTTGCCTGCATGGGATCGCCGGGGGCGGGGCTCATCTTCTGCTGGATGAACATCGTCGCCCCCATGATCAGCGGGGTGATGAAATAGGGGTCCCGGGCGGAGAGGTCCTGGATCCACCAGAAGAAGGGGGAGTGCCTCAGTTCGATCGCGTACAGGAGGGCCTTGTACAGCCCGAAGAACACCGGGATCTGGATGATCATGGGCAGGCATCCCCCCAGCGGGTTGACCTTGTGCGCCTTGTAGAGGGCCATCGTCTCCTGGCTGATCTTGGCCTTGTCGTCCTTGTACTTTTCCTGGAGGGCCTTCAGTTTCGGCTGCAGCTTCTGCATCTCCTTCATGGACTGGTAGCTCTTGTTGCCGAGGGGCCAGAAGACGAGCTTGATCAGGGCCGTCAGGATGATGATGGCGATGCCGTAGTTGGGGATGTACTGGTAGAGGAACTTGAGGACGATCAGCAGCGGGAAGGCGAGCCACTTGAGCCAGGAGCCGAAGTCGATGGCGTTTTCGAGGCCGACCCCCTGGGCCTTGAGGACGGTGTAATCCTTGGGTCCCAGGTAGACGGAATAGACGAAAGAACCGGACTGCCCCGCCGGGATGATCGTGTTCGCGCCGCGCAGGCTGACCGTGACCATGTCCCGCGTGTCCCGGTCGATGACGACGCTCGACAGGGACGGGTTCTGGGGGATCATGGCGGCCAGGAAGTACTTGCTCTCGAAGCCGCCCCAGGAGACGTCCGGCCCCTGAATTTTTTCACGCTCGATCTTCTTGACCTCGATCCGGTCAATGCTCTTGGCCACGTAGGTGACCGGCCCCTCGTTGCCGTAGCGGTCCGTCTCCGCCTTGGGATCGACGTAGCGGCGCCAGTTCAGGGCGGCATGCTGGTTCAGCGGATTGCCGGACAGGTTCTGCACCCGGACCTCGAGGTCCACGACGAAGCGGTCCGGCCGGAAGGTGTAGATCTTCTCGACGCGGGCCGTCCCCGGCAGGGTCTGGGTAAAAACCAGCGGCCGGCTGTCCGCCCCCGTCGTCAGGTCGAGGGCCGTCGTGCTGGCCGCGAATCCGCCCTCCGCCGGCAGGGGGAGGCTGGAGTCGGGGAAGGAGACCGTCAGGGGCCGGGGCATCCCCTCCCGCACGTGCACCAGTTCGACGGGCAGGGCGGGTTTCTCGACCTTTTTCCGGAGGCCGACGAGGCTCAGGAGGCTGTTCGGGTCGTAGCGACGCTCCTCCGGCAGTTCCGTCCGGTAGCCTTTGAGCTGGAAGGATTTCAGCGCGCCTCCCCGGGTGGTGAGGACGGCGGTATAGAGGGGCGTTTCCACGGTGACATCGCGCTCGGCCACGGCGGGGGCCGGCACGGCCGGCAGGGACGCCAAGGCCGGCGCGGACGCGGGCGCCGGCGACGCCGGCGGGGCGGACGCGGTCTGGCCCGGCTGGGTCAAGCCCGTCTGCTGCGGGGGCGTTGCCGCCGGTTTCTTCTGGGCGACCGGTTTGACGAAAAAGGCCTGATAGACGAAGATGACGGCCAGGGAGAGGACAATCGCCAGAAATGTCCGCTTGTCCATTTCATACCTCCAGGGGTCTAAATGTCCTTACTTGACGGGGTCGTAGCCGCCGGGGTGCAGGGGGTGACAGCGGGCGAGCCGCCCAAGGGCCAGTCCGAGGCCCCGGAGGGGACCATGCCGCCGGATGGCCGTCAGCGCGTACTCGGAGCACGACGGGTAAAAACGGCAGCAGGGGGCAAAAAGGGGGGAAAGGAAAAACTGGTACAACCGAATCAAGCCGATGAACGTTTTGCCGATGATCGTTTCAAGCATGGGTTTCATGATCCGCCGGCGCAACCCGAAGACGGCCCAGCTCCCGGGCGACGTCCCGGTAAGTCATCCAGGGGATGCCCTTCTTTGCCATGATGACCATGTCCCGTGAGGGGGGCAGACTCGATTTGTTCAATCTGAAGTATTCTCTCAACAGGCGCTTGATGCGATTTCTTTTGACGGCGTTCCCGACCTTTTTGGTAACCGTGACCCCCAGCCTTCCGGTTCCGGATGGGCTCTCCAGGGTAATGATCGTGAAATTCGGCGTGTGTTCCCGCGTCCCCTGCTCGTATATCTTCAAATAGTCTCTTCTCTTGTGGATGCGTTCATGCGGCGCAAAGGTCTTTCGTTCCATGGCATCGAAAGCGCACCCCCTGCGGGGTCCGGCCGTCATGAGGGGTAGAGGACGCTACACCGTCAGGCGCTTTCTCCCCTTGGCCCTTCTGCGATTGATGACCCGGCGGCCCCCCTTGGTTGCCATGCGGACAAGGAATCCGTGGGTCCTCTTGCGCTTCAAGTTTGTGACTGCTGTCAGGTTCTTCTTCATGATGGCACCCCGGTCAGTTAGTAAGCGCACCCATAAACCACAAACGGCCGTCTTTGTCAAGAATCAAATGGGACCATAATCCACCACCAACTTT
>DDXV01000019.1 GCA_002347815.1 Syntrophaceae bacterium UBA2251
GTAAATGGCGGGATAAGTGGCGGTGTAAATGAGGGAATAAACCGGCTCCGGGAATTTGTTCGCAAGCAGCCAGGCAAAAGGGTGAGCGAAATCAGTGCCGCCCTGGATGTTCCCTCAAAAACCGTCGAACGCTGGGTGAAGAAATTGAGGGAACAAGGCGTGATTGTTTTCCGCGGCCCCGGGAAGACTGGCGGATATCACGTGAACTGATACGTGAAGCAAATAGACTTCGGAAATGATACAGGGCCTGAAAGACCGGGACCCTTTTATCGACAGGATCATGGCCGAACTAAAATCATGCTGATCGGAGATGAAGATGGCTTACGAAGACTTGCTCAATAGAGGCCTGATCAAGAGATTCGATTTGAAATTCTGACATGTTAAGATTATCCTTGCCTTGAAGGAGGTGATACGGATGAGATCGAAAACGGAAGAGATTGCAAAGAAAATTGAAGAATTACCGGATACGGACAAGGCGCTGCTTGTCGATATAATCCTGGCAAAACTGGATCAGCCGGATGCGGAACTGGATAAAATATGGGCTGAAGAAGCGGCCAAGCGATGGGCGTCTTATAAAGAGGGGCGTCTCAAAACGCTTCCCTATGACGAAGTGATGGAGAGGTATCGACAGCGGTGAGAGTTCGCTTCCTTGAATTGGCGCAATACGAATTGGATGATGCCTTCTTGTGGTATGAAGAGCAAAACGCCGCGGACTTTTTAAGAATCTTTTTGCCGCGAGACTGCAGAACACCCGCCGGTACGGCCGGATCGCCGGATGCTTATATCTCTCTGTCCGTTGGTGGATGACGTCATGGATTCGTTTGTATGGACAATCCATCTTGATTTGCATATAGCCAAACAACCTTTTGTTATATGCAAGCCCTCTTGCGAATAATCTGCTGGAGGCTAAATGCAACCCTTTGAACCGCAACGGCTTCCGATCAATAACTTCCCGTAGGATGAACCGATTCCCCTTATCGGCGGGGAGAATCGCTCCCCGGCATTGGCCGAACTGATCAATGTCTGTGAAGGGGCGGATGTCATTTGATGAGCCTCTCCCCTCGGCGGTGGCCGTTCGGCACGATCAAAAGCAATTTTATTTCGCGACCGACGGAAACCGGGCGGAATCCGTGTGGGGGAGGAAGAGCGCGGCCGTGTAGTGGTCCATGTAGGCGGGTTCGTGGCTCAGGTTGACGTAGGTCATCCGTCGGGCGAGGGCCTGCTGACGCTCGCGGTGGGCCCGGGACAGCAGGAGCAGAGACGAGCCCTTGAGCGAGGCGTTGCCAAGGTAGCGGAAGCGCTCCGGCGGGAGGTCGGGGAGCAGGCCGATCGTCACGGCGTTCTCCAGGTGCAGATGCCGGCCGAAGCCGCCCGCCACGTACACCCGCGCGAGGGCGTCGAAGCCGATCCCGGCCTGGTCGAGCAGGAGCGTGCAGGCCGAATAGACGGCCGCCTTGGCCCGCAGGAGGTTCTCCAGGTCCGCCTCGCTCACCGCAAGCGGCCGGCCCGTGGCGCTCTCGTCGGCCCCGGCCAGGAGGTAGCGGGCGCGCCGGCCCTCCACGGCGACGGCCGGTGACGGCCGCGCCCGGGAGAGGCGTCCGGAGGGCTCCAGCCAGCCGTGGCGGAACAGTTCGGCCATCAGGTCGATCATCCCGGAGCCGCAGATGCCGCGGGGCCGTCCCGCGCCGATAACCGTATACGACGCCCGGCCCGTCGCATCGTCCGCCCGGACCGCGGCAATCGCCCCGTCGGCCGCCCGCATGCCGCAGTCGATGCCGCCCCCCTCGAAGGCCGGCCCCGCCGAGCAGGCGCACGTCATCAGAAAATCCCCGTTGCCCAGGACGATCTCGCCGTTGGTGCCGATATCGATGTAGAGGCTGATCTCCGCGTCGCCGTCCGTCATCTCCGTGCAGAGGAGCCCCGCCGTGATGTCCCCTCCCACGTAGCTTCCCACGGCGGGGGAGCAGTGAACCCGCGCCCCGGGGTGCAGGTCGAGCCCCAGCTCCGCGGCGGTGAGCGGCGGGATGGAGAGGAGCGCGGGGGTGTAGGGCGCCAGGCGCAGGTATTCCGGCGGGATGCCCAGCAGCAGGTGGAGCATGACGGTGTTGCCGGAGAGGACGGCGCAGACGACGTCCGCGGCGGCGAGGCCGATGTCCTGCCGCATCCGGCGGAGCAGGCGGTTGATCGTGGCCGCGGCGCGGGCCTGAAGCTCGGCGAGCCGCCCCGGCGCGGCGGCGTAGTTGATCCGGCTGATCACGTCCTGGCCGCAGGCGATCTGGTCGTTGTAGCCGCTCCGGGTGGCGAGGACCCGCCCGGCGGCGAGGTCGAGGAGCTGGACGGAGACCGTGGTCGTCCCCAGGTCGATGGCGGCGCCGATGCGTCCGGCCCCCGTCCCGGCGGCCAGATCGACGACGTGGAGCAGCCGGCCTTCGCGGACGACGGCGGCCTCGATGCGGCCGTCCCGCCGGCGCAGGGCGTCGGGCAGGGCGCGCAGGACGGGCAGGGACAGAACGACCTCGGCCTCCCCGCAGACCGGGCGGAGCGCCCGCTCCAGGCGGTCCGCGTCGGACAGGCCGTCCTCGGGACGGGGCTCGGGGACGGCAAGTTTCAGGCGCTCCGCGAGGGGGGAAAGGGCGAGGACGTCCGGGGACAGGTCCGGCGTGAAGGCGGGATCGCCGCTCTCCTCGTCGCGGTCCTCCGCCCGTCCCGCGGCCTCCGGCAGAAAAACGGTCAGGTCCGTCTCGCCCACGCGGGCGAGACAGGCGCGGCGCATATCCAGCGGCAGGTCCGCGGGCGGGGCGCCGGGCGGTTCTGGGGCGTCGCCCGCGATCAGGCGGACGGTGCAGCGGCCGCACGTGCCCTGGCCGCCGCAGGGGGCTTCAAAGGGTTCCCCGGCCAGACGGAGGGCATCGATCAGGACGCCTCCCGGGGCCACCCGGACGGTCTTTCCGGAAGGTTGGATGGTGACGACCGGCATGGCTTGTGTCCCCCTTCGTCGGTGCGGGGTTTTACGCCCTGGAAGGCGCTTGTTCCATGTTCACGAAGGCCCGCCCCCGGATTCCCCGGTGGGGGTGGGGATGACCGGGATCGTGAAATGCATTCAAATCCGATCGGACTGCTTCAGGTCGTCGTCCGTGCCAGGACCGACCGGACGAACCCCTCGATGTCCGCCGCCTCCTGCGGGCCGACCAGGATCTTCCAGCCCGGCAGGGCGTCCTCCAACTCACCGCTGATCTGCGCCACGTAGCCGGGGATCACGAGCGTGCGGGAGCGGACCTCGTCCTCGATGCGGTTCTCCGCGAAGAAGCGGGCGATGGTCGCGGCGTTGAATTTTCCCGCGGCCCAGGCGGTCAGGACGCTCATCCCCTCGCATTCGGGCACGGCGAGCCAGGCGCTGATGCCGCTGTTCTCGATCTCCCCGGAGACGACGAAATAGGTGAGGGAGAAATTCGTCGTGACGAAAACGGGCGCGTCGGGCGTCGGGTCCCCGAGGGGGTAGAGCTTCGGCTCCACCTGGATCGGCTTCTGCGGGTCGGTGTAGATGTTCTGGCGCAGGGTGAAGAGCGTCGCGAGCTGGGCCGGGTCGAACTCCGGCAGGACGCAGATCCCGCCGTACTTCAGGATCTCCGTGGCGGCCGCCGCCGTGGTTTCGAGTGGGTCCCCGTGCGGAAGTGCGCACAGGAGCGGGTGGCCCGCCGGGCGGAACGCCTCCTTCAGCGCCGCCCGCCGGACGATCGTGTTGAGCTGGATCCGGGCGGACGGGTCGGCGGCGGGGAGCGTGAGCAGGAGGTCGAGAAACCCCCCGTCCCGCAGCGTCTGCGCCAGGGCGAGCAGGGCGTCCATGTCCGGGGCGGCGAGGGCCAGGGCGTGGTCGTGTTCCCGGGCCGCGGCGAGCAGGGGCGCCGCCGCCTCGGGGCCGGGGCAGCACAGGACGCTCCGTGAGCCCCGCACCCGGGACGCGGCCGCCGCGAGCAGGGGCGCCGCCGCCTCGGGGCCGGGGCAGCACAGGACGCTCCGTGAGCCCCGCACCCGGGACGCGGCCGCCGCGAGGGCCGCGGGGTCGGGACTCCGGAGAACCAGGGGCCGGCCGGTCTCCCGCCAGGCGCGCTCGGCCAGGTCGAGGAACCGGTCCGCCTCCGGGGCGCGTTGGGTGACGGAGACGAGATCGACGCCGAAGGTCTCGCCGACGCGGGTGAAGGTGTAGTCCCGGATGCGGGCCAGGGTCGCGCCGAGGGCCTCCGGGGCGTCCGCGTCGTCGACGTTCACCGCCAGGAGCGTGGGGTGGAAGAAGGTCTTCTCGTGCCGGTAGAGGACGGTCTCGCCGCCGATGAGCAGCCGGCGGTCCGGCCCCAGGGCCACGGTCCGGATCGGCGGCTCGCTCGCCTCGCCGAGGACCCGCCGCGCCTCCTCGGAGACGTAGGGGCACTCCGCCAACTCCGCCTTCTTGGCGGCGAGCTTCATGGCGAAGGCAAGGCAGGTGTTCGACCCGCATTCCTTGCAGTTCGTCTGCGGGAGGAGCTTCTGGATCTGCAAGCCCGTTAAGGCCATGTCACCTCCAGGGGAAAATGCCGCTCCGGCCGGGCGTCACGGGCGCCCGTCCAGGAGTCGGAGGATCTGCTTTTTCAGGGCGCGGACGGCCTCGGGGTGGTACATCACGAGGAGGTCAGCTCCGGCATACAGGAGCGCGAGCGCCGTCGTCAGTTCCCAGAGGGCCGCGCGCCGCTCCCGGTCGCCCCAGGCGGGGAAGTCGGCCTCCGTGGCCCGGTATTCCTTGACCTTCGCGCATTCCGGCCCCGGGCAGACGATCATCGGTCCGGCCAGGAGCGGGTCGCCCCCGAGGCCCGTCTGGCGGATCCGCTCCATGACGGAGTAGCAGTACTCGATCCCGTAGCCGAGCGCTCCGGTCAGGGGATCGATGACGATCCGGTCGAGGGGCAGGTCCATGTTGGTCATCAGGATGTTCGTCTGCTTGGCGATGTTCACGTCGATCGGGCTCTGGGCGACGACCGTGTGGCCGTAGGCGAGCGCCATGCCGGCGATGGTCCGGAAGTTTTCCTGCTCCGCCCAGTTCAACAGCAGGTTCTCCCCGGCGCAGCCGCGGGCGACCTCCCGCGCGACCTCGTTCCACGTTTCGAAATGGTTGTGGCCCGTCACGATCACCGGGCAGTCCACGGCGGCGAGGACCTCCCGGACGAGCTTGAGCGCCTCCCGGGGCGAGCGCCCGCCCTTCTCCGGGTGGGTCCCGTCGAGGCGGACGCTGATCAGGTCGGCCCCGCAGCGCTCCACGCAGGCGCGGGCCATGTCCGCGGGCCGGTCGAGCAGGTCGCCCCACGCGGCCCTCAGGACGTCGGGGTATTTTTCCGACACCCGGTCGAAGACCTCCATCGCGACGAGCGGCCGATGGGGCATCTCGCCCTCCCAGCGGTGGAAGGGCATGGCCGTCGCCCCGCCGATGCGGAGCACGCGGCCGCGCGTGCCGCCCTCCGCCTTCGTGGCCCCGAGCGCGACCGTGTGGACGGGGACCGCCGCCGTCTCCCGCCGCACGGGGAAGGCGCGGATGGCCGCGATCGCCGCTCCTGCGGCCGGCGCCGTCGCGGCCGGAAGCTCCCGATCGGATGACGGGGATGCGGCGGACGGGTCGGCCGTGACGGCCGCCTCGGCGTCCGCGGGCAGGCCGCCCAGCCGCCGTTCGAGGGCGGCCATGACCTCGGCCACGATCTCCCGGGCGAGGGTCTTCTTCAGCTCCTCCCCGATCCCGGCGAGGAGGTCGGACGGCAGCGCCGCCGCCCTCGGCGTGGGCGCCGCACCACCGGGGGTTCCGGACGCGGACGATTCAACCGCCGGTGTCCCGGGAACGGCGTCGGCGGCCGGTGCGGATGCCGGGGCCGTCGCGGCCGCCGGTCCATCCGTTGTGCCGGCAATGGCGGCGGCCAGATCCGGAAGGGCGAGCGCGGGGTGCCCCACGCGCTCCATGAAGCGGCGGATCTCGGCCGGGTCGGTGGCGACGGTCTCGTCGGCGATCTTCTCGAGGAGGTCCGCCCGGCCCTGCTCGGTCAGGACGGGCCGGAGGTCGGCCGCGAGGAGGGCCTTCAGGTCCTTCGGCATCCAGACGAGGCGCGCATGGCCCCCCTCGGCGAAGAGGAACTTCCGGGAGGTCAGGTACACCTTGCCGATCCCCATGAATCCAGGCGTCTGCGCGCCCCCGCCGACGTTTCCGGCGAGCGTCGAGAAGGTCATGCCCACGGGGGTGTCGCCGGTGAACTCGCGGTTGACCGCTAGGATGCCGTTGCATTCCGGGACGTAGGCGCAGATCACCTCGAAGCAGCCGCAGCTCGTCATCGGCCGGTCCATGATCGAATACAGGCAGAAGGTGTCGACGGTTTTGTGGGAGTTGGCGTACACGTAGTCGTTGACGCCCCGCCAGACGCCCCGCGCCGGATCGAGGCATTCCCCCTTCCGGATCGGCTGGTTGGGACCCGTCTTGTCGATCTCGTAGGCGGCCTTGCCGTCGAGCCAGTTGTAGGCCCCGCAGAGGCCGAGGCGCTCCGGCGTGATCACGCAGACGTGGTGGGGGGCGAAGGACTGGCACAGGAGGCACGAGTAGAACACGTCCACCGCCTCGTCCTTCAGGCTGGCCAGACGCCGGTTGCGCTCGTCGTAGACCCGGCGGGCGACGGCGAGGCGTCGCTCCACCTCGGCCGCGTCGGTGACGATCGTGACCTTCACCTTGTCCACGATGGCCGGGAACTGGGAGAGGAAGCGGGCGTGGAGGATGTCGCCGTAGTGGCGCAGGCGAAGCCCCCGGGCGAAGCCCGTCTTGGAGACGCGGGTCCAGACGATGTCGCGCTGCCCCATGTGCCAGATCCCCTCCGCGCCGTTGACGAGGTGGTGGATCTGCCGCTCCAGGATCGATTCGAAATCCGGCTGCATCTTCCGGCCGGCGACCTCCGCCCAGATCGCGAGCGGCAGCGCCGTGCCCGGGGGGACCGCGTCGATATCCGGGCCGACGATCTCGACCACGCCGTCCTCGATCTCGTCCATGCCGACGGAGGTGACGAACTCGAAGGCCGGGGTCAGGTTGCCCCCGAACTCCGCCTGGGCGTCCTCCTTGCGGACCCGCTCCCCCTCGAAGGCCGGACCGTAGGGGACGGGGATCGGCACGCGGTCGATCTTGATCTTGCAGCCCCGGACCTCCAGGGCGCGGTCCACCATCGTGTCGTACGGCACGGAGGAGACGACGTGCTCGTAGGTGCAGACGCCCGTGGGCAGGATCTGGGGGATCGCCGTGTCGGCGATGACGGGGAAGCCGTAGTTGATGGCCCCGGCGGCGAGCGCGTACTTGTCGGCGTCCACCTCGCCCAGGGCCAGCACGAAGGCGAAGATGCGGTCCTTGTTGTAGTGCAGGTTGGCCCGGTGGTCTCCGGGCTTGATTCCCCCGAAGGACAGGGCGACGCGGTTGGCGAAGCCGAGGGCGTACACCAGGGCGGAGACGTCGCGCCCGAAGGGGACGAGGCGCGTCTCCCACCCGAGCTGGACCCCCTCCTCGGCGAGCTGTTCGGCGAACTGCTTCCCCCCCGTGGACCCGGCCATGAAGACGTAGAGGTTCTTTTCCTGGAGTTCGCGGGCGATCCGGACGGCGAGGGCGTTCGTCGGGGCCCGTCCGGTGATGGCGGCGAAGCCGGGGGCGGTGCCGTCCACGAACTCGACCCCCCGCTCCCGCAGGATGATGTCGTTCGCCGCGCCCAGCCACAGACCCTCGATGGGGTCCGGGCCGCTGACGTATTTGCAGGCCTCGAGGATTTCGCAGGCGAAGAGCGCGGCGATCCCCGCATCGAGGGCATTGCCCAGATAGGGGAGCCAGACCGCGTCGGTGGGGCGGGGCGGGAGCATGCCGGCGGCGCGGGCGAGGATGCGCCGCAGGTCCCCGACGGTCTCCATCCGCTCGCCGGTCAGCGAATAGATGATGGGCAGCGCGTAGGCGGTGTCGGGGAAGCCGATCCGGCAGCCGTCCCCCCGGGCGGCCGCGGTCTCCGCCAGCTTCTTCGCCGCCCGGTCGATCCAGGCCCTGGCCCCGTCGATGGCGCTCGCGCAGATCAGCTTAGACATCGAGCTTCCTCCGGTCGGCCATGTCCATCAGCTTCCGCTCCGCCTGGCGGTCGATTCCGAGGCGCCGCCGGCGTTCGGCGAGCAGCCGCATCACGGTCGCCGCCGCCTCCCCCGGGGTCGGGCAGACGTGGAAGGAGGCCCCGCCGATCTCCCGGACTTCCTCATTCAAAAATCGGGTCACGCGCTCCGAGCCGGAGATGTGGAAGGGGTGTCCCAGGATTACGTCGATGCCCGAGGCGACGAAGTAGCAGCCGATGGAGATCGCCTTTTCGCTCATCCACTCCGGAGCGACCCCCACGACGGGGACCTGGGCGATGTCGTCGCCGAGTCCGCCCTCGGCCACGATCTCGGCGGCCGCCTCGAGCAGGCGCGAATTGTCCACGCAACTGCCCATGTGAAGGACGGGCGGCATGCCGACGGCCTCGCAGACCTCGCGGAGGCCCGGCCCGGCGGCGGCGAAAGCCGCTTCCGGCGTCAGCATCCCCGCCTTGGCCGAGGCGATCGCCGCGCAGCCCGTCTTCAGGACGAGGACGTTTTGGGCGAGGAGCTCGCGGGTCAGGGCGTTCGTGTAGTCGTCCATCCGTTCCCGGGGGGTGTTGCAACCCACGATCCCGGCGACGCCGGCGATCCGCCCCTGGATGATGGCGTCGTTGAGCGGACGGAAGGACGCCCGGTACGACCCGCCCAGCATGTATTTGATGGCCTCGACGCTGAAGCCGGCGACGAGCGGTTCGGTCACGGCGGGGATGGCCACCTTGGCCGGATCGCGCCGCGCGAAATTCTCGATCGCGCGCGCGAGCAGGGCCTTGGCCTGGGCGTAGGCGTCCTCCGCATGGAAGGGCCGGTCCGTCGCCCCGATCGTCCGGGCGATGGCGCTCGTGGAAACGACCTCCGTGTGGTAGGCCCGGGCGACGTCGGTGAGGGACGGCATGCAGCACTGGACATCGATGATCATCATCTCCACCGCCCCCGTCACGATGGCCAGCTCCTGCTGGAGAAAACTGCCGGCGATCGGGATCCCGTGGCGCATGAGGATTTCGTTGGCGGTGCAGCAGAGCCCCGCCAGGGTGATCCCCGCCGCGCCGGCCCGCCGGGCCTGGGCGAGGATCTCGGGGTCCCGGGAGGCGGCGGCGAGCATCTCCGAGAGGGCGGGCTCGTGGCCGTGGACGACGACGTTGACCGTCGCCTCGTCGAGCACGCCGAGATTCACCCGGCTGCGGACCGGCGACGGCGTTCCGAAGAGGATGTCCGACACGACACTCGCGATGCGCGACCCGCCCCAGCCGTCGGCGAGGGCCGTTCGGAAGGCGTGCAGGAGCAGGTGGGCGTAGTCGTGGTCCACGCCGATGTGGGTCCGGTGCATGGCCTCGACGATCATCCGGTCGATGCCGGCCGGCGCGAGCTCCCGGGCGGTCCAGAGGCTTTGCCGCTTGAGCGGCGCGAGCCGCAGGGTCGCGAGGGTCTCCTCCTGCGCGGCGAATTCGTTGAGCAGCGTCCCGGCGAGCGCCCGGGCCAGTTCGGGATCGGTCCGCCCCTCCGGCGCGAGGCCGTAGCGTGCGGCCGCCCGCCGGAGGGCCGCCGGGTCCTTGAGCGTGTAGTCCGGGCTCTTTCCTTCGGCCACGTCCTTCAGGAGCAGAACGAGGTGGCGGGCATGGTCGGAGTGCGCCGCCGCCCCGCCCGCCACCTCCCGGAGGAAGTTGCGGGCGACAATCGTGTCGGCGTCCGCCCCGCAGATCCCGGCGGGGTGCTTGGGCGTGATCCGGCACGGCCCCATGTGGCAGATCCGGCAGCAGACGCCGCTCATGCCGAAACCGCACGGGGCGCCCATCCGGTCCAGGCGCTGGAAGCTCAGGGTCAGCCCCTCCCGGCCGGCCTTGTGCAGGGCGGCGATGGAGGCGGCGTCGCAGGCGCATTGTTCGGGGGGTCGGAGCGGTTTCTCGGCCATGGGATCCCTCACGCGGCGCCGCGGATCGCGACGCCCAGCTGTTCCTTCAGAAAGGCGTCGATCCTGCGGGCGGCCGGATGGTCTCCGGGAAATTCAAGCAGGGATCTTCCCTCCTCCCCCCAGCGGGCCAGGTCGTCGTCTTCGGGCAGGGTGAAGAGCGCGTCCACGGGCAGGTCCGACAGGTCCGGCCGGAACGCCGACGCCGGCCGGACCCGGTTCACGACGACGGCGAGTTTCCCGTAGCGGACGTCCATCTCGCGGGCCAGGGCGTAGAGACGCCGGATCGTGGCGATCCCGCGCCGGGAGGGGTCGCCGACCAGGACGAGCAGGTCCACCGCCGGGGCGATGCGGCGGGAGAGGTTCTCCAGGCCGGCCTCGTTGTCGATCACGGTGAAGGGATACTGGCGGGTCATCAGCGCCAGGACCTCGCGCAGGATGTTGTTCGCATAGCAGTAGCAGCCCGGCCCCTCCGGCCGGCCCATCGCGATCAGGTCGAAACCGGCGGCCTCCACGAGGCTCTCGGCGATCTTCCGCTCCAGGAGCGTGCGCTTCGAGATCCCGGCGGCCGCGTCGTCCCGGATCTTCTCCCGCACGCGCCCCACCGATTGGGTTGCCCGGACGCCCAGGACCTCGTCCAGGCACATGTTGGGGTCGGCGTCGACGGCGAGCACCGGGGTCGCCCCGGCGCGGATCAGGCCCCCGACGATCAGGCCGGCCAGGGTGGTCTTGCCCGTGCCGCCCTTGCCGGTGATGGCGATGGTCCGGCTCATGCCCGCTCCTGAATGCGGATATCGCCCGCGCCGTAGCGGTCCGTCAGAACGGCCGGGAGTTCCGCCAGCAGGTCGAAGACCCGTCCGGCGTCGTCGGGCGACAGGGACCCCGTGCCGCAGGAGGGGGTCAGCAGGGCGGTTTCGGCCAGGCGCGCCCGGTCCAGTCCGGCCAGCCCGGCGAGATTCCGGACCAGTTTTTCGAACCGGTCCGCCAGGGACGTCGCCGTCTGCTCCCGGACCCGATCGGAGGTCGGCACGATCCCCCAGGCGAGCAGGCCGCCGCTGTCGAGGAAGGTCCGCAGGGCCTCTGGGTACAGGGCGATGCTCTCGCCGTAGCCGAAGGCGTCGAAATTGATGACGTCCGCCCCGGCCTCCACCAGGAGGCTCCAGTCCGTGTTGCCGCAGCAGTGGACGCCGGCGAGCCCCCCCTCGGCGTGAATGGCGTCGACCACCTCCCCGATGAGCGCCGTGACGTCCCCGCGGGTGACGGAGATGTACGTCGACGACCCGAAGGCGGCGAGGATGGGCTCGTCGATGAAGCACAGGACGCGCTCCGCCCAGGGGGCGAACGTCCGGATCTGCCAGCGGCATTTCAGGGCCAGGGCCTTGACGATCACGTCCCGGAAGGTCTCGTCGTAATAGATGGCCCGTTTATCCTGGTCCACGACCGTGAGCGCGAAGGAGAGCGGCCCGGTCGTCTGGACCTTCACGAGCGGACGGCGGACGCCGTCCGCGGCCAGGCGCGCGGCGAAGCGGTGGAGCCCCCGGGCGAAGGACGGGCCGATGGCGAGGGGCGCCAGATCGGCCTCTCCCGGTCCGGCCTCGGCGGCGGCGAGATAGACCTCGTAGAACGCGGCCAGGGCCTCGGAGGGATCGCCCGCGGTATCGAAGGTCAGGCGCTGCCTCGCCTCGTCCAGAACGGCGCCGGGGATGCCCTCGGCGTACTGGATCTCCATCTGCTCCGTGAGGGCCGCCCGGGGCAGCTGGGGCCACAGCGGGGCCGCCGGCAGGGCGCGGAAGATGATGTCCAGGGCGGCGTCGGGATCGGTATGGGGAAAGGAGCCGACGGCCGTGGCCGTGAAGCGCGGCAGGTTCATGTGGACGCCTCCTGGGTGAAAAGGTGATCGCGCAGGGCCGTCAGGGCGGCGCGGGTGGCCGCGTCCAGGCCCTCCAGGACGGACATCCCGTCGCGATCGGCCGCGCGCAGGCCCGCCGCTTCCGGGATCACCCCCGCGATGTCGATGCCGGGGAGCGCCTGCCGGAGGAAGGCCTCCTCCTCCGCGGCGCGGACGCCGTTCAGGACCGCGCGAATCCGCGTGAGGCCGATGTCGGCGGCCAGGCGGCGGATCCGGTGAAACGCCTCGACCGCCCGCTGTCCGGGCGCAAGGACGACCAGCAGGCCGTCCACCCCGCGCACCGTGGCGCGGCCCAGGTGTTCGATGCCCGCCTCCATGTCCAGCAGGAGGGTCTCCTCCCGGTTCAGGACGAGGTTCTGCACGAGGGCGCGCAGCAGCGTGTTCTCCGGGCAGGCGCAGCCCGTCCCGCCCCTCCGGACGGCCCCGAGCACGAGCAGCCGGACCCCCCGGTGCGCATAGGCAAACCGCTCCGCCAGGTCGTCGACCGTCGGGTTCAGCTTGAACATCCCGCCATAGTCCTTGACCTTGGCGCCGGTGCGCTCCTCGATCAGGGCCTTCTGGTCGGCGATGGTCAGGATGGCGGCCTGCTCGGCCAGCGGAATGCCCAGGAAGGAGGCCAGGTTCGCGTCGGGGTCGGCGTCGACCGCCAGCACCTTCCGCCCCGCCTCGGCCAGCATCAGCGCCAGCGCGGCGGTCAGGGTGGACTTGCCGACGCCCCCCTTGCCCGATACGGCCCATTTCATGGATGTTCCACCGTTCTTCCCCCGCGCGTTTTCGGGGGGCACCATAAGATTGACGGCAAAAAAAGTCAACGACTTTTCCCCGCGACCGCGGAAAGACGGTTCGGGGCGGGCATTTTTCTGCTTGCCTGCATCAATATATGGGGGTATAAGACAAACTCAACCCCAACATGTTGATGCAGGCTCCGCCGCGCACGGGGCGCCGGACGGGATAAGGGAGGGACCCTTCATGCACGGGAAGATCAGAAAGCGGGACGGGCGGCTCGTCAAGTTCAACGCCGACAAGATCACGAACGCCATTGCGCGGGCCGGGGCGGCGACGGGCGAGTTCGACGCCCAGACGGCCCGAAAGCTCACGATCCGGGTCCTCAACCTGGCGGAAAAGCTCTACGACGGCAACATCATGACCGTGGAGAACGCCCAGGACATCGTCGAGGAGGTGCTCCTCGATTCCCCCTACCGGAAGACCGCCAAGGCCTACATCATCTACCGGGACCAGCACGCCCGCCTGCGCGAAATCACCCAGAAGATGGAGGTGGACCTGGTCGATCAGTACCTGAAAAAGAAGGACTGGAAGATCCACGAAAACAGCAATATGGATTACTCCCTCCAGGGGCTCAACAACTACATCTCCTCTGAGGTCAGCAAGGTCTACTGGCTCAACGAGATCTATTCGCCGGAGATCCGCAAGGCCCACTCGGACGGGGATTTCCACATTCACGACCTCTCCCTCCTGTCGGTCTACTGCGTCGGCTGGGACCTCTACGACCTGCTTTTCGAGGGATTCCGCGGCGTGTCCGGGAAGGTGGAGAGCCGTCCGGCGAAGCATCTGCGGAGCGCCCTGGGGCAGATCGTCAACTTCTTCTACACCCTGCAGGGCGAGGCGGCGGGCGCCCAGGCCTTTTCGAACTTCGACACCCTGCTCGCCCCCTTTATCCGGTACGACGGCCTGAATTACGGCGAGATCCGGCAGGCCCTCCAGGAGTTCATCTTCAACATCAACGTCCCGACCCGGGTGGGGTTTCAGACGCCGTTTACGAACGTGACCCTCGACGTGACGGTGCCCGGCTACTACGCGGACCAGCCCGTCCTCGTCGGCGGAAAGCTGCAGAAGGAGACCTACGGCGCGTTCCAGGAGGAGATGAACCTCTTCAACCGGGCCTTCGTGGAGGTGATGGCGGAGGGCGACGCGAAGGGACGGGTCTTCACCTTTCCCATCCCGACCTACAACGTCACCCGGGAGTTCGACTGGGAGGACCCCAACCTCGCCGGTCTCTGGGAGATGACGGCCAAGTACGGCATCCCGTATTTCTCCAACTTCATCAACTCCGACATGAACCCGGAGGATGCCCGGAGCATGTGCTGCCGGCTCCGCATCGACAACCGGGAGCTGGAGAAGCGGGGCGGCGGGCTGTTCGGCTCCAACCCCCTGACCGGGTCCATCGGGGTCATCACCATGAACATGCCCCGCATCGGTCATCTCTCCCGCTCGGAGGACGAGTACCTCCAGCGCCTGGAGCGGCTGATGGAAATTGCCCGGGAGAGTCTGGAGACCAAGCGCAAGGTTCTGGAGGCCTTCACCGACGGGAACCTGTACCCCTACACGAAGTACTACCTCCGGAAGGTCAAGGAGCGGTTCGGCGAGTACTGGAAGAACCATTTCTCCACCATCGGCCTGGTGGGGATGAACGAGGCCTGCCTGAACCTGCTCGGGAAGGATCTCGCCAGCCCCGAGGGCCAGCGGTTCACGAAGCGGGTTCTCGACTTCATGCGGGAGCGTCTGGTTCACTTCCAGCGCGATACGGGCAACAACTACAACCTGGAGTCCACCCCCGCCGAAGGCACCAGCTACCGCCTCGCCCGGATCGACAAGGAAAAGTACCCCGAGATCCTCTGCGCCAACGAACCGCGCCTCCGGGAGGCGCAGGCGGAGCCCTTCTACACGAACTCGAGCCAGTTGCCCGTGAATTTCACCGACGACATCTTCGAGGCCCTGGACCTGCAGGACGAGATCCAGTCGAAGTACACCGGGGGGACCGTTTTCCACACCTTCGCCGGGGAGCGCATCGACGATCCGGAGGCCGTCAAGGCCCTGGTCCGCAAGGTCTGTACGCGCTACCACCTGCCCTACCTGACCTTTACGCCCACCTTCAGCGTGTGCCCCTCCCACGGGTATCTGAAGGGGGAGCAGGAGGCCTGTCCGGCATGCCGGATGCCCTGCGAGATCTATTCCCGGGTGGTGGGGTACCTGCGGCCGATCCGGCAGTGGAACAAGGGAAAGCAGTCGGAGTTCCAACTGCGTAAGGAATACCAGCTTTGAACGGCGGATGCCGGGGGCGGTGGCGGCCATGAACATCGGCGGCTTCCAGAAGGTGTCCCTGATCGATTATCCGGGACGGATCAGCGCGGTGGTTTTCACCCAGGGCTGCAACTTCCGCTGTCCCTTCTGCCACAACCCGGAGCTCGTCGATCCCGCGCGGTTCGGTCCGACCCTGAACGAGGCGGAGATCTTCGCCTTTCTGGAAAAGCGGCGAGGCACGCTGGACGGGGTGTCGATCACCGGCGGCGAGCCGACGCTCCAGCCGGACCTCGCGGCGTTCGCCGCACGGCTGAAGGCCATGGGGTTCCTGGTGAAGATCGACACCAACGGCTCCCGCCCGGAGGTGCTGCGCGATCTGATCGACCGGCGGTGCATCGATGCCGTCGCCATGGACGTCAAGGGACCCCTGAAGAAATACGACCGCCTGACGGGCGTCCGGAACAGCGGCCGGACGATCGAAGAGAGCATCGGCGTGATCCTGGCGTCGGGCCTGACGCACGAATTCCGCACGACCGTGGCGCCGTCCCTGCTGACGGAACGGGACTTCCAGGGGATCGGAAGGCTTGTGGAAGGGGCCTCCTCCTTCGTCGTGCAGACCTACGTGCGGACGAAGCAGCTCGATCCTGCCGTGCCTCCGCCGGAAGCCGAACCGCCGGACCTGGGGAAATGCGCGGCGCGGGTGGCGCCGCACGCGACCCGGGTCCGGATCCGCTGAATTCCGGACCGATTTACTTCTTTCCCTGTTTTTGGTATCCTGCCGTCCAGGGCCCGTACGGGGCCGTTTTGCCGTTCCGCGCGGCGGCGCGGGAGACGGGAGCTTCGCGAACAGGGGAGAGGACGGATCATGAGAACATCCACGGCGCACAGGCAGAACGCGGACCGGGCGATGGTCAAGGCCGGGCCGGCCAACACCCAAGCCGTCCTGGAGGCAGCCGCGAGGCGGGCCGAGGCCCGCAAGATCCGGAAGATCCTCGTCGCCACGTGCAGCGGCCGGACGGCGCTCGCCGCCGTTCAGGCGTTTCCCCCGGAAACCGAGATCATCGCGGTGACCCATGTGACGGGGTTTGCCAAGCCGAACCACCAGGAACTGACGCCGGCCAACCGCCGCCGGCTGGAAGAGAAGGGCGTTGCGATCTTCACCGGCCAGCATGCCTTCGGGGGCGTGGGCCGGGGGATCCGGAACCGGCTCGGCGCGTACCAGGTGGATGAAATCATGGCCTTCACCCTGCGCACGTTCGGCCAGGGGACGAAGGTGGCGGTCGAGATTTCCCTGATGGCGGCGGACGCCGGGCTCGTCCGGACGGACGAGGACGTCATCGCCATCGGCGGGACGGTGAGCGGCTGCGATACGGCGCTCCTGCTCCAGCCCGCCAATAGCGCCCATGTCCTCGATCTGAAGATCCGGGAGGTCGTCGCGAAGCCGTCCGTGTTCTGACGTCGCGGGAAGGGCCCGGGCAGGTCACGACACGGGCCGAAGCGCCGTGAGCGGGGGCGGTGCCGGTCAGGCGGTTCTGTTCCGGTTCGCGAAGAATCCCATCAGGAATTCCGCATCCACGGGCGACAGATCGAACTGGAAAACCGCTTTCTCGACGAGGGCCGGGAGGGACTGGTCGGGATTGTCCTCGATGGCGGCGGAAATCCAGGTGATGGCCTGTTTCAGGTCTTCGCCTTCGGGCATAAGCGTTGCCATGACTGCTGTCCTCTTTCTCAAAGCTGCGCGGCGGGATCACCCGCCGAGTCGATAATGGGCCTGAGCGCGGCGGCGGCCGCGATGATCACAGGCCTCACGATGGGGTCTCCAACGTCTGAACGGCGAAGCATTCGCAGAAGCGGCCCTTCCCCGTCGTGATGCCCCGGTAGCGGTTGAGCGCGGCGGCGGCCTCGTCGTAAGGAATGCCGTCGAGCTGCGATCGGTGCCGTCTCAGCGCCGCCAGCTTCAGGTCCATGAACGCGCTGATGTCCTCGACGCAGGGGACCGCCGTCAGCGGGGTCCACACCTCATAACACAGAATCGTTCCCACCGCCCAGGGATCTCCGGGGCTTTCGGAGAACCACGGCCCCCCGGCGCGGCGGCTGGCCTCCACCCATAGCCGGTGCGTGACGGCGTGGTCGGGGTGTGCCTCCTGTGCGTGGGGGATGTAGAGGACATCGGGCCGGATGCGGCGAAGAATCTCCACGAGGGCGACGAGGTTCGATCGATCGTACGCGAGATAGCCGTCGGGGTTTCCGAGGAAGATCAGATCCGCGATCCCCGCGAAGGCCGCGGCGTCACGGGCTTCCGCTTCCCGCACGTCGGCCAGCGCCTCTTTCGTTTGGCCGAGGCCCCCCGCTTCTCCCGAGGTCATATAAACCACCGTGACCGGGTTTCCCCGGCGGATGTGCTTCAGAAGGCTGCCGCCGCACCCGATCCACTCGTCGTCGGGATGGGGGGCGGCGACGAGGATGCGCCGCATGTTCCTGTTTCTCCCCGAAGGCTTCGGGACGAATCCTCCCGGCGCACGTCTGCACGCGCGTCGTCGTGGTCGCTCCCGGACGCCCGCCGCCTCAGCGCAAACCGTTCTTGCCGGTCCGGGCGCCTCCCCGCGGGAGGGCGGCGGGCGGGTTCAGAAATTCCGGCAGGGGCAGGCAAAGCTGGTTCCATTGATGGATGCAGCGGCGGCAGCGGGGGCTCTGGTCGGCGCGGGCCTCACAGGCGTCGAGATCGATGAAGTAGTGATGGCGATCGCACCACCGGTGTTCCTTGCCGGACCGCGCCCTCATGGTTTGTTCTGCCGATCCTTTTCCCCTGGAAACGAAACCCCGCCTCCCTGATCACGAAGGGCCCGCGGGGTCGTCTTGTCCTTCCATGCGTCCGTCAAATGGAGATCAGGCGCGTTTCTTGGCTTTTGCCGCCGGTTTCTTGGCCGCGGCCCTTTTGACGGCGGCCCTCGGCGCCGCTTTCTTGGCCGGTTTGACTTTCGCCTTGGCCTTCCGGGCCGGCGCCTTGGCGGCCGGCTGGGCCAGGGCCTTTTTCTTGGCTTTCGCGGCAGCGGCCTTGCCCCGGGCCATCGGCGCCTTGCAGCACACCAGATCCGCGGTCGCGCAGCCGCACACTTCATCGACGACGACGATCAGACCGCAGACCTCACAGCTGTACATGTCCCCTTTTTTTGCCTTTGCCATGCCTGTCTCCTCCCTTAGATAAAATGGTTTTTTATCTTCGATTTGAAAACATTCCCGTTGCAAAGATCCGGTTTTCTTGTATCCGAAGCAGGCCGATATTTCAAGAAAATTATCGCCGCGCCCGCGGGGATGCGCGCAATACATCGCGGTAGAGCGCGGCGTAGGCCTTCGTTTCCCGGCCGGGGCGATGAAAGGCGGCGATCCGGCGTCGCGCGTTTTTCCCGACGGCCGGCCACCGCTCCGGCTGTTCGAGGACGTCCAGGAGATGCCGCTCCAGTTCTTTCCGGTTGCGGAACAGGAGTCCGGCCGCGCCGGTTCCGAGGTGGGCGTTTCCCGGGATGTCCCGCGCGATCACGATGCGTCCGAAACTCAGGGCCTCCAGGATGGCGTTGGATTCCGACTCGGAACGGGACGTGTTCAGAACGAGGTTGCTCTGCTCGAGGAGGGAGGGGACCTGATTCCGGGGAACCTCGCCGAGATAGCGGATCCAGGGATGCGTGCGCAGGGCCTCGTCCAAGGCCGCCGTCGCCGACGGCTCCAGGAGGGGACCGGCAATGAGCAGCTGGAACGTGCGATGGCGGCGATGGATCTTTTTTAATGCGGCGACGGCGTAGTCCATCTGCTTGACCTGTCTCAGCCCGCCCAGCATCAGGATCACGGGCGTGTCGCCGGACAGGCCGAGCCCGGCTCGATAATCGCGGTCCCTGCGTTCCGGGAAATCCACGGACTGGTGGATGACCCGGATCCTGTCCCGGAGGATCCCCAGGCGGTGGAGCCGGGGGAGAAGCGTTTCCTGAAAGACCGTCACCGCCGCCGACCGGGTCAGAACCTCCCGCATGACCCGTCGCTTGTCCGGGTCGGCGAAATCCAGGTTGATGTCCGTTCCCGTCAGGGTGGTGATCAGGGGAACGCCGAGCTGTTCGTGAAGGCGCAGTCCCGCGACGCCGCCCTTGACGGCGTGAAATGCATGCAGGAGATCGGGTGCGGCGGACCGGGCGCGTTTCCGGAGGGCGTCGGGCGACGTCCGCGACAGGTCGAGGATCTCGCAGGAAATGTTCCGCCGGGAGAGCAGGC
Source organism: Syntrophaceae bacterium UBA2251 (assembly GCA_002347815.1). GTDB lineage: Bacteria > Desulfobacterota > Syntrophia > Syntrophales > UBA2251 > UBA2251. The sequence continues at coordinate 19,254 of DDXV01000019.1, forward strand.
GGGCGATGCGATCCACCGTGACGGCGTTTCCCGTGCACCGGGGAAACGCCGTCGGGGTGAGCATCAGGACGTTCATGTCAGGACAGGCGGCGGATGAAATCACGGAGGATCTCCGTGACGGTTCGGGGCTGCTCCATGGGGAGCAGATGTCCGGCATCCGGGATCAGCCGGTACTCGGGCGCGTGAGGGATGTGGGACAGGGCATCCTTCAGGTCGATGAAGGCGCGGTTTTCGCTCGCTTCTCCTTCGAGCATCAGGACCGGACACGTGATACGGGGCAGGACGGGCCACGGATCGTACTGCATGCCGCCCATGAAAAGCGCCGCCTCCCGCTCGGGGGCGCAGGTCAGCGTCAGCCCGCCCGCGTCGTCGTCGATCATCCCGTACCGGATGTAGAGGCGGAGCATCTCCTCGTCCCATTTCTCGAACAGGGCGCGGGAGCGGAGGTGGGCGAGGGCCGCCTCCTCGTCCGGCCAGTGGTTCGTGCGGCGGATGGCCTGGGAGGCCAGGGGGTGGTCTTCCACCGTGATGAGGGTCCGGTAATAGTCGCGGGGGAGAAAGATGGGCTCGACGAGGAGCATCCCCCGCGCGGCGAGTCCGCAGTCGGCGTGGGCGATGGCCAGGACGGTCGCCCCCATCGAATGCCCCACCAGGAGCGGACGATCGAGATCCAGGCGACGGCAGAATTCCGTCAGGTCCCGGGCGATCTCGAGCCAGCTCAGGCCGCCGTGGTTCGGATCCGTGTCCCGGTGGTCGCAGAAGTAGGGGGCGATCACCCGGAAGGACGGGGCCAGTTCGCGGGCGATGGGATGCCACAGCCAGGGCAGAAACCCGGTGGCGTGCAGCATCACGATCGCCGGACCGTCACCCTCGTACAGCAGATAGGACAGCGAAGCGTCGCCGACGTCCTGTGCGAGAATGCGGGGCTCCATTCAACCGACCCAGACCGCGAATTCGTCGAGCCCGGCGCGAGAGCGCGAGAACCGGTTGACCGGGACGTCTGCGTCCGGATACCCCACGGCCGCACCGATGACGATGGTCGCGTCTTCAGGGACCGGCGCGAGCCGGCGGATCAGTTGCGGATAGTTGACGGACGCGGCCAGGGCGCACGTCGCGAGTCCGCGCGCCGCGGCGGCCAGGCAGAAGGTCTGCAAAAACAGGCCGACGTCGAGCGCGGCATAGGCGCGCGGCAGGGCGGCGGGAACGCACACGACGATCAGGCACGGCGCGCCGAACAGGCCGAACATGTCCAAGGTGTAGCGGATCCGGGCGGCCTTGTCTTCACGGGGGATGGCGAGGGCGGTGAGGACGTCCTTCCCCACCCCGACATAGCGGGATTTGAGAGTCGCCGGCCACTCCTGGGGCATCTCGATTTCCGGCGCCGGCACCACCCCGTTCCGGAGCTGCTCCTGATTGGCCTGACGGAAGCGCTCGAGGGGCTCGCCCGTCAGGACGTAAACCTGCCAGGGCTGGGTGTTGCCCCACGAGGGGGACCACCGGGCCAGATCCAGCAATTCCCGGAGGAGGTCCGGAGGAACGGGATCGGGTCGGAACCGACGAATGCTGCGCCGCTGAAGGATGATCTCCCGGATGTCCATGGTCGTCTTTTACTTCCTTTCTGTTTTTAGGGTGACAAAGAAGCTCGTTTTCCCCCGACGGACGAGGATCAGCAGGGCGTCGCCCGCCTCGCCGTCGCCGATGGCCTTTTGAAAATCCTTCAAACCGGAGATGCGGGTCTGGTTGACCTTAAGGAGGATGTCCTGCGCCTTCAGGCCGGCCTCATCGGCCAATCCTCCCTCCTGGACCTCCGTGACGATCACGCCGGTTTTATCCGGCAGGGAAAAGTGCCGGGCCATCTCCGGTGTCACCTCCTGGACCGTCATGCCGAACCGCTCGTCGATGGCGTTCCCGGAGGCGAGATCCTGACGTTCCTTGCGTTCGGCCACGGTCAGCCTCAGGGAGGCCTCGGTTCCGTCGCGCAGGACCTTCACGGTCACGACGCTGCCCACTTTGAGCGCCGCCACGACCCGCAGGAGTTCATGCGAGTCCCCGACCGGTTTTTCCGCGATCTCCAGGATCACGTCGCCGGTCTTGATCCCCGCCTTGTCCGCCGGTTCTCCCGGAAAGACGTCGCCGACCAGGGCGCCCGTCCGGTCGTTGAGTTTGAGGGCCTCCCGCATGTCGTCCGTGATGTCCTGAATGGCGATGCCCAGCCAGCCGCGGGTGGTCTTTCCCCGGCTTTTCAGATCGTCGAGGATGTCCTTGGCCATGTTGATGGGAATCGCGAAGCCGATCCCCTGTCCCTGGGCGACGATGGCGGTGTTGATGCCGACCACCTCTCCGGCCAGGTTGAACAGCGGGCCGCCGCTGTTGCCGGGGTTGATGGACGCGTCGGTCTGGATGAAATTGTCATAGGGACCGGCGCCGATGACCCGCCCCTTGGCGCTGATGATTCCCGCCGTGATCGTGTGGTCGAGACCGAACGGATTGCCGATGGCGAAAACCCAATCGCCGATCCGCGCCTGGTCGGAATTCCCCAGATGCGCGTACGGCAGTTTTCCCGGGGAATCGATCTTGATGAGGGCGAGATCCGTATTGGCGTCCCGTCCCTTGACGTCCGCCTCGTACTCCTTGCCGTCGGCCAGTTTCACCAGGATCTTGTCGGCCTTTTCCACCACATGGTGATTGGTGAAGATGTAGCCGTCCTCGGAAATGATGAATCCGGAGCCCAGACTCTTCTGCTTGAATTCACGCTCCGGCAGGTCGCCGAAGAAGCGCCGGAAAAACTCGTCGTTGCCGAAAAAGCGCCCGAAGGGCATCTCGCCCCCCATCGGGCCCATCTGCCGGCCCTTGAGCACCTTGGTGGTCGAGATGTTGACGACCGTGGGGCGGAGCTTCTCCGCCAGGTCGGCAAAAGACGCGGGGGCGCCCGCCGTATCGGCCTTTCCGAAGGACAGGGCCCAGGCCGGCCCCCATCCCGCGGACGGGGCGACGAATCCTCCGGTGAGCAGAAGCAGGCCTGCGGCGAACAAAACGATCCTGAAAAGTCGAAAAACGCGTTCCGTCCGTTCCATGGTGTTCCTCCCCTCTTCGACGCCGGTGCCCGATCGGCTTCAGACCCCTCAGGCCCCGCCGAATCCGATCACGACCCTGGACCCTTCCACGATGACCGGCACCTCCCGACGGCCGCCGGAATGCCGGAGCATGTCCTGCATCCGCTCCGCGTCCTGTCGGACATCGACATAGACGGCGCGCTCCCCGTAGGCCGACCTGGCCTTTTGGGTGTAGGGTCAGCCCGCCTTTCCGTAGATGATGACCTTTTCCGACATCGGGGTCCCCGGGCGCGGTCCATCCCCGGGATGATCCTGTCCTCCCGCACGGGAAAGACGCACAGCGCCATTTTTTCCTTTTTTATACCATTTTTTTTCTTTCCGCCACAGAAAATCCGCCCGCGCCTCAGGCGGCCGGCACTTGACGTGCGCCGGGCAACCGCATATAGTGCCCGCCACCAGTGCCGGCTTTTGGAGGAGATCATGCTCAAGATCAGGGGGATCGTACCGCTCGTCGTTCTGGCGCTGATCGCGGGGTGCGGGTGGAGCGACGCGGCCGAGACCATCCGGGACCTCCGCACCCTCCCGCAGGATGCGCGCGCCTATCTCTCCCCCGCAAGCGAGGCGCAGCCCGCCGCCACCGCGGAAGATCAGGAACGCCTGGACGCCCGGTACAACGAGCAGTTTCTTTCCCCCTGGCGCCAGACGCAACCCCGGCATGGCGTCGACGAGGTCGCTCGGTCTTTCAAGCGGTACCGGAAGGCGCCGGGCTATGCGGAAAACGGACGCCCCCACGCGCCCGAATGGATCGACGAACTCAGGGCCCTGGCCCGGTTCGAGACCTATCCGAATGCCGGCTATGCGGGGATGACGATTCGGCCGGCGGACGTCCGGGTTTTGCCGACGAAAAAGCCGCGCTTCGGGGGGTTGAACGGCTATCCGTTCGATCTCTTCCAGCAAACGGCCCTGCCGGTCAACACACCGGTTTACGTGGTGCACGCGACGCGCGACAAGGACTGGCTGCTGGTGGAAACGGCCTGGTTCGTCGGCTGGATTCCCGCGGAGGATGTTGCCCGGATGAGCGAGGCGGGCATCCGGGCCTGGGAGCGGGGACCCTACGTGACGATCCTCCGCGACGGGGTTCCCGTGTACGGGGCGGCCGACGGGATGTTCCTCTTTCATGCGCCCCTCGGGGCGATGTTCCCCCTGGCAAAGGCCCGGGACGACGGCTGGGAGGTTCTCGTGACGGTGGCGAACGAAAAGCGCGAGGCCGTCACCCGATTGGCCTTCGTGGCTTCAGGTCCGGTCGCCAGAAAACCTCTGCCGCTGACGCCGCGGAACATCGCCGGGCAGATCAACGAGTTGATCCGTGAGCCCTATGGCTGGGGCGGCCTGAACGGCAGCCGGGACTGTTCGGCGACCCTGAGGGATCTCTTTGCCCCGTTTGGAATCTGGCTGCCCCGCAACTCCTCCGAGCAGGCCCGTCAGGGGGGCGGGGTCATCAATCTGAAGCGGCTCAGGCCGGAGGTCAGGAAGGAGCAGATTCTGTCGAGGGGCATCCCCTTCCTGACCCTGCTGTGGGAACCGGGCCACATCATGCTGTACGTCGGCAGCGTCCAGGACGAGATTCTGGTGTTTCACAACTTCTGGTCCGTCAAGGCCCGGGACCGCAAAGGCCGTGTCCAGCAGAAAGTCATCGTCGGTCAGGCGGCCATCACGACCCTGCATCCCGGCGAGGAGCTGGAGGGGGAAACGGTCCGGACGTCCAACCGGCTCCATGCGCTCTGGGCCATGACGCTGATGGTTCCCCCGGCGCCGTGAGCGTTTGCCGGGGGGAATCCGGCTCCTTGCTTCAGGCCGGATATTTTCCCTGGTAATGGGAGCCTTTCCAGCTTTTCTTGAGGGCCTGATTCAACTTCACGACGGTGTAGAAGTTTGGAATCCGTTTCAGGCTCCACAGGGATCTCATCAGGCGATACTGAGCGGTTGGGAATGAGTAGAGTTGTCCCTTGATGTAGTTGTTGCCCGTGTAGACCGTTTCGGGTTCAAGGCCGTTCATCCGGTGCACGACGTACGAGAACCGGTATTTGTCCCAGTCCGCCGGGAAGTCCTGGTAGATCAGCCGTCCCTCGTTTTGCATCCGCTCCATCAGCCGGGTGCCGGGCAGGGGAGTCAGGATGCTGATCTGTACCATGTCGATGCCCGAATGAACGAGGAAATCCGCCAGTTTCTTGTAATAATCGGGAGACTCCCGGTCATTGCCGATGATAAACGCCCCCAGCACGGCAATGCCGTGCCGGTGAAACGCATGGACGACCTTTCGGTAATTTTCGATCCCGATCTTCAAATTGGCCCGCTTGTTCATTCCCCGGAGCATGTCTTCGCTGATGGATTCGAAGCCGATGAAAACGAACATGCACCCGGCACGGGCCGCCAATTCGATGAGTCGTTCATCGTCAGCGGCATTGATGGAGGTCTGCATCCACCATTTCTTGTTCAGTTTGCGCTGAATCATGCCCTGGAACAGTTCCTTCGCCCGGCGCTTGTCTTCCGGGGTGTGTCCCACCAGATTGTCATCGACAAAAACGACATAGTCCCCCGTGCACTGAGACAGCTCGTCCAGGACATGCGCTGCACTGCGCTGACGGTAATGCTTCCCCAGATGTCGGGAGACCGAACAGAAATCGCAATCGAAGGGACAGCCGCGGGAGGTCTGCACCGCCTGCCACAGGTAATTCGGGTGCAGCAGATCGCGCCGCGGGGTGATGCCCGAGCGCGCCAGATCGATTTGAGGGCCGCTGTATTTCTGGGCCAGTCGCCCCTGCCCGAAGTCGTCCAGCACCTGCTTCCAGATCCCCTCCACTTCTCCCACGACCACCGCGTCCGCGTAGCGCAGGGCCTCGTCGGGCTTCATGGAGACGTGGATCCCTCCCATGATCACCTTGATGTTGCGCTCCCGATAGACGCGGGCGATTTCGTAGGCCCTGCGGATGTTGCTCGTAAATGACGTGATGCCGACCAGGTCCGCTTCTTCGAATGCAAACGTCTCGAAATTTTCGTCAAGGATCCGGACGTCCCAGTCACTCGGCGTCGCCGCCGCCACGTAAGCCAGTCCCAGCGGCGGAAAGGTGGTAATCCGGCTCAACAGGTATCCGCTTTTCCGCCCCACCGGGCTTATCAGCAAAAGTCGTTTCATCGTGTCCGCTCTTACCTCAATGACATCCATGAATGCAACCGTTAAGTGGCGCGACGGATCGCGCCCCCCGGCCTTCCGGTCCTTTGCCGTGGATCAGGGTGCGGCCCGTCGAAAAATTTGACAACCGCCGGCAAAGCCGTTAAAGGGGTTGCGGCAGGCATGCCATCCCTTTGGCAAGGACAAACCCCATGCAGGAGATGCCTTTGGCAATACCGCGGGATTTTTATCTCATGGAACATGAAGAGGAAACGTATCGTCTCGAATCGAAGACCCGTCCCGAAGACATACGCCGTCAGGCCCGATGGTGCGGGATCAAACCGGGACAGCGCCTCCTCGATCTGGGTTGCGGTCCGGGCAAGACGACCGCGATCCTTCACGACCTGATTCAGCCGGGCGGGTCGATCGTCGGACTGGACGCCTCGCCGGAGCGGATCGCCCATGCACAACGGTGCTACGGCTCCCGTGCGGGGATCGAATTCGCCGTCCACGACCTGCGCGAACCCTTAAGCCGCTTCGGCACGTTCGACGGCGCCTGGGTCCGCTTCGTCCTGGAGTATTTCCGGCGGGAAAGCCTTGAGATCGTCCGGAATGTTGCGGCCAGCCTGCATTCGGGGGGGCGGCTGTATCTGATCGATCTGGATCACAATGCCCTCAATCACTACGAACTGCCGGCGCCGATGGCGAAAATCCTGCCCGAAATTTCGCGATGCCTGGAAGAAATCTACGATTTCGATGCGTACGCGGGTCGCAAGCTCTACGCCCACCTCTTCGATCTGGGTTTTGCGGACATCGCCGTCCACGTGACGGCCCATCACGTGATCTACGGTGAGAGCCTGGAAGTGGACAGTTACAATTGGATGAAAAAGATCGAGGTGACGGCCCCGCGTCTCACGGATCTTTTTTCCACGTATCCCGGTGGGTACGACCGCTTCATGGCGGATTTCAAGGAATTCTTCCACAACCCCCGGCGATTTACCTACACCCCCCTGATCCTGTGCAAGGGAAGGAAGCCCTGAGAGACGGGCCTTCAATCCCTGATGCCGGGATCCTCGAAATGAAAACGACCGCTCGTGAACAGCGCGATACAGGCGTCCGCCACATCCGGATCGTATGCCACGCCCCGTTTGGCGCGTATTTCATCGAGCGCCTTTTCGATGCCTAACGCCGGCCGATAGGGGCGGTGGCTGGCCATCGCCTCGACGACGTCCGCCACGGTGATGATGCGCGCCTCGAGGATGATGTCTTGCCCGGCGATCCCCCTCGGGTAACCGGATCCATCCATGGTTTCGTGGTGCTGGTAGACGATCTGGGCAATGGGCGGCGTGAAATCGACCTTGTCCAGGATGTTGTACCCCGTTTCCGGATGATTCTTGATCAGGGCGAACTCGCCGCTGTTCAGCTTGCCCGGCTTGCTCAGGATCTCCGCGGGGACGTTGATTTTGCCGATGTCGTGGATGAGCCCCGCCATGTGGATCGTCGTCACGCGCTCTTCCGGCAGCTCCATCTCGCGGGCGATGGCCGCGGCCAGGTCGGCCACCCGCCGTTGGTGACCGGCGGTGTAGGGATCGCGGGACTCGGCAATGAGCGAGATGACGCTGATCGTGCTCGACATGGCCAGCTGAAGCTTTTCGTAGCTTTTTTTCAACTCGACTTCGGAGCGTCTCAGATCCGTCATGTCCTTGAAGATGCCCACCAGGCTGTCCACACGTCCGTCCGCGTCGATATTGGGGGCGCAGTTGAAGGAAAAGTTGTGCTCGATCCCGGAACAGTCCCTGATCGTCAACAGGACATCCATCAGGGTCTCTTTGTTTTCCCTGACGCCTTTCAGCAACTGGACGAGGCGGTGGGAATCCTGTTCATCGACGAATGCGGTCAGGGGGCGGGAAACGACCGCTTCCGGGCGATGGCCCAGGATCCTCTTCCAGGCCGGATTGACGTACAGCAGTTCTCCGCCCTTGTCCAAGGTAAAAATGATGTCCGGCGCACTTTCCGCCAGGATCCGGAACCGCTTCTCCCGCTCCTGGAGCTTCTCGTAAATCCGGGCGTTGTTGATGCTGATCCCGATCTGGGGGGCGATTCCCATGAGCAGGCTGATGTCCGTCTGATTCAGCGAACGGTCCGATTTCAGGTTGTCCACCGCGAGCACGCCCTCGGAACGGCCCTCGTAGGTGATGGGGACGCAGATGAAGGACCGGCTGCCCATTTTTCTGACGAAGTCCAGACTTCTCGGAGACAAGTCCAGTTCGATCTCGTCGACGTTGTTGATGAGGAGCGGGATCTGTTTTTTAAAACAGACGGCGAAGGCTCCCCGGGATTGGGGGTTGGTCAGGGAGAATTCCGTTTTCTTCAGATAATCCTCGTAATCCGGAGAATAGCCGTAACCGATCGTGTACACGAGATGGGTGCGGTCGCTGTTGGCCAGCATCACCATCCCCCGGCCGAATTCGAGATTCTTTTCCAGGGCGGACAGCAGATATTTCAACAGCAATTCGGTGTCCAGGGCACTGGACACGTACTGCCCGATCTCCCTGATCAGGACGGCGTTGTTGTAACGGGCGTTGATCTGCTCCAGAAGGGTCTCTGCGGTGCCTCCGCTGGTTTCAAGGATTTTCTTCAGTTCCGCTTTTTCCAGCATCGAAGCCCGCAGGAGGGCGCCCAGGATCACCAGGAGGGCCACGGATGAGAAAACGAAGGCGTACCGGCCCGAGAGGGTGAAGATCAGGACAAGAAAGACGAACAGAAACGCAAGTGCCGTGTAGCCGCTGATCCGTTTCCAGAGGGAGGACCGGGTGGGCTCCCAGGTGATGATATACTGGCAGCGGTCTCCCCCGCGGTGCATGCAAACGGGATGGTCGATGCGAGGGAATCTGCCCGTCAGCAGTTTTGAAATGCCTTCCAGAGACCCCCGCCGGTTTTCACACTGGTAGGGCTTTTCTTCCACGCCGGGTTTTTGCCTGACGGTGATTTCCGCCTGATTGGTTTTCAACGAGCGCGCCTGGAGCAAACACGCCCGGCTGACCTGGTTATACAGTTTTGCAACGACCGAATAGGCCGTTTTCGGCGCGATGAAACCGGACACATAGTTTGCCATGGCCCCCGAGGCCTTCGAAAGGGGGGAAAAACGCCCCACTTCCAAGGCAATGTCCGGGTTTCCCGTCAGCTTCACCACCCTCTCATGGAAACGGTCCACCTGGTCCTGGTTGAACCAGTGTCCCCCGTCGTTAACCTGGTAGATGGTTATTCCGGATTCGTTCAGCATGGATTTTGTATCCAGGCCCGGATAGTGAATGTCGAGATACTCGACGAACGTCTTGATGATCCGGCTGTTGTAGAGGTCTGCATCGTTCACTTCGACACCATTTTCCCGAGAAGATGCTTGAGCAGAAACCGCAGGGTCAACCTGGTTTTGTTCTCCATGTATTCGACGTACTCCTTGCCATACTGGGTATCCAGTATCCAGAGGAGATACCGTTTTTCCCCCGGTATCCCTTCCTGGGCGGGATACGTGGCGGGGTAGATCATGAGGGGCACGCTGTCCGTCTCATATTCGCTCGCCAGCCCGTCGAGGGCGGCGCTCAGGACCTGCCAGGGAAGGCCCGCCGGGTCGGTTACGACGACCTTGATGCTGTTGAGGAGTTCGGAAAGATTGAATCCGGGAGAGGAGCGGTCGACCACGAGCAGGGCCTTCAGCGTCTGTTCGTGGAGCAGTTCGTAGGTGTGACACTGCCGGAGAAACCCGTGCCTGCGATAGACCTCTTCCAGGGGTTCGCAGCCGGGGTCCGTCTGTCCGAGGCGCAGCACGTCCAGAAGCAGGCCGCCGGAGGCGTTCCGGTAGAATTGCTCCAGTTCCGGCAGGTGGCGGGTCTCGAACGCCCCAAGGTGCCAGCCCGGGGGCAGGGACGCCCGGGGTCCGTTCATCGGGCGATTCAGGTAGGCGAACAGGTCCAGGGAGCAGGCCCGGGGATTGCCGAGATCTCTCGCAAAACCGCCGAAGAAGAGATTGGTGAAGTAGTTTTCCGGCCGGAAATAGAACATCATGTGATCGATGCGAATCGAGGGATACCGATAGAGGCCGTCGAAGAACTTGAGGATGTTTTTCAGGACGAACAGCCCCGTCCGCTTTCCTTGCAGCGGTCGGGCTGCAAGGTGATGGACCATCCAGGCCCGCTGATACGCGCGGAAAATGGAAACGTGGCCGTAAACCCGGTCATTTTCCTGCAGGGTGAAGTGGGCCTCGATGTCCTGATCCTCGCAGTACAGCCTGCGGTAGGTGTCCTTGAAGGCCTCACGCGCGGATTGGATGAGATGGTATTTCTGGGGATAGATGAACCCCGTGTCGAAGAAGAACTCCCAGAGCGCGTCCGTCTCTATCTCGCAGCTGAACCGGGCCAGGGAACTCCCCGAATGGACCATCAGGTGGCTGAGATGGCGGTAGGCACGGAAGTCCATGTCCAGGATGGCGAACCCGCAGCGAACCCGTCCCTTCGCGATCTTGCGCCGATAGATCACCTGCGCTGTGCAGGTGATGCCGCTGGCCCCGGCCGGCCGGATTTCCAGATTGTCGATGATCAACCCCGGCATCAGGACGGTGTCGTCCGCCTGTTCCTCGACGGCGAATCCGGAGAAGGTCAGGTCCGTGACGCTTCGCCGTATGGGCTTTCCGAGGCAGGGATGCACGAAATGAACGGACGGAGGGGGCGTGAGGCGCAGGCGGGGCGTCCGGATCTTCTGTTTGCGGAAGCGCTTGATTTCCCCGCGCAGGGGCGCCAGAACCAGTTCCCTTTCCCGCAAGTTGCCCGTCTGGCGCAGGCATCGGCAGGGGCCGGAGAAGAGGATCCGTTCGCCCTTCCGCAGGCAGATCGTGATCGAATCGTCCGGGTTCATCCAGATGAAGGAAAGGCCGGGCTCCGCTTCAAGGCGGACACGGAAGGCGAAGGGACTGAAATCGACGAGATCGCCCCGGGCACTAAAACCGCTCTGCGTCAGCGTGACCTCGGTGTCCCGGCAGGCGTGCCGCCGGGCGCGCCGTTTGCCCAAAAGATATCCCGTCTCCGGCAGGGCGGCGGAGAACCCGGTTTCGTCACACCCCGTGAGCCGAACCGGGAACAGGACGAGCGAGAGACCGTCCTCCACGATCACATGGAGCGGCCGGGCGTTTTCGGAAAACCGCGGAGCGCCTTGAGCCCAGAGACAGCGGATCTCTTCCGCCGCGCAGGATTCCAGGCGGCCTTGAACGAGAAGATCTTCATGATGCTCGGGATCGCCGACATGAACGAGGATATTTCCGTTCATGAAATGGAGGCGGTGGATCGTGTTGATCAGATGCTTCTTGCCAATGACCGGGGCGGAACGGGTTGCTTCCAGCAGGTCCCGGTGGAGAAAGAGCCGTATCGGCATGAATGTTCCGCCCCCCTTACGCCTGCCGGCACGCCGGATGTCCGCGGCAAGGCAGACGTCTTTTTTGCCCCTCGATTCTCAATCCGGCTTGAACAACGATGTTGCGGAAATCGCCCCTTCATAAGCCTGCGCCCCTCGGGTCCGGGTTGCAGGCCGGCGGATGCCTGCGCTGAAGGAGGTCGTGATCTCTTTGGGTGGGATGTATACCGTCCAATCGTTTCGTTTGTCAACGGCTATCTGAAAATTTATGCCTTCGACAGGAACGCGTGGATGGCGCGGGCAGCCTGCTTGCCGGCGCCCATGGCGAGAATGACCGTGGCCGACCCGGTGACGATGTCGCCCCCGGCCCATACGCCCGGTCGCGTGGTTTCACCGTCCTCGCCCTTGACGGCGATGTAGCCCCGCCGGTTCGTTTCCAGTCCCGGCGTCGTGGCGGGGACGATGGGGTTGGCCGTGGTGCCGACGGCGACCACGACCGTGTCCGCCGCCAGGACGAACTCCGATCCCGGGATCGGCACGGGGCTCCGGCGCCCCGAGGCGTCGGGCTCGCCCAGTTCCATGCGCTGGCAGCGCATCCCCGTCACCCAGCCCTGCTCGTCGCCGAGGTATTCCAGGGGGGCGGTCAGGAGCTCGAAGCGGACGCCCTCCTCCTGCGCGTGATGAACCTCCTCCTTGCGGGCCGGCATCTCCAGCTCCGTGCGGCGGTAGACGATCGTCGCCTCCTCGGCCCCCAGGCGCAGGGCCGTCCGGACGGAGTCCATCGCCACGTTGCCGCCCCCGATCACGGCGACCTTTTTCCCCCGGACGATGGGGGTGTCGTATTCGGGAAACCGGTAGGCCTTCATCAGGTTGGACCGGGTCAGGTACTCGTTGGCCGAGTAGATGCCGCTCAGGTTTTCTCCGGGGATGTTCATGAAAACCGGCGCGCCGGCCCCCACGGCCAGATAGACGGCCCCATAGCCCTCGGCGAAGAGGTCGTCCACCGTTTTCAGGCGGCCGATGACGGCGTTCCGTTCGATGCGGACGCCCAGCTTCTCCAGGTAGGCCACCTCCGCCTCGACGATGGCCTTGGGGAGCCTGAATTCCGGAATGCCGTAGACCAGGACGCCGCCGGCTTTGTGGAGGGCCTCGAACACCGTCACGCCGTAGCCCAGCTTGATCAGGTCCCCGGCGATCGTCAGTCCCGACGGGCCGCTCCCGACGACGGCCACGCGCTTGCCGTTGGACGCGGCGGTCGCCGGGATAAAGATCTCGCCTTTTTGACGCTCATCGTCGGCGGCGAACCGCTCCAGGCGGCCGATGGCGACGGGCTCCCCTTTCTTCCCCAGGATGCACGACTTCTCGCACTGATCCTCCTGGGGGCAGACGCGGCCGCAGACCGCGGGCAGGCTGTTGTCTTCCTTGAGCTTGCGGGCCGCCTCCACGAACTTCCCCTCGGCGATCAGGCGAATGAAGGCCGGGATCTGGACCTCCACGGGGCAGCCGGCGATGCAGCCGGGCTTCTTGCACTGGATGCAGCGGCGGGCCTCGAGGATGGCCGCGGCCTCCGTATAGCCCAGCGGAACCTCCGCGAAGTTCCGCACCCGCTCCACGGGGGGCTGTTCCGGCATCGGCTGCCGGGGGATCTTTTCCTTCTTTTCCTTCCGGTCCGTCGTCACGTCAGTTTCCATGCTGTCCGCACCTGTGCGCTGTATAGGCCTGCTCCTCCTGCGGGCAGTACATCCGCAGGCGGCTGGCGAGCAGCTTGAAATCCACCTGGTGGCCGTCGAATTCCGGGCCGTCCACGCAGGCGAAGCGCGTCTGGCCCCCCACGGACACCCGGCAGGCGCCGCACATGCCGGTGGCGTCCACCATGATCGGGTTCAGACTGACGATCGTCGGGATCGCGCAGGGCCGGGTCACGTCGCAGACGACCCGCATCATGGGAACCGGGCCGATGGCGAACACCCGGTCGATGGGGTCCTTCCGGTCGATCAGCCCCTGGAGGACCTGGCTGACGAACCCATGGAATCCGTAGCTTCCGTCGTCGGTCGCCACGATCAGCCGGTCGCTCACCTTGCCGGTCTCCTCCTCTAGGATCAGCAGATCCTTTGTCCGGCTGCCGATGATGGAGGTCACGTGATTTCCGGCCTCCTTCAGGGCGCGGGCGATGGGGTAGATGACGCCGACCCCCACGCCGCCGCCCACGCAGACGACATGCCCGAAGTTTTCGATCTCCGTGGGGTTGCCCAGCGGGCCCTGGAGGTCCAGGATCGTGTCGCCTGCGTCGAGTCCCGCCAGCAGGGCCGTCGTTTTGCCCACGACCTGGTAGATGATGGTGACGGTTCCGGCGGCCGGGTCCGAATCCACCATCGTCAGGGGGATCCGTTCCCCCTGCTCGTGGACCTTCAGCACCAGAAACTGTCCCGCCCGTCGACGCCGGGCGATCTCCGGGGCCAGGATGTCCATCCGCACGACGTTTTCCGAAAGCTGCCGTCGCAGCGTGATCTTGTTCAAAGGGCCGTCTCCTGGAATGCATGCAATTTGGGAACACGGCACGGACCGCCGTTGCGTCCGGAGACGCCTGTCCCCGTGCGACCTATAGCACAGGCCAGACCGGCTTTCAAGGTTATCCGGGAGGAGATTGGGTGGTCTCTCGTGGGAAAACGCTCCGGTGCCTCTGGGGGTCCGATGTTCGAGCCCCCCGACTCGACAGCAACATTGTGGTCAAGATTTCCTGTCACTAACAAATGATCTG
>DDXV01000042.1 GCA_002347815.1 Syntrophaceae bacterium UBA2251
CAGCGACTCCTTGGCAAAGTACGCGGCTGCTTTTTTTAAGATATCACGCTCCATCTTGGCCAGGGACAGCTCCCGCTTTACTTCGGCCCCAGTTCCCGCTCAATCTCTGTAAGCGGCCTTTGACCCTTGCCTGTCTCGCACAGAGCACCCCTTTTGGAAACTCTCCGCCACCTTTCCAACGTTGATTTTGGCAGGGATAGACGGCTTGAGACTTCCAGCACCGACATCCCACGTTCCGTCACCATCTTGACCGCTTCTTCTCGAAACTCTTTCGTGTATCGCCCGTTCGATACTCTTTCCATCTAAACACCTCCGTCTTGGTTATTCTACCTGAACATCGGTGTCCACTTTTTTCAACCTACATCATCTCTCTTCTTCGTACTTGAATCCCAACACTTCTTGCAACATACTCGCTTCACCTCGTTGATGATGGTTTTTTCTTCGCGAAAAACTCTATCACCCTGATTTATCAGGATCAACGAGGTTCTTTATTTTTCTTGGTGGTGGATCAAGGCCCGCCCGGCCGTCCCTGCGTCTCATCGGGCAAGAAAGAAGGGGAGCGGGTTGCACCCCGCTCCCCTTCCGTTTCCGATCCCGGAACGATGCGGTCGGCGTTCTTCGCCCGGCGGACCTAATCCGCGAGGGCGGCCGACTTCTCCGCCAGTACGGCCCGGGCCTCGGCGACGATCCGCTCGATGAGTTCGGCGACCGCCGGTTCGTCGTGGATCAGGCCGGTGACCTGACCCACCGGCAGGAGACCGCCTTCCGTATCCCCCTTCTCCGTTGCCTCCAGGATCAGCTTGAAGGCGTTCGCGAAGTAGGCCAACTGCCGGGCGTTCTTCCACCCCGAAAACATCACGCCGAAAAAGAGCTTCAAGAACGGCATCTTCATCTGGGCGGCAATGAGACGGGCGTTGAAGAAGGCCGCCGGCAGGTTGAGACCCCGCTTCAGGGCCTTCCGGGACGCCGGGTTGTCCATCAGCCGGCAGGGAATCCCGTCGAAACGCGTGGAGTACAGCGTGTCGTAAATGTCCTTCTCGATCGACTTCTTCTTGAAGTTTGCATGCAACGCACTCTCCCGCGTCGTCATGAACCGGCTGCCCATCGCGATCGCGTCGGCGCCCAGCGACAGCGCCGCCGCCAGGCCCCGGCCGTCCGCGAAGCCCCCCGCGGCGATGACCGGAATCTGAAGCTTGTCCACGAGGTGGGGAATCAGCACCAGCGACGTCGCCGCCCCCCCGTGACCCGCCGCCTCGTGTCCCGTCGCGATCACGGCGTCCGCGCCGTAGTCCTGGGCCCGGCTGGCGTGGTGGTAATTGGTCAACGTGGAGATGACCTTGCCGCCGTACGCGTGGGCCTCCTTCACCAGCCAGTCGCCCTTTCCCAGGGCGAAGTTGATCACGGGCACCTTCTCCTCGATGAGGACGCGCGCGTTGTCCTGAGCCCCCGGCAGCATCAGGGACGCATTCGCGCCGAAGGGCTTGTCCGTGAGTCCGCGGATCTCCCGGATCGAGGCCCTTGCCTCGTCGGCGCTCAACGGACCGGTCGCCAAAATCCCCAGGCCGCCGGCCTCGGACACGGCGGCCACCATCTTCGGAACGCTGATCCAGCTCATGCCGGACAAAACAATGGGATATCGTATCCCGAACAGTTCGGTAATGCGTGTCTTCATGGAATGACTCTCCTGTGATCCTGCGGACTCGCCCGCGGTTATTTGCGTTTGAAGACGGGGAAGCGCTTCTCCACGAAGGCGCTCGCCCCTTCCTTGAGGTCCTCGGTCATGAACAGGTCCCCCACGAATCCGGCCTCGAACACCAGGCCGTCGTCGAGGGACATTTCCACGCCCTCGTTGATGGCACGCTTTCCGGCCTCCACGGCCAGGGGGGCGTTGCCCAAAATCGTGCCGGCCAGTTTCTTTGCCTCCGCCAAAACGTCCGCCGCCGGAACGACCTTCTCCACGAGCCCCATCTGGAGGGCGTCCTGGGCGCTGAAGAAGTCCCCCGTGAGGACCATCAGCTTGGCCCTCCCCTTGCCCAGGAGACGGACCAGGCGCTGCGTGCCGCCCGCGCCGGGAATGAGGCCGAGCTTGACTTCCGGAACGCCGATGATGACGTTGTCCCCCGCGACACGGATGTCGCAGGCCGCCGCCAGTTCGCAGCCGCCCCCCAGGGCCAGGCCGTTGATGGCGGCGATAACGACAAGCCGCGAACGCTCGATCTTCGTGAAGACGTTCTGCATCCCGCGGGCGCCGTTGAAGACGACATCCCGTTTCCCCAGGAGGTCCTTGAACCCCTTGATATCCGCACCGGCAACGAACGCGCGGGTTCCGCCGCCGATGATGATGGCCACGCCGATCTCCGTGCGGGTTTCCAGTTCATCGAACACGGCGCCGAGTTCCTCGACGACCGGAACACTCAGCGCGTTCATCTTCGGATTGTCGATGGTCACCACCGCCAGACGATCCTCCACGACATAATTCACAAATTTTCTTTCCACGGATTGACTCCTCCTTTAAGTTTTTTCAGGAATCCATAGAATCCCCGAAAGTAGTTCCGATGAATCGAGGTGAAACGCACCCCGAGGGGTTATCGCGGCTTTCCACCGCCATCTTTTTCAAAGGGGCGCCGTTGCTGTTTTCTGGAAGGATAGGCTCCCATAGCACAGGCCGACCGGGGAATTCAACCGGATACCGCCGTTCCTTGCGTCTTTTCTTGCCCCGTCTTGCGGGAGCGGGCTTTTTTCACGGCCAGCTCGATGAAGGTATTGCTCAGGGCGGCGAATTCATCGGGGCCGACATCCAGCAGCGGCCGATCGAGCACGGCCTGCGTGGCGGGGGTGATCGCCCCTTCCCGGACCACCTCCCCGCCCGCCTGTCGGCAGGCGTCGAAGAACCACCCATAATTCGGCAACATCGACGGCGCCGAGAAGAGTTCGCCCATCCCCTTGAGGATCATGCCGGCGATCGCGACCTGCGTCCCGCCCCCGATGGCCCAGGCAAACCGCCGGAACAGCGCCTCCATCGGTTCGAAGTGCTCCCGCTCCGGGAACCCGGCGTTGGAGATGACGACCCAGCGCCATTTCCGCCCGGGAAAGCGTGGCGGATGCACCACGACGCCGTCGACGACCTTCAGTTCGAGCGTCCCCAGGATCATCATCCGGTCGAGCAGCGCCTTGAGATAGGCGCTCACCGTAAAGACGTAGAGGGGCGACGCAAACACGAGGACATCGGACGCCAGCATCTTTTCGACGATCCAGGTCATGTCGTCCCGGATGGCGCAAAGGCCGGGGGTCAGCATGTGGCAGGCGTAGCAGCCCTGACATTCCCGGATCTTCAGTTCCCTGAGGTAGAGGGTCTCCGTCGCCGCCCCGGCCGCGGCGGCCCCCTCCAGAAACGGTTGCAGAATCTTCTCCGTGTTCCCGCGCCGGGCGCGGGGGCTGCCGTTGAAGGCCAGGATCTGCGTACGCTCGCCCACCCTCAGAATCCCTCCATGCGGGCGATGATGTCCTTCATGACCTCGTCCGCCCCGCCGGCGATGGACAGGACCCGCGTATCCCGGAAGTGCCGGGAGATCAGCGTCTCGTTCATGAACCCCATGCCGCCGAACATCTGCAGGCAGCCGGAAGACACCTTCATCAACAACTGCGCCGCCAGAAGCTTCCCCATGGAGATCTCCCGCGTGGCATCGAGCCCCGCCATCTTCAACCGATGGACGCCGCAAAGGCATTCTTCTCCTCGACGTACCGTTCCGGCGGCACGAGATACCAGGGCCGGGCATAGCTGGCCGCGGTCATGACGATGACCGCCGTCCCCGGGGGTGAAAACTCGGGGTCGGACGTCGTGTAGCTCGTGAACAGCATCCCCCGGGGCGGGGCGAGGGTGTGGGCCGTCTGCCAGGTCCCCTCGATGTCCCGTCCGAAATCGATGAAGTTTTCATGCACCGTCGCGCCGACCGCCTCGGGCGGGCAGTCGAGGCCGGCATAGATGTTCACGGTCGAGAACCCGATCTGACGACTGTTCACCTGCCGGCGGTAGGCCTCCGGCACCTGGTCCGTTCCGACAAGATCGCTCAGGGTGGACGGAATGGCGGCGTTGGAAACGACGACCTTCGTCGCCACCTCCTCGTCCTCGTCGGTGATCACGGCCCGTACCGCCCCGCCCTTCAGCACGATCCGCCGGGCGCCGCAACCGAAGCGGACCTCTCCGCCGCATTCCGTCAGGGTCTCGATGAAGGCATTGGACAGGGCCTGATTCCGGCCCCGGATGTGAACGGGGTGCTGTTTGAGCAGGGCGTCCCAGCAGGACGCCATCATGTGGAAGGGGACCTTCGAAGGGGGCAGGCCCAGATAGGACCAGAAGGGGGAGACGGCGCTCTTGAGATCCTCATCCCGAAAGAACCGGGCGAGGAAGGTCGCGGCCGACATCCCCCCCAGACCGGCTCCGATGACCACGGCGTCGCAGCTTTTCCCCACAAAGACCTCCTCGATGATCGCCTCGGTGATGCACCGATGATCCGCCGCCGGAGACGCTTCGTGTGAACGGGTGGTCCTTCCCTGCGGATCCGGCGATTATTTGCCTTTGAAGACCGGCGCCCGCTTCTCCATGAAGGCCATGGCGGCCTCGATCATGTCCTCCGACGGGATGGCCGCGGCGTTTTTCTGGGCGACGTACTCGAGCCCGGGGTAAATGCCCTTATCACGGCTGTAGAGAAGGACATCCTTCGTCCCCTGGACAGCCAGGGGCGAACACGCGGCGATCTCCTCGGCCAGTCTTCTCGCCTCCGCGATCAGGGCCTCCCGGTCCGGGCAGATCCGGGTGATGAACCCCATTTTCAGCGCCTCCTCGGCGCCGAAGTCCCGTCCCGTCAAAGCCAGTTCCCGGAACCACCCGTGGCCGATGATGTGCGGAAGCCGTTGCAGCGTGCCGACATCCGCGATGAAGGCCACCTTCACCTCCCGGACGCCGAAAACGGCGTCGGCCGTGGCGATGCGGATGTCGCAGGCGGACAGGAGATCCACCCCGCCGCCCAGACAATGGCTGTGAACCGCGGCGATGACCGGTTTGCGGCACTTCTCGATCTGGTTCATGCCGCCCTGCGCCTTCAGGATCATGAGGCGCATTTTTTCCCGCGTGCCGGCGTCCATCTGGTTGTACATGGACCCCAGTTCGCCCAGGTCCGTCCCCGTGGTAAACGATTTTCCTTCCGCCCGGATAACGACGACCCGCACCTCGGAATCCTCGTCAAATGCGGCAAAATGCTCCGCCAGCCCGTCGTAAAAGGAGATCCCCATGGCATTGCGCTTTTCCGGCCGGTCCAGCACCAGCCAGGCGATATGCCCTTCCCGTTCCACCCTGAAAGGATTTTTCTTCTCTGCCATCACCTACCTCCTCATCTTCAATCGTCCGATGGACGATCGTGAGGCTCATGCGTCCACACAGCAAAAGCCATGCCGCCCCCGCCGGGTTGGCGTCACGCCCGTCCTCCTGTGTCCATTATCCTTTAAAAACGGCCCCTTGCCTGCTTGCAGGCTCGGAAGGTCTCCGTCCTGACGAAACGACCCGGACCGTGCGGGCGGAATCGTGGATGAGGTTCATCCATGCCGATCGGGCCCCGGGGCGTCCCGCCGGTCAGATCAACGGGAATCCCTGAATGACTCCGGTCCGATCCGCCATGGTCTAAATCGGACCGGAGTCCGGATCGGATTCACCCGGCGCCTGGGATTTCAGGATCCGGCGCAGCCGCTGGCGCGTGATCCCCAGGATGTCGGCCGTCCGGGTCCGGTTGCCCCCGTGGCGCGCGAGGATGCCTTCCGTATAGAGCTTGATCAATTTATCCAGGGGCATTTCCTCCATGCCCCCCGTTTCGAACAGATCCGTCTTGTGGGGCGGGCCGCCGATTTCGGCCGGAATCTCCCGCCCGGTGATCACGTCATCATCGCTCAACAGCACGATGCGCTCGATGATGTTCTTGAGTTCCCGCACATTGCCCGGCCAGGGGTACCGGAGAAGGACGCCCCGGGCGTCTTCGCTCAGACGGCGAACGTTCTTGCTGAGCAGACGGCTGTACTTCTCCAGGAAGTAGTCGGCCAAAAGCGGGATATCGTCCTGCCGCTCCCGCAGGGGCGGGATGGGCAGGGAGATCACGTTCAGCCGGTAGTAGAGGTCCTCCCGGAACTTGCCGTCCTCCACGTTCTGGCGCAGGTTCTTGTTCGTTGCGGTGATGATCCGGACGTCGACCTCGATGCTCCGCGTCCCCCCGACCCGCTGGAATTCCCGCTCTTCGAGAAACCGGAGCAGCTTGAGCTGGGTGGCGGGGCTGATCTCGCCGATTTCGTCCAGAAACAGCGTCCCCTGGTCGGCCAGTTCGAACAGGCCCTTCTTCTGCTTGATCGCGCCGGTGAAGGCGCCCTTTTCATGGCCGAACAGTTCGCTCTCGAGGACCCCCTCCGACAGGACGGCGCAGTTGATCGCCACCAGCGGCTGATCGGCCCGGGGGCCGTTGTAGTGGATGGCGTTGGCGAACAGCTCCTTCCCCGTCCCGCTCTCCCCGGAGATCAGCACCGTGGACTGGCTGTTGTTCGCGACCCGCTGCCCCAGCTTGATGATCTGCCTCATCCGCTCGTTGACCGTCAGGATGTTGGCGAAGCTGTAACGCTCCTTCTTCGTGGAGCGGATCTGATCGACCTCGGCCTCCACCCGGCGGGAGGCGAGGGAACGGGCCACGACGAACTTCAGCTCGTCGACGTCGAAGGGTTTGGCGATGTAGTCGTAGGCCCCGAACTTGATGGCCTCGACCGCCCCCTTGATGCCGCTGTAGGCGGTCATGACGATGATGGGCGTCTGGGTGTCCACCTTCCGGAGCCGCTGCAGGACCTGGATGCCGTCGATGTCGGGCAGCTTGACGTCCAGCAGGACCAGGTCGGGGGCGTGCTCCTCGAAACAGCGGAGGGCCTCCCGGCCGGTCGTCGCCGTCAGCGCGACGTAGCCCTCCCGGGACAGGGCCTTCTTCAGGGACTCCAGGAGCAGGGTTTCGTCATCGACGATCAGAATGGACGATTTCACGCTGCCGTCCTCACACCGTCAGGGCCGCTTCGAACCCCTCGCGGATCGCATCGATCATGTTCCGGGGGGACGCGGCGTCCCCGAGGGTCACCACCGGCGTCCCGTCCTGTTCGATCCGGCGGGCCAGGTCGTTGACGGATCGGGCCCCGACGGCCATGACCACCGTATCGGCCGGGATGGATTCGCGACCCGCGGCCGTTTCCACGACGACGTCCGTATCCGTGATCGCGACGAGCTTCGTCCCCGCGCGCAGCGCGACCCCCTTCATCTGAAGGTCCTTCATGAGCACCCAGCGCGTCGAGGGCCCCACATTGGCGGCCATGCGCTCCACCATCTCGACGACCGTGACCTGACGGAGAGAGCGACAGAGCAGCTCCCGCAGGCGCTGCGGGTCCTCGGCCCCATGAACCAAGAGAAACGCCGCGTTTTCCGGTTTGGGGCAGTCTGCCGAGACCAGAAAATCGGCGGTTTCGCACCCGACGGCATTCCCGCCGATCACCACGATGCGGCGGCCGATATGGGCGACATTCCCCCTCAGCACCTCCCAGGCATCCACGACATGGGGCTTGTCCGCCCCCGGAACGCCGACCGTGATCGGCCGGGAGCCCGTGGCGACGGCGACGAGATCGGGCTTCCCCCGCTTGACCTTGGCCGCCGTCAGGGGCGACTTGCGCCGGACCTTCACGCCGGCCGCGCGCATCCGCGCTTCCAGGCTCCGGGCCACATTCAGAAACTCCGCCTTCCCTGGGGGCGCCGCCGCCAGATCGACCTGTCCGCCGAGCTGCGCCTCCTTTTCGAAAAGGGTCACGTCATGACCGCGCAGCGCGGCGACCCAGGCGAACTCCATCCCCGCGGGACCCCCGCCGGCCACATAGATCTTCTTCGGCATCCGGGCCGGAACGATCTTGAGTTCCCCCTCCCGGCCCACCGTGGGATTCACGAGGCAGGTGACGCCCTGGCCGGTGAAGATGCCGTCGAAGCAGCCCTGGTTGCAGGAGATGCAGCGGATGGCCAATGCCGCCTGCCCGTCCCGGACCTTCCGCGGAAGATCGGGATCGGCCAGAAGCGGCCGCGCCCAGCCGACCATGTCCGCGGCGCCGGAGCGGAGCACCTGCTCGGCCACGACGGGATCGCCCAGGCGATTCGAGGCGAAGACCGGCACGCCGACCTGCTCCTTGATGCCCCGCGCCAGATAGACGTAGGCGGCGGGCGGCACATGGGAGGTGAGCTGCGGGGTGGTGGACTCGTGCCATCCGCCGGTGACGTTGATCGCATCGATACCCGCCCGCTCCGCCTCCCGGCAGAACAGGGCGGATTCGGCGTTCGTGTGTCCGCCCTCCATGAAGTCGTTCCCCGCGACCCGGATCCCAATGGGAAAATCCGGACCCACCGCCGCCCGGACCGCCCGGATGACCTCGAGACCGAACCGCATCCGGTTTTCGATGGGGCCGCCGTAGGCGTCCGTGCGGAGATTCGTGAGCGGGGACAGGAACTGGCTGACGAGGTAGCCCGTGCAGGCGATGATCTCCACCATGTCGAAGCCCGCGTCCTTCGCCCGCTTCGCCCCCCGGGCAAAGCCCGCCTGGACCTCGCGGATGTCCTCCTCCGTCATGGCCTGCGGCACCAGTCCGGTCAGGCGGCTCTTCAGGGCCGAGGGGGCCAGGGCGGGTTTTCCCGTGTAGAGCGGCGACGGGGCGTTCCGACCCATGTGGAAGAGCTGGATGGCGATCTTCGTCTGTGTGTCGCGGTGGAGTTCATCCAGAAAGATGCGAAACGCCTCCAGGGCCCGGTCGTCGAAGATGCCGGGCATGGCCGGCGCCGCGCCGCGGTCGTCGAAGGCGACGGGTCCGAGGATCATGAGCCCCACCCCGCCGTGCGCTCGGCGGCGATAAAAATGCTGCATCCGCTCCGGAAACGAATAGTCTTTCGTATAGTGCAGGCCCATGGCGGGCATGACCATGCGGTTTTGAATGAACAAACGGTTGATGATGATCGGTTCGAACAGCCTGACGAATTTCATTCCATTCTCCTTGACTCACGAACGGCCCTGCCGGTCGATCCCGGTGAGCGCTGAATCCTTGGGTTCATTGCCCCGTCACCCGCCGACGGGGCGGCGGAGCGGCGGCAACCCGCGCGGCCGGGGGTCACGCCCCCTCGGTCGGCCAGGGAACGGGAAAGCCTTCCGGAATCTTCCGGGCCTGCCAGGTCCCCCGGACGTGCGCGACGACCGTCTCGTTGGCGTCCTTCAGATCGAGGTCCAGAACGAAATCGGCCTTGCCCTTGGCCTCCAGCCCCGCGAGCACCTCGGCCACCTGCGCCTCCGTCATGTCCACCGTCAGGGTCACATCGGTGAGCGCGGGCTGCAGGTACCGGATCTGCACCTCCCGGACGATCGGGAAATACTTGCGGAAGTCGAAGGCCACGCCGAAGATCGCGCCCCCCACCACCTCTCCGAGCGAGAAGAGCGCGCCGGCATACATCATCCCCACGTGATTGACATTCCCGGCGAGCGGCATGACGAGCTTCACATGACGGTCCCGGAACTCCAGGGCCTTCAGGCCGAACCGGCCGATGGCCTCGATCCCCGTTTCGACATAACGGGCCACCCCCTCGTATTTTTTCTCGATCATCCGTCATCTCCTCCGCCAGTTGGGCGGGCGGCGCTCCATCATGGACGACACCCCCTCCCTGAAATCCTCACTCCGGAGCAGGATGCTCTGCAGGTTGGCCTCCATGTCCAGATGGGTCATGAGATCGACCCCCTCGCCCTTCCGGACGACCCGCTTGACGGCGCCGACGGCGAGAGGGGCGATACCGGCGATCTCGGTCGCCATCTTCTCCGCCTCCGCCATCAGGTCCCGGGCCGGGAAAATGCCGTTGACCAGCCCCAGCCGCAGGGCCTCGGCCGCCGGGTACATCCGGCCGGTCATCAAAATTTCCATGGCCTTTGCCGCCCCGACGACGCGCGTCAGGCGCGCGGTGCCGCCCAGGTCGGGGATGGTGCCGAACTTGAGCTCCGGCATTCCCCAGATGCAGTCGTCGCTCATCAGGCGGATGTCGCACGGCAGGACCAGTTCCATCCCCAGCCCCAGCACCCGGCCGTGGATGGCACAGATGATGGGGATCTCGATGGTCTCCAGGCGGTTGAGGTACTGCTGGTACCGGGAGATGTCGGCCCGGATGGACGCCCCGCCCGCCGCTGAGTCCTTGAGAAAGCGGTCGACCAGGCCCGCCAGGGACGGAAAATCGACGCCGGCGGAGAACACGGGGCCCTCGCCGCGCAGGAGGATGACCCGGATGTCCGCGTCGGTGATCAGGTCCTCCACCATCTCCGAGATCGTGACGAGCATCTCGAACGTGATCGCGTTGCGTTTTTCCGGTCGATTCAGCGTCAGATAAAAGATCGGCCCCTTCTTCTCTCCATGGATCGGATCGGACATCGCTCCCTCCTGCCGTAAAAAAAGTTGCCCCCTTATAGGAATTTTTCCCCCCGCCGTCAATCGATGTTTCCCGGATTCCGGGGGGATTCCGTCACGCCACGGCGGCCTTGTCCCGCAACTCCCGGCGGAGAATCTTCCCCACGGCGCTCTTGGGAAGGCTGTCGGTCAATTCGTACCGCTTCGGCACCTTGTAGGCGGCCAGGCGCTCACGGCAAAAGGCGTCGAGTTCCCTTTCGGTCAGTTGCACGCCGGGTTTGGGAACGATGAAGGCCTTGACCGTCTCCCCCCGGTATTCGTGGGGGACGCGACGGTACAGGCTTCGAGCACGCCGGGGTGCTCGTAGAGGACCTCGGCGTGCTCCCGGGGATAGATGTTATAGCCCCCCGCGATGATCATGTCCTTCTTGCGGTCGACGACATAGATATACCCCTCTTCATCCATCCGGCCGATGTCCCCCGAATAGAACCAGCCGCCGCGCACCGACTGTTTCGTTTCTTCCGGCATGCCGTAGTACCCGCCGCACATCTGCGGCCCCCGGAAGCAGATCTCGCCCTCCTGACCGACGGGAAGTTCCGTCTTGCCGGTCTCCAGATCGACAATCTTCACGTCCGTGTTGGGGAGAGGCACGCCGACACTGCCCGGCTTGAGCTTGCCCCGCCAAGGCGTCATGTTCGTGATGGACGTCGATTCGGTCATCCCGTACCCCTCCACGATGCTGGCGCCCGTGGCCTTCTTCAGGGCCTCGATCGTCTCGATGAGCAGCGGCGCGGCCCCGGAAAAGAAACCTTTGATGAACGACAGGTCGGTTTTCCGGAATTCCGGCAGGGCCATGACCCCCACGTAGATGGTCGGCACCGCGAGGAAGATCGTCGGACGGTACTTCCGGGTGATGTCCATCACCGCCTGGGGCTCGGGACGGGGCACGAGGATGGCCGTCCAGCCCTTGCAGATGCTCAGATTCATGACCAAGTTAAAGCCAGCCATGTGGAAGAAGGGAAAGATGGCCAGTTCGCTGTCCTCGCCATCCGGCAGGTCGAAGAACCAGGCCATGAGGATCTGGTTGATCGAGGAGATGTTCCGGTGGGAAATGATTGCCCCCTTCGAGACGCCGGTCGTCCCGCCCGTGTAGAGCAGGACGGCAATGTCGTCCCATCGGGAGGCGTTCGGGACCGGCTGATCGGGATATTTGCGGATCAGGTCCATGAACTCGTAAACCCCCGCCTGGGGTTCGATCTTGCGGAACATGGCCTTTTTCGCGTAGGGGAAGAGCTGCTTCTTCGGAAAGGGCAGGTAATCGTTGATGTGACAGGTCACGATCGGGCCGATGCCGGTCTTCGTCTTGAGGGTCTGCATCCTCGGCAGCAGGAGGTCCAGGGTGATCGCCATCTTGGCCTCGGCGTCGGTGATCTGGTATTCCAGCTCCCGCTCGGTGTAGAGGGGATTGAGCATGGCCGGCACGGCGCCGATCCGCATGGCCGCCAGGTTCGCAAGGGTCGACTGGGGCATGTTGGGCAGGAGAACGGCGATCTTGTCGTCCTTCTTGATCCCCAGGGCCCGCAGCGCGTTGGCGAGACGATTCACGAGGCCGTTCAACTGGCGGTAGGTGATCCTCTTGCCAAAATAATTCAGCGCGATCGCGTTTGGGTGCCGGTCCGCCGTCCGCTGAAGCACCTCGGGCATGGTGATTTTCTCGATCTCGATCTCCTGCGGTACGTTCGGGTGATAGCTTTTGAACCAGGGTCGCTGCATGGCCATATCCTTCATCCTTTCTGTTGAACGGGCAACGCAACGATTGAGACGCCCCCGGCGCCGCCGTCGGGGGCGCAGTGAACGAGGATTAAAGCCCCATGTATCGGCTGATGATGAGCAGCATGATCTCCGAGGTGCCGGCAAAGATCGTATGGACCCGGGCGTCCCTGAACAGGCGCGCGATCGGATACTCTTCCATGTACCCGTAGCCGCCGTGAAACTGCACGCACTGCCCCACGACGCGGTTGAGCATCTCCGTGATCCAGTATTTGGCCATCGACACCTTCTTGACGATATCCCGACCCTCCATGTGCTCGAGAATCAAGCTGTCCAGAAACGTGCGGCCCAGCTCCACCTCCGTCGCCATCTTGGCCATCTCGAAGGCGACATACTGGAACCGGCTGACGGGGCGTCCGAACACCTCCCGGCTTTTGGTGTATTCGATGGTCAGCCGGAGCGCCTCTTCCGCCGATGCCTGGGCGCCGATCGCGCTCATCAGGCGCTCCTGCTGGAGTTTCTGCATGAGGAAATGAAACCCCTGCCCTTCGGAGCCCAGGAGATTTTCAGCCGGAACCCGGCAATCGACGAAGGCCATCTCCGCCGTGTCCTGGCTGTGCAGACCGACCTTGTTCAGTTTTCTCCCCTTCTCGAAGCCCGGCGTCCCCTCCTCGACGACGATCAGGGAAATCCCCGCGTAGGGCGGCTTCGCCTGGACGTCCGTCTTGGCCGCGACAACCACGAGGTTGCAGAGCAGGCCGTTGGAGATAAAGGTCTTCTGGCCGTTCAGGACATAGTGATCGCCGTCCCGGACCGCGGTCGTCCGGATGGCCGCCAGATCGGAGCCCGTGCCGGGTTCGGTCATCGCGACGGCCGTGATCGTCTCGCCGGTCACGCACTTGGGAAGCCAGCGCCGCTTCTGCTCCTCCGTCCCGAAGCTGTAGAGGTACGGCACGACGACGTCCGAGTGCAGGAAGGCGACGAAACCCGACATGTGGCAGACGGCCATTTCCTGGAGTGCGATCACGGAATACAGAAAATCCGCACCGACGCCGCCATATTCCTCCGGAAGCCACGGGCAGAGGAAGCCCTGCTCGCCGAACTTCCGCCAGAGTTCCCGGGGCACCATCCCCGCCTCTTCCCAGGCCTCGGCGTTCGGGGTGATTTCCTTCTCGTAAAAGCGGCGCACCGCCTCTCTGAAAATCTGGTGTTCCTGGGTATAGTGTTTTTCCAAAACCGACATTCAAAACCTCCTTCCCAAAAAGCAAAAGACTCGGAGATCCGGAGGCTCGACCTCATCCTCTCTCGCCCCTCGCCTTTTGCCGCTCGCCTAAAGCACCTTGAAGTGCTTGATGTCCATCATGCTTCCCGTGCGCTTCGGCTCGAAGACCGCCTTGACCCGGGCGCCCACCTTGACCTTCGCCGTCCAGTTTGATGAAGGCATAGGCCAGCAGCTGGTTCTGCTCCGAACCGACGATCAGGTCCACCAGTTGATCCGGGGGGATGCCCTTCATCCACTCCTGGTGCAGGTGGGCGTACGGGTTGTTCAGGGCATGGAGCCGTTCGCGCACGGCCACCCGCGCCCCGTCCTTCTCCGTGGCCCCGTAGTCGTGCATGTACTTGCTCGCCTCGATGGCCAGCCCGGCCACGGCGCCGCCCAGCGATGTCGCCCCTTCCCGGATGAGCTGTTTTCCCTCGCCCTCCGGCGCCAGCCCCAGGCCCTCGTACCACATCAATTCCATGTACGAGTAGGCGTCGTAGAGTTCCGCCACGTCCAGCTCCTTCAAGGGATCCTTGATCTTCGCCATCTTGTAGGCCTTCTTCGCGGCCGCCTTCAATGATCGGGAGCTGGCCAGATCGCGATATACATAGACACGCTTGC
This sequence comes from Syntrophaceae bacterium UBA2251, assembly GCA_002347815.1. Classification (GTDB taxonomy): domain Bacteria; phylum Desulfobacterota; class Syntrophia; order Syntrophales; family UBA2251; genus UBA2251. The sequence goes on from DDXV01000042.1 coordinate 14,129, forward strand.
ATTTGGGACACTTGACGCCCCAGATCTCCTAGTCATCCCTGAGGGCGGTCAGAAACCGGCTTCCCGTCGCCCCGACGCTCCACGCATAGGGAACCTTGATGCGACCCGCGTACACCACGTTCCGGGCTTTCTGTTTTGCCTTCGCCATCACACCTCCCGTATCGCTGATTGAACCCCCGGCTGTCGTCGACCGGCCGGACAGACATCCGCGCCGGCGCCGGGCATGGAATCCCGGCGCCGGAGGACGGTCCTCCGCCCTGGCGGGATCCCGAGGGACTTATTTCTTCTTCAGGCCGAGCATCTCCCGCGCCTGGGCCACCGTCGCCACCTCGCGGTTCATGGTCTCCGCCATCTGCTTCACCCGCGTCACGAGCTGGGCGTTGTTCTTGACCTTTTCGCCCTTCTTGAAGTACACGTTGTCCTCCATCCCCACGCGGACGTGACCGCCCAGCATGATCCCCATCGCGTTCATCGGAATCTGGAACGGGCCCACGCCGATCACCGCAAACATGGACTGCGGCGGCAGTTCATTGATGAACGACAGGACGTTCGCCGGCGTCGGATACGACGAGGTCTGGAACCCCATCACGAACTGAACCATGTACGGCGGATCGAGGTTCCCCTCCCGGAGCAGATCCTGGAGAACCCAGTACTGGCCCGGATGGTAGATCTCGATCTCCGGCTTGATCCCCTTCTCCTTCATCGTCTTGGCGTACAGGTTGATGTCGGCGTACGTCGCCGGGATGATCGCGTCGAACAGGAAGCCGTCGCGGGGATGGAGGATGGGCTCCTTGCGGGCCTTCAGGGGGATCTTGAACACGAACGGCCCGAGGTTCAGGCTCGCCACGTCCGGGGGCTCCTCGGCGAAGAGGCAGCACATCCGCTGCTCCGTCGTCAGCCAGGGACCGCCGCCGGTCGTATTGTTGATGATGATGCCCGGGCAACGCTCCCGGACCATCTTGTTGACCCGTGCATAGTCCTCCGCGTTGGCCGTGGTCATCGCCAGGTTCTCCGGTACCCGGGCATGGATATGCACGGAGACGGCCCCCGCCTTGTAGGCCTCGTACACCTGGTCGGCCTGCTCTTCCGCCGACTCGGGGAGATTCTCGTTCATCTCCTTGCCCTGGACCCCGCCCGTGATCGCACAGGTGATCATCATCGGCGGAAGTTTCCCCGTCATCGTCCGCGTCATCCACTCGTACGGATTGCGGTAATCCCACATGTACTCTTCCTTCTTCATCGGAATATCCTCCTTTCCTGAATCATCCTGAATGTAAAGATCCTGTCTGCCCGGTTGCGTCCTTCGCCGCTTTCCCAACCGGCCCGTCCAACTCTGGAAACCGGAGCAAAGGGTATGCCGCCCCGCCCCGGAATGCCTGCCGAGGACGCATGAATCTTCAATCCGCTGTTATTCTAGTTGATTACGTTGCAAACCGGCTGGGGCTCCGGGGGCCGTGCGTGCCCTCCGTGGGGAATCCGGGCGGGGAATATGGATGATTTCGGATCAGCGCGTGGACGGTTTCAATCCACCCGATCCCGATGGGGAAGGCGTCCAAAACGGCGCTTTGTCAAATATCGTTTGACCGCTCACCCTTATCCGATGTACGGAGGCTGCGAACAGGTTCCGGGCCGGATGAACGGCCCCCTCTGAAGAAAAGGAGACAACCGATGAGCACTCCTCAAGCAGTCAAAATCACGGACATTAAACTAAACGCCGACAGCCTTTACAGGGAGGAGTCCTTCACGGACCTGACCTATGCGACGATCCGGCGTCTCACACCCGTCAAGATTGACGGTTCGCCCGACGAGAACCGGGAGACCCTTTTTACCGGGATGGCCCAGCTCATGTCCCCGAGCGGCCCGATTCCGGTTCAATGCATCATCGAAGGGGCGAAGACGCTCGCCGATGCGGCGGCCAGGCTGCCCGACGCCATCGAGGCCGCGGTCAAAGCCATGATTGCCGAGGCCAAGGAAATGGAGCGTCAGGAAGCGTCCCGAATCGTCCTCCCCGGCCAGTAGACAGCGCCGGTCCGGAAATACTCGACCGTCACCGGACGCAGCAATCTGCACGCGGCAGGGAAGAAACGTCGTCCCTGCTGCCGATCAGCCCCGTCCTTCCATCGCTCCCGTCAGAACCGGCAGGGTGATGCGGAAGGTGGCGCCGGCGTTCTCGCGGCTCTCCACCTCGATCATGCCGTCGTGGTCCTGGATGATGCGCTGACAGACGGCGAGACCCAGGCCGGTGCCGACCTTCTTCGTCGTGAAGAAGGGGTCGAAGATCTTGTTCAGATGTCCGGGAGGGATGCCGGGACCGTCATCCCTGAAGTTGATGACGAGCCGCTCGGGCCGGCCCTTCTCGTCGGCCTGCGTCGCCGTGGTGACGGCGATCTCGCCCTTCGTGTCGATGGCCTCCATGGCGTTCAGGGTCAGGTTCAGGAACACCTGCCGCAAGCGCCCCGCATCCGCCCGGATGAGGATCTCCGGATGGGGAAACGCCGTGCGGATCGCGATGGCCCGTTTGGACGCCTCCTTTTTGACCAGACTCAGGGTCGAATCGAGGAGATCGCGGACCTTGAGCTCTTCCATCTGCAGGGGCAGAGGGCGGGCGAGGCCGAGGATGTCGCGCAGGAGCTTTTCCAGGCGGTCCACCTCGTGGATGATGTTCCGGAGATCGGTTTTCTGGGGACTCCCCTCCTCACAGTCCACCTCCAGGTTCTGAACGGTGGCGGCGATGCCCGCCAGCGGGTTGCGGATTTCGTGCGCGATGGCGGAGGCGATGTGCCCGAGGGCGGCGAATTTCTCCAGGCGGACGTAATAGTCGTCCATGCGCTTCTTTTCCGTGACGTCGGTGAACTCCGTCACCACGCCCAGCGTCCGGTCGTTCTCGTCGATGACCGGAAAACAACTCCGGGAGACGACGAGGCGCCGCCCGTCGCGGCGGGTGTGCACCCGCTCGTAGTGGCTGATGTTTTCCTTGTTCTTGAACACCTGGTAGAGGCGCTGCCGCTCCTCCTCATCCAGGTCCGAAAGCTCCTGGGCGAGAATGCCCCGCGCCTCCGCCTGCGTGATGCCGGCCATCTCCTCCGCCTTGGGATTGATATGCAGGATGTTGCCCCGGATGTCGCTGACGATGATCCCGTTGATGGAGGATTTGATCACCCCCTCCAGGAGGCTCTGTTTGTCGCGCCGCTCCTTGTCCAGCCGGGTGTTCTCGATAACGATCGAGGCATGATTGGCGAAGATCACCATCGTCTCGACCTCGTCCGGGGTGATCTCCGTCCGGGTGCGGAAGCGGTCGCCGCCGATGAATCCCAGGATCTTGCCCTTGAACTTGAGCGGCACGTAGATCAGGGATTTCCGCTCCTGCCCCTGCCGGATGTGATGCCGGTTGATCAGCCGGTCCATCTCCGTCCCTGTCGGGTCGCCGGAGGTGTCCTGGAGAACGACGGGCTGGCCGGTGCGGATCACCCGGGTTTCGTAGCAGTCGTCCCGGTCCATGTAAAAGGGGTTCGCCCAGGCCAGCCGCTCCCCCTCGGGGGTGAACCCCTTGAGGCGCCTGCACTCCAGCCGGACGCCGTCGTCGCTCAGGAGCATGATGGCGGCGCGGTCGAAGCGGAGTCCCGTCATCACCCGAACCAGGATCTTGTCGAAGACGCGGTCCAGATCGGGCTGCTCGGTGAGGAGCGCGGTGATCTCGCCGATGTTCGTCAGCAGGCTGTTCTTGAGCGCCAGGCTCTCTTCCAGGCGGCGCGTCCGGCCGCGGGATTTGGGGCGGGGATCGTTTGCCATCTCGAACCTCTCTCGGAAGCGGGGGCCGCCGGGTCGACGGCCGGAAACCGTCAGCGAAGGCGGGGATCCAGGGCGTCCCGCAGGCCTTCGCCCAGTAGATTGTACCCCAGGACGGTCACGAGGATGGCCAGTCCCGGATACAGGGAGAGCCACCAGGCGATGTCGATGTTGTCCTTGCCCGCCGTGAGGATGTTCCCCCAGCTCGGCGTCGGGGGCTGGACGCCGATCCCGAGGAAGCTCAGGGCCGACTCCGTGAGGATCGCCCCGGCGACGCCGAGCGTGGCGGTCACGAGGACGGATGCCATCGCGTTCGGCAGGATGTGGACGAAGATGATCCTGAGGTCGCTCGCCCCGATCACCCGTGCGGCCAGGACGAAATCCCGCTCCTTGAGCGAGATGAAGTCGGCGCGCACGAGGCGCGTGATCCCCATCCAGCCGGTCACGCCGATGATCAGCATGATGTTCCAGATGGAGGGCTCGAGGATGGCGATGACCGCGAGGATCAGGAAGAAGGCGGGGAAACAGAGCATGATGTCCACGAAGCGCATGATGACGGCGTCGGTCCAGCCGCCGTAGTACCCCGCCACCGCCCCCAGAACGGCCCCGATGAGGATGGCGATCCCCGTGGCGACGAACCCGACCTTGAGCGAGATGCGCGCCCCCCAGATCATTCGCGACAGGACGTCGCGGCCGAGCGGGTCCGTCCCCAGCCAGTGGTCGCCCGAGGGCGGCATCAGGACCTTCTCCAGATCGATCGCGCTCGGGTCGTAGGGGGCAAGCCACGGGGCGAAGAGGGAGACGACGAAGAGGGCGAGGACGACGACGCTCCCCGCCACGGCCATCCGGTTCTCCAGAAATCTTCGCCAGAAATCCGATCTCATGGTCTCTCCCTGTGACGCCTCTCCCTCACGACACCCGGATACGCGGGTCGGCCAGGGCGTAGGAGACGTCCGCGATCAGGTTGCCCAGGAGCGTCAGCACCGCCCCGATGAACAGGATCCCCATGACGACGGGATAGTCGCGCGCCATGACCGACATGTAGAACAGCTGCCCCATCCCCGGAATGGCGAAGATGGTCTCGAAGATGACGCTTCCGCCGATCAGCCCCGGGATGGACAGCCCCAGGATGGTGATCACCGGCAAAAGGGCGTTGCGCAGGGCGTGGCGGTAGATCACGGTCCGCTCGGAGAGGCCCTTGGCGCGCGCCGTCATGATGTAGTCCTGGCGGATCACCTCCAGCATGTTCGCCCGCATGTAGCGCGACAGGCCGGCCAGACCCCCGAAGGCGGACAGGAGCACGGGGAGGATCAGGTGGCGGACCAGGTCCCAGAAGGCGGCGGCGGGCCGCATGTATTCGGCGTTGAGCGAGCGGATCCCTGAGATGGGCAGCCACCCCAGGTGGATGCCGAACAGGATCATCAGCAGGAGCGCGAGCCAGAAGGTCGGCATGGCGAATCCGATGAAGACGAAGACGCTCGTCGCCCGGTCGAACCAGGCGTCCTGATGCACCGCCGCCAGCACGCCGATGGGGATGGCGATCGCGACGATCAGCAGGAGCGACAGGACGTTCAGGGTGATGGTGATCGGCAGGCGCTCGAGGATCTTGTCGCTCACGGGCCGGCGGTCCGGCGAGAAGGAGCGGCCCAGATCCAGGACGGCGAGCTTCTTGACCCACAGCCAGTACTGCTGGGGGAGCGGCTTGTCGAGGTCGTACAGGGCCCGGAGGCGCTCTTTCGCCTCGGCGGAGGCCCGGGGGTTCATCTGGGTCTGGAGGTCGGTCGGCGATCCGGGCGCCAGGTGCATCACGGCAAAGCAGATGATCGTGATGCCGATGAGCATCGGCGCCATGAACAGGAGCCTCTTGCCCAGATAACTCAGCACGGATCCGTCTCCAGAATCGCCAGCAGGTTCATGTCTTCCAGATTCTTCACCGCCCGCCAGAGCTTCTTCTCCGAGTGGGCCTCGATGGTGATGATGGGCCGCCGCCCCAGTTCCCGGAGCCTCCGGAAGAATTCGACGAAGGGAAAGGTCCCCTCGCCGATCGGCAGGTGCTCGTCCGTCCGGCCGTGGTTGTCGTGGATGTGGAGCTGACCGATCCGGTCGCCCAGGGCGTCGATCCACCGGTCGAGGGGCGTCGTGGCAAAGGCGTTGAAATGTCCCGTATCGAAGCAGCAGCAGACGCGCTCCGGCGGCAGGGCCGCCAGCAGCCGCTCCAGTTCATGCGGGTCCCGTTCGTAGACGTTCTCCAGGGCGATGATGGTTCCCATCTGTTCGGCCTGGGGGAGAAACGCGCGCCACGTCTCCACGCTGTGCTCGAGCCAGAGGCGCTCCGCCGTGACGTAATACCGGATATCGAAGGAGGGGTGGCAGACGATGGAGCGCGGCCGGAACAGGGGCGCGAGATCGAACACCTGCTGAAGCCGGGCGGCCGTCACGCGCCGGATTTCGGGATCGAGCGCCCCGGGGCGCAGATCGACGAAGGGGGCGTGCAGCGTGACCGGAAGCCCCTCGCCGGCCAGGCGCTCCGCCACGGCGGCGAAGTCGGCGCGGGAATACCCGTCCAGGGCCACGTGGGAGAGCCCGATCTCGGGCGGGACGCGTTCCCGGACGACCATGGGGAGGAGCTTCTCCTTGAGCAGGGGAAAGGGGACATGGACCTGGACGTGCTTCAGGACGGACGACGTCATCGTTGACCTTCTCTCTTTGCCGCTCGCGGGTGGCCTTTCGTTTACCATACGCCCCCCCTTTGCACAATCGCCATTTTTCATTGACACCCCCCTTCCCTTCTGTTATGAAAATCAGCCAGTTAATGCAAATTCACCGGGAGGTCCGATTGACCGGAAAAACCGACAAGGTCCACAGCGCCGTCCTCACCTGTCTCAACGCCATCCTGGAGCACAAAGCACGGAATCTCGTCCTTCTCAACGTCCAGAGCCTGTCGTCCATCGCCGACTACTTTATCCTGTGCAGCGGCGCCTCGGACCGGCAGGTCCAGGCCATCGCCTCCTTCGTGCAGGAAACGCTCAAGAAGAAATCCGGGCTCCTTCCCCTCGGCGTGGAGGGGGAAGGCGTCGCCCAGTGGGTCCTGATCGACTACGGGGACTTCATCCTCCACATCTTCTACGAACCGATCCGGGAGTTTTACGGGCTGGAGCGCCTCTGGGCGGACGCACCCCGCATGGAGATCGGCGACGACGTGCTCAAGGTCAAGGCCCTGGCGCCGGAGATGTAGCCGTGCGGCGACTCCTCGCGGGCCTGGTCGACCTGATCTTCCCGCCCCGCTGCACCGGCTGCGGGCGCGTCCTCGGGGACGACGATCGCCCCCCCTTCTGCCCGGCCTGCCAGGCGGAGGTCCGCCTGCTTCGGTCCCCGCTCTGCACGCGGTGCGGCGCGCCGTTCGACGGCGGGGACGCGGACCACCTCTGCGGCGCGTGCCTGACCGCCCCCCCCGGATTCACCCTCGCCCGGTCCGTCGCCCGGTACGAATCGGTGCTTCTGGACGCCATTCATCGCTTCAAATACGGCAGGGATGCCGCCCTCGGCCGGGCCCTGGGGCGGTTCATGACGCGCTACCCCTGTCCGGGGATGGAGATCGACGCGGATGCCCGCATCATCCCCGTTCCGCTTCACGTGGACCGGCTCCGGGAGCGGGGGTTCAACCAGGCGCTGATCCTCGCGAGAGAACTGGCCCGGCCCGGCGGCCAGACGGTGGACTTTCTCAGCCTGAAGCGCCGCCACGCGACCGATCCCCAGGTCCGCCTGGGCAGGGACGCCCGCCGTCGGAACATCCGGGGGGCGTTCGTCGTGACCCGCCCGGAGCGCGTCGCCGACCGGAAAATCCTGCTCGTGGACGATGTCTACACCACCGGCAGCACGGTCGGGGAGTGCGCCCGCGTCCTGTTGGCGCACCAGGCCGCGGAGGTCGCCGTCCTGACGCTGGCCCGGGCATAGCACCGGCACAGACGACGGTTTGGGCGTGACGACGCGGGTTTCGTCTTCCCCGCGCCGCGGGGAGGCGCGGGGGCGAAAACGGGCCGGCGCGCCGGGGAGCAAGGTGTTCAGAACGCCTGCCGCAGGCAAACCCGTCCATCGAAGGACTTAAGGAGTGACGCGAATCATGGAAAAGATCCTATCCCGTGAGGCCCTCGGGGAAGCCGTCGACCGGCTCCGCCGCGGGGGGAAGAAGATCGCCTTCACCAACGGCTGTTTCGACATCCTGCACATCGGGCACGTGCAATACCTGGAGGCGGCCCGCCGGCACGGGGACGTCCTGATCGTCGCCGTCAACAGCGACGCCTCGGTGCGGGCCCTCAAGGGCGACAAGCGGCCGCTGGTTCCGGAATCGGAGCGGGCGGCGGTCGTGGCGGCGGTCGCGGCGGTCGACTACGTCACCCTCTTTTCGGAACCCACGCCGCTGCAACTGATCGAGACCCTGCGACCCGACGTCATCCTCAAGGGAGGGGACTGGAAGGAGGCGGACGTCGTCGGCAGGGAAGCCGTCCGCGCCTGGGGCGGCCGGGTCGTCATCATCCCGGAAACCGCGGGCGCGTCCACGACGAACATCGTGGCGAAGGTCATCGAGCTTTACGGGCGGAAATGACGGACGCCGGAACCGTCGCATAGCACCCATGGCAACACGTCCGTCCTCCGAATCGTCCGCGCCGGCGCCGGGACAACCCTGGCAGCGGACCCTCTACATCATGTTCGCGGCGCAGCTCCTGTCCATCATCGGCTTCGCCTTCGCCCTGCCCTTCCTCCCCTTTTACATCCGGGAACTGGGTGTCACCGAAGAGCGGCTCGTGCCGGTCTGGGCGGGCATCATCGCCGCCGCATCGAGCCTCGTCATGGCCTTCTTCTCCCCCCTCTGGGGGTGGCTCGCGGACCGGTACGGCCGGAAGATCATGGTGGAGCGGGCGATGTTCGGGGGCGCCGTCCTCACCTTCGCCATGGGGCTCGTGACCGACGTCTGGCAATTGCTGTTCCTCAGACTGCTGTCCGGCGCCACGACGGGCACCATCGCGGCCTCCATCGCCCTGGTCTCCACCGTGGTCCCCCCCAAACGGCTCGGTTACAGCCTGGGGATCATGCAGGTCGCCGTCTTTCTGGGCATGACCCTGGGGCCCTGGATCGGGGGCCTTTTGGCCGACACCGTCGGCTACCGCGTCACCTTCATGACCGGCGGCGTCATCCTCATCCTCGGCGGCTCGCTGGTCCTCTTCGGCGCCCGCGAACGTTTCAGCCGTCCCGAGAAGGGGACGTCCGGAGGCGGCGACCGTCTGCTCTCCCTGCTGGCCTATGCGGGATTTCCCGCCATGATGGCCATGTTCTTCTTCTTCAACTTCTCCCTACACTTCGTGATGCCCATCCTGCCGCTCTTCATCGAAACGATGTGCGACCCTTCCCGGGGGGTGGCCTCGACGACGGGCCTCCTGTTCGCCATCAGCGGGGGGGCCGCCGCCCTGTCCGCGGGCGGCATCGGCACCCTGAGCGACCGGCTGGGGTACAAACCAATTCTCGTGGCGATGCTCCTGTTGACCTCGGTCACTCTCTTCCTGCACGGGCTGGCGCAGAGCATCACCCATCTGGTCCTGCTCAGGATCCTCTATGGAATCGCCGCGGGGGGAATCCTTCCGACGATGAACGCCCTCGTCGGCCGTCTGGTCCCGCCGTCCGGCTACGGCAAGGCCTACGGCCTCACGTCGGCGACGACCTGCCTGGGGATGGCGGCCGGCCCGTTCTTCGGAGGGTTGATGGCTTCCGGGTGGGGCTATCGCTGGCCGTTCGTTTTCATCAGCGCGATCATGGCCGCCGTGACGCTTCTGGTGATCCTGGGCCTCCGGCGCCGCCGGACCCCCTGAGGGGCGTCCCGCAACGGCGACCTGAAACAGACCCTCCGCGATCACGCAGAAACGGCTCAACCGGCTTGCGTCACCTTTTCGCCCTGCCTTGAGCCGGACTCACCCTTCCTAAATTCCGAGAGGTTGAATGGATCATGTCCTGTTCCGGGGTCATCGGGTTTTAGCCCCCCCCCCCCCACGCGGGAGTGGGTGTTCGAGCGGTAATTTTCCCCGCATTTTTTCATTTTTGTGTTGACAAATCAGGATAACAGAAGCACGTTCCCCGTATCCTAAAGCACGTCATATCCGTCAAACACCCTGCCGTCACGGGGGGTGATTGAGGGTGGAGCATCTGCCGGGTGGAGTGGCGCGGTCTGTGCTTTTGAACCGCGGCATTGGATGCGGTAACGGCGAAGCCGTTTTCCCGCGCAAACAACCATGGGAAGAAGGGGGGTGATGTTCGGAGACTGATCAAGGATAGTGGGAAATATCGGGGGCTCCTCGTCCAGGCCCGCAACCACAGTTACACGGCTCTCGAAAAAAAGCTCGCCGCCACAGGCGGGAGGATCACCTGCCGGAAGGGGTGCACCTATTGCTGTTTCCACATTTCGGCGCCGCTGGCGCACGGCATCGTGATTGTGGATGACCTGTGCGGCAGAAAGAATCTGCTGAGGACGTTCATCCGGAACTACGAACGGTGGCGTCACAAGGGGGATGCGATCTCGAAGACCCTCGATGAAACCCGCGTCCGGGCCTTCTCGTCGTCGATGTCCATCCACGAGATCATCGCCGTCACCCGGCCCTTGTCCATGCGTTATTTTGAGAGGAACATTCCCTGTCCCTTTCTCGAAAATGAGGCCTGCCTCATCTATGCCGTCCGGCCGTTACCCTGCTCGGGACAATTTTCCGTCAGCCCCCCCGAGCGGTGTTCTCCCGACGCGGCGGAAGAAGCGGTGATTCACCAGCTCGTGGCCGACGACGAAGACCTCCTGAAATTTCTGGAATTGGCCGGTCCCCGGCTGATGGTGTATGAAATGACCCTTCCGACCCTGATCTACCGGCTCCTGACCGAAGGCGCCTCATCGATGATTCGCTCCTGTCTTCGGGATGGCCCTGATCCGGGCCTCAACACGGACGGCGGCTGAATCGTTCCGCGCGCTCGTCCACACCCCTCCTTCCGTTTTACGACGGTGACAACCGGGAGAGGGGAAAACGTCCGACAAAATAAAGCTTGACAGGGGGTCGGATTCGCCGTATAAGGCGTCCGCACCCCAAACTGATCTTCGTCAAAAGGGTGCGCGGTTGGATATAGACATTTTGAAGTGCAAAGGCGGGCTGCCGTGCTCTTAAAGAGTCTTGGCGGCCTTTTCTTTCTGTCATCTTGTTCATCCGACTTAAGCGAAATTTATGAAAGGAGGAGCAAAAGATGGCAGAAGGTACCGTGAAGTGGTTCAATGAGCAGAAGGGCTTCGGATTCATCGAGAATGCCGAGGGCGGCGACGTGTTCGTGCATTACAGTGCGATCCAGGCCGGTGGTTTCAAGACGTTGGCCGAGGGTCAGCGCGTCAGTTTTGACGTCACGCAGGGCAAAAAAGGCCCGGCGGCAGAAAACGTGAAACCCCTGTAAGGGTTAGCGGCAGTCCAGAAGAGGCATCCCGGCGCCTGTTACAGGTCACGGGGTGCCTCTTTGTTTTATACGGGAGAAAAGGAGGTCTTTGAATGGCCAGGACAAAATATACCTTCGAAAAAAGGCAGAAGGAACTGGCGAAACGCCGCAAGAAGGAAGAGAAGGCGGCGCGGCGCGCCGAAAGCCGGCGGCCGGCAGGGGACGAAACGGGCGCCGGCACGGTCGGCGAAGCCCCCGATTCCGCTGCCGAGGCGTCGAACTCCGGGGCGGACGCCCCGACGCCCGACCCTGCTTAACGTCCCGGCCGCGGTCGTCGCGGCCCTCTCCGGCGCTGTCCTTCCCTGCGCCGGGGCGATTTCTTCTCTTCCGCGGCAGGCGCCGCTTCCGTTTCCGCTATCCCCTCCCCGTCCTCCTCGGCCGTCAGCGTCTGGGGCGGGGCCTGCAGCATCCGCTGATAATAATCGTCCAGAAGCATCGCAATCAGGGGTGATTCAACCTCCGCCTCGGCCAGGCTTCGGCCCAGGTGGATAAAGCGGCGCATCCGCTCCTTTTCGAGGCTGTCGCGCGACCGCAGGTCCGCCTCCAGGGACGCGACGACCCGCTGCGAGACGATCGCCTCGACGTCCTCGTCCGTGGGGAGCGTCTTTTCCTGGATGTTGATGTTGAAGCTCCGGGCGATCGACCGGAGGTTGAACTGTTCCATCCCCGCCACCAGCGTAATCGCCGTTCCTGTAGCCCCGACGCGTCCCGTCCGCCCCGCCCGGTGAATGTAAAGCTCCGGGTCTTCCGGCGGCTCGTACTGGAAGACATGCGACAGGTCCGGAATGTCGATGCCGCGCGCGGCCACATCCGTCGCGACGAGAAAGCGGAGCGCCCCTCTGCGCACCCGGCCCATCACCCGCTCCCGCGCCCCCTGCGCGAGATCGGAGCTGAGTTCGTCGGCGTCGTAGCCGAAACGCTTGAGCACCACGGAGACGAAGTGCACGGTGGACTTCATGTTGCAGAAGATGATCGCGGAGACGGGATTTTCCATCTCGATGATCCGGACGAGGGACCGCTCCCGCTGCATCCCCGGCACGATGTAGAAGACGTGGTCGGTGCCCGTCACGTGGACGTGCTCCTGACTCAGGCTCAGGAACTCGGGATGGCGGAGGAACTCCCCGGCCAGGCGGAGCACGTACGACGGGAAAGTGGCGGAGAACATGTAGCCGCTGATCGGCCGGTGCGGAAGGAACTGTTTGACCCGCTTCATGTCGGGGTAGAATCCCATTGAGAGCATGCGGTCGGCCTCATCGAAAACGATGATCTTGAGCGCGTCCAGGGAGAGGGTCCCCTTGAGCAGATGGTCGAGGATGCGCCCCGGCGTCCCGACGACGAGATGCGCCCCCCGGCGGAAGGCCTCCAGCTGGGGTTCGTATTTCACGCCGCCGTAAACGACGGCCGTTCTGAGGCCGCGCTCCCCCTGGAGGGTTTCGGCCTCGTGCGCCACCTGCTTGGCGAGTTCGCGGGTGGGAACCAGGACGATCGCCTGGCAGACCGCCTTCGCCGGATCGATCCGCTCCAGGATCGGCAGGATGAAGGCGCCGGTCTTGCCGCTCCCGGTCTGCGACTGAACCATCAGGTCCCGTTCGGCCAGCACATAGGGGATCGCCCGGGCCTGGACCGGCAGGAGCTTCGTCCATCCCGCCCGCGCGCAGGCCGCCTGGAGCGCCTCCGGCAGCCCCTCGAGGGTCACTTCCGGCAGGGCGTTCTCCGGCTCGATCACGCCCTCCATCCCGTCACGCCCGGAACCCGCGGCCTCCGATACCGGCGGCGCCGACGTTTGGGTCCCCCCGCCGTTTTCCATCTCTTCCGACATACGTCCTCTCTTTCCCACTTTCTGCTGAAATATCAAAATTTTTGCGGGGCGGAGTATAGGCAGAAGGGCGACGGGTGTCAAGGGAAATCCTTGAAAATCCCCGCCAAATTCCTTGACAGGCCGCGGATGTTTCCGGTACTGAAGGGTGCCGTCCGCGCGCCGCCGAATCCCCCGCGATCTTCGGCAGGGCGCTGTTTGCCCGAAGACGGGAGGCGGCCTGCTCAGGGACAGCCGGATTCCCGCCGCGGCCGGCCCTCGCGTTCACCGGCCGGGGGCGGGAACGACGACGGAAAGCGGCGAAAGGTCAAGGCGCGGGGCTTCAAGGATCTCAAACGGGGAAGCCGGAGACATGATCGCGCAGGAACCCCGCCTCACGGTGGGCATCATCTCCCGGGCGACCGGGATCAGCGGCGTTCTGAACGGCGTCTTTCGGGCCGATCCGGAGCATGTCCCGGCGGCGGAACGGACGGTGCGCCTCCAGGGCCCCTTCGGGGTCGTCCCCGACGGCGGGAAACCGGTGCTGAGGACCGGGTCGGGCGAAATCCGGCCGGTGGGGCGGGCGCTCTCCCTCATCCCGGAGGCCGGGGCCGACTTCACCCTGAACGACGTGACGATCGGCGTCGCCTTCCACTGGGAGCGGCGGGAAGCGCAGACCTTCCCCGACGGGCTCACGCTGCTCTCCCCGGACGACGGCACCCTCACGGCGATCAATGTCGTCCCGCTGGAGACCTACCTCGCGAGCGTGATTTCCTCCGAAATGAGCGCCCTGGCCCCGCCGGAGTTTCTCAAGGCCCACGCCGTCACCTCCCGGAGCTGGCTCGGCGCCATGCTCGCCCGGCGGACCGACCCGGACCCGGCGGCCTGTCCCGAACCGGGACCGGGCGGCGCGTCTCCCCTCTCGACCCTCCCGCCGGCGTCGGGCGGGGAGCTGCCGGAAATCCGCCGCTGGACGGACCGTGAGGCGCACGCACACTTCGATGTCTGCGCCGACGATCACTGTCAGCGCTACCAGGGGATGACGAAAATCGTCTCCCCCGCGGCGGCCGCCGCCGTCTCCGCCACCCGGGGCGCCTTTCTCACGTACGCGGGGCGGATCTGCGACGCCCGCTGCCACAAGGCCTGCGGCGGCCTCACCGAGCCGGCCCGGAACGTCTGGGCGGAGGTTCCCATCCCCTATCTCACGAGCGTCGCCGACGCGGACGGGCCCCTTCCCCCCGTGCGGACGGATGCGGAGGCGGCGGCCTGGTTCGGCGACCGCCCCGACGTCCACTGCCGGGTGACGGACCCCCGGTTGCTGGCGCGGATCCTGCCGGACTTCGACCGGGAAACGGCCGATTTCTTCCGGTGGTCCGTCTCGTACGCGCGGGAGGAACTGGAAGGCCTCCTCAAGGACAAGTCGGGAATCGATTTCGGAACCCTGCTCGATCTGACGCCCCTGACGCGGGGGCCGTCGGGACGGATCAGCCGCCTGCGCGTCACCGGCACGAAACACGCCGTGACCGTCGGCCGGGAACTGGAGATCCGCCGCTGGCTGTCGAAGAGTCACCTCTTCAGCAGCGCCTTCGTCGTCCGGACCGAACGGGATCGCGGCGGTCGCCCTATACGGTTTCACCTCGCCGGCGGCGGCTGGGGCCACGGGGTCGGCCTGTGCCAGATCGGCGCCGCCGCGATGGCCGCGCGGGGCCGCACGGCCGGACAGATCCTCGCGCATTATTTTCCCGGCGCGACCGTCACCCGGAGATACTGACGCGCATGGAAACGCCGCCCGTCAAAACCGCCTTCATCCTCGGCGCCGGTTTGGGCACGCGCCTCAAACCCCTGACCGACCGCTGCCCCAAACCGCTGCTGCCCGTCGGCGGGCGGCCGCTCATCACCCATGTCATGGACCACCTGCTGTCCGCGGGCGTCGAGCGCTTCATCGTCAACACGCATCACCGGGCCGGGGCGTACGACCGGGCGTTTCCGGACGGGGCCTGGCGGGGGCGCCCCATCGTCTTTCGCCACGAACCCGTGCTGCTCGACACGGGCGGCGGCCTGAAAAACATCGCGGACCTTCTGGCCGGAGACGCGCGCCTGCTCGTCTACAACGGCGACATCCTGACCGACCTCCCCCTCGCCCCCCTGCTCGACGCGCACCGGCGGAGCGACGCCGAGGTCACGCTGGCCCTGCGGTCCTCCGGGACGCCGTTGAACGTGACGATCGACGGCGCGGGCAACGTCCGCGACATGCGCGACCTCCTGGGCGACCCGGGCGTCACGCGCTGCCTGTTCGCCGGCATCTACGTCATGGAGACCCGGTTTCTGGAACACCTGCCCGGAGGCGCGATCTTCTCCATCGTGCCGGCGCTCGTGGACCGGATCCGCCTGCGGCCGGGGGCGGTGGCGGGCCAGGTGATCGACGCGGGACGCTGGCACGACATCGGTTCGCCCGCCGCGTATGAGGCCCTGCGCGACGCCTGGAGCCCCGCGCCATGAGCGCCCCGCCCCCGCCCGACGCCGCCCTTCTGGCATTCGCCCGCCGCGCCCTGAACCTCGCCGACGCGCCGCCCCCGGACCTCGTTCCCATCACGCGGGGCGGTTCGGACCGCGTTTACCGGCGTCTGACCGCGGGCGGGTCGACCTGGATCGTCATGCAATACGGGAAAGGCCGGAGAGAGAACGCCTCCTTCGCCCCCATCGCGCGCTTCCTGGCCGCCCACGACGTCCGGGTCCCCCGCATCCTCGCCGAAGACGCCGCGCGGGGCCTGCTCGTCCTGGAGGATCTGGGCGACCGGGACCTGTGGTCTTACCGCGACGCGGACCCCGCCGCCCGCCTCGCCCTCTACCGGCGGACCCTGCGCCTCGTCCGCCGCCTGCACGGACTGGCGGCCGGGGACGCGGCCGTCCGCGCCCTGCCGCTGATGGACCCCTTCGACGCGGCCCTCTACCGCTGGGAGCGGGACTATTTCCGGGAAAATTTCGTCCGCGGCGTCTGCGCCCTCGCGCTCGATCCGTCCGAGGCGGCGGCCCTGGAGGCGGAGCTGGCCGCGCTCGCCGCACGCCTGGAAGGCGCCGCCCCCTGCCTCGTTCACCGCGACCTGCAGTCGCAGAACGTCATGATCCATGCCGGCGAACCCGTGCTGATCGATTTCCAGGGGATGCGCCTCGGATCCTGCCTCTACGACCTGGGCGCCCTCCTCTACGACCCCTACGTTCGGTTGACGCCGGACGTCCGCCTCGGCCTGCTTGGCGACTACTACGACCTCGGTCCGCAGGCGCTGCCCTGGGACGCCTTCCGGGAGTCCTTCCAGGAGGCGTCCGTGCAGCGGCTCCTCCAGGCCCTGGGCGCCTACGGCTACCTGGGCCTGAAGGCCGGCCACCCGGACTTTCTCTACCACATCCCCCGCGGCCTGGACCATCTGGAGGCGGCCGTGAACCTCGCGCCCCGCCTGGATCGCCTCCGGCGCCTCGTGTCCCGCTGCCGCCGGGCAATTAACCGTTGACAGGCCGGAAGCCATCCATTATCAAGGGGTCATGGACATCCAACCGCGAAAATCCCGTCCCGGAATCACGGCGGCGCTCTCGTACGCCGACGCGCCCTGGTTCGGCGCCCTGCTCAGGCGGCTGATCCGGCAGTCGGCCATCGAGCGGATCCTCATCGTCTACAACGACGGCGACGCCTACCCCCACGACAAGTGCGAATGGATCCCCGCCGGTTCCCTGGTTGCGGGAGACACCCTTTCCACCGTCATCGAGAAGGCCCGGTCGAAATACCTGCTCGTCCTGCCCCTTCCCGCGGACCTCGAACTGGGTCCCCGGGCCCTGCGGCGCCTGCTGGAGGCGGCGGAAATCTGCCAGGCCGGCATGGTGTACGCGGATTACCTAGAAGGCGATGCGCCCGCCCCGACCGCGCCCGCCGGGGACGGGGTTCCGCCGGTCGGGAAGCGCGGGGGAAAAGACGAGACCCCGGCCCTGCGGGAGCATCCCGTCAACGATTACCAGCTGGGCAGTCTCCGTGACGATTTCGATTTCGGCCCGCTGATGCTCTTTTCGATGGACGCCATTCGGGCCGCCCTGAAGAAATACGGCGCGCTTTCACCGTTCTCCCGCGCCGGTCTGTACGACCTCCGCCTCAGGGTCGCCACGGACGCGACCCTGTTTCACCTGCGGGAAGCCCTGGCCACGGTCATCCGTTCGGAACCGGCCGCGACCGACGCGCCGGCGGCGGCGGACGAATGCGAAGCCTGGACGGACGAAGGGGAAACGAACGGCGGCGATCCGGTGGGAGCGCCCTTCGCCTACTGCGATCCCCGCCAGCGGGACCGTCAGCGGGAGATGGAAAGCGCGGTCACCGCCCACCTGAAGCGGCTCGGCGCCTGGCTCAAGCCCCGCTTCCGGAGCGTCGCCCCCGCCCCCCAGACCTTCCCCGTGGAGGCCAGCGTCGTCATCCCCGTCAGAAACCGCAAAAAGACCATCGCCGACGCCATCCGGAGCGCCCTCTCGCAGGAGGCGGACTTCCCGTTCAACGTCCTGTGCATCGACAACCACTCGACCGACGGGACGACGGCCGTGCTGGAGAAGCTGGCCAAGGCGGATCCGCGCGTGATCCACCTCGTGCCCGCCCGCCGCGATCTCGGCATCGGCGGGTGCTGGAACGAGGCCCTCCGCGCCGAGGCGTGCGGGCGGTTCGCCGTCCAGCTCGACTCCGACGACGTCTACGGCGGTCCGGACACCCTGCGGAAGATCGTGCAATGCTTCCGCGAAGGCGACTTCGCCATGGTCATCGGCGCCTACACGCTCGTCGACGAACGGGGGGACACCCTTCCGCCGGGGCTGATCGCCCACCGCGAGTGGACCGACGACAACGGCCGCAACAACGCCCTGCGCATCAACGGCCTAGGCGCCCCGCGGGCCTTTCAGACCGCCCTGGCCCGCCAGATCGGCTTTCTGAACGTGAGTTACGGGGAGGATTACGCCATCGCGCTCAGGCTCACCCGCGAATACCGGATCGGCCGGATCTACGAAAACCTCTACCTGTGCCGCCGCTGGTCCGGAAACTCCGACAGCGCGCTGACGGTGGCGCAAACCAACCGCCACGACGCCTTCAAGGACACCCTGCGCACCCTGGAAATCATGGCCCGCCGGCAGATGAACCCGCGCCCGGCCGTCCCTGTCCCGGCACGGGAGGGGGGCCGCGGCTACCCGGGATACGGTCCGCCCGCCTACCGATCCGGGGCGCCGTCATGACGTTCTCCGTGCAGCCCTGGCAGAAGCACGATCTCCGGGCCGTCCGGGAGATCACCTGGACCACCTGGCAGAGCGCCTACGCGGCCTTCATCCCGGCCGACGACCTGAAAACCTACTTCGGCGCCCATTATTCGCCGCGCGCCCTGCGCGCCGTGTACGCGGACCCCTTCGTGGACGGATTCATCGGCACGGCGGAATACGGGCCGGCGGGGTACATCCGCACCCGTTACGTCAGGGAAGAGCACCGGTTCTACGTCACGTCCCTGTACATCCTCCCCGCTTTCCAGGGTGTCGGGCTCGGCGGCCTTCTGCTCGCGGCGGCGGACGAGCGCGCCCGGCATCACGGGGTCGACGCCGTCTGGCTCGGCGTCATGACCCGGAACGTCCGCGCCCTGGACTGGTACCGGCGGCGGGGGTTCCGTTTCATCCGGAAGGAGCCGTTCGTGCTGTCCGCCACGACGGTCGAGCAACGGATCGGCTACCGGAAAATGAACGCCGCGGAGGCGGAGGCCCCCCCGCCATGAAGCGACCGGTCCGGCAGGCCCACACCGTCCCCGGGGACACGATCGCCGCCGTCTTCGCCGGCGCGCCCGGACCGCGCCCCGCGGGCGCCCTGTCCCCGCTGTGCCGCGCGCTCTACACCGCCCAGACGCGATCCTGGCCGGCCCTGGCCCGGACCGCGGCGGAGCTCGCCGGGGTCCGCCTCCGCGACCTGTCTTCGGACGGCTGGTCGCTCAAGGTCCAGTACAACCCCGCGCGCCTGAAGAGCGGCGCCGCCCGCGTGGACCCCGCGTCCATCGCCGCCCGCCCCTGTTTCCTGTGCCCCGCGGCGCTCCCCCCCGAACAGCGTGGCATCCTGTATCGGGAAGATTGCCTGATCCTCTGCAACCCCGCCCCGATCTTCCCCGGTCACTTCACGATTGCGAACCTCGCCCACGAGCCTCAGGCCATCGAAGCCCGCCTGGAGGCCTTCCTCGATCTGGCCCGCGATCTGGGCGACGGCATGACCCTCTTCTACAACGGCCCCGCCTGCGGGGCCTCCGCCCCCGACCACCTCCATTTCCAGGCCGCTCCGGCCGGCGCGATCCCCATCGAGAAGGACCTGGCGGGGCGGTTCGATGCCCGACCGGCCCTGGGAAGCGACGGCGTCGATCGGTGGGGGCTGGTCTCCTGGGGGCGAACCCTGATCCTGGTCCGGGGCCGCGAACGGACGCCGCTGGCCGACGCGACGCGGCGCCTGATCGCCCGGGGAGGGAACGGGCCGGGATCGCCGGACGAGCCGATGCTGAACCTCCTGGCCGGCTACCGCCGGGGGGAATGGCGGCTCTGCCTCTTTCCCCGGCGGCGCCACCGCCCGGCCGCCTACGACCGTCCCGATTCGGAGCGGCTCCTCGTCAGTCCCGGCGCCGTGGACATGGGCGGGCTCGTTGTCGCGCCCCGGGAACGGGAGTTCACCCGCCTGAACGCACCGCTGCTGCGGGACATTTATCGGGAGGTTTCCGCCGCCGCCCCTCCCTGGGCGGACCTTTTCACCCGCGATTGAACACCCCCGGCCGCCGGCCTGTCGCGCGGGCGTTCATTTTTGCACGCAAAGGACCGATCGTCATGACCGAACCATCCCAACCCGTTTCCCCCCTCGCGGACAGCGCGATGACCTTCCCGGAGGCCGTCGCCGGCACGCAGGCCCCGCCGGAGGCGCTCGCCCCGCTGAGTCTCGTCGACGTCCGCTACCGGGCCTTCGACGGGCGTCTCCATGCGGGACAGCTCGTCATCCACCGGGACCTCGCCGCGGACATCCGCGCGATCTTCGCCTGGATGGAACGTTCCCGGTTCCCCGTGGCGAAGGTCGTGCCGATCGTCCGCTACGGATGGTCCGACGACGCCTCCATGGCGGACAACAACACCTCCGCCTTCAACTACCGCTTCGTCGGCGGGACGGAGCGGCTGTCGCTGCACGCCCTGGGCCGGGCCGTGGACTTGAACCCGCGGATCAACCCCGTGATTTACGGGGACGGACGCATCGCGCCGCCGGGAGCGGCGTACCGGCCGGGCGCGCCGGGGACGGTCTATCCCGCCCATCCCCTGATGGAGGAATTCCGGAGGCGCGGCTGGACGTGGGGGGGGGATTTCAAAACCCTGAAGGACTACCACCACTTCGAGAAGCGGGCATGAGCGGGGTTCTCCGCCTCCGCCCCGCCGCCTCTGCGGGAGGACGCCCTTCAGTCGTCGAGGGGAATGACCCGGACCCAAGCGGTTCCCCCGCGGAGGAACCGCAGTTCGCGCACCGCCGCGCGCGACAGGTCGATGACGTCGAAGCGCCGCTTGCGGCAGCGGTCGTTGATCGTCACCACCACGGACCGGTCATTGTCGAGATTGACGACCCTGACCCGTGTGCCGAGGGAGAGGCTCGGATGGGCGGCGGTCCGCTTTTCGGGACGGTAGATCGCGCCGGAGCTGGTTCGCCGGCCGTTGAAACGCCTGGCGTAATAGAAGGCGCGGCAGACGAAACCCTCCTCCGGTTCCCCGGTGGCGGCCGCCTCCGCGGGCGCCATCCGGCCGGCCTCCGCCGCCCCGCTTTCCTGGGCGTGAAGCGGCAGCGCGGCGGACAGGAGAACCAGCGGACCGACCACCGCCAGCAGCGCGAGGCCTCTCATCGAATTGGTGCGACTCATCACTCCCTCCGGCGCGGCAAGACAACCCCGCGCCCGACGCCGTCCCGCTCGATCACGAGCGTCAAGCGCTACATGACCCCCCGGCCGTCTGTCAAGCGGTTTGATCGAATATTTGATTGACACGGGGTCCGCTTCCATATAGCTTTTTTCGTGGAAACGGGCGCTTATCGCCTTCACCCGGAGGGGTTGCCCGTCACGAGTGAAAACATTCCCGCAAAAGGAGGCCGCCATGAAAACGCCGCAGGAATACATCGACAGCCTGAGAAAACTCGATCTCAAGGTCTACCTGCTCGGCAAACGGGTCGAGAACGTCGTGGACGACCCGATCATCCGGCCTTCGCTCAACGCGGTGGCCATGACGTACGCGCTCGCCCAGGACCCCGGGTATGCGGACCTCATGACGGCGACCTCCCACCTGACGGGCAGGAAGATCAACCGCTTCACCCACATCCACCAGAGCGTCGAGGACCTCGTGCGAAAGAGCAAGATGGGGCGGCTCATGGGGTCCCGCACCGGCTGCTGCTTCCAGCGTTGCGTCGGCATGGACGCGCTCAACGCCCTGTCCATGACGACCTACGACATCGATCAAAGGCACGGGACGGAATACAACCGGCGGTTCCTGAGATATCTGGAATACGTCCAGGAGAACGACCTCGTGTGCGACGGGGCGATGACGGACCCCAAGGGCGACCGCTCCCTGCCGCCCCACAGGCAGGCCGACCCGGACCAGTACCTCCGGGTGATCGAAGAGCGCCGGGACGGGATCGTCGTACGCGGGGCCAAGGCCCATCAGACCGGCGCCGTCAACTCCCACGAGGTGATCGTCATGCCCACGATCGCCCTGCGGGAGGAGGACCGGGACTACGCGGTCTCCTTCGCCCTGCCCAGCGACACGGCGGGCATCACCTACATCCTGGGCCGCCAGTCCTGCGACACCCGGAAGCTGGAGGGCGGCCGGATGGACGTGGGAAACGTCATCTTCGGCGGACACGAGGCCCTGATCGTCTTCGACGACGTCTTCGTCCCGTGGGAGCGGGTCTTCATGTACCGGGAATACGCCTTCGCCGGCCAGCTGGTGGAGCAGTTCGCCTCCTACCACCGCCAGAGCTATGCATGCAAGGTGGGGGTCGGGGACGTCCTGATCGGCGCGGCGCGGACGGTCGCCGAGTACAACGGCGCCGAGCGGGCCTCCCACGTGAAGGACAAGATCATCGAGATGAACCACCTGAACGAGACCCTCTACTGCGGCTGCATCGCCTGCGCGGCGGAGGGGCACCGCGAGCCGTCCGGGACCTACCTGGTCGACACGCTCCTGGCCAACGTGCACAAGCAGAACGTCACCCGCTTCCCCTACGAGATCGCCCGCCTCGCCCAGGACATCGCCGGCGGCCTGATGGTCACCCTGCCGTCCGAGGCCGATCTCCACGCCCCGGAGACGGGAAAATGGATGCAAAAATACTTCCGCGGCCGCAGCGACATCCCGACGGAAGAGCGGATGCGCATCCTGCGCCTGATCGAGAACCTCACGCTGGGGACGGCGGCGGTCGGCTACCTGACGGAGTCCATGCACGGGGCGGGCTCGCCGCAGGCCCAGCGGATCATGATCGCCCGCCTGGTCGACCTCAAACAAAAGCAGGCGCTCGCCAGGACCCTGTGCGGGATTGGGAACGCGGCGCCGGGATGAGGCGCAGGCGGGACATTCGACGGGCCTGATTCACAGGCGGACGGACAGAAACGCCGTATTCGGCAACACGGAAAGGAGACAGGCCAATGGAACGAAACGTTGGAACCATCGACAGGGTTGTCCGGCTCGTGATCGCGATTCTTTTCATCGCCGCCAACGTCGCGGGCTGGGTGACGGGCCTTGCGGGTCTCGTCCTCGCCGTCCTCGCGGGCATGCTCCTCTCGAGCGTGGTCTCGGGGCACTGCCCGCTCTATGTCAGGCTGGGCATCAAGAAAACGATCTGAGCGGCGGACGGACCGCCGCGATTCCCGGCTTGACGGCGCAACGCCTTTGCCATGGAAGGTTCCGCGGGGCGAGTTGGATTTCCATGTCCCGGCCGGGGGGTTCTGCGCCCGGTCGACGAAGACGGCGAGGCGGATCGGCGCAAGCGGGGAGACGGCGCGCATGCCGGGTCTGAAGCTGTACCACGGCAACCGGATGGAGGTCCTGGCGGACCGGCTGGCGGAGGTCCTGGCGGCCCCCCTCGCGGAGCCGTTCGCCCCGGAGATCGTCCTCGTCCAGAGCCGCGGCATGGAGCGCTGGCTGTCGATGGCGCTCGCCGACCGCCACGGCGTCTGCACGAACGTCCGCTTCCCCTACCCCACCCACTTCGTCCACGCCCTTTTCCGGGCGGTCGATCCCGCGCTGCCGGCGCGCTCGCCGTACGAACCCGCGGTCATGACCTGGGATCTCGTCGACCTCCTGTCCGCCCTCCCCGACCGCCCGGAGTTCGAGCCGCTCAAGGCCTATCTGGGCGACGACGGGAACGGCCTCAAGCGGGTCCAGCTCGCCGGGCGGATCGCGGCGCTCTTCGACCAGTACCTCCTGTTCCGGCCCGAATGGATGCCGGCGTGGGAGCGCGGGCAGGAGACGCACTGGCAGGCGGCGCTCTGGCGGGAAATCGTCCGGCGCAAGGGACCGGTGCACCGGGTGGCGCTCCGGCGGAGGCTTCTGGCGGCGATCGGGGACGCGACCGTCCCGCTCCCCGGGGCGCTCGAACGGGTCGCCATGTTCGGCATCTCCTCCCTGCCCCCCTTCTACATGCAGATTCTCGCGGCCCTCGCGGCCCGGATCGAGGTGAATCTCTTCCTCGTCAATCCCTGCCGGGAGTTCTGGGAAGACATCGTCTCCGAGCGCGAGGCAAGCCGGATCGCGGAGCGTCTGGCCGGGTACGACCGCCGCCCCGAGGCGTATCACCTCGAGGCGGGGAACCGGCTGCTGGCGTCCCTGGGCCCCCTGGGCCGGGAGTTCCTGCAGACGATCGCCGAACTGTCCGCCGAGGAATTCCCCGAATTCGTGGATCCGGGCGACGCCACCCTGCTGGCGGCGATCCAGTCCGACATCCTGAATCTGACGGAGCGGGCGCCGTCAGGCGGCGGCGGTCCCGCCGCGGACGACGGGTCGCTCCGGGTGCACGTCTGCCACAGTCCGCTCCGCGAGACGGAGATCCTGCACGACGCCCTGCTCGCGATGTTCACCGCGGACCGGACGCTCCGGCCGGACGAGGTCCTCGTCATGATCCCGGACATCACGGCGTATGCGCCGTTCATCCAGTCCGTCTTTTCGACGGCGGCGGACGATCCCCGCGCCATCCCCTTCACGCTGGCCGATCGGGGATACCTGCACGAGAGCCATCTGATCGACACGTTCCTCCGTCTCCTCGACCTTGCGGGAAGCCGCTTCGGCGCCGCTACGGTGCTCGACCTCCTGGACGCGCCCGCCGTCCGGGAAAAGTTTTCGCTCGCCGACGACGACGTGCGTCTCATCCGGCACTGGGTCCGGGAAACGGGCATCCGCTGGGGCATCGACGCCCGGAACCGGGAGGCGCTGGACCTGCCGGCGGAGGCCGCCAACACCTGGCGGGCCGGCCTGGACCGGATGCTGCTCGGCTATGCCCTGCCGGCGGGCGGCGAGGCCGTCCTCGTGGACGGCATCTTCCCCTACGACGACATCGAGGGGGGCGCCGCGGAGAGTCTGGGCCCCTTCCTCGCCTTCACGGAGGCGCTCTTCACGGCCATCCCCGCCCTGGAGACCGGGCGAACCCTCTCCGGATGGGCGCAGGCGCTCACCGCACTTCTGGAGACGTTCTTTTCCGGCGACGAGCGCTACGGGTCGGAAACGCGGGCCCTCCGCCGTCTCTTCGGTGAATTGAAGGAACTGGAGGCGGTCTCCGGGTATGGGGGGCAAATCGGGATCGAGGGAATCAAGGCCTTTCTTCGCGAGAACCTCACGGAAACGGGGTCCGGCGGCGGCTTCCTCGCGGGCGGCGTCACGTTCTGCACCCTGCTCCCCATGCGCAGCATCCCCTTCAAGGTCATCGCGCTCCTGGGCATGAACGACGACGCCTATCCCCGGCCGTCGGTCCCGCTCGGGTTCGACCGGATGGCGGTTTCCCCGCGCCCCGGCGACCGCTCGCGCCGCCAGGACGACCGCTACCTCTTCCTCGAGGCGCTCCTGTCGGCCCGGCAGCGCCTCCACATCAGCTATTGCGGGCAGAGCCCGAAGGACAACCGCCCCCGCCCCCCCTCGGTCCTGGTGAGCGAACTGCTCGATGCCATCGAGGCGGGCTTCGGCCCGCGCATCCGGGAAGACCTTTGCACGCACCACCGCCTGCAGGCCTTTGACCCGGCCTATTTCCGGGGCGATCCGAAGCTGTACAGCCACTCCACGGAGAACCTCCGGGCCGCGGAACGCGCCGCCGCGCCGCGCCGGGATCCCGAGGCCTTCATCCCCTCCGGCCTTCCCGAGCCGGAAGCGGGCCTAACGGAGATCGACGTCGAGACGTTCTGCGCCTTCTTCGCGCACCCGGCCCGCTTCCTCCTCCGCCGCCGGCTCGGCCTTTATCTGCGCGACCGGGAGGCGGCGATCCCGGAGGAGGAGCCCTTCACCCTCGAAGGCCTGGACGCGTACGGCCTCGGCCAGGACCTGGTCGCGCGTCTGCTGGCGGATCGCGACATCGCGCAGGCCTATCCCGTCCTCAAGGCCGCCGGACGCCTCCCCCACGGTGCGCCGGGGGCGTACGCCTACGACGGTCTGCACGATGCCATGACCGGGCTCGCCGCCGACATCGGCCGTGCCGTCTCCGGCGGGCGACTCGAGGCCGTTCCGGTGGACCTCCGCCTGGCGGGGATCCACCTCACCGGCGCGCTGGACCCGCTTTATCCGGAGGGCCTGGTCCGCTACCGCCCGGCCGACGTGAAGGCCCGCGATCGCCTGGACGCCTGGATCCGTCACGTGATCCTGAACCACCCCGGCTGCGCGGCGCCCGTCCGCGAGACGCGCTTCATCGGCCGGAACCGCGGGGTCCGCTACGCGCCCCTCGCCGTCGCGGAGCAGCCCCTGGCGGACCTGGTCGCCCTCTTCCTCGCGGGGCTCCGCACCCCCCTGCACTTCTTCCCCGAATCCTCGCTCGCCTACGCCGACGCAACCGCAGCGGGCAAGGATGCGGCGGCGGCGCTCCGGGCGGCGCGGACCAAATGGGAGGCCTATCGCTATCCGGAAAAGGACGATCCCGACAACCGGCTCTGCTTCGACCGGATCGACCCCCTGGACGACGCCTTCCGCCGCCTGGCCGAGACGGTCTTCCATCCGCTGCTTGCGGCCGAGGAGGCGCTGACCTAGCCATGGACGCCCCGGAGATCTTCAACCTTCTCGAGAGCCCGCTGACGGAAACCAACCTCATCGAGGCCAGCGCCGGCACGGGAAAGACCTACGCCGTGGAGGGCATCTTCCTCCGCCTCCTCCTGGAACGGGGGCTTTCCGTGAAGGAGATCCTCGTCGTCACCTACACGGTCGCGGCGACGGAGGAGCTCCGGGACCGCATCCGCGGCCGGATCCGCGCCGCCGTCGCCGCGTTCACGTCGGGCGGCCACGACGATCCGTTTCTCGACGGCCTGGTCCGGCGCACGACGGCCCGGGATGAGGCCCTCCGCCGCCTGCGGGCGGCCCTCCGGGATTTCGACGAGGCGCCGATTCACACGATTCACGGCTTCTGCCAGCGGGCGCTCCGCGAGCACGCCTTCGAAACGCGGGGGACGTTCGACGCGGAGATGATTCCGGACGACCGCGCCCTCAAGGAGGAGATCGTCCGCGACTTCTGGCGGCGGCGCCTCTACGGGGCGGCGCCGGAGGTCCCGGGACACGCCCTGTCGCGGAAGTTCGGCCCGGAAGGCTTCCTCGCGCTGATCGAGGGGCGACTCTTCGATCCCGGCATGCGCATCCTCCCCGAGGCCCCGCCCGTCGTTCTGGACGCCCTGCCCCCCTTCCGCGAGGCGGTGGAAGCCGTGCGCCTGGCCTGGCCGGCGGCCCGGGAGGCCGTCGCGGCGTGCCTGCGCGACCCCGGTCTGAAGCGGAACGTCTACCGGAATCCGGACGCCCTTCTGGCGGGGATGGACGCCTACGCGGCCGCCCGCAGGACCTGGCCTCCGTTTGACGGTTTCGACAGGTTCACCGCGACCGCCCTCAGGCAGGGAACCCGCAAGGGCTGCACGCCCCCGGAGCACCCCTTTTTCAACATCTGCGAGGCGCTCCGGGAGCGGGCGGCGGCGTGGATGGACCAGGCCGACCGGCACCTCCTCTTCCTCAAGGCCGAGCTCTTCCGCACCGTGCGGGCGGAGCTCAGGCAACGAAAACGGCGGCGGAACATCCAGTGCTTCGACGACCTTCTCCTCGATCTGCGGGAGGCCCTGGCCGGCCCGGGCGGGCCGGCGCTCGCGGAAAAGCTGCGCCTCCGCTACCGGGCCGCCGTGATCGACGAATTCCAGGACACCGACCCGATCCAGTACGCCATCTTCGAGACGGTCTTCGGCCGCGGGGACGCCACCCTCTTTTTGATCGGCGACCCCAAGCAGTCCATCTACAGTTTCCGGGGGGCCGATCTGTTCACCTACCTGCGGGCCTCCCGCGACGTGCGCCGCCGCCACACCCTGCGGCACAACTGGCGGTCCGAACCCGCCCTGATCGAGGCCGTCAACGCGGTCTTCCGTCATCCGGGCGGCGCGCCCTTCCTCTACGGCGCGATCCCCTTCACCGGGGCCATCGCGGGCGACGTCCCGGAACGGGCCGTCCTGACGGTGGACGGAAGGCCCTCCCCCCCGTTCCGCCTCTGGTTTCTCGACGGGGCGCGCCTCGAAGCGGCGGGGGCGGCGACAAACCAGGACCGCGCGGCCGGGCTGATCGTCCGGTCCGTGGCGGCGGAGATCTCGCGCCTCCTCGACCCGGGGGCGGGGCCCCGGACGACGATCGGCGACGCCCCCCTGGCCGCCGGCGACATCGCGGTCCTGGTCCGCACCAACCGGGAGGCGCGCCGGGTGCGGGAGGCCCTCCGCGCCCTCGGCATCCCGGCGGTCCTCCACAGTACGGGCAACCTCTTCGACACCCGCGAGGCCCTCGATATCGAGCGCGTCCTGGGGGCGCTGGCCGCCCCCGGGGACGAGGGCCGGATGCGGATCGCCCTCGCGACCGACCTGCTGGGCCTGAACGGAGAGGCGCTGCACGCGCTCGGCGGGGACGAGACCGCCTGGGAGGACCGGCTCGCCCGGTTCCGGGCCTACCACGCCCTCTGGGACGAGCGGGGCTTCATCCCCATGTTCCGACGCTTCCTGGCCGCGGAGAACGTCCGCGAGCGGCTCCTCGCCTTTCCCGACGGCGAGCGGCGGTTGACGAACGTCCTCCACCTCGCGGAGGTTTTGCATGCAGAAGCCGTCTCCGGGCGACGGGGCATGGCGGGCCTCGTCCAGTGGCTCGCCCGGCAGCGGGATCCCGGGACGCCCCGGCTGGAGGAGCACGAACTCCGCCTGGAAAGCGACGCCCGCGCCGTGAACATCGTCACCATCCACAAGAGCAAGGGCCTGGAATATCCCGTCGTCTTCTGCCCCTTCCACTGGGGGGGCGCCAAACTCCGGCCGGGAGAATTCCTGTTTCACGATCCCGCGGACGACTGGCGGCCGACCCTCGTCCTCGCGCCGGACGCCGGGCCGGGCCGGGACCTGGCGCTCCGGGAGACGCTGGCGGAAGACATCCGCCTGCTCTACGTCGCCCTGACCCGCGCCCGGCACCGCTGCTACCTCGTCTGGGGGCCGTTCAAGGACGCGGACGCCTCCGCCCTCGCGTACATCCTCCACCCGCGGGCCGGGGAAGCCGGCGATGACGTGACCCCGACGGAGGCCGGATCCACGGGGCTCGACGGCGACACCCTGCGCCGGGAGCTGGAGGCCCTCGCCGCGTCCGCCGCCGGGGCGATCGCCCTGGAGGAGATGCCGCCGCCGGACGCCGCTCGCCGCGCCGCTTCACCCGAAGCCGCGCCGGTCCTGAGCTGCCGGACCTTCGCCGGCCTGCCGGACCGGGATCGGCCGATCGCCAGTTTTTCGTCGCTTGTGGCGGACCGCGCCCTCCGGCCGGAATCCCCGGCCGAAATCGGCGATCCCGCCGACCGTCCCGACCGGGACGGCGAGGCCGGGGCGACCGCCCCGACGCCCTCCGGGAAACCGTCCGGGGCGTTCGCGCTGCCGCGGGGAACAAAAACGGGCAACCTCCTGCACGAGATTCTCGAGGAGATCGACTTCACCGCCGCGGCGGGCCCGGCGGCGGAAAACCTGTTCGCGGACAAGCTCGCGGCGTACGGGTTCGACCCGGCCTGGCAGGAGACGGTCGCCCAGACGGTCCGGCTTGCCCTCGCCGCGCCGCTGGACCCGGATCTCGACGGACTGACGCTCTCCACCGTCGCCTGGACGGATCGTCTAAGCGAGCTCGGGTTCTACGTCCCCCTGAACCGGATGACGCCGGACCGTCTGGAGCGCCTGCTCGCCGAAACCGGGATCGCGCCGGCGTCGGGCTTCCCGGAAGGCATCGGCCGGCTCCGCTTCCAGCCGGTCCGCGGCTTCATGCGGGGGTACATGGATCTCGTCTTCCGCCATGCCGGCCGCGTCTATCTTGTGGACTGGAAGACGAATTTTCTGGGCGACACCGTCGCGGACTACCGGCCCGATGCCCTGGCGCAGGCGATGCGGGAGGCCTTTTATCCGCTCCAGTACCACCTGTACGCGCTGGCCCTGCACCGCTACCTGAAGCGGCGCCTGCCGGCATACAACTACGACACCCATTTCGGCGGCGTCTTTTACCTTTTCCTGCGGGGCCTCGATCCGGAACATCCGGGCGCCACGGGCATCTACCGGGATCGCCCGGCCCGGGAAACGATCGCGACCCTCGAACGGGCCCTGCTGCCCGCCGCGCCCGGAGGCGACGGGAGAGAGGGGGCTCCATGAAAAACGAGGCCAGCGGCGTCCTCTCCCCCCGGTCGCGTTTCTCCCCGCTGGACGAGGCCTTCGGCCGGTTCATCCATCGGATCGACGGGCGGGGCGCGCCGGAGCTGACCCTCGCCGCGGCCTGGCTCAGCCGCTCCCGGGCCGAGGGCCACATCTGCCTCGATCTGGAGGCAACGCCGGAAGACGGTTTGCCGGCCGCCGGGGAGGCCCTCCCGCCCCGGCCCGAGGCCGAACGCTGGAAGGCCCTTCTGGAAACGAGCCCCGCGGTGGGAAGTCCCGGGGACCGTCTGCCGCTCATCCTGGACGGAACCCGCCTCTACCTGTTCCGCTACTGGGCCTACGAGCACGCGGTGGTCCGGACGCTCAAGACCCTGGCCGCCGATGCCGCGGGCGTTCCGGACGGGGCCCGGCTGCGGGCGGCTTTTGACTGCATTTTTCCCCCGGACGGCGACGTCGGCGCGGAGCGGATCGACTGGCAGAAGGTCGCCGCCTTCGCCGCGGCGAGACACCGGTTCGCCGTCGTCTCGGGCGGGCCGGGCACGGGCAAGACCTTCACCGTGGCCCGCATCCTGGCCCTCCTCGTCGCCCAGGACCCCGGCCGCCCCCCCGCCATCGCCCTGGCGGCCCCGACCGGAAAGGCGGCGGCGCGACTGCAGGAGGCCATCCGGGAGGCCAAGGCGACGCTCGCGCTTCCCCCCGCGCTCGGGGCGGCGATCCCCGAAACCGCCTCGACCCTCCACCGGCTGCTCCAGAGCCGCCCCGGGACGCCCTATTTCCGTTACCACGCGGATCGCCCCCTGCCGGCCGATATCGTCGTCGTCGACGAGGCGTCGATGGTGGACCTCGCCCTCTTCGCCAAACTGACCGGGGCGCTCCGCCCCCACGCGCGTCTCATCCTCCTGGGGGACAAGAACCAGTTGGCCTCCGTCGAGGCCGGGGCCGTTCTGGGCGACATCTGCGACACCGGGCGCGATCACGGCTATTCCAGAGCCTTCGCCGAAGCCTGCCGGCGGGCGACGGGAGAGCGCATCCCGGCGGAAGACACGGCGTCGCCCGGCCTGAGCGATCGCATCGTCTCGCTCCGGAAGAGCTACCGGTTCGGCGAAACGAGCGGCATCGGCGCCCTGAGCCGGGCCGTCAATGCGGGTGACGCGTCCCGGGCCGGCGCGATCGTCCGGGGCGAGGGGTCCGGCGACATCGCCTGGCGGGACCTGCCGCCCCCCGAGGCCCTGCCGCGGCTGCTGGCGGCCTGGATCGCGGCGCACGACGTCGCGCCCCCGACGGCCGGCGACCCGGCCGAGCTCCTGGAGCGCTTCGGCCGCGCACGGATCCTCTGCGCCCCGCGGGAGGGGCCGTACGGCGTCCGGCATGTGAACCTCCTCGCGGAGCGGTTCCTGCGCGAGGAGGGACGGATCGGCGGAGGCGGCCCCTGGTACGCGGGGCGGCCCGTGATGGTGACGAAAAACGACTACGGCCTGGGGCTGTTCAACGGAGACATCGGGATGGCGCTGGCCGATCCGGAACACCGGGGCGATCTGCGGGTCTTCTTCCCCGCCGGCGGGGGAAAGGTGCGAAGCTTCCCGCCGCTCAGGCTTCCGGAGCACGAAGCGGCCTACGCCATGACGGTTCACAAGAGCCAGGGCTCCGAATTCGACGATGTCCTGTTCCTGATGCCGGACCGCGACGTCCCGGTGCTGACGCGGCAGCTCGTCTATACGGCGGTCACGCGGGCCCGGAGAACCCTGTGGATCGCCGGTCGGGAGGAGATTTTCGCGGCGGCCCTGAGCCGCCACCTGAAGCGCGCCTCCGGACTCCGGGACGCCCTCTGGGGCGGTGGAACGGTCTGCGCCTGACCCGGACCGGTCCGGTCGGCGGCGGCGTCCCTGAGCCACCCGTCTCAATTTTCCATTGACATGGGGTCGACTTCCCGCTATCAACACGCCGTAAACACTTTTCCTGATGAGCACGCCCTGCGGAGGACCGCTCGATGATGCACCTTCATGGCCAACAGCTTCCGGAACATCAGCGCGGCATCCTGCATCGGTTTTACGCCATCGCGTTTCTGACGATTCTCATCCCCGTCCTCGTCGTCTCCTACCTGATCTACACGACGGGAATTTCCCTCGACGACAACCACCTGCTCATGTTCGCCATGACGCTGCTGCTCATGCTGGCGGGGCTGGTCATCCTCCGCTATGTCTTCACCAGCATCATGGCCGTGGTGGACATCCTGAAACGGCACACCCCGGAGGACGGAACCCTTCCCCTGGTCATCCGGGAGGACGTTTCGGAACTGAAGGAGATTTCCGCGTGCCTCACGAACCTCATGAACCGGTTCGAGAAAACGACGGACGAGCTGGACCGGCGGGTCTTCGAACTCAACACCGTCAACGAGATGGCGGAGATCACCCGCAAGACCCTGCACATGGACGAGCTGCTCAAGATCGTTCTGGAAAAAGCCATGGCGGTGGTCAGGGCGCAAACCGGATCGATCTTCACCGTGGACGGCGAAGCGAAACCGCCGCGGCTGGTGGCCTCTTCGCCGCCGGGGACGGTGCCGAACGGAACCTCCGTCAATCTCGAGCGGTCCTTCATGAAGCGCGTCCTCGATGACCGGAAAACCATCATTGTCCAGAACATCGAGAGCGATCCGAGAACGCTCAAGCCCAACGATCCGAAGTACGGCCCCCCCTCATTTCTCAGCATGCCCATCTTTGCCGGCCACGCCCTGATCGCCGTTCTCAACCTCGCCAACAAGGAATCCGGGCTCCTCTTCGACGAACTGGACGAACGGATCGTTTCCACCATGCTGGGGAGCGTGAGCTTTGCGCTCGAAAACGCCAGGCTGCACTCGCAGATCAAGGACCAGTTGGAGGAGATCCTGGCGAAGAACGTCACGCTGGAACGAGAAGTCAGGGATCGCCTGCGGGCCGAGGAGGATCTCCGTCGGGTAAACGTCGAACTGAAGGATGCCAACGACCGGATGACCGCGGCCTATGACTGGATGCGCGCCAACCGGGATCGCCTGCTCAATCACCGGGACCGGGAAGAAATCGGTTTTGTCGTGGATCGGGAGGGAACGATCGAAGAGATTACGGAGCGCGCCCTGGAATATGCAGGCAAACCCCGCGGAGAGATGATCGGCGGCAACCTGACGGATCTCCTGGCCGCCCCCGGCCGCGATGCCTTCAAGGGCGAGCTTCGGCACGCCTGGTCCGGCGTGACGCGGACCCTCCGTGTCGAGATGCTTCAACCGCTGGAATCCGAAACGACCTGCGAGGCCACGCTGACGCGCCTCACGTCGGCGTCCCGGCGGGCCCTGCTGGTCGTCCTGAGATAGGAACGCCGGCCTCGCCCGTCCCATCCCCCGAAAACAGACGAAAAGATGTGCCGCGCGGCGTCCCCCGCCCGCTTGCCGTGCCGGGGCGCGTCTACCGCACCTGATACAACGGATAGTCCTTCCCGAAATGAAGGATCAGCGGCGTCTGGCTGTGGCCCAGGGTTTTCGAGATATCGGCCGTCGCCTGCTTTGCGTAGCCCCCCAGGCCGACAACGGTGATCCTCCCCTCCGGGTTTCGATCGACCTCCCGGGGGTTGTCCAATCCCCCCAGCAGGGTATGGGTAAAAAGCCCGTTTCCTTGATAGCCGTCGAGCGCCGCTTGCGTGTCGTTGGCCGAGGCATAAATATGCAGCCCCATTTTCTTCGCCAGCACGGAGATGCGGGCATCGTACAAACCGCTGACGATGGAATCGACGCCGCCGGCATGGCAGGTATCGAAAATCAACAGCTGGTGGAGCGACTTGATTTTTTTGGACATCTCGACGATTTCATTGGAACTGATCAGGCTGTGCTCGCCGAGCCCGCCGTCATAGTCGTGGGTGAGCATATAGTATTGATTGCGAAGCAGGACGCCGTGACCGGCGACAAAGAGGATGAAGCCGTCGCCGGGCTTGATGACGCGCGCGAGGTCTTCAATGCGGCCGAGGACGTTTTTCTTGGTCGCCTCCAGATCGCTGATCCCGTCGCGATGAATATTTTCCGGCCGGTATAGGGTGGCGGATTGCGTTGCGAGTTTCGCCACAATATCGCCGGCGTCTTTTTTCGCGTATTTCAGATTGACGCTCCGGTCCCGGTATTGATCGATGCCGACGGCCAGGATGTAGAGGTGCGGCTCCTCCGGCGACAACGTCGACTGAAATCCGACCGATGTCAGGCGGCTCTGCACGGTGTTGGGACCGTTGAAGGCCGTGACGCTGATTTCGTTCTCTCCGGGCACGGCGTCGATTTCACGGCAGGCCTCGTAGGCATCGCCTTTCGGATGGCTTTGGACCAGGCCGGGCGCCCCTTTTTCCTGAACCTTGACGCTTCTCATGTCCGCATAAATGGTCTGGCTGTCCAGGGATACGATCGGCGCCGGGCGGGCGGCCTTGACGGTCTCGCGGTAGAATCCGTCCGATTGAACCAGTTTGCCGTTATGAAACACCCGCACCTCGCCGATGCCTCCGCCGGCATTGCTGATCCGGTAACAGGCCTTGACGCGGGGCTCGCCGGCGGGGAAATCGGCGGGGAGCCATTGTACGTCCGGGGGCGGATTCCGAATGGCTTCGTCGATCTTCAGCGTAATCAGGCTGTCAATATCTTCGCCCCTCAGTTTGGCGGTCACGATATCCGGGCGGTAGAAGACATCGTAGAACTGATCGATGCCGAAAATGCTGTTCCCCATGCGCAGGCTCAGGTGTTTGTGGCCGTTGGGGGAGGAATTGTAATAACCCTCGGGGGTGATGACGACCCACTCGCCGTCCTGGAAACCGATGAAGCGCGCCAGTTCCCGACCGGTCGCCCCGTCCCAGATCCGGGTCGTCCCATCGAACGCGCCGGAGATGATTCTCGTTCCGTCCGGAGAAAACGAGGCCTCGTTGACCCAGGCCGAATGACCGGCCAGTGTCCGGATCTCTTTTCCGGTCGCGACATCCCACAGCTTGACCCGATAATCTCCGCCGGACGACAGGATCGTTTTGCCGTCTTCCGAGAAAACGACCGAGCTGACGGTCCCCGCGTGGCCCGACCATGTTTTGAGTTCCTTTCCCGTGGCGACATCCCACAGACGGAGGGTTCGATCCAGGCCTCCCGATACGATGGACTGTCCGTCGGGCGAAAAAGCGGCGGAGAAAACCGCGTCCGTGTGGCCCTCGAATTTTCTGATTTCCCTTCCGGTCGCCACCTCCCAGAGCCGGAGGGCGTTGTCCTTCCCGCTCCATGTCCTGCCTCCCGCCGAAAGGGCGTATTGGCCGTCCGGCGAGAAAGAGACGGTGTTGATATCGCCTTCGTGCCCCGCGAATCTTTTCCATTCCCGGCCGGCCGCGACATCCCAGATCTTGACCCATTTGTCGCTCCCGCCCGAAATGATGAACCGCTCGTCCGGAGAAAATCGGACCGTGTTCTTCCCGAGGAGAAACTTTTCGTCAATGAAGAATTTCCGCACTTTTCCATCCGCGGCATTCCAGAGGATGATCGCGCCCTTCTCGCCTTCGGCCCGCGAAAGGACGCTTTTCCCGTCCCGGGAGAAGACCGCGGTCTTCACGATGCTCTTCAGCTTCCCGTAGCGCTCCGTCTCCTCCCCGGCGTCGATCGTCCACCGGAAGCGGAAGGCGGCTGTCTGCCCGCCGGTCTCGATGTCCCAGAATCTGACGCTCCGGTCTTCGCTGACGGACAGGGCCTGCTTGCCCGCGGGCGAAAACGACGCCGAATAAACCCAGGCGGCGTTGCCCGTGAAGGTCTTGAGCGGGATACCCGTTGCCGCGTCCCAGATCTTGATGGTGCGGTCTTCGCTGCCGGAGACGATATGCCGTCCGTCGGGGGAGAACGAGGCGTCCCCGATCAGAATGTCATGACCGGTGAAATTCAGGATCTCCCGCGCGGCAAACACATCCCAGAGGTGGAAGACGCGATCGGTTCCCACCGTCATCACCCGGCGGGCATCCGGCGAGAAGGCCACCCGGGACACTTCGTCCGGTTCGACGGCAAAGGAGCGAATCTCGCGGCGGCTGTCCGCTTCCCAGACCGTGACCGCCGTCCGCTCGTTCCCGGCCAGGATATATCGGCCATCCGGCGAGAAGGCAATCGCCCGGGTCCAACCGGGCTTGCCCGGAAAGGTGGCGATCTCCCGGCCGGTGGCGACGTCCCACAGACGCAGCATGCCGTCCTTGGAGGCGGACAGGAGCTCCTTTTCGTCGGGGGAGAAGGCCAGGCCGGTCACCGCTTCGACGTTTCCGGCCAGTGTGCGCATTTCCCGCCCCGAGGCGGCATCCCAGATCTTGACGGATTTGTCCGAGCTTGCCGTCGCCACGATCTTCCCGTCCGCTGAAAAAAGGGCGCATTGCACATAATCCGAATGGCCCTTGACCGTCCACAGGGTCGCCCCCGTCTCGAAATTGCGCATTTTCAAGAGCCCCGTCCAGCCGCCGGTGAGGAAAAACGATTCGTCGCGGGAAACGGCAAAAACATTGATATTGTCGTCGTCGTCGGAAAACGATCTGATTTCCTTGCCCGTTTCCACATCCCAGAGATTCAGAACCTTTGCCGCCGCGCGGGACATCAGGAATTTTCCCGAAGGAGAGAAGATTACGCGCCCGACGCCGGACGTGTTGCCTGTTTGAACGATGATTTCCGTGTCGTCGGAAATTTTCGTCCGTGACGACCTTGCGACCGGGGGGGCGGCGTCTGGGGCATCGCGGCCACCCTCCCGCGCCTGCCGCCCAACGCGCCCTCGATCTGCTGGACGGACAGGCCCTGCATCTGTTCGCGCACCCGCCCCCTGTCCTCCACGGCGGAAGCCAGGGAGACGCCGACGAAGAAGCCGACCAGGCCCAGAACGAATCCCTTGGAGAGGCTCATGGTCCCCATCGGGGCCCTCCTTTCCGTATCTTCTTGATTTCCCGTCAACCGACCGCCCCCTGGATCCCCGGATGGAGGCGCCGGGGCGTCTGAAACCCTCCCGGCGGGTCTGCCCGGACCTCGCCGGGGCGTCACCCGCATCCGGGCCCGCCACGGAGCCGGGCGACGAGAAGACCGGTCCGGGTGCGGCGCCGGTGCAGATAGCGATAGACCGTTTCCGGGGAGACGACGACCCGGCCGGCCGCCTCGGAGGCGTGCAGCAGGTGGATCCGACCGCGGCGCCGCACGGCGAACCCGACATGGAGAACGTCGATCCCGTCCTGCTCCGCCGTCACGGCCAGGATGTCGCCATCACGAATCCGCGCCTCCTGTGAACGGAAGCGCCCGCGGGGCAGATAAACCTTGGGCATCCCCGTCAAGGCCTCCTCCACGGCGCGCACCCGCCGGGAGCATTCCGCATCGGCGAGCGGCGGGTAGCGGTCGCGGTGGGCCGTCATGAAATCCACCCGCTTTTCCCAGGGCGTCCCCCCCAGCCGCGCGGTCATGTCCTCGAGGATGCCCCTGGCCGCGTTGTCCCGCAGCCAGTCGGAAAAATAATGCAGCCGGGAGGCGTAGCCGTCCAGGCGCCCCCCCCGGTAACGGATGTCTTCGACGGCGCGCGCCAGTTCCTCCCGATCCGCCCGGCCGGCCGCCGGAAGCCGGGCCAGGGCCACCACCGTCTCGACAAAGGTGACGCAGTCGAAGGCGTCCAGATTGACGACCAGACGCTCCGGGCCGGTCCGGTCCAGCGGATGGGCGAGGTAGGTCCTGCCCAGAAATCCCTCGGCGATGGCCGTCAGCGCGACGGAGACATCTTCCCCCGTCCCGGCTGCGCCGGTCGCGGCGGTCCGCTGTCGCGGCAAGATGACGTTCCGGGTGTCCGGCCTCCGCATTCCCCACCTCCGGGGTCTTGCATACCACATCCGTCCGCCCGGGGCAAAAACTAAGCCGCGCCACCCCGTGATCTTTTTACTTTACAAAAGGGAAAACATCAGGTATGAGGCTGCCACCGAAAAAGACCTTTGATGCGTTTTCCGCCACGGAGAGGTGTGTGATGGCTCCCATGAAGCCAGAAAAATTGGAGTTTTTCAGATACATGCTCAAGCAGAAGATCAACGAGCTGCTGGAAGACGCCGAGAAAACGGTTTCCGAGATGACCAACGGGAAGGAGAATTACCCCGATCCCAACGACCGCGCCTCCCTGGAATCCGACCGGAATTTCGAACTCAGGATCCGGGACCGGGAGCGAAAACTGATCGCCAAGATGAAGGAAGCGATCAAACGGCTCGATGACGGCACCTTCGGCAACTGCGAGGTCTGCGGCGGACCCATCTCGGAAAAGAGGCTGGTGGCGAGACCGGTCACCACCCTGTGCATCGACTGCAAGACGAAGCAGGAAAAACTCGAAAAACTCAAGGGGGAGTAGCCCCTTCTGTTCTCCGGACGTCGGGGAAAACGGGGGTCGATGCGGCCCGCGCCGCGAAGGCCCCGACCGGACGTCCTCCCCGCTCATCCCGGTGGTCCTTCTTTGAGCCCCACCCGGCGCCATGCGCGCGAACCGGATACGCCCCATGTTCATTCAGGTGGCCATCGACATCCCCTCCGAGCGAACCTTTACCTACGCGGTTCCCCCCTTCCTGGCGGCCGAGGTCGCTTTGGGAAAGCGCGTCCGTGTCCCCTTCGGCCGTCGCCGGCAGGTCGGCGTCATCCTCGCCGTCGAAGACGTCGCCCCGGATGCCGGCGGAAAGGAAATCCGGGAGATCCTCGACGTCGTC
The DNA here is from genome assembly GCA_002347815.1 of Syntrophaceae bacterium UBA2251. Lineage (GTDB taxonomy): Bacteria > Desulfobacterota > Syntrophia > Syntrophales > UBA2251 > UBA2251. The sequence goes on from DDXV01000042.1 coordinate 52,832, forward strand.
GACCCGGAGCCCCTGTTCGGTCCGGAAGAACTCCGCTTTTACCGCTGGGCGGCCTCCTATTATCTCTACCCCTTGGGGAAGGCCCTGGCCGACGTCCTGCCCGGAACGGAATACCGATCCGGCGGCCAGCGCATCCGCCTCACGGAAGACGCCGCGGACCGGATCGCCTCCCCCCTCTCTCCGTCGGCGGACATCCTCTGCGCCGTCCTGGCCGAGCGCCGGAACGGTCTCACCCTGAACCGCCTGCGGAAAGTCACCGGCATTGAAGACATCCGAAAGGAAATCCGGGAGTTGCAGGATGCAGGCCTCGTGCGCGTCACGGAGGCCGAACGCCGGCTTGCCCCCCGCCGGGGCGGCGAAGCGCCCGGGGAAACCGTCCGGACAACCGAGGCGGTTCCCATCCTCAACCCCGATCAGCGGAACGCCGTTGAAACGATCCGGGAGAGCCTGAACCGGGGAGGGTTTGCGCCGTTTTTGCTCCACGGGGTCACGGGGAGCGGCAAGACGGAGGTTTACCTGCGGGCCATCGCGGACGTCCTGGAGCGCGGCGGCGGCGCGCTGCTCCTGGTGCCGGAAATCGCCCTGACCGGCCAGCTCCTGGACCGTCTCCAGGCACGGTTTCCCCGGCAAGCCGTCGCGGTCCTCCACAGCGGCGTCTCCCGCACCGTTCGGTACGACCAGTGGCGGCAGATCCGGCAGGGCCGCCTCCGTCTGATCATCGGCGCCCGTTCCGCCCTCTTCGCCCCGGTCCGGGATCTGAAGCTGGTCGTCGTGGACGAGGAACACGACCTGTCCTACAAACAGGACGACCGGATGCATTACCAGGCCCGCGACCTCGCCGTCATACGGGCCAAGCTGGCCGGAGCGGCGGTGATCCTGGGTTCGGCGACCCCCGAACTTCAATCCTACTTCAACATCGCCGCGCGGAAATACCGCCTCCTGACCCTGCCCGACCGCGTTCTGTCCAAGCCCCTGCCCCAGGTGGAGGTGATCGACATGCGGGGCCGGCGGGAAGCGGCCGGCCAGCCGGCCGTCCTCTCGGCGCCCCTGCAGGCGGCGCTCCGGGAGACGCTTAGCCTCGGCCGCCAGTCCATCCTGTTTCTCAACCGGCGGGGCTCGCATGCGTTCATGGTCTGCCTGGACTGCGGCCAGGCCTTCCGGTGCCTCAATTGCGCCGTCTCGCTCACCTACTACGGTGGGGACGCCCTCCTGAAATGTCATTACTGCGGCTTCCGCCACCCCGTCCCGCCGGCCTGCCCGGCCTGCGGAAGTTCCCGCCTCGGCGGTTTCGGCGTGGGGACGGAGAAAGTGGAGGAGGAGGTCCGGGCCACGTTCCCCGAGGCGCGCATCGCCCGTCTGGACAGCGACACCACGACGCGCCGGGGCGCCCACATCGAGATCCTCCAGCGGCTTGCCCGGCAGGAGATCGACATCCTGATCGGTACGCAGATGGTGGCCAAGGGGCACGACTTCCCGGGCGTGACCCTGGTCGGCGTCATCTCGGCCGACACCTCCATGAATCTCCCCGATTTCCGGGCGGCGGAGCGGACGTTTCAGATCCTCACCCAGGTGGCGGGCCGGGGCGGCCGGGGGGAGACGCCGGGCCGGGTCCTCATCCAGACCTTCAACCCGGGGCACTACGCCCTGCTCAAAGCCCGGCATCACGACTATACGGGATTCTACCGGGAGGAGATCGCCTCCCGGGAGGCCCTGTCCTACCCGCCGTTCAGCCGCCTCGTCAGCCTCCACCTCTCCTGCCGCTCCCGGGAAAAGGGCCGGGGGGCATCGGAAACACTGGGCCGTCTCGCCCGGGAACTGGCCGCGTCAGGACGGTCGGCGCAGGGGGTCGAGGTCATCGGTCCGGCGGAGGCCCCCGTGGCGAAGATCAAGGGTCGGTACCGCTGGCAATTGCTTTTGAAGGGCAAACATGTTACAAGCCTGCACGCCCTGGCCCGGAGCCTGTTCGAACACGCCGCGCACACGGGTCTGGACGTCCGGATCGACGTCGACCCGGTGCATTTTCTGTAGGCCCGCGGGCCGGGAACCGCAGGAGGCGCATGCAGACGTCATTGATGTTCATGGGAACGCCGGAGTTCGCCCTGCCGTCCCTGGAGCGCCTCGCTGCGGACGGCTGGCCGATCGCCGCCGTCGTCACCCAGCCTGACCGGCCCCGGGGCCGGGGACAGTCCCGGGTCGCGCCCCCGGTGAAGGACGCCGCCCTCCGCCTGGGACTGCCCGTCCTCCAGCCCGAGCGGGTGCGGGACCCGGCGTTTCTCGACACCTGCCGCGCCCTGGCGCCCGACGTGATCGTCGTGGCCGCGTTCGGCCAGATCCTCCCGGCGGCCCTTCTCGAGATCCCCCGTTTCGGCTGCATCAACGTCCACCCCTCCCTCCTGCCGAAGTATCGGGGCGCCGCCCCGATGAACTGGACCCTGATCCGGGGGGAGTCCGTCACCGGCGTCACGATCATGCGGATGAACGAGGCGATGGATGCGGGCGACATCCTGATCCAGGAAGAAACCCCGATCGACCCCCGGGAGGATTACGGCGCGCTCCACGACCGTCTGGCGATCCTCGGGGCCGGACTCCTGGCGCGCGCCCTGGACGGAATCGTGAGCGGAACCCTCGCGGGAACCCCCCAGAACCCTTCCGGGGCGACATTTGCACCCAAAATCGGCCGGGAAGACGGCCTGATCCGCTGGGACGCGCCGGCGGACGCCGTCGTCAACCTGATCCGGGGGCTTTCCCCGACACCCGGCGCCTGGACCCGCTGCGACGGGAAGATTCTGAAGGTGTTCCGGGCCGAGGCGTCGCCGGGCCCCGTTGCCGACACGCCGGGAACGGTCGGGGAAGCGACGCCCCGGGGCCTGCCCGTGACCGTCCGGGGAGGCCGGGTCTGCCTGACGGAGGTCCAGATGGAAAACAAGAAACGCCTGCCGATCAGGGATTTCCTGCGGGGGCAGAGGCTCGCGTCCGGCAGCCGCCTGGGATAGACGCGTCCTGCGGACCCCCGCGCACCCTCCACGAGAAAGGAGACCGTCCATGAAGAAAAAACGTTTTGTCGACCTGAGCATCGCGCTAGAAACGGGACTCCCCAGCGATCCGCCCATGATGATCCCCCGTGTGGACTACATCGATCACGCGATGGGGACCGCCTCCATGCTGGACTTCTTCCCCGGCCTCAAGGCCGACCAGCTGCCGGGCGGGGTGGGCTGGGCCGTGGAATTCCTGACGCTTTCCACCCACAGCGGCACCCACCTCGACGCCCCCTACCACTATCACCCGCGGATGGACCGGGGCCGGCCCGCCGCCACGATTGACGAGATTCCGCTGGCGTGGTGCCTGAGCGACGGCGTCCTGCTCGATTTCCGCCACAAGGCCGACGGGGAGCGCATCACCGTGGCGGACGTCAGGAAGGAACTGGACAGGATCCGGTACGAGATCAAGCCGCTCGACATCGTTCTCGTCCAGACCGGCGCCGACCAGGCCTGGGGAAAGCCGGAATACCTGGTCAAGGGGGCCGGGATGGACCGGGAAAGCACCCTCTTCCTCACGGAGCAGGGCGTCCGCGTCGTCGGCATCGACGCCTGGAGCTGGGACCGCCCCCTGCCCTTTCTCGCCGCCGAATTCAAGGAGAAGGGCGACCCCCGGGTGATCTGGGAGGCCCACTTCGCCGGAATCGAGACCGGGTACTGCCACATGGAAAAGCTGGCCAACCTCTCCGCCATCGGCCGGCCGCACGGCTTCACCGTCTCCTGCTTCCCCATCAAGATCAAGCGGGCCTCCGCCGGCTGGACGCGGCCCGTCGCGATCGTGGAGGAGGACTGAGCGACCGGGGCGGACCGCGCCCGAAGACGGGATCATGAGAGAAACCGCCCGCGGCGTCGCCGTCGATCTCCTCGTGCGCGTGGAGCGAACGGGGGCCTACGCGGAACCCCTCCTGAACGCCGCCCTGTCGGGCCGGCTCCTCGAAGATCCGCGGGATCGGGGGCTGGCAACCCGGCTCGTCTACGACACGCTCCGCATGCAGGGGCGCCTGGACTGGATCCTCCGCCAGATCTGCCGGGGACGTCTCGCCGACCTGGAGCCGGTCACCCGCGCGATCCTGCGCACGGCCCTCTATCAGCTGGAATTCGCCGACCGGATCCCCGCGTTCGCCGCGGTGGACGCCGCCGTGGAACTTGCCAAGGCGCGCGTCCCGGAGCGCGCCGCCCTGGTGAACGCCGTATTGCGGTCCGCCCTCCGGAAGCGGGACGCGATCCGCTGGCCCGACCCGGTCCGGGATCCGGCCGGGCACATCGCCGCGACCGCTTCCCATCCCCCGTGGCTCGTCCGGCGCTGGCTCGCCGTCTACGGCCCCGGGGAAACGGCGGCCCTCTGCCGGGCCGACAACGAGACGCCGCCCCGCACCCTGCGCGTCAACCGGCTCCGCATCACCCCCGCGGCCGCTCGGGAGGCCCTGGCCGCAGCGGGCCTCGCCTGTGAGCCGACGCCCTTTTCCCCGGACGGCCTCGCCGTCGCCGGCGCCGCCGCCTCCCTGAGCGAAACCGCCCCATTCAGGGAAGGCGGGCTCCACATCCAGGACGAGGCCTCGCAACTGGTCGCCCCTCTCGTCGACCCGCGCCCGGGGGAAACCCTCCTCGATCTCTGCGCCGGCAGCGGCGGAAAAACTACCCACCTGGCCGCCCTGTTGGAAAATTCGGGGGAGATCCTGGCCGTGGACATCCACCCCCGGAAGCTCGCCGATCTCGAAACGCTCGCCCGGCGCCTCGGGGCGACGCCCATCCGGACATGGGCCGGCGACGCCGAGGCGGACCTCGGGGAGGCGTTCCACGCCCGCTTCGACCGCGTCCTCGTCGACGCCCCCTGTTCCGGCACCGGAACGCTGCGCCGGAACCCCGAGATCAAGTGGCGGCTTCAGCCGCGCGACCTCGGCCCCCTCGTCCGCCGCCAGCGGCGCATCCTGGACGCCGCGGCGGCCTACCCGCGCCGGGGCGGCCTCCTCGTCTACGCCACCTGCGCCCTCCTGCCCGAGGAGAACGACGGCGTGATCGTGGATTTTCTCGAGCGCCACCCGGAGTATGCCCCGGATCCGCCCCCGCCCCCCTTTCCGGCGGCGCTGCTCGACGGGGGAGGGTATTTCCGGACGCTTCCGCACCGCGACGGCATGGACGGCTTCTTCGGCGTCCGCCTCCGGCGACTTGGCTGAGCACGGCGCCGGCCGAATCCCGTTGACTTCCCGGCGAGAACCTGATAGGGGGCGCGTGGGAGGTGAGGCATGTATCTCGAACAAGTGCAGGTCAGCGCCATGGCGGTCTTCGCCTATATCGTGGGCGACCCGGACACGGGTGAGGCGCTCGTGATCGACCCGGCAGCCAATGTGGACGGCCTGATCCGGATCGCCCGGAGCCGGAAGCTCACGATCAAGACCATCATCAACACCCACGGGCACGTGGACCACATCTCCGGCAACCTGGAGATGAAGCAGAAAACCGGCGCCGAAATCGTCATCCACGAAGCGGACGCCCCGATGCTTGTGGACACCCCGCCCATGCTGCTGAGGATGTTCGGCGCGACGAAGTCCCCCCCGGCGGACCGGACCGTCCGCGAGGGGGATGTCATCTCGGTCGGGCGGGTGGCGCTCGAGGTGCTGCACACCCCGGGGCATTCCCCCGGCGGCATGTGCCTGTACCGGGACGGACACGTCTTCACCGGCGATACCCTGTTCGTCGAGGCCGTGGGCCGGTCCGACCTTCCGGGCGGCTCCTGGCCGCTCATGCTGCGCTCCATCCAGGAAAAGCTCCTCACGCTGCCCGACGAGACCCTCGTTCTGCCGGGCCACAATTACGGAAGCATGCCGACCTCCACGATCGGCCATGAGAAGAAATACAACCCCTTCCTCAACTGACCGGGAGGGGCAACCGGAGCATCAGGAGCGACGAGGACCCCATGAACGAACCGACCGGATTGAACAGAACGGACCTGATCGGATTGACGCTCGTCGGCAGGGGCAAGGTGCGGGACATCTACGACCTCGATCCCTGCCTGCTCATCGTCACGACGGACCGGATTTCGGCCTTCGACGTGATCATGGACGAACCGATCCCGGGGAAGGGGGAGATCCTCGCCCGGATGTCCGCCTTCTGGTTCGGAACGATGGCGGACCTGATCGGGAATCACCTGATTTCCACGGATCCCGAAGCGTACCCCGAGCCCTGCCGTCCCTACCGGGACATCCTGAGGGGGCGGAGCATGCTGGTCCGCAAGGCGCGGCCCCTGCCCGTGGAATGCATCGTCCGGGGCTATCTGAGCGGCTCCGGCTGGAAGGACTACTGCCGGGACCGGACCGTTTCGGGCATCGCGCTGCCCGCGGGCCTCAAGGAGTCCGCACGGCTCCCGGAGGCGCTGTTCACCCCCTCGACCAAGGCCCCCGAAGGGGATCACGACGCCGCGATCACGCGCCGGGACATGGAGGCCCTGATCGGACGAGACCTCGCCGAACAGGTCGTCCGGACGAGTCTGGCCGTCTATCGGCGGGCGGGCGGGATCGCCGAGCAGGCCGGCATCATCATTGCCGACACGAAGATGGAATTCGGCATCTGCGACGGGGACCTGATCCTGATCGACGAGCTGCTCACCCCGGACTCCTCGCGCTTCTGGCCCCGGTCCGACTACGCCGAAGGGCGGGCGCAGAAGAGCTTCGACAAGCAGTTCCTCCGCGATTATCTCCTGTCCATCCCCTGGAACCAGACGGCGCCGCCCCCGCCGCTCCCCCGGGACATCATCGAGAAAACGAAGGAAAAATACGAAGAGGCCCTGCGCAGGCTCGTCCCGGACCGTTGACGGCCCCGGGGTTGACATTGCCTCCGACGGTGACTATGTTAGCCGCATTTGAGCGCCGGGGGATGGCGTGCGTCATGTTAAGGATACCGTGAAACGACCAGACATTCCGGATTACCGAAAAAAACAGGCCCTGCTCTACATTCAAAAAAACGCCTCCGCCGACCTGACCGTCTACGGGAACCGTTTTCTCGCCGCCGGCCGAATGGCCGACGCCCTCGAATTTTTCGAGGCCGCCGCCGATCGGGAGGGGCTGGAGAAACTCAGGACCTGGGCCGAGAGCGAGGGGGATCTCATGATATACCTGAACTGCGGCAAGGCCCTCCGTGAGGAGCCGACGCCCGACGGCTGGGCCCGGATCGGCCGCACGGCCCTGGCGAAGGGCAAGCTCCGGTTCGCGCGGGAAGCCGCCGACCGTAGCGGTGATCCGTCGCTTCTGGAGGACATCGAACACCGCCTCCGCGAACAGGCCGGGGGTTAAGCCATGAAACGCTGCTATTACGAGGCCCTCGAGATCGAGCGCGGCGCCTCGGACGAAGAGATCAAAAAAAGTTATCGCCGCCTGGCCATGCAATACCACCCGGACCGGAACCCCGGGGACCACGAGGCAGAGGATCGGTTCAAGGAAGCGGCCGAGGCCTACGAGGTGCTCAGCGACCCCCAGAAGCGGTCCATCTACGACCAGTACGGTCACGAGGGCCTGTCCGGCGCCGGCTACCAAGGGTTTTCCGGCTTCGAGGACATCTTCAGCAGCTTCGGCAGCATCTTCGAAGACGTTTTCGGATTTGGCGGCGGACGGACGCGCGGACGGACGGCCCCCCGGGCCGGCGCCGACCTCCGCTACGATCTCAAGATCTCCTTCCTGGAGGCCGCCTCCGGGACGACCCGGGACATCGACGTCGAGAAGTACGAACGGTGCGAGGGCTGCCGAGGGAGCGGCGCGGCGCCCGGCACCTCGCCGGAGGTCTGCCGCTACTGCCAGGGGCGCGGTCAGGTCACCCAGTCCAGCGGCCTTTTCAGCGTCCGCAGCACCTGCCCGCAATGCCGGGGCCAGGGAAGCGTCATCACGCAGCCCTGTGCGCAGTGCCGGGGAACGGGTCGAACCCGGATCGCCAAGACGGTGCAGCTGAAAATCCCGGCCGGCGTCGAAACGGGCTCCCGCCTGCGTCTGCGCGGCGAGGGGGAAAGCGGCGACCCGGGCGGCCCCGCGGGCGACCTGTACGTGTTCATCTACGTCGACCCCCACGAATTCTTCGAGAGAAACGACGACGACCTCTACTGCCGGGTCCCCATCTCCTTCGTTCAGGCCGCGCTGGGGGGGACCGTGGAGGTGCCGACGCTCAACGGGAACGAAAAGCTGAAGATTCCCCGGGGAACCCAGAGCGGCAAGACGTTCCGTCTCAAGGGAAAGGGAATCCCCCACCTCCGCGGCTTCGGCCGCGGCGACCAGATCATCGAAACCGTCGTCGCCATTCCGACGAACCTCACCCGCAAGCAGGAAGAGCTGCTCCGGGAGTTCGCGCGCCTCGGGGGCGCCCCGGGATAAGGCCTGACGAAGGGGTGGACAATTCGGGCGGGATCGATTATAGAATGGACCCGTGGCCGGGAGGCCATCCCTCAACCTCAAGGAAAGGAGTGCCCCTGTCGATGAAAAGAAAATCGCTGCTATCCTTCCTCATGATGTCATTGATGCTTCTGGGCGGCTGCGCCGCCATGGCCGTCGGGGTGACAGCCGTGGGGGTCGGGTCGGGAACCTACCTGTACATCAACGGGGATCTGAACACGGATTACTACGCCTCGTTCGACAGGGTCTGGGCGGCCTGCGAAAAAACCGTTGCCGACATGCGGGGCATGGAGGTCAAGCCGGACAAGGACATCGGCAAGGGGACGATCACCGCCGTCATCAACGACGAGAAGGTCCAGTTCTCCGTCAAATACAAGGCCAAGGACCTCGTCACCGTGGGGGTCCGCGTCGGGCTTCTCGGCGACAAGCTCTCGTCCCAGCTGATTCACGACAAGATCGCCGACAACATCGCCAAAAACTGATCCCCTCAACAGACGGGGGCTATCCGGCGAACCCCGGCGGCACACGGCCGAGGCGCGCGGGCCCGCATCCGTGCTCCCCCGTCGCGCCGGACGGGGCGGGCGCCTCGAAACAGGGCGGGTGCATGAAAAAAAACATCGCGGCCGGAATCCTCGTGAGCCTCGCCCTCGTCTATCTGTCCGTTCGGGGCATCCCCTGGGCCGGCGTCCGCGAGGGGGTGGCGGCCATGCATTGGGGGTTCGCCCTTCCGGCCCTCGCCGCCATGGTCCTCATGCAGGTTTTCCGCTCGATTCGCTGGGGGGTCATTCTGGGCCCCATGGAGAAGATCCGTCAACGGACCCTGTTTCCGATCACCAGCGTGGGATTCCTGGCCATCGTCTCCCTGCCGGCCCGGCTGGGCGAACTGGCCCGCCCGTACCTGATCGCCCGGCGAAGCGGCATCCGGATGAGCGCCGCGCTGGGGACCATCTTCGTCGAGCGGGTCTTCGACGGCCTGACGGTCCTGTCGCTCTTCGCCCTGACGCCGCTCTTGACGCCCCTGCCCCCCTGGCTGCTCCGGTCGGGAGCGATCTTTTTTGCCCTGACGGCCGGATTGCTGGCCGCGATGACCCTCCTGCTCCTGAAGCGCGAACGGGCCCTGGGGCTGCTCCGGCCGCTCCTGGCGAAGCTCCCGGCGCCCTACGGCGCCGAACTCGCGGGGCTCGTCGACCGGTTCGTCGACGGCTTTCAGATGATCGCCAACGGGAAGCGGTTCCTGGCCGTCGCGGCTCTGTCCCTGGTCATCTGGGTCCTCGACGTCTTCGCCATCTACATCCTCTTCCCCGCCTTCGGACTGGCGCTGCCCGTCGGCGCCGCCCTCGTCGTCATGATCATCCTCGTGGCCGGCATCGCCCTGCCCGCGGCGCCGGGCTTTGTCGGCAACTGGCACTTCGCCTGCATTCTCGCCCTCGGCCTGTTCGGTGTCGCCAAAGCGGACGCGCTGACCTTCGCCATCCTCTACCACGTCCTGTCGCTCGGGGTCGTAATCGCCCTGGGCCTTCCCTTCCTTCCCTTCCAGCGGTTCTCCCTGGCCGACGTTCGTCGCCAGACCTGACGTCGCACCGCACCCGCACGCCGCCCGGAAATCGGCTCCCGCGGGCGCAGACGCCTTATCCCGCGTCCTTGACGTCCAGACCGTAGGCCTTGATCTTCTTATGCAGGTTGCTGCGCTCCAGGCCGATCGCCTCGGCGGTCTTCGAGATGTTGCCTTCGAACTCGCGCAGTTTCTTGACGATGTAGCTCTTCTCGAACTCCACCTTGGCCGCCTTGAACGAATCGGAATCGTAGAAGGAGCTGTCCAGAACGACTTCCGCATCCTTGATCAGGGGCGGGATGTCGCGGGCGTCGATGACGTTGCCGGGGGTCATGATGACGAGCCGCTCGACGATATTCTTCAGCTCGCGCACGTTGCCCGGCCAGGGGTGTTCCATGAGGACGCCGACGGCCTCCATCGTCATCGTCTTCTGTTCTTCGCCCTCCTTTTGGGCCAGATCCTGAAGAAACCGGTTGACGAGCAGGGGAATGTCCTCGCGGCGATCGCGGAGCGGGGGGACGCGCAGCGGGATCACGTTGAGCCGGTAGTAGAGATCCTGGCGGAAGCGGCCGGCCTCCATCTCCTGCTCCAGGTCCTTGTTCGTCGCCGCCAGGACGCGCACGTCGGTCGGAATCAGTCGGGTGCCGCCCACCCGCTCGAACTTCTTCTCCTGAAGAATCCGGAGGACCTTGGCCTGGGCCTTCAGGCTCATGTCCGCCACCTCGTCGAGAAAAATGGTCCCTTCGTGGGCCAGATCGAACTTCCCCCGCTTCTTGGCCGTCGCCCCGGTGAACGCCCCCTTTTCATGGCCGAACAGCTCGCTTTCGATGAGATCCTCCGGAATGGCCGCGCAGTTGACCTCGATGAAGGGCTTGTTCACGCGCCGGCTCTGGCGGTGGACGGAGCGGGCCACGAGCTCCTTGCCCGTCCCGTTCTCCCCCATGATCAGGATCCAGGCGTTCGTGGGGGCCACGATGCCGATCGTCTCCTTCAGTTCGGAAATCGACGGGCTCTCCCCGGTCAGTTCATACTCCCGGCCGAGCTTCTGCCGGAGGAGGATGTTCTCCTCCTCGAGGTTGACCATGTCCAGGGCATGGCTGACCAGAAGGATGACCTTGTCCAGGGAGAGGGGCTTTTCGATGAAATCGAAGGCGCCCAGTTTCGTCGCCTTGACGGCCGTCTCGATGGTGCCGTGACCCGACATGATGATCACGCGGACCTGGGGATACTCCGACCGGATCCGCGTCAGGACCTCGATGCCGTCCATCCCCGGGAGCCAGATGTCCAGAAGAACCAGGCTGGGGATCTCGTCGTCGATCATCCGGAGCGCTTCCTCGCCGCTGCCGGCGGCCAGGACTTCATATCCCTCGTCGTTCAACACGCCGCCCAGCGACTGGCGGATGCTCTCTTCGTCATCCACAATCAGGATCGTTTTCCGCATGCTTCCTTCCCGAACCGTTTATGCCCCTGCCGGACGGGGGCCCCTTCCTCTCAGACGGCCACCCCCTCCGGCACGGGAATTTCAAAGGCCACCACGGTCCCCCGCGGCACGTTGTCGCGGACGCTGACCTTTCCATGATGATCGGCGATGATCGAGTTCACGATGGCCAGCCCCAAACCGGAGCCGGCCCCCTTGGTGGAAAAATAGGGCTCGAAGATTTTCAGCTTGTAGCTGGGCGGAACGCCCGTTCCGTTGTCCGCCACCTCCACCTTCGCCTTCTGGGCAGCCGGATCGTAGAACGTGCGGATGGCGATGCATCCGTCATGTTCCCGGAGGGCGGCCACGGCGTTGTCCAGGAGGTTGACCATGACCCGTTTGATCTGTTCCGGGTCGATGTTCACAATCGGGAGCGCGCCCTCCGTCTCGAACGTGAACCGGATTTCCTTGTGGGCATCCTGGAAGAGGACGACCGAATCCGCGATGACCTCGTTCAGGTTGTGCGGCGCCGGATTGGTGACGGGAATCCGGGCGTAGCGGGAGAATTCGTTCACCAGGTTCTTCAGGACCTCGACCTGGTCGATGATCGTCTTGGTGCATTCAAAAAACACCTCCCGGTCCCCGCCCAGCTTGTCTCCGTATTTCTTCTGCAACCGCTGCGCGGAGAGCTGGACCGGGGTCAGGGGATTCTTGATCTCGTGGGCCATCCGCCGCGCCACCTCCCGCCAGGCGGCGGCGCGTTCCGCCTTCTGAAGCTGGGTCAGGTCTTCAAAGACGACAACCATGCCCAGGTCGCGACCGTCGTCGTCGTGAATGACGTTGGTCGTCATCAGGAGGGTCAGGGCCCGGTCCCCGATCGTGAGATCGACCTGCTTCTCCAGAAAGCCATCCCGGTTGCTCCGCATCTCCTGCAGGTAGGCGTTCACCATCTCCAGATGCTCCCCCGCCAGCACCTCCTCGTAAGGGCGATGGAGGATCGTCTCGGCGCGGATGCCCAGCATTTTTTCCACCGCCCGGTTGATCGTCGTGATCACCCCGCCGGCGTCGATGGAAATGACGCCGGCCGAAACATGCCGCAAGACGGCCTCCATATAACGGCGGCGCTGTTCGAGGTCCATATTGCTCTTCCGGAGATCCCGCGTCATCTGGTTGAAGGAATCGACCAGAACGCCGATCTCGTCATCGGCCTCGATCTCGATCTGGTGCTCCAGATCTCCCTGGGCGATCCGGTTCGTGGCCTCGGCCAGATCCTGGATGGGGACGGTGATGCCCTTCGCGAGAAACATCCCGAACCAGGTGGCGGAAAAGATGATGAGCAGGGTCACGATGAAGAGCGTCACGATGTAGCTGAACTTGATGGGATTCTTCAGGAGCGTCAGTTGCCGGTACTGCTCCGACGATCGGGAGATCGCCTTGATCTTCTCGACGATCGTCCCGGGGATGAAGCGACTCACCACCACGATGCCGATCACCTCGTGGGGACCGAGGGCCGCGAAGACCGGGACGACGCCGCTGATCATGTCGCCGCCGGCCGCGGCCTGCTCGCGCGACACCTCGCGGCCGGCAAACACCTCCTCCCGCAGTTTCGGCGAGAGGAGAATCGGCTCCTGACCGGGATGTTCGGGATCCTGGAACACGACATTCTCCCGTTCATTCTCGAAGTAGACCTCCACCATGCCCAACCGGCTGGAGCGCTGTCGCTGTTCGACCAGCTGGCGGAGGTAGGTCATCCGGTCCCGCTCGTGCAGGCGGTGCGTGGTGATGTCGGCGCTGATCTGGCGGGCGAAATACTTGGCGTTGTCCGCGGCCTGCTGGTAATAGACCTGCGCCACCTCCTCGGTCTTGTTCAGCGTGTCGCCGAAACGGATGCTGAACCAGGTGTCGATGCTGTAGGACAGAAAATTGATCGCCACCAGGAAAAGGATGATGGTGGGAATGAGGGACAGCCCCACAAAGGCCGCCACCAGCTTCGTGCGCAGCCGGGAACCGATGACGCCGCTGCGCCGCTCGAACACGAGCTTGACGACGTTGCGCACGATCAGAAAGATCAGCAGGATGATCAGGATGATGTTGATGTTGATCAGTCCGAAGATCAGGATGTTGTTGGAGGCGGGCAGCACCCCCTGCTGATGGGACAGTTGGCTTTCCAGATAGGTCAGTCCGGCGATCACCGCCATGGTGATGACGATGATGATGCGCTCGCGGCGGCGGCGGCCGGCTTCCGAAATGTCGAGCGGGGGGCGGGCCTTTTTCATGGGGTCATGGGGAACCGGTACCGATACCAGTCGGTCTCAAAGTCCCAGAGGGATGCGAAGAACAGGATGTACTCCAGGCGCATGGGCAACCTGACCTCCTCCAGCTTTGCCTTCAGTTTGAGGTAATATGTCCGGTCCCGGTCCAGCCTCGAGACGGGAAACAGGGCGACGCCGTTCAGCTCCGCCATGGCCAGCTTGGCCGCCCCCAGATCCTGAAAACCGACGGGCTCGCCGCCGTCGCCGACGGACACGAAAAACAGCTTTCTCACCCGGTCGTACTTCAGGGTGTGGCGGACCTCCACAAAGGCCAGCCTCCGGTCCGGCCACCAGGACCGGACCTGGTAAAGGTTCAGGAAAAAGGTGAACGTGGTCGGGATGCCGGCATAGATCGCCTGCTCCATCTTCGGGGTGAAACAGTTGGTCACCTTGGCATAGACCATCACCTGTTGGTTGTCGGTGAACCCCCGGATGTCCGTGAGGCGCGCCTCCTGCGCCAGGACGCCCGACAGGCCCACCGATAACAGCAGGATGACGCCGCATAAGGGAAGCAGACACTTGCGAACCACGAGCGGACTCCTTTCCCCGGGCCGGCCCCGTTTCCCCCGTGAGGCCGACCTGCCGCCGGAGAGGCATAACGCCTTATAATGCTTTGTTTTTCTTTTGCAAAACACCGAGGGTTATACTAAGAAACTGCCGGAGAAAAAGCAAGCGGTATTTACGGATCAGGGGGTGGGCGGACGGAGGACGGGAACGGGGGACGTCCGGACGCTTCAGGCGCGGACGGCGGCGGCGTCGAGGATCCTGAAGGCCGGCGCCTTCAGCCCCATCCGCTCCGTGGCGGTGTCTTTCCGCCCCAGGGCGCTGACGATCCGCCAGCAATCCCGGCGGCTCATCAATTCCCTGAGGAGCAGGTTGTTGAGCCGGTGCCCGGATTTTCTGGCGATAAAATGACCGATGACGGGCATGCCGAGCAGGGAGAGGTCGCCGATGGCGTCCAGGATCTTGTGCTTGACGAACTCGTCGGGGCAGCGGAGGCCCTCCTTGTTGAGGATGCGGGTTTCGTCCATGACCACCGCGTTCTTGAGAGACCCGCCCAGCGCGAGCCCGCTCGCCTGGAGGTATTCCACATCCTTGAGGAAACCGAACGTCCTTGCGGCGCAGATCTCCTTTTCGTACAGCTCGTCGGAAAAGGTCAGTGAGAATGTCTGGTGCCCGATCACCGGATGGGCGAAGTCGATCTCGCAGGTGATCCGGAATTCCGGGGAAGGCAGGAACGTGGCGCTGCCGTAGCCGTCCTCGACCGAGACGGGCTTCTCCACGACGAGAATCTTCTTGCAGCGGCCCTGGGCCCGCGTTCCGACGCTCTTCAGGAGGTCCACGAAGGGCAGGGCGCTCCCGTCCATGATGGGGAGTTCCGGCGCGTCCACCTCCACCACGGCATTGTCCACCCCCATGCCGAACAGCGCGGACATCAGGTGTTCGGTGGTCGAGATGCGCGTGCCGTTCAAGCCGATGGTCGTGGCCAGGGTCGTGTCGGAAACGCTGTCGTAACGGGCCCTGATTTCAGGACAGCCCGCGACATCGTTGCGAACGAAGGTAATGCCCGCGTCGGCGTCGGCCGGCTTGATGGTCATGCCGACCTTCCGGCCCGAATGGAGGCCGATATTCCGGCAGTGGATCTCGCGTTGAATCGTGCGCTGTAAAAACATCTTCGACATCACATCCCGAGGTACTTTTGGTGGGGAAATAAGCAACTTGCGTACCACGCATCCCTGTTTCGGCATTTTATCCGGCACAGAATCTAACCCGATGGAAATAATCCCGATTGGGAGCCCGGTCGCGGAAGCGGAAAAGCCCCGCCCGCGGGGCGGTGTGGCGGGAAAGACACAATCCCGGCGGACGCTGTTCCCTTCCGTCACGCCGGCGCCCCGGTGGAAGCGGCGTTTCCCGGCGTGACGGAACGGCGCCCGTAGCGTTCCTTTTCGCTGTAAAGACAGCCGCAGTAGGGCTGGCGGTACATCCCGATTTCTCTGGAAACGCGGACCCCTTCCTGCCAGCCTTCACGAAAATCGTGATAGACAAACGGAATCCCGTTCTCCTGCCCCACGCGGTCGCCCAATTCCCGGATCAGGTCGTGCTTCTGGAATTTGCTGTACAGAAGCGTCGTCGTGAACCCCCCGCATCCCTGGACTTTCGCCATGCGCGCCGCCTCCGCCAACCGGAGGGTATAGCAGTGCCGGCAGCGGTCGTCTTCCCGGCCGGCGACCGCCCGGAAGAACGCCTCCATGGCGTACCCCTCCGCCCACAGCATCGGGAGGGCCTGCGTCTCCGCGTAGGCGGCCAGCGTCTCGGCGCGTCGGCGATATTCCAGAGAGGGGTGGATGTTGGGGTTGAAGAAATAACCGATCGGTTCGCGCCCCTTCTCCCTCAGGATCCGGAGGGGATAGATCGTGCAGGGGCCGCAGCACGTGTGGAGCAATACCTTCATCTCAGAAAAGGTCCGACTGGGGCTGCCCCAGCCAGGTCCGGCCGAAGTGCTCGTAGGCGATGCGCGTGGCGACGCGCCCCCGCGCCGTGCGCTGGAGGTAGCCCTCCTGGATCAGGTAGGGTTCGTAAACGTCCTCGAGCGTGGTCTTCTCTTCGCCGATGGCAGCGGACAGGTTGTCGATCCCGACCGGCCCCCCGTCGAACTTGTCGATCAAGGTCAGCAGGATCGTCCGGTCCATGTGGTCAAACCCCTGGGGGTCCACGTCGAGAAGCTTCAGGGCGTCGAGCGCCACCCGGCGGTTCACGACGCCGTCGGCCCGGACTTCGGCAAAATCGCGGACCCGCTTGAGCAGGCGATTCGCGATGCGCGGCGTTCCCCGGGAGCGGCAGGCGATCTCCTCCGCCCCGGCCCGGTCGATGCCGATGTCAAGGATGCCGGCGGACCGCTTGATGATGACGGCCAACTCCTCCGGGGTGTAATATTCAAACCGGAAGGCCATTCCGAAACGGTCCCGGAGCGGCGAGGTCAGGAGTCCCGCCCGCGTCGTGGCGCCGATCAGCGTGAAGTGCGGGATCTCGAGCTTCATCGACCGGGCGGACGGTCCCTGGCCGATGAGGATGTCGATATGGAAATCCTCCATGGCCGGGTAGAGGATCTCCTCCACCACATGCGAAAGCCGGTGGATCTCGTCGATGAAGAGGATGTCGTGCTCGTGCAGGTTCGTCAGGATCGCCGCCAGGTCCCCCGGACGCTCGATGACCGGACCCGACGTCACCTTGACGTCAACCTCCAGTTCCCGCGCCACGATGTAGGCGAGCGTCGTCTTCCCCAGGCCCGGCGGTCCGTAGAGAAGCACGTGATCCAGGGCCTCGCGGCGTCGGCGGGCCGCCTCGATGAAGACGGCCAGGTTCGACTTGATCTTTTCCTGGCCGATGTACTCCGTGAGGGAGCGGGGGCGCAGGGAGGTCTCGAACACCCCTTCCGCCTCCGCCGCCTCCGGCTCGATCACCGGGTTCTTGTCCGACATCGCGCGTCTCTCCCTTTCCCTTTTTCCTTCGCTCCCGCGCCCTTTCGAGCCGGTCCGTCGTCATCCGGCCAGCCGCTTCAGGGCCTCCTTGAGCAGGACGTCCAGCGAAGGCGGCTCGGCCGCCGCCGCAATGACCGCATCCACGGCCTCCCGGGCGGCCGCCGGCTTATACCCCAGATTGGTCAGGGCGGACAGGGCGTCCTCCTTCAGGAACTCCAGGGAGACGACCCGGCGCTCCCCGGCGCCGGCGGGCATCGCCGCGTCGAGGCGGGCGATCTTGTCCCGCAGTTCCACGATCAGCCGTTCGCCCATCTTCTTTCCCACCCCGGGGATGCCGACCAGACGGCCCAGATTGCCCTGCAGGATGGCCGCGACAAACTCGGCGGCGGAAATCCCGGAAAGGATGTTCAGGGCCAGACGCGGACCGATCCCGGAGACGCCCAGCATGACCTGGAAGATTTCACGCTCGCGCTCCGCATGGAACCCGTACAGGCTGATGGCGTCTTCCCGCACCTGGGTGTGGATGTGCAGGGCGATCCGCTCCCCCGCCTCGGGAAGCTCGTAGAAGGTCGTTAGCGGCACGAAGACGCGGTAGCCGACGCCCTGGGCGTCGATCACGATGAAGTTGACGGTCTTGTGAATCAGCGTTCCGCTCAGCCGGGCAATCATTCAGGCGGGTGTTTCCTTTCTGGTGTGGGCGTGGCAGATGGCGACGGCCAGGGCATCGGCGGCATCCTCGGGAGGGAGATCGGCCAGGCCCAAAATCGCCGTCACCATGCGCTGAACCTGCGGTTTCTCCGCGCGTCCGTACCCCACCACGGCCTGCTTCACCTCCAGGGGCGAATACGCATACACGGCGACGCCGGCCAGGGCGCCCGTCAGCAGGGTCACCCCCCGCACATGCCCCTGCCGGATGAGGCTCTTGACGTTCTTGCCGTAAAAGATGTCTTCGACGGCCAAGGCATCCGGACGATGTTCGGCGATAATCTCCTGCAGGCGGTCATGGATGACCTTGAGGCACGCCGTCAGCCGCGCCCCGCGGGCGGGTTTGATCTCCCCGTACGCGACGACCTTCAGTCCGCCTTTTTCGTGATCGACGAGGCCATAGCCGGTGACATGGCTTCCGGGATCGATGCCCAGGACGCGCAAGACGATTCCTCTCCGGATCCGCTAACTCAGTTTCTCCATGATCTCATCGGGGATGTCGAAGTTGGCGTAGACATTCTGCACATCGTCGTTGTCTTCCAGCTTTTCCATCAGTTTGAGCATCTGCTCGGCCTTGCCGGCTTCGAGTTGGACCGTGTTCTGCGGAATCATGCCGATGCTCGCGGACAGGAGCTTGATCCCCCGCTGCTCGATGGCGCGCCGGACGGCTTCGAAGGCCCCCGGGTTCGTGATGACCTCGAACTCGTGCTCCTCCTCGCGAACATCGTCGGCCCCCGCCTCGAGCGCCAGCTCCATCAGGGCATCCTCGCCGATATCGTTCTTGTTGACGAGCAGACTTCCCTTCTTGTCGAACATCCAGGCCACGCAGCCGTTTTCGCCCAGGTTGCCGCCGTGCTTGGACAGGATGTGCCGGATCTCGGCCACCGTCCGGTTCTTGTTGTCCGTGAGAACCTCGACAAGCAGGGCCACGCCGCCCGGGCCGTATCCTTCGTAGGTTGTCTCCTCAAAACTCGACGCCCCGCCGATCTCGCCGACGCCCTTCTTGATCNNTCGATGTTGTCCTTGGGCATGTTTTCGTCCTTGGCCGCGAGGATCGCCGTCCGCAGGCGGGCGTTGCCGTCGGGGTCCCCGCCGCCCAGCCGGCTTGCCAGGGTGATCTCCTTGATGATCTTCGTGAAGATCTTGCCGCGCTTCGCATCCGCGGCGCCCTTTTTTCTCTTGATCGTGCTCCATTTCGAATGACCGGACATGCTGTCCTCTCTCCTTGTATTGCCCGTCCGCTGAACCCGGAACACGGCAAGATTACGCGTGCTTCCTTCATATCACAAGACGGAGGCTATGCAAAACGGAAATCTTCGGGGCCAAAAAAAACCCCTTCAATCGCTTGAAGGGGTTCGATAAATATCTCGGCAGCTCCTACTCTCCCACACAGTCGCCCATGCAGTACCATCGGCGCCGGAGAGCTTAACTTCCGTGTTCGGGATGGGAACGGGTGGGGCCTCTCCGCTATAGCCACCGAAATGATTTCCTAAAAGAGCAACAATTGCATATGGCATGGTGGGGCAAAACAGGAATAGAAGATGACAAAATTATGGTCAAGCCTCACGACCGATTAGTATCAGTAAGCTCAACACATTACTGTGCTTGCACACCTGACCTATCAACCTCGTGGTCTACGAGGGGTCTTCAGTCCTGATGTCTCCATCAGGAGGGATATCTCATCTCGAGGTGGGCTTCCCGCTTAGATGCTTTCAGCGGTTATC
>DDXV01000012.1 GCA_002347815.1 Syntrophaceae bacterium UBA2251
TTCTTAACCGGACATTGCTGATAATAAGTAGACAATTACTTCGCTCTTTGATTTAAGCGGTTGCCCTGCCTTGTCTTACCCGGATCGGCGCTCTTCCGACCAAACTCACAACAATCCGGAGCCTTATCCCCAAAGGCTTTCCGGTTCTCTTTCGCCAATTTTTCGAGTTGCAAGTCCACCCATTTTTTCAATTTTTCAATCACATTCATAAACTTTCTCCAGAAGTCATTTCGTAGGCCGTCCGCAGATCCTGATCCCGGTTCCGACCATGACGGCCCCCGTGACACTGGTATATGAAGAAATGCACGTGCGTTTCAGCGACTGTCCTGCCTGGGGGCATCTGTTTGTTTGTCCTATTTTCACCGTCCAAAACCGGAGGGCATTGAGAATCACATCAACAGAGATGAACACGAAAGTCATGATGGCCGTGTTAAATGAATTTTCAGGAAACAGAAAAGACCGTACATCTCCCTTCATAAGAGCCTTAAAAGTCATCAAGGTCTATCCTTCAAAGGCTTTTTTCATCCTCTCATATTCTTCCCTTGTGATTTCTCCCTTGGCATAACGCCTCTTCAGGATATCCAGGGGGTTTTCATTCTGTGTCAGCGGCTGGCCTTTCGTTTTTTGGGCCTGAACAATGAAATAGATCAGAAATCCAATTACAATCAGAAATATTATCCACATGAACATCCCTCCATATCCAAATCCGTAATGCATCATGGACCCCCATCCACCGGGGCCTTGCGGGCCATAGTAACCTTCTCCGGCACAGGACACAAGCAAACCAGTTATCATTATAAGAGATAATTCAAGATATTTTTTCATCTGCGGGATCTCCTAATTTATGTGAATGCCCTTAAAGGGTTCTAAAGTTATCATTAATGTGCTCATGCTCCATTGAGAAGTCAAGGGAGATGGTTTTTATTCATTAGCAACTGAAATGATTGGTGCCCGTCAAAATAACCGGATGCTCTCTTTCAGGAAGTACTCAGGAATCGGATGAACCAAAAAAGAACCCCCAAAAAGCAAGAGGAGCGAGACCGACGATCTCACTCCCCTTGGCACGAAGCAAAAATTCTAATAAATGGTGCCGAAGCCGGGACTTGAACCCGGACGGGCGTAGCCCACTACCCCCTCAAGATAGCGTGTCTACCAGATTCCACCACTTCGGCAGTCCGTTCTGACCGGTTCGAGAACCGGTTGATGGAAAGAGCGCTCACCCCCGGAAATACGGATCATCCCCTACCACTTTGCCGTCCGGTTTGTCAATGCAAAACGGGTCCAGCGGCCCGCGGCGCCGGTTTTCCTACTTGGCGGCGGGGGTCGCCGCCGGCGTTCCAGTCGGGGCGCCCGGGGCCTGGGGAGCAGCGGGCGACGGCGGCAGCGGCGCTGCCGGGATCTGACGTTCGGCGGCCGGCCGTTTGACGGCGTCCATCATGGAGGTCTTGCCGGTTCGGCCGACCATGTAGGACAGGGAGAGCGAGGTCAGCATGAAGATGACGGCCACGACAGTGGTCATCTTGCCCAGAAACGTGCCGGGCCCGCTGCTGCCGAACACGGTGTTGCTCGATCCCCCGAACGCCGCGCCCATGTTCGCGCCCTTGCCCGCCTGGAGGAGCACCACCAGGATCATGACAATGGCGACGATGATGTGTAGAATCGTGATCAGTACTTGCAAGGGTTTCGTCTCTCTTTCATAAAAATGAACGCGCCCTCGGGCACGTCCGATGGCCCCGGCCCGCGCGACCCGCCGGCCTTAATCGAACATCACGATCCCGCGGAAGGAATCGCACTCGAGGCTGGCGCCGCCGACCAAGGCGCCGTTCACGTCCCGCTCGCACATGAGGCTCGCGATGTTGCCGGGGTTCACGCTGCCCCCGTACAGGATGCGCGCCGCCGCCGCCGTCGTGGCGTCGAAGCGCTCCGCCAGCCACTGGCGGATGGCGGCATGCACCTCCTGCGCCTGGGCGGGAGAGGCGGTCCGTCCGGTCCCGATGGCCCAGACGGGCTCATACGCAAGCGTGATCCGCTTTATATCATTGGAGGAAAGATTATTCAATCCCTCTTTTAGCTGCCGGGCGACGACGTCCAGGGTCCGGTCGGCCTCGCGCTCCGGGAGGGTTTCGCCGATGCAGAAGATCGGGACGAGGCCGCTCGCCAACGCCTGGGCGAGTTTGCGGTTGATGAAGGCGTCCGTTTCCCCGAAGAGGGCGCGCCGCTCCGAATGCCCGACGATGACGAACCGGCAGCCGGCGTCGACGAGCATGGCGGCCGACACCTCTCCGGTAAAGGCCCCCTGGGCGGCGTCGTGGAGGTTCTGCGCACCCAGGGCGATGGCGGAGCCCCGCAGCGCCTCGGCGACCGGAACGAGCGCCGGAAAGGGCGGGGCAACGACGACCTCCCGGTCCTGGAGGTCAGGCAGCGCCTCCCGGAGCTGGCCGGCGAAGGCGACGGCCTCCCGGACGGTCTTGTGCATCTTCCAGTTGCCCGCGATCAGGGGGCGGATCATATCATCCTCCGAAGGATCGGGTGGCGATGTGCAGGGCAAGGTCCCGCATGCGGCACGCATAGCCGCTTTCATTGTCGTACCAGGCGAAGACCTTCACGAAGTTTCCGTTGATGACGCCGGTGAGCGGCGCGTCGACGATGGCCGAGTAGGGGCTCGATGTGAAGTCGATGGAGACGAGCTCCTCTTCGCAGAAGGCCATGATCCCCTTGAGCCGCCCCTCCGCGGCCGCCTTCAGGGTGCCGTTGACTTCCGCGATTGTCACGTTTCGGCCGACCTCAACCGCGAGATCGACGAGCGAGACGTTGGGCGTGGGCACCCGCAGGGCCACGCCGCCCAGCTTTCCCTCGAGCTCCGGGATGACCTCCGCCACGGCCGAGGCAGCGCCGGTGGAGGTGGGGACGATGGAGAGGGCCGCGGCCCGGCCCCGCCGGAGGTCCTTGTGGGATCCGTCCAGGAGACGCTGGTCCATGCTGTAGGCATGGATCGTCGTCATCAGTCCCTTGACGATCCCGAACGCGTCGTGAATCACCTTGGCCACGGGGGCCATGCAATTGGTCGTGCACGAGGCGTTGGAGACGATGTCGTGCTTCGCCGGGTCGTACATCTGCTCGTTGACGCCCATCACGAGCGTGGCGTCCAGCCCCTTGCCCGGGACGGCCAGGAGCACCTTCTTCGCCCCGGCGGCGAGATGCCCGGCCAGCTCGTCGCGCTTGCGGAATTTTCCCGTGCACTCCATGACGATGTCCACCCCCAGGGATTTCCAGGGCAGTTCGCTCAGGGCGCCCGTCTGGGTGGTGATCCGGATCCGTTTGCCGTTGACGGTCAGGGCGTCGGCCTCCGCCTTGACCTCGGCCGCGAACGTGCCGTGCACGGAATCGTATTTCAGCAGATGGGCCAGGTTGGCCGGCTTGGCCCGCGAGTTGATGGCGACGATGTCGATGGCGTCGTTGTCCAGACAGGCCCGGACCAGGTAACGACCGACCCGGCCAAAGCCGTTGATTGCCACGTGAACACTCATGCTTGACCTCCTTGCCGCGTATCGAATCCCGATCTTCCGGGGAAGGCGGGATGTTTTGCATGAAAAACGATGGAAAACCGCCGCTTCATATACCGGTCCGGACGGTTTTCGTCAACCCGGATTTGTCCGGACCCCGCCGGGGAAAACCGTCAGCGGCTGCGGGCGACGCCCACGCGGTCGCAAAAGGCGGCGAGGGTGCAGCGGCCGCAGAAGGGCGAAACGGGGTGGCAGACGGACTGGCCGAAGGCGACGAGCAGCGTGTTGTAGTCGGTCCAGTATCGCTTGGGCAGCTTGGCCCGCAGGGCGAATTCCGTCTGTTCCGGCGTCTTCGTGACGACATAGCCCAGGCGGTTGGAGATGCGGTGCACGTGCGTATCCACGCAGAGCCCCTCCTTGCCGAAGCCCAGGGTGAGCACGAGGTTGGCCGTCTTGCGGCCGACGCCCTTGAGGGAGAGCAGCTCGTCCAGGGTGTCGGGCACCCGGGAGTCGAAGCGGTCGATCAGGTCGCGGCAGACCGCCCGGATCGTCCGGGCCTTCGTGCGGTAGAACCCGACGGGAAAGATGAGCCGGGCGATCTCGGCTTCGGTCAGGCGCAGCATGGCTTCCGGCGTGGCGGCCCGGGCCATGAGCCGGGCCGTGGCGCCGGCCGTGACGTCGTCCTTGGTTCTCAGGCTGAGCAGGGTGGAGATAAGGATGGTGAAGGGGCCGCGCCG
This sequence comes from Syntrophaceae bacterium UBA2251, assembly GCA_002347815.1. GTDB lineage: Bacteria > Desulfobacterota > Syntrophia > Syntrophales > UBA2251 > UBA2251. The sequence goes on from DDXV01000012.1 coordinate 4,241, forward strand.
GGCCTCGGCCAGGAAGGTGACGATCGGCGTCGTGACCTGTGCCAGATGATCCTTCAGTCGCGCGACGACCTTGCCGATGTCCCTGTCGTTCATGGGCAGTTTACATCGTCAATCGTAGCCCTCTTCGGCGGCCAGCATGTCCAGGTGCAAGGTGGCGATGTCCTCCACGTCGAGGTTCGGCGTCTCCTGGGTCTGGCGGAAATCGACGATCTTGAGGTAGCGCTTGCAAACGTTGCAGACATCCACCCGGTAGCGTTCCTCGTCCTCGATGGTGAAGTAAGCCAGGGACTGCTGTTCGTCGTTGCCGCAGAAGGGGCATTTGATGCGCCGGAAGGTCCATTCGTAACCGCACTGGCTGCAGAAGAGGCAGCGGCGCCCCTCTTCGTCGCGGATCTGTCCGATCTTGGGCTCCCGGCCGCAGATGGGGCAATAGCCCTCGTCCCAGGCCGACCGGGCAACCTGATCCCCGTACTTCCGGACCACGCGCTCCAGGGCCGGGCGGAGGCTCTCCTCGAGAAACAGCTCGATGATATCGAAGGAATCGTCGTCGTCTCCCTCGGCCTCCGCGGCCGCTTCCTCGACCATCGTTTCGTCGGCCTCGGTGCTGAACGCGTCCAGGATCATCTCCTCGTAATCCAGCGTGCCCTCCCGCACGGCGGCGACGATTTCCGCGGCGTCCTCGGGGGCGCGCTTCTCGGCGATGGCCAGGAGGGCCAGAAAATACCGTTTGGGTTCCGTCAGATCCGCGTCACCGGAGCCGAGGTCCACCAGGGGAAGTCCCCCCGCCATCTTGGAGGCGGTCAGCCGCTCGTCGACGACGAAGACCTCCTTGTCCAGCCGGCGGCGGTATTCTTCCCGCAGGATGAGAATCTCTTCGAGGATGTCGAGCAACTCCGTGTAATGGGGACTCGACGCCTTGTATTTTTCGATGGTTTTCAGGGTTTCTTTCAGCTTCTCGGCCATGGGGGCTCCTTTTCAAGTCGACCGCTGTATATATCCTTTCCTGAGGAAGTTCAAGGGATTATTTTCCGGGCTCGGCAGCGCGGCCGGACAAATGACTTGAAAACGACGGGCGGTTGCATTACATAGGGACGCGCAGCAGATCGCGGGAAACAGCCGGGTCAGGACGCCCTTCCCTATCCGACGTTGCAGATCTGCTCCGACGACCCGGAGAGGACGAGATCATGCCCGTCAGTCCGTGGATGATCACCCCGTTTGTTCTGCTGCTTCTGGCCATCGCCCTGATGCCGCTCTTCCATCCGGCATGGTGGGAGCGCCGCTATCCATGGGTCTCCCTGATCCTGGGGGCCGTGCCGGTGGCGTACTATGGGCTTGTGCTGGACAACAGCCGGCGGATGCTGCTGTCGGGCATGGAGTATGTCAGTTTCATCGCGCTGATCGGCTCCCTGTTCGTCGTCTCGGGCGGGATTCACATCGGGATCCGGGGGCGGTCGACGCCCGCCGGCAACGTCGCCCTGCTGGCCATCGGGGCGGTCGTTGCGAACCTGCTGGGGACGACGGGCGCCTCGATGGTCCTGATCCGACCCTACATCCGGGCCAACAAATACCGGATCTCCGGATACCACATCGTTTTCTTCATCTTCATCGTTTCCAACATCGGCGGGATGCTGACCCCCATCGGCGATCCGCCTCTGTTCCTCGGCTATCTCAAGGGGGTTCCGTTCTTCTGGGTTATCGGCCGCGTCTGGCTGATCTGGCTCCTGGCCGTCGCCGCGGTGCTTGCGATCTTCTATGCCATCGACCGTTACAACTACCGGAAGATGCCGGACGAACTGGAACGGGAGATCGAGGCGGAGGGCGAGCATGCCCGCGTCGCGGGGCTGCACAACGTCGTTTTTCTCCTCGTGATCATCGGGGCGGTTTTCCTGCCGGGACCGATTCGCGAAATCATCATGATCGCCGCCGCCGTGCTCAGTTACGCAACGACCGGACGCCGGATTCACGAGCGGAACGAGTTCAACTTCCTGCCCCTGAAAGAGGTGGCCGTCCTGTTCGCCGGCATCTTCGCAACCATGGTGCCGGCGCTGGATTGGCTGGAACTCAATGCCGGACTGCTCGGTCTGACGCATCCCGCCCATTTCTACTGGGGCTCCGGCGCGCTGTCCAGTTTCCTCGACAATGCACCGACCTATCTGAACTTCCTGAGCGCCGCCTTCGGCATCCACGGGCTGAGCGTGGACAACCCCCTGCACATGAGGGCGATGCTGGGGACCCTCGCGCCGGCGGACCTGGCCCACCTCCAGACGCTTCACGCCGCGGTCCAGACCGTGACGGACCAGTCCTGGCGATACATCCAGGCCATTTCCGCGGGTGCGGTGCTTTTCGGGTCCATGACCTACATCGGCAACGGCCCCAACTTCATGGTGAAGTCCATCGCGGAGCAGGCGAAGGTGAAAATGCCCACGTTTCTGGGGTATATGGTCCAATATTCCCTCCCCGCATTGCTTCCGGTTTTTGCCGCGATCTGGTATATTTTCTTCCGGTAGACGGATGAGGACGCAAACGATGATCCCCATGGTTTCCGTGGTTGGAACCTCGAATTCGGGAAAGACGACCCTGATCGAAAAGCTCCTGGCGGAACTGGTCCGCCGGGGATACCGGGTGGCGACGATCAAGCACAACGTCCACGGCTTCTCGATCGACCATCCCGGCAAGGACAGCTGGCGGCACAAGGCGGCCGGGGCGACGATGACGATCCTCGCGTCGCCGTCGCAGGTGGCGGTCGTGGAGGATGTGGCGCACGATCACACGTTTGCGGAACTGGCGGAACGCTACGTCCGGGACGTGGACCTCATCCTGACGGAGGGCCACAAACGCAATCCGCACCCCAAGATCGAGGTGTGGCGGGCCGTGCAGGAGCGGGGACTCCTGTCCAAACCGGAGGACGGCCTGATTGCCGTGGCGAGCGACCGGCCTCTGGATGTCGGCGTCCCCTGTCTGGACATCGACGACGCGGCCGGGCTGGTCGATCTCATCGAGGCGCGGTTCCTCGGCGGGCGCAGGCGATAAACGGCCTCCGCCCGGCGCCGTCCCCGGGTCCCCGGGCGAACGCGTCCCGGGTGCTCTAGGGGCGGGAATGCCGCCGACCCAACGCAAGGGAGTATCCCGTGGATGTGTCGGAGCTGACCTTCTGGTCCATCATGAAGTGGGTGCTCGTGGTTCTCGTGGCCGGCTTCATCGGCCAGTTCGGGAAGACCTTCGCCACCCACCTGCTGGAAAAAATCCGGTCGGGCCGGGCGGCCAAGCGGCGGGAACCCTCGACAGTCGGTGCGCCGCCTCCCCGCACCCCCATGTCTCCCCCCCCTCCCGCCGGACCGGCGCTGCCGGACGGCGGCGTCCGCGGGCAGTCGCCGGTGGCGATCGCATCTCCGGATCGCCCGGCGAACGAGGATCGTCCGTTCCCGGCGCCCCCTCCGGACAAAAAGGCCCTGAAGGCCCTGGCCAAAGCGCAGAAAAAAGCACTCAAATCCAAAGAGGGATAGCGCGAAACCGGCGCTAAATTTCGTTTCCAACCCCGGGGAAGACGTGATAAAGACATGCCCTGCCTGAATCACTCGCTTCCGTCCCCGGCCTGCGCACGGCCCTCCGGCCCATCGCAGGCGGGGACGGTTTTGAAGGAAAGATGAAAAAAATCAAAAAGGTTCTCGTTGCCAACCGGGGGGAGATCGCCCTCCGGATCATTCGGACCTTAAAAGAGCGCGATATCGAGGCCATCGCCGTCTACGAGACGCCCGACCAGGACGCCTACTACCTGCGGTTCGCCGACCGGGCCGTGATGATCGGCCGGGAGGCGGGGAAAAATTATCTGGATGCCGACCGGATCATCCGGGCGGCCCGGAAAAGCGGTGCCGACGCCGTTCATCCCGGCTACGGGTTTCTCGCCGAGAACGCCGAGTTTGCCGAGGCCTGCGCGAAGGCCGGCCTCGTCTTCATCGGCCCGCCGCCGGAGGTGATCCGGACGCTGGGACACAAGGTCCTCTGCAAGGAGATCGCCCGCCGGGCCGGCGTCGCCCCCCTGCCGGGAACGGACAGCCTGCCCGCCGGGGAGGCCGAGGCGCTCGATGCCCTCCGGCAGTTCGCGCGGGCCGAGGGGTATCCGCTGATGCTCAAGGCCACCGCCGGCGGCGGTGGCCGGGGCATCCGGAAGGTGGAGCGGGAAGCGGACCTGGCCGGCCAGCTTCACGTGGCCCGGGCCGAGGCCCGCTCGGCCTTCAACGACGACCGCCTCTACGCGGAGCGATATATCGAAGCCCCGCGCCATGTGGAGGTCCAGATCCTGGCCGACCGCCACGGAAAGGTCCTCCATCTGGGGACGCGGGACTGTTCCATCCAGCGGCGGCACCAGAAACTTCTGGAAGTCGCCCCCGCCCATCTGCCGGCGCCGGTGATCGAGGCGATCCAGACGGCGGCGGTCGAGGTCATGAAAACCGCCGGATACGTTAACGCCGGCACCGTGGAGTTCCTCGTCGATCCGAAAACGCTGGCGTTCTGGTTCATGGAGGTCAACACCCGCCTTCAGGTGGAGCACACGGTGACGGAGATGCTGACCGGCGTGGACATCGTGGCGGAACAGCTCCGGATCGCCGCGGGGGAGGCCCTGACGCTTGACCAGGAACAGATTCGTCTGCCCGGGGCGGCGATCGAGGTGCGCATCAACGCGGAGGATCCGAAGAACTATTTTCTTCCCGAGGCGGGAAGGCGCGTCGAGGTCTATCAGCCTCCGGGCGGGCCGGGCATCCGCCTCGACGGGACGGTGTACCAGGGGTATGTGATTCCCGCCGTGTACGATTCCCTCCTGGTCAAGTTGACCGTCTGGGGGGTGGACTGGGACCAGGCCGTCCGGAGGCTCCGACGGGCGCTCCGCGATTTCCGTCTGGCGGGCCTGAAGACCACGATCCCGTTCTATCTCAAGATCTGTGACGAGCCCGATTTCCAGGCCGGCCGCTTCCAGACGGATTATCTGGAAACCCATTCCGACCTTTTCGCCTATGACGACGACCCTGCCTGGCGGGGGGGCGACACGAGCCGGGCCGAGCATCTGATGCTCGATGAGGCCGAGGCGCCCGCCGAACCGCTGCCCCCGGGCTTCGTCGAGCCGCCCCGCGTCAAACCCTATCTCTTGACCAAGACCGTGGAGGATGCGGCCGAGGACGGGGCCATCTGTTCCCCCATCAAGGGCCGCGTCATGAACATCCGCGTGCGCCCCGGAGAGACCGTCTACGCCGGTGACGTACTCATGATCCTCGAAACGATGAAGATGTGCACCAACGTGGTTACGGAGGTGACCGGACAGGTGGCGGAGCTCTATGTCGGGGTTGACGACACGATCGACGTGGACGAACCGCTGATCCGGATCGCGGCGTCATAAGACCCGACGGATCCCCCGACCGCCGCGGGGCGGGCGCGGCCGAAAAGGCCCCGGCGCACGGGATCATCTCGATTTTCAACGATTTTCAACGACGAATAAAGGGGGAGATGGATCATGTGGGATGCGTCGAAGTGCGATTTGTGCGGGGAGTGTCTGGTTCGGTGTCTGTACGTGGATTACGACAAGTCGAAGGCGGCGGCCGATATCCAGGCCCTGATGGACGGGCGGGACGCGGAGATCCTCCACCGCTGCGTCACCTGCTGCGCCTGCCGGGAGTACTGCCCGACCGGCGCGGATCCCTTTGACCTGATCCTGCGCGCGATGGAGGAGAAAAAGACCTTCCCGGCGCCTCCGGGCACGACGGACATGTTCGCCCTGGCGGGGCAGCTCCCGACCACGGTCATCCCCGGCGACGCGGACAAGCCGGTCCTGTCCCTCTGCGTGATGGAGGCCAGCCTGCCCCCCGGGGCGCTGGACGGAGAGATGTTCAAGGGGCTGACCGTGGCCAAGGGCGGCGACTACTTCTGCTATGTCGGCTACGTCCATGCCGGCCAGGAAAGCCCCGTGGAGGCGCACGCCCGGCAGTTCATCGACAACCTGGCGGCCCTGGGGAAGGACATCGTGTTCCTCCACGACGACTGCTACGCGATGGTGGACGCCAAGATCAGGGATTACGGGATCGCGGCGCCCTTCCGGTACATGCACCTCTACGAATACCTGCGGAACTATCTCGCGGACCACCGGGACCGCATCACGCCCCTCGGGAAGAAGGTCGCCTATCAGCGGCCCTGCGCCTCCCGGTATACGCCGGCCAAGGACGCCTTTCTCGACGAGATCTTCGCGCTCATCGGCGTCGAGCGCGTCTCCCGCCGTTACGACCGCGAAGACGCGCTCTGCTGCACGGGCGCGTTCGTCCGGGTCTATCCGGACCTCGCCCGCGAGATCCAGACCCGAAACATCGACGACGCCGTCGCCTTCGGCGCCGACGCGCTGGTCACCCTCTGCCCCATGTGCGACCGGGTGCTCCGGAAGCCGGCGGCGGCCCAGGGCCTGACGAAGATCTACGTGACCGACCTGTGCCGCATGGCCCTGGGGGAGATCCCCTACCCGGCGGCGGCGGCGTAGCGGGTCCCTTCGTCTGCCGAATTTCGATCGGTTCTTTCTTTGAAATCCCCGTCCCGTCGGGGACGGGAAACCCGTTGTTCGGAAAGGAGGGACGCCTGATGACCGAACTGCGCTGGAACCCGGAGATCTGCGCCGCCTGCGAAACCGTCGACTGCCTCGAGAAGTGCCAGTACGTCCGCTACAGCCCCGAACAGGCCCGCGGAGAGCGGGACCGCCTGATCCGGGGGGAGGAGACGGCGATCCTGACGGACTGCGTCACCTGCTATGCCTGCGAGGAGTACTGCCCCCACCACAACCATCCCTTCTACCTGATCGTCGAGCGCCAGGAGGAGCTCGGCATCCATCCCGTTCCGAAGCCCATCGAGAAATCCCAGGTCCTCATGATGGGGCCCAAGGGGCGGATCGTCCCCGAGGCCGTCCGGGCGCCGGTGATCAACCTCTGCTACTTTCCGATGATGAAGGGGGCGATCCGGGGACGACTCTTGGGCGACGCCTCGGTCATCGTGGGGAGCGACATCTTTTGCAACCTGATGTTCCTGCATTTTGCACGCAATTCCACGATCCGGGAGCGCCTCCCGCTGATGATGCGGAACATCATGACGCATTACCTGACCCCCGGCGGGGTCGACGAGCTCGTCTGCTACCACGACGAGTGCTACGGGACCTACACCTCCTGGGCGCCGGCCTTCGGGATCGACGTTCCCTTCCGGCCCGTCCATCTCTTCGATTTCCTGAACCGCCGCCTCGAGGCGCACGCGGGCGAGATCAAGCCCCTCGGCCTGAAGGCGGCCTATCAGCGGCCCTGCTCGAACCGCCTCTGCCCGGAGACGGACGCCTGGGTGGACGCCATCTTCGAGAAGATCGGCGTGGAGCGGACCGAGCGGGAGTTCGACCACGGCAACGCCCTGTGCTGCGGCGGGGTCATGGAGGCCCAGCAGCGCTTCGACCTCGCCGAGTCAAATCGGGAGCGCAACATCGCGGACATGAAGGCGTCCGGCGCCACCGTCGCGGCGTTCAACTGTCCGTTCTGTTTCTTCACCCTGGCGGAGAAGGCCGCGCAGGCGGGGCTGATGCCCGTCATGATGTCGGATCTGTGCCACATGGCCCTGGGCGATTGAGGGAGGAGGTGAACCGGAATGAACGATATCCATGACGAACTGGTCCGGATCGTCGGCGCGGCCTATGTCTCCCGCGCCGAAGAGGAGCTCTACATTTACGGTCGCGATCAAGGGGTCCAGCCCCCGGGGCGGCCCGATTACGTCGTCCTGCCCGCGACGACGGAGGAGGTGCGGCGGATCGTGCTCCTGGCGGGAGAAAACGGCGTCCCCGTCGTGCCCATGGGCGGGGGGCTCGTGCTCTCCGGACTGTCCGTGCCGCTCAAGGGCGGCATCGTCCTCGACATGAAGCGGATGAACCGGATCCTCGAGGTCAACGAGCTCAGCCATTACTGCGTCGTGGAGGCCGGGACCTCCCAGGGGGCGCTCCAGGCCTATCTGGCCCGTCGCCACCCCGCCCTGAAGCATTCCGTTCCCGACGCCCCGCCGACGGCGACCATCGCGGGGAACGTCGCGATCCACGGGTCCGGCCATCTCTCGCAGAGCGAGGGCGGGTTCCACTCCGAGATGGTCACCGGCCTGGAGGTGGTCCTGCCCACGGGCGAGGTCTGCCGGCTGGGGTCTTGCTCCACGGTGGACAAGTGGTTTTCCCGGGCGCCCCTGCCGGATCTGGCGGGCCTGTTCCTGGGGTGGAACGGGACGACGGGGGTCATCACCAAGGTCGGCCTGAAGCTCTTCCCCAGCTTTCCCCTGAAGGACGTTCTGATGTTCATGACGGAGGACATCGACGCCGTGCCGGAGGTCATCTCCCGGATCGTCTCCACGGAGATGGGCGAGGACATCAACTTCTTCGTGACGCCGAAGCCGGCCTACTTCGACGGGTTTCAGATGACGAACGTCCACGTCACGGCCCGCACGCCCCGGGAGATGAAACTGAGGCAGGCCCTTGTGCGGGAGTCCGTCCAGCCCTATCTCGACCGCAAGGAGGCGGGCTTCCTGCCGTTGCCGGCCCACATGAAGGGGAACCTCTTGGCGGCGCCGCAGAAGAGCCTGAGCGAATTCGCCGATATCCGGAAGGGCGGCGGCTTCGAATACGTGGGTTCCATCATGCCGGTGGAGAGCATCCCCGGCGCCTACCGGGCCGGGCTCGAGATCGCGGCCCGGAACGGCGTCACCTATTCCATGGGGGCGCGGGTCGTGGGGCGGGGGCATGCGGTGATGTTCTATTACGCCTTCCCCTTCAACCGGGCCGACGAGGGGGAAATCCTCCAGGTCCGGCACGCCCTGGAGGCGGCCAACCGGGCGGCCCTCGATCTCGGGGGCATCCCCTGGAAGACGGAGGTGGCGGGTCAGCGGATGATCCTCGCGCGCATGGACCCGGCCACGGTCGCCCTGATGGAGCGGCTGCGGGCGCTCCTCGATCCGCACGGCATCATGAATCCGGGAAACTGGGAGGTGGCGCCATGAAGCACGAAGAACTCCTGCACCGGTGTTTCCGCTGCGGCTGGTGCAAGATGCCGCTCAATTACGCCGATTTCAACTGCCCGTCTTACCTGCAGTACCGCTTCGAGAGCTTCACCGCCGGCGGGCGGATGTGGCTGATCCGCGCCTGGCAACAGGGGGAACTCAAGGCCGGCGAACGGCTCGCCCAGATCCTCTTCACCTGCGTCACGTGCAAGAATTGCGTCCAGACCTGCGCCATGGCGGGCATCCGGGAGCAGCTCGTCGAGATCTTCATGGCCGCCAAGGGCGAACTCGCGGAGCAGGGGCTCGTTCCCCCGTCCGTCCGGGACTACTTGAAGGCGATGCAGACCCACGGCAACCCCTACAAGCGCCCGGACGCCGAGCGCGCCCGTTGGGCGGAGGGCTTGGATCTTCCGCGCTATTCCGGCCAGGAGTATCTCTTCTACGTGGGCGACGAGGGGGCCTTCGATGAACTCGGGATCGGCATGGCCCGGTCCGTCGCCCGCCTGCTCGGAAAGGCCGGGGTGGACTTCGGCATCCTGGGGGAGGCGGAGACGAGCGACGGCAACGATGTCCGGGCCGCCGGAGAGGAAAGCCTGGCCCGGGCGCTCGCGGAGAATCTGACGGGCAAACTGAACGACCTCGGGGTGAAGAAGGTCGTCACCCTCTCCCCCCACGCCTTCAACATCCTGAAGACGGACTACCCGGCCTGGGGGGGCGTCTTCGCCGTCGAGCACTGGAGCCAGGTCGTCGCCCGCCGCGTCCGGGCGCTCGCGCCCGCCGGTCCGTCGCTCGCGGTCACGTTTCATGACCCGTGCTACCTGGGGCGCTGGCAGGGGGAATACGAGGCCCCGCGCGCCCTGCTGCGGGCCGTCCCCGGCCTGACGCTCCTCGAGATGCCGCGGAGCCGCCAGAATGCCCTGTGCTGCGGGGGCGGGGGCGGGAACTTCTTCACCGACATCCTGGGCCACGGCGGGGACCAGGCCGCCCGGGTGCGGGTGCGGGAGGCCGCCGAGACGGGGGCGGCGGTGCTGGCCGCGGCCTGTCCGCTGTGCCTGAAGATGCTCGATGATGCCGTGAAGGCCGAAGGCCTGGGCGACCGGCTGGCGGTCCGGGACCTGGCGACCCTGCTGCTGGCGGCGCGGTAATCACCGGGCGGGAGGCCATCCGGCCATGTCGCATGCGGAGAAAACGACGGGACGGGAAGGGGCGCTGGCGGCCCGTTTGTACGGCCTCCTGCGCGAACGGGCGGCCCGGAGGACCATCGCCGAGGTCCGCATCGGATCGACCTATCTCGCCGTCCGCCTCGACGACGACGCCCTCGGTCTGTCCGCCGTCCCCCGCGCGGAGATCCCGCTGAAGATCGAGACCATGCCGCCGCCGTCCCTGGCGGGTGCGGACGCGCCCGCCGTCCTGGCCTGGCTGAACGAACCGGGCCGCCCCCGCCGGAAGGCCGTCGCCCTGGCCCTGGCCAATGCCCTGATCCGTCAGGACCGCAGCGACGCCGAGGGGGACGCCCTCGACCTGATCCGGCTGACGCCGTCCGACCGGGTCGTGATGGTCGGGCGCTTCAGCCCCCTGATCGAAAAGATCCAGGTCACGGGCGCGTCGCTCACCATCCTCGAAAAGGACGCGGACAAGGGACTGGTCCTCGCGGGTCGGGAGCGACGGGCCGTTCTCCGGAGCGCCTCGGTCGCCCTGATCACCGCGACCACACTGCTTTACGACAGCCTGGAGGAGATCCTGGACGACCTCGGCAACGCCTGTCGCGTGACGGTGCTGGGGCCGACCACCCCGATGCTGGCCGGGCTGTTTGCCGGCACCCCCGTCCATCATCTGGGCGGGGTGCGCGTCACCGATGCCGCCCGCATCCTCCCCATCGTCGCCGCGGGCGGCGGGACGCGGTCCATGCGATCCTGCGTGCAGATGACCAACCTCTGGATCCGACGGCCGTCGTAGAGGTCTCCGAACCTTTTTCCCCATCATCGAGGAGGTGTGTATGGAGAAATTCATGGATGCGGACAAGCGGATGACCGCGCGCGAGGCCGTGGCGCGGTTCGTCCGGGACGGCGATTCCTTCGTGTTCGCCAACTGCCTCTACTGCATGCCGCTCGCGCTCACCCACGAGCTGATCCGGCAGGGGAAGAAAAACCTGATGGCCTTCCAGCAGGGGGGCATCGAGGAGATCGATCAGCTCCTCCTGAGCGAGGTGATCGACCGCCTCGTGATTGCTTACAACTTCCGGTCCGGCGGTCCCCGGATCGTGAGCCCGCTCGACCGGGCGCTCAAGGAGGGCAAGGTCGTGATCGAAGAGATGACGAACCACACCCTGCTCTCGATGATGAAGGCCGGCGCGATGGGGTACCCCTTCCTGCCGGTTCTGCCGGGCATCAAGGTGACCGATGTGGTCCGGCGGCGGGGATTCCTGGGGGATCAGCGCTTCGCCGAAATCCGCGATCCGTTCACGGGGGCCGAGATGCTCGTGGTCAAGGGCTACAACCCCGATTTCGCGCTGATCCACGTGCAGCGGGCGGACCGGGCCGGCAACGGCCAGCTCTGGGGGGCCATGATCAACAGCAAGTGGGCGGCGCTCGCCGCGAAGAAGGTCATCCTGTCGTGCGAGGAGATCGTGGAGACCGGGGTGATCATGTCCTCGCCGCACCTGACGATCGTCCCGGCGCACAAGGTCTGCGCCGTGGTGGAATGCCCCTGGGGGGCGCACCCCTCCGAGGTCCTCGGCCACTATGACTACGACTTTCCCTTCCGCGCCCTCTTTGTCGGCTCCTCGGCCAACCCCGACAGCGCCCGGGCGTGGCTCGACGAGTGGATCCATGCCCCGGCCGACCGGCAGGCGTATATCGACCAATACTGCCGGCGCTTCGGGAAAAAGACCCTCGACGCCTTCCGGGCCAAGCCCTTCAAGAGCGTTCCCGCCGACTATGGGTCCACCTTCTCCCTCGACTGGGACGAGGAGGGCCGTTCGCGGACCATGGGTATGACCATGGCGGAATTCATCGCCATGCTGGGGGAGAAAGGAGCGCTGATCGATGGGAACTAAATACACGATTCAGGAACTGATCGTCGCCCGCGCCGCCAAGGAGCTCCAGGACCGCGAATTCGTGGCCATCGGCCAAGGCATCGCCATGGCCGCCGGGGTGCTCGCCCGCCGGACCCACGCCCCGAACGCGGTGATCCTCACCGAGGCGGGGCTCCTGGGGATCGACCCGTTCAAGGTGCCCCTGCACATCGCCGACCCCACCTGCACCCGCGGCTTCACGTATTCCTGCGACATGATCGACATCTTCACCACGGTCCTCAACCAGGGCTACGTGGATGCGACCTTTCTCGGCGTCGGCCAGATCGACCGGTACGGCAACATGAACAGCAGCTATCTGGGCGATCCGGACGCCTTCACGATCCGCATGACCGGCGCGGGCGGCGCCCCGGAATTCGTCGGATACGCCGGCCGGGCCATCCTCACGATGAGCGGCGGCGCCTTCGTGGAGAAACTGGACTACTTCACCTCGCCCGGCTACCTGACGGGCGGCAACGCCCGCTACGAGGCGGGCATGCCCGCCGGATCGGGGCCGAGCGTGCTGATCACGACTCGGGGCGTCTTCAAGTTCGACGCCGTCACGAAGGAGATGTTTCTGGCCGAACTCCATCCCGGGGTCCCCCTCGAGGCCGTCCGGGAGGAGGTTCCCTGGGACCTGAAGGTCGCCGACATCCTGAAAACCACGCCGGCGCCGACCGGGGAGGAGCTCGCGATTCTCCGCAGCTTTGCCCCGGATGTCGTCATGGGCCGCAAGCTGCAGCTGGAGGTCGTCATGAAGCAGGTGATCAACCTGTTGACCCAAAAAGCCGGATAACGGGAGGAGAATGCCATGACGGATGCATGCAAAATCATCGATGCCCTGTGCTACGTGCCCACGGAAGAGGTCGTCGTCGACCTCGTGGTGTCCCTGCCGCCGCAGATGGCCCGGTATCTGAAGGACATCTTCGGTCCGCGCGTCGCCCCGGCGATGGGCCTGACCGCCGAGGAGCTCTACCGGATGAAGGTCAGCCTGAGCGAAGGCGAGCTGCGCGAGGCCCTGACGCCCCGGATGAAAACCCTGTCCCCCCCGTTGGACGCCTTTGTCCGGCAGCTCGACGAGATGGGGGTGGAGAAGGCGGTCATCTTCAACCTGGACGAGGAGACGCCGAGCGGTCTGAAGGGTCTGCCCAACGACTACTACGCGGACGTCGTCCGTCGGTACCCGGACCGCTTCATCGGCATGGCGGGGATCGACCCCCTGAAGGGCGTGGACGCCGTGCGCGAAATCCGGCGCAGCTACGATCTGGGGCTGCGCGGCATCGGGGTCCGTCCCTTCATGTTCGGTCTCCCGCCTCATCACGCCCAATTTTATCCCCTGTACGCGACCTGCGTGGAACTGGACATTCCGGTCTGGTTCCACATGGGCATCAACTACTCCACCCTGACCATGGAGGTGGAGCGGCCGATCTACCTCGACATCGTGGCGCAGGATTTTCCCGACCTCAAGATCATCGCCGGGCACGGCGGCTGGCCCTGGGTGCCGGAGATGATGGCCGTGGTGCGGCGCAACGCCAACGTCTATATCGACATCGCGTCGATCGAGCCCCGCTACCTGGGGATGCCCGGCTCGGGCTGGGAGACCCTGATGAACCTGGGCAACTCCATCCTGCAGGACCGGATCCTGTTCGGCTCAACCTGGCTCTTCATGGGGCGGACGATCCGGCAGTTGGCCGACGGGGTGATGGACCTGCCGCTCAAGGAAACGGTGAAGCGCAAGTGGCTCTATGACAACGCCGCGCGCCTCTTCGGGCTGGCATCCTGAGCCCGGATTTCCCGGGTTCGTCTGTTGCCGCGTCAGAATGTTCTTGACGGGCAAGGGCGACGATTGTAAGGGTTTTGCGCCCATTCTTTTCTCAAGGAGGAGGTCAATGACCGTAAGCCGTAACTGGGAACCGCCGATTCGCCGGATGGAGCGATTGCTGAGGCTCAAGAGCTTCCCGATCGCATTCAAACTGCTCGAGGATAAGGCCGACCTGGCCGGCATTCCGTTCCTGAGACGGCTCGGCCATCGGTCGACGCTCTGCCAACTGCTCAATATCGTCCGCAGCTTCGACTGGACCGTTGGGGCCGACGAGAGCGATCTGATGGCGCCCATGTGCAGCTCCATCATCGGGCTGAACGACATCCCCGAGTTGATGCGGGACGGGACCTTCCGCAGCATCGTCTGGACCAAGACCAAAAAGGACGGCGAAAAATACGAAAACGCCATCCCCCGCATCCCGACAGGCCGTTACGAAGCCGTCGTCATGGCCCCCCTGGTCTACAACCCCTTCGACCCGGACATCGTCCTCGTCTACGCAAACCCCGCCCAGATGATCCTCCTGATCAACGCGCTGCAATTCGAGGATTACGAGGTCATGCAGTTCTATTGCGTCGGCGAATCCTCCTGTTCCGACGCGATCGCCCGGTGTTACCTGACCCAAAAGCCCTCGCTGACGATCCCCTGTTACGGGGAGCGCCGATACGGCCATACGCAGGACGACGAGATCGTCATGGCTCTTCCCGCCTCCATGGTGGACAAGGCCGTGGCGGGGCTGGAGGTCCTCTACAAGCGGGGTGTCCGCTACCCGATCAGCTATGCCGGCGCGGAGAGCGACATATCGCCCACCTTCCCCGGCGCCTACCTGAATTCGCCGACCCTGGCGGCGGCGGCCCCTGAAAACAAGCGGCACCTGCTGCTCGGCGTCACGGGGGGCATCGCCACGGGCAAGACAACCGTATCCCGGATGCTGGAGGAGCTGGGGGCGCCGCTCATCGATTTCGACGTCCTGGCCAGAGACGTCGTCGAACCGGGGAAGCCCGCCTACGAGGACATCGTCGCGTTCTTTGGCAGGCAGGTTCTTGCCGAAGACGGCACCCTGAATCGCAAGCGGCTCGGGGAGATCGTCTTCTCGGATCTGGAGAAAAGAAAAAAGCTCGAAGGCTTCACCCATCCCCGGATCGGGGAGGCGTTTCTTCGGCTGATCGGGGAACATACCCGGGAGCAGCCCGAAGCGGTGATCCAGGTGGCGGTGCCGCTGCTGATCGAACAGAACATGAACCACCTCTTCGACAAGCTTGTGCTCGTCTATACGCCCGAGGAGATTCAGAGGCGGCGCCTGATCGATCGGGATGGGATCAGCCCGGACGCGGCCCAGGCGATGGTCGCCTCACAACTCTCCATTGAAGACAAGAAGGGATACGTGGATTTTATCATTGACAATACCGGAACGCCGGAGGAAACCCGGCGGCAGGTTCAGGAACTCTGGGAGACGCTGCTCGCGCTCCCGAGGGGAAATGCCGGACAGAAGGGAGGCACGGACGGAAAATGACGGTCGTGTTCATGCGCAACAAAGTGGTGGAGGTCAAGCCCCGCGCGGACGGGGGGCTCGATGTTCACTGGCGGCTCAGCGACGATCTAATCGATCTGGAAATTGAAATGACGTTCGAAGTGCCGGATCTGGAGATCGTCGCCGCCGGTGCCCGGGTCAGACGATCCGTCTTCGCGGGCGGCATCGACGCCGGGGAGGCGATCCACAGGGTCGAGGGCGTTCGGGTGGGACCGGGTCTGAGAAAGATCGTGCGCGGACTTCTGGGCGGCGATCAGGGCAGCATCGAGCTGACGGAAGGGGTGCTCGAGTGCTGCAACGCGGTCATTCTGCATTTCACGCTGCCTGGCATCCAGCTGGGGGAGCAGTACAGGGACGCCCCGGAAGCCGAGCGGCTGGCCCTGTCGAAGGCGATGATCGAGGCCAACCCCAGATTGCTCCGGAGCTGCATCGCGTTCGCCGACGACAGCCCGATCGTCCAGGCCCTGAATCTGGCGCGCGAGGAGGCCGGACGATGATCACCTTCAGCCGCAGTCAACTCGTCGGAATGGAATTTCTAGATGAAGAGACGGTGCGCTTTCACGGCACCCAGGAAGATCATATTTACGCGATGGAGGTCGCGATGGACGTCCGGATCGCGGACGGCCGCATCCTCGCGATCCAGGGCTGGATGAAGCGCTACACGACGCCGGTCTGTCCCCGGGCCGTGGACAGGCTACAGGACGCTGTGGGCATTTCGCTCCGGGATCCGAGCTGGATGCCGCTCGTCATGCGCGAGATCGGGCGCAAGGGGTGCGAACATTTCGCCGAAATCATCTGCGAGTGCGGACGTTGCCTCGATCAGGCCCGGATGAGCCGGGACCTCGCCGCGGCGCTCAAAGCCGACCCGTCGGCCGATCTTGCCGGCCTGGCGAAGCAATGGACGGCCTCTCACCCGGAACGGCCGGGGGCGACCCTGACCGTGACGGCTGTGTGAACCGCCGGCCATGATCATCGACCTTCACACGCATACGAGTCCCCGCTCGCCCTGCAGTCACATCGCACCCGAGGCGCTTGTCGCCGAGGCGAAACGTCTGGGCATCGACGGCCTCTGCCTGACGGAGCACCACGCTCTTTGGGATCCCTCGGAGCTTGCGGACCTGGCCGGCGCCGGCGGAATCGCCCTTTTTACGGCGAATGAAATCACCACGGATCAGGGGGACATCCTGGTCTTCGGATATCCGGAACCGGTTCCCGGCGTGATCCCCATCCGGGAGCTGCACCGGGAGGTCGCCGCCGCGGGCGGCCTGATGATCGCGGCGCATCCGCTCCGGGGATTCAAGGTCTTCGGCATCGGCAGCCTCCAGTTGACCGCGCAGCAGGCGTCCAGGCGCAAGGTCTTTCAGTTCGTGGAGGGGGTTGAAGTCCTAAACGGACGACTCAACGAGACGGAAAACGGAATGGCTGCCCAGGTCGCCGAGCGGCTGGGCCTGATCGGCACGGCGGGGAGTGATGCCCACGACCTGAGTGAACTGGGGCGCGCGGCGACCGTCTTCGAGCGCGACATCGCCGGCGAGGCCGAACTCATCGCGGAACTCCGCGCCCGCCGCTTCACGCACGGCTCCGTGAGGTGATCGGACTTCATTCGCGACGTTTTCCACGGCCAGGTCGCGGGAAGGCCCGGGCGCTGAACATCGAGGGGGAAGAGACATGCGAGACAAACTCATGACGGCGGCCGAGGCGGCGCGGTGGGTGCAGGACGGGATGCACCTGGGTGTCGGGGCCGGGATGGACATGAACCCCATGCCCGTGATCCGGGAGATTGTCCGGAACGGGGTCCGGGGGCTCACCCTGACGCCGGTGCTGACGGGCGGCTACGTCGCGGACCTGCTGATCGGCGCGGGCTGCGTGGGGACGCTCCAGTTCCCCCAGGTCGTGCTCGACGAATTCGGCCTGGCCCCGAACTTCCGCCGGTGGGCCGAGGCCGGCCGCCTCAATCTCCTGGAGACCATGTGACCGGCCCTGCTCCTGGGGCTCCAGGCTGGGGCCCACAACCTGCCGTTCATCCCGGTTCTCGGTTTTCTGGGGACGGACTACATGAAAATCCGCGACGACCTGAAGACCGTCAAGGATCCCTACTCGGGCGAGGATTATGTCGTCGTCCCGCCGATCGTCCCGGACGTGGCGGTCATCCACGGCCTCAGGGGCGATCGCTTCGGCGGCGTGACCGTCCTCGGCGCCCGGAACGACCGCCTCCTGGCGACGGCGGCCCGAAAGACCATCGCCGTCGTCGAGGCGCTGGTGGCGCCCGACGAGGTGCTGCCGGGGCTTCAGGAGGTCTATGTGGCGCCGCTCCATATCGATGCCGTCGTCGTCGCCCCCGGCGGGGCGCATCCGACGGCGTGCCCCGGCCGCTACGAGGCGGACGCCGCCCACCTGGCGGCCTACGTCGCCGCCGCGAAGGACGAGGCGGCCTTTCGCGCGTATCTCGACACCTATATCTTCGGTCCCGCCGACCATGACGCCTATCTCAAGGCGGTCGGATTCGCCCGGCCCTGAGGGGCGCGGCCCGGGACGCAAGAACGGTCGCCGCCGCTGCGGCGGGGCCGGCCTGCCAAGGAGACCCGCATGGAAGACAAACCGGTTCACCCCTATGAAAGGATGATCGGGGCCATCGCCCGTCTGCTCAACGACGGCGAGTTCGCCGCCACGGGGACCCTCTCCCCGATCCCGGCGGCGGGCTGCCTCCTCGCGCAGCACACCCACGCCCCGAACCTCCGGCCCATGATCTACGGCGATCCGGCCAACCGGATCTCGGAGGGGCTCCACGAATTCTTCGGGTTCGCCCAGAAGGGGGGCGTGGACGTCTTCTTCCTCTCGGGCATTCAGATCGATCAGCGGGGCAGCATCAACCTGTCCGTGATCGGCGATTACGGGAAACCCCGGTTGCGGCTTCCCGGCGGCGCGGGCTCGGCCATGCTCTACTCCCTGAGCCGCCGGACGATCCTCTTCACGATGACCCACACGAAGAAGCTCTTCGTGCCGAAGGTCGATTTCGTCAACGCCGCGGCCGGCGACGGCGACGTCCGCACCCCGTGGCGGCGCGGCGGCCTGTCCCACGTGGTCACGCCCCTGGGGGTCATGAAGTTCGACCGGGAGAAACAGCGCCTCGCGCTGGATTATGTCTTCACGGGGGGGACGGTCGCGCAGGTGGCGGACAATACGGGGTTCGACCTGGACGTGGCGGGCCGGGAGGTTCCGGTCGTCGACCCGCTGGACGGGGAATCCCTGCGGGTCCTGCGGGGACCGGTCCTCGACAAACTGCGGACGATCTATCCGCTCGTCTGCCGGATGGTCTGGGGGTAGATTAACGGCACGGCGGGTCGTTCAGCGCTTCCCTTCGGCGCGTCCCGCAGCAACGACGTTCGACGCCGTCCGCCGGTCCGGCCGCGACGAGGAACAGGTTTGGGAAGCGGCGCCCCTCAGTCCTTCAGGACGAACAGGGCGTCGGCCACGACCGGTTTCGCGCCCGCGAGGATCACGGGGTTCAAGTCGATCTCCGCGATCTCCGGGTGGAGCAGGGCGATGAAGCCGAGCGTCTGCACGACGGCGGCGAGCGCCGTCCGGTCCGCCGCCGGCATCCCGCGAAACTCCGCCAGCAGGGCCTTCCCCCGGATGTCGTCCAGCATCTCCTCCGCGTCGGCGTCGCTCAGGGGCGCCAGCCGCAGCGTATTGTCCTTCAGGACCTCCGTGAAAACGCCGCCCAGGCCGAACAGGATGCAGGGGTCGAACCCCGGAAAGCGGGTCATCCCGACCACCAGTTCCCGGCCGCCCGAGAGCATCTCCTGGACGAGGACGGGGACGTCGCGTCCGGCCGCTCGGCGGATCGCGGCGAAGGCGGCCCGCACGTCCGCGTCCGTTTTTACGTTGAGCGCGATCAGCCCCTGTCCGGATTTGTGCATGATCTCCCAGGCGCAGGCCTTGAGCGCGACCGGATAGCCGATGGCGGCGGAGGCGGCAGCGGCCTCGTCGGGGTCGGCGGCGAGTTTCTCCCGGGTGACGGGGATGCCGTAGAGCGCGAGCAGGCGCTTGGCCTGGGCCTCGTCGAGGGCCTTCTGTCCCCCGGCGACGGCGTCTTTGAGGATCCGCTCCGCCTCCGGGGACTTCGGCGGCGCGACCGGCGGCGTGAAGGGCCTGCGCTCCCGGATCTGCTTGTGCCGGAACAGGGAGAGCATTGCCCGGGCCGACTTTTCCGGGGCGTCGAACACGGGGATGTTGTTGTCCTCGTAGGCTTCCGTGTAGTTGTCGCTCCGGTCCAGGAAGGAGCACAGGATCATCGGCATGTCGTATTTCCAGGGCAGGACCATCGCCGGTGTCAAGTCCTTGACGAACTGGGCAATAAACTCGTCCAGGGGCAGGTCGTTGAACAGCATCGACAGATGGGGATAGACCTCCTTCATCCAGCCCGTCGTCATGGGGCCGTGGATCATCAGCCCA
The DNA here is from genome assembly GCA_002347815.1 of Syntrophaceae bacterium UBA2251. Classification (GTDB taxonomy): domain Bacteria; phylum Desulfobacterota; class Syntrophia; order Syntrophales; family UBA2251; genus UBA2251. The sequence goes on from DDXV01000012.1 coordinate 24,152, forward strand.
TCGATTTCCCCGCTCTTGAGCAAGATCTCGGGGATCAGGACCGTCATCCGGTCCGTGTCCATGTTGAAGGTCAGATCGACGGGGTTCGCGCTGGAGGCGTGGGGCGGAATCAACGGCCGGATCTGGCTCTGGACCGCCTCGGAAAACGTGGGGATCGTAAGCCCCCCCTGATCGGCGATGTTCGACATGGCGGTGCCCGGCCCGCCGGAATGGGTGATGACGCCAATCCGGTTTCCCCGGAGCGGGGGCTGGGTGGCGGCCGTCCAGCCGTGGGCGTAGAGGTCCTCGATGGAATGGACGCGGATGATGCCGGCCTGCCTGAAAATCCCCTCGTACAGGAAGTCCGGTCCGGCCATGGCGCCCGTGTGGCTTCGGCTGGCCCGGGCCCCGGCGGCGGACCCGCTGACATATTGCGCGAAGATCGGCTTGTGCGGCGAGATCCTCCGGGCCGTCTCGACGAACCGCCGGCCGTCCCGGATCGCCTCGATGTACAGGATGATCGCCCGGCTCTGCTCGTCCTCGCCCAGGTATTCCAAGGCCTCGATCAGGTCGATGTTGGCCTCGTTGCCGGTGCTGATGGCCTTGCTCAGGCGGATGCCTTGTTTGCGCAGGTAGGACAGGGTCTGGGTGACGTAGGTCCCGCTCTGGGAGGCGAGCCCCAGCATTCCCGGGCGGCCGTCGAAGCGCATGACCGTCAGGTTGAGCGAGATCGCGGAATTGAGGATTCCCATGCAGTTGGGGCCGACGAAGCGGATCCCCCAGCGCGCGGCGGTCTCGTTGAGTTGCGCTTCCAGGCGCCTCCCGTCCGCGCCCACCTCCTTGAAGCCCGCCGTGCAGACGATGATCCGCTTCGTCCCGATCCGGCCGAACGCCTCCATCACGGGAAAGACCTGGGCCATCGGGACGACGATCAGGCCGAGGTCGGGCGTCTCGGGCAGTTCCTCCGGCGAGGCGTAGGCCTTGAGGCCGATGACGGTCTTCTCCGTGGGGTGGATGGGGTAGAGGGGCCCCTGGAAGCCGTCCTTCAGCGCGCTCAGGGCCTGCATCGTCCCCATCTTCATGGCATTGTTGCCCGCGCCGGCGATGGCGATCGATTTCGGATTCATCAGGGCGTGCAGGGGGTTCTCGGGCATGGCGTCGCTCCTTCCTCGACAGCGTTCGATCGTTTGCATGAAATGCTGCCGAACCATAGGTCAGGGCCGGCGTTCTGTCAAGCAGAAAACGAGCGCTCGCTCGCAATAGAAGGGGCCCGTGGTCCCGCCGCCCTCGAAAGCGACCGTCGGGCGAAATTCAACTTTACAAAACAAGGGATTGTTGGGTAGAACAACCGCAGGGACAAGGAGCGAAACGTCATGGACAAACAGCGGGTACCCGAGCAGGTTGAAGACATCCTGATTATCGGCGGCGGACCGGCGGGATACACGGCGGGGCTCTACGCCGCCCGGGCCAGGATGAAGACCCTGATGATCGAGGGGGAATCCACCGTCAGCCAGATCACGGTGACGGATCTGATCGAGAACTATCCCGGCCTCCCGGAGGGCGTCAACGGGTTCGACCTGCGGGAGCGTTTCCGCGCCCAGGCCGACGCCTTCGGGTTGAGACGGGTCGCCGGAGACGTGACCGCCATCGCGCCCGTCTCCTGGGGCGGGACGGCCGGCTGGCGGGTGACGGCCGGCGGAACGACCTACGACACCCTCGCCGTGATCGTCGCGGCGGGGGCGAACTGGCGGCGCCTGGGTGTCCCGGGGGAGGCGGAATTCATCGGCCGGGGCGTCTCGTACTGCGCGACCTGCGACGGCCCCTTCTACCGCAATCGTGACGTGGTGGTGGTCGGCGGCGGGAACACGGCGGTTCAGGAGGCGCTCTATCTGACCCGCTTCGCGCGCCAGGTGACCCTCGTCCACCGGCGGGAGCGCCTGCGGGCGGCGGGCGTCCTGCCCGAGCGCGCCTTTGCCCATCCGAAGATCGCCTTTGCATGGAACAGCGTCGTCCAGGCGGTCGAGGGGAAGGATTTCGTGGAGGGGATCCGTATCCAGAACGTCCGGAACCCCGCCGAGGTCCGCGTCATTCCGGCGGAAGGGGTCTTCGTCTTCATCGGGCTGACGCCGAATACGGACCTCCTGGCCGGCATCGCGGACCGCGATCCGAACGGGTATGTCCGGGTCGATCCGGACATGCGGACCTCCGCCCCGGGGATCTTCGCCTGCGGCGATTGCATTCAAAAATTGCTCCGGCAGGTGATCACGGCCTGCGGCGACGGCGCCACGGCCGCCTACGCCGCCCAGTTGTACATCGAGGATCTCAAGGGAGAGGCCTATTGAGCATGGCGAATCTCCTCGAATCCTGGCGGTACCTCCCTTTCCATCTCAGTCCGAACCTCCTGGAGATCGGCAGCTTTCAGCTGAGGTACTACAGCCTGATGTACCTGGTCGCCTTCGGCGTGACGTACCTCCTGGTCCGTCGCCGGATCGGCCGGGAGGGGTATCCGTACCGCATCGAGCAGGTGCAGGACTACTTCGTCTGGGCGATCTTCGGTCTCATCCTGGGGGCGCGCCTGGGGTATGTCCTGTTCTACAATTTCAGCTACTACCTCGGGCGCCCCCTGGAAATTTTCCTGCCGTTCGAATTCACGAACGGCATCCGCTTCGTCGGGATCAGCGGGATGTCGTATCACGGCGGGACGATCGGCGTGATCGTCGCGACGGCGCTCTTCTGCCGGACGCAGGGCGCGGATTTCTGGAACTGGGCGGACCTGTTCGCCCCGGCGATCCCGCTGGGCTATACCTTCGGCCGCATCGGCAATTTCATCAACGGGGAACTCTACGGCCGGGCGACCGACGTCCCCTGGGGCATGATCTTCCCCCTCGACGCCGACCATCTCGTCCGCCATCCCTCGCAGCTCTACGAGGCCCTGGGCGAGGGGGTTCTCCTGTTCCTCCTCCTGTGGGCGATCCGCCGGAGGAGCCCGTTCGACGGGTTCCTCTTCGGTCTGTACGTGATCGGCTACGGGACGGCACGCTTCGTGATCGAATATTTCCGGGAGCCGGACGCGCAACTCGGCCTGTTCCTGGGACTGTTCAGCATGGGCCAGCTTCTGTGCCTGCTCATGATCGCCGCGGGGGGCCTGATCCTGGCCGTCCGGAAGCCGCGGGCGGCGACCTAGATCGCCGGGCCGGGCGGACCGGCGGGACCGTCCGCCGGACCGTTAAATTCCACAAACCCGACGGAGGTGCAAGATGGGGAAACGGGTCGTCATTGTCGGCGGGGGCGCGGCCGGTCCATCCGTGGCCGCGGAGGCCAAACGGAACGATCCCTCCCTGGAGATCACGATGATCGAACAGGGGGCGTTCGTGTCCTATGCCGCCTGACCGATGCCCTATTACATCGGCGATGTAATCAGGGACGAGAGAACGCTGGTCGCCCGCACGCCCGAGAAATTCCGGGAAGCGGGCATCGAGGTGCGCCTGGAGTCGACGGTGGCGGCGGTCGATGCCGCCCAGGGCCGCGCGCGGCTGACCACCGGTGAACTGCTGCCTTACGACGTGCTGGTCCTGGCGACCGGCGCCGAGTCCCGGCTTCCGGCGGGGCCGGGATTCGACCTGCCGGGGGTGTTCCTGCTGAAGAACCTGGCGGACGCCATCCGGATCAAGGCGCATCTGAACCGGAGCGCCTGCCGCAAGGCCGTGGTCATCGGCGCGGGGTTCATCGGCATGGAGATGTGCGAGGCCCTCCGCGACCGCGGGATGGAGACGACGGTCGTCCATCGCGGCGACCTGCCGGTCGCGCGCTGGGACGCCGAATTCGCCCGGGAGATCGTCGCCGCCCTGGAGCGGAACGGCGTGGCCTTTCTCGCGGATACGGAGCTGCACGGGATCGAGGCGGGAACGTCCTGTCCGCTGACGGTGATGACGAGCCGGGGACCGATCGAGGCGGACCTGGTCCTCGTGGCCGTGGGCATCGCCCCGAACGTGACCCTGGCCCGGGGCATGGGGCTCCGGATCGGCGCGACGGGCGCGATCGGCGTCGACGCGCAACAGCGGACATCGGCCCCGAACGTTTACGCCGTCGGCGACTGCTGCGAGGTGTACCACCGGGTAAGCGGCCGATGGGCCTATCTGCCCCTGGGCGACACGGCCAACAAGCAGGGCCGTCTGGCGGGACGGACCATCGGCGGCCGCCCCGCCGCGCACCCGGGCGTCGTCGGGGCCCAGTCCTTCAAGATCTTCGAGCTCGAAACGGCGGCGACGGGCCTGAACGAGGCGGAGGCGCGGCAGGCGGGGTTCGATCCCGTCGGCGACGTCTTCTGGGGCAACGCGATCGCCGGTCCCTTCGGAAAACGGAAGCTCGGCCTGAAACTCGTGGCGGACCGGGCATCCGGCAAACTTCTGGGCGCACAGGCCATCGGGGAGACGGGGGCGGTCGGCCGCATCAACACCCTCTCGGCGGCGCTGTGGTCCGGACTGACCCTGGACGAGATCGGCTATCTCGATCTCGCGTACGCCCCGCCCTTCGGCGGGGCCTGGGACGTGATCCATCACGCCGCCCAGAGATTGCAGAGGAAACGGTAAGAAATGTCGGAACAGATGGTGTATTGGGGAATTTTCATTGCCTTCGTACTCGTCATGCTCGTCCTGGATCTGGGCGTCTTCAACCGCAAGGCCCATGTGATCAAGGTTCGGGAAGCCCTGCTGTGGACGGCGTTCTGGATCAGCCTCGCTATGCTGTTCTGCCTGGGGGTCTATTGGGTCAAGGGGTCGGAGAAGGCCCTGGCCTTCCTCGCCGGCTACCTCATCGAGGAATCCCTGAGCGTCGACAACCTCTTCGTCTTTCTCATGATCTTTTCGTACTTCGGGATCCCGCCGCAGTACGAGCACAAGGCCCTGTTCTGGGGGATCATCGGGGCGCTCGTGATGCGGGCGGTGTTCATCGCGGCCGGCGTGGCCCTGATCGAGCAGTTCCACTGGATCATCTATGTCTTCGGCGCCTTCCTCATCTTCACCGCCGTCAAGATGGCGCGGAGCGGGGAAGGGGACGTCCACCCGGACCGGAACGTCGCCCTCAAGCTCCTGCGCAAGGTCATGCCGGTGACGAACGATTATGCCGGGGGGAAGTTTTTCGTGCGGGAGGCGGGCCGGTGGGTGGCGACGCCGCTCTTTGCCGTGGTCCTCGTCCTGGAGACGACGGACGTGATCTTCGCCGTGGATTCCATCCCGGCGGTCCTGGCGATCACCACCGATCCCTTCATCGTCTATACCTCCAACGTGTTCGCCATCATGGGGCTGAGGTCGATCTTCTTCGCCCTGGCGGGGATGATGCGCCTGTTCTACTATCTGCGCTACGGCCTGGTGGTGGTCCTGTCCTTCGTCGGGATGAAGATGATCCTGACGGAGTGGGTCAAGATCCCGGTGGGACTCTCCCTGGGCGTCATCGCGGCGGTGCTGGCGGTGTCGATCGTCGCCTCGCTGGCCCTGCCGCACCCCGTCCGGATGGTGATCGACGACGAGGCCGGGGAGAAGGAGGATCCGGCCGGGTGAGGCCCGGCGGGTGTCCGGGTTGGGGAAGCCCGGCGTTGTAGAGGCTGATCATGCCGTCACCATCCTCGATGCCGTCCGACTGCGAACGCCGGGACGTCAAGCCGGTTCCGGCCGAATCACGGCAGGCCCTCCTGGTGACCGTGCCGGGCTGGAACGCCGTTGCCGCCGCCCTCGAGCGGTATGAGCGGACGGCGGCGGGGACGCCGTGGCTGGCCGTCGGGGGGCGGATCCCCGCCGTCCTGGGGCGCAACGGCCTCGCCTGGGGGCGGGGCTTGGCGCCGCCGCCGCCGGACGGTCCGGTCAAAAAAGAGGGGGACGGCCGGTCTCCCGCGGGCGTGTTCAGGATTCGCGTCGCCTTCGGCTACGCCCCGGCGGCGGATGTCTCCGGGATCCGCCTTCCCTACCGTCAGGCCACGGCCGGCCTGAAATGCGTGGACGACCCCGCATCGCCCCGCTACAACCGCCTCGTCGATACCGCCGTGGAGGCCCCGGCCTGGAGCCGCCACGAGGAGATGCTGAGGAAAGACGATCTTTACCGCCTGGGGGCCGTGATCGGCCACAACGACGATCCGGCCGTGCCCGGCGGCGGCTCCTGCGTCTTCCTCCACGCCTGGGGCGGACCGGACCAGGCAACGGCGGGGTGCACCGCCGTGGCGCTGCCGCGGCTCGAGGACATTCTCCGCTGGCTCGACCCGGCCCTGTTTCCGGTCCTGGTGCAGCTGGTGGCGGAGGACCGGGAGCGGCTGCGCACGGCCTGGGACCTTCCGTAACCGGATGAAAGAGAAAGAGCCTCTCCGCGCAAAGCGTCGGGTTGCCCTGCCCGCCGGCGCGGGCGGGGCCGGGACGGGCCGTTGTTCGCAGGGTGCGTCGATTCCCCCGGGGGTTCATGATTTGCATGCATTATCGTCCGCACGCGTGACCGCGTGGGCCAAGCTGAACCAGACGAAATACCGCCGGCGGGAGGGACTGTGCCTCGCCGAGGGGGAGAAGGTCGTCCGGGAACTCCTGCGGAGCCCCTGGGCGGTCCAGGCCGTGCTGGTGGCGGAGGACGCCGCGGCGCGCCACCAGGCCCTGGTCGCGTCCCTGCCGTCGGGGGTGGTCCATGCGGTTCCGGCACGGTCCTGGAAGCAGATCAGCCAGGACCCCGCCCCGGAGGGCATCATGGCCGTGGCGGCCCTGCCGCCGCCCCTTTCCGCGGTTGCCTGGGAAACGGGACCCGGGCCGCTGCTCCTGATCGACCGGGTCAACAATCCCAACAATCTCGGCGCGCTCCTGCGGACGGCCCACTGGTTCGGATTCCGGACGGTGCTCGTCGGCGCCGGGTCGGCGGACTGGACCCACCCGAAGGTCATCCGGACGTCCATGGGCAGCCTCTTTCACCTGCACGTGACAGCCGATCTCGATCTTTCGGCGGTGCTGCCGGCACTCCGGGGGCGTTTCCGCCTCATCGGCAGTGATGTCCGCCGGGGCGTCCCGCCCCATCCCTGCCCGCCGCAAACGGCCCTGCTGCTGGGCAACGAGACCCACGGCCTGCCGCCGGCGCTGCTCGACCTGACGGACGAACGCTGGTGCATCCCCGGCGCCGGCGCCGCCGAATCGCTGAGCCTGCCCCAGGCCGCGGCGATCATGATGTACGAATTCAGGAGGGGGGAATAGCCATGCAGTGGGTTTTTCTGTCCGTCGCGATTCTCGCGGAGGTGGTGGGGACATCGGCGCTCAAGGTCTCCGACGGATTCACCCGTCTCGTTCCATCGCTGGTCGTCGTTCTGGGGTATGGAATTTCTTTCTTCTTCCTTTCCCTGACGCTGCGGACCCTGCCGGTCGGCGTGGCCTATGCGGTGTGGTCCGGGGCCGGGATGGCCCTCATCGCCCTGATCGGCTGGCTTTTCCTGGGGCAGTCTCTGGATGCGCCCGCCATCGTCGGTTTGTTCCTGATCGGCGCCGGCGTGGCGGTGCTGAATCTCTATTCCCGGTCCGTCGTGAATTGAACGGGCCTCGGGTCGGATCGCGTTCCGGTCGACCGGGCGGCCGGCCGGGAAACGTTCCAAAAACGGATGTGGAAGGGGGCGGCCATGACGGCGGCAATCCAGGTGGTCACGACCATCGACACGGAAGAGGGGGCGACGCGCCTGGCCCGGATGCTCGTGGAGCGGCGACTGGCCGCCTGCGTGCAGGTCGCCGGCCCGGTGGCGAGCGTTTACCGCTGGCAGGAGCGGATCGAGGAGGCCCGGGAGTGGCAATGCCTGATCAAGACGCGGGCGGATCTCTTCGACACGGTCGCGGCGGCGATCCGGGCCCTGCATGCCTATGAACTTCCGGAAATCATCGCCGTTCCGATCGTCGCGGGCGACCCGGCGTATCTGGACTGGCTGAGGCGGGAAGCGATTCCCCCCTGACGAGCCCGGGGGGGACGGTGCCGGGAGGCGCGGCCGCCGCGACACCGGTCGACCGCCCCGGTCCCCGAAGATCCCGAAAAGGAGGCGACATGCTGCTGGCGGGCGACATCGGCGGAACGAAGACCCATCTGGGCGTTTTTTCCCCTTACGGCGATCCGCGCGAACCGCTCCACGCGGCGACCCTGCCCAGCGGGCGGTGTCCCGATCCGGAGACGATGATCCGGGAATTCCTGGAGGAGGCCCAGCTGCCCGTGACGGCGGTCTGTCTCGGCGTCGCGGGACCGGTGCGGGAGGGCGCCGCCAACATCACGAACCTCCCCTGGCAGTTGAACGTCGGTCGCCTCCGCGACGTTCTGGGGACGCCGTCCGTCAGGATCGTCAACGACGTCGAGGCGATGGCCTGGGCCATTCCCGCGCTGGGGCCGGCGGATCTGGAGGTGTTGAGCCCGGGGGAGCCGGCGGAACGGGGGACCCTGGCCCTGATTGCCCCGGGGACCGGACTGGGGGAGGCCTTTCTGACCTGGAACGGCTTTGAGTACCGGGTCCACCCCTCCGAGGGAGGGCACGTGGATTTCGCGCCGGCGGGAGAACAGCAGGCGGCCCTGCTGACCGGGCTGCAGGCGCAGCTCGATCACGTCGGCTATGAAACGGTCTGCTCCGGGCAGGGGTTGCGCCGCCTCTACGAATTTCTCCGGGACGGTTGCAACGGCCGCGAGCCGGCCTGGCTGACCGAGGCCCTGTCGGAGGCGGACGATCCGAACCCGGTCATCGTTGCGGGGGCCCTGGAGCGGGGGAACGGCCTCTGCCGCCGGACGCTGGACCTCTTCGCCGCCATCCTGGCGGCGGAGGCGGGCAACCTGGCCCTGAAGGTCATGGCCGATGGCGGCGTGTACCTCGGCGGAGGGATTCCCCGGCGCATCCTGCCGGTTCTGAGGGCGCCGGCCTTCCTGGCGGCCTTTCGCCGGAAGGGCCGGATGGCCGGGACGGTGGCGCGGATCCCGGTAACCGTGATCGTCTACGAGCGCGCCGCCCTGCTGGGCGCCGTGCTCTGCGGCCTGGCGTCCTTTCCGTAGGCCGGGCTCAAAGGTTCGTTTCCTTGCGGACCTGCGTGCGGATTTTGTCGGTCAGGTCTTCGATGCACCAGAGCCGTTCCTGGAAGTCGGCGATGCGGATGGCCGATTCGAGGGGGTGCTGCGTCTCGGCTTCCATGAGCCTGTTGCGCAGCTGCAGCACGACCTCCTCGGCGAGCGCAAGCAGGAGATCCCGTTCCAGCCGTTCCATCTTTCCCGGGCTCCCCGGCACCTCTTTCACGGTCCTGCTTTTCACGGCATGCCCTTACGCCCCGGCCGCCGGAAGCCCAACGTCCGGCGGCGGCTGCATGAAACGTCACCGGGCGGCGGATTGCGGGGCGGCGCCCGTTTTCTTCGCGCCCGCGCCGCCGCCCGGTGACGCGCCGGCCTCGTCCTGGCCGAAGACGAAGGTCCGGGCCTCGAAGGCGTCGATGATGGCGGCCACGGCGCCCTCCACGCTGACATAGGCGGTGTTGACGACCAGATCGTAGTGCGCCGGGTCGGAGACGTCCGCCTTGAAGTTTTTCTTGATGAATTTCTTCCGGTCCGCATCCTTGTTCACGATGAACTTTTCCGCATCGCTCCGGGAAAGTTTGCCGCGCTCCATCAGGTACTGGACCCGCTTCTCCAGGGGCGCGATGATGCGCAGGCGGAAGGTCCGCTCCGGCTTGAGGATGAAGTTGGCGCCCCGGCCCATGAGGACGGCATTTCCGTGCTGACCGGTGGCGCCGATGACCATGGTCAGGTGGCGGAGGTATTCGTCGGGCCAGATGTGGCGACTGGCGAACATCGAGTTGACGATGCTCTCCATGAACGTGACGCCCTTCTCGTCCAGGGTTTCGATGACCTTCGTGCTCATCTTGGCGCTTTCCGCCACCTTCTGGATGATCTGGCCGCCGATCAGGTCCATCTTGAGCCGGGTGGCCACGATCCGGGCGATCTCGCTGCCGCCGCTGCCCGTCTCCCGGGAAAAGGTGATCGTCGGGCCGACCTTTTTCCGGGCCTCGGCCTGCCACTGGCTGATCTGATAGTCCACAAGCGCCCGGTCCAGATCCCGGGTATCCTTGATCTGGATGTCCCGCGTATAATCGGGGCAGTAGACGTTCAGCAGACCGTCGACGGGGACGCTGAACCGTTTTTGACAGGTTCCCCGCCAGGCACAGATCGCACAGAACCTTTTGTCGCTCGACGTCATGATGACACCCCCCTTTCCGCATGCGCGCTGCTCGCCTTCAATCGGGCCTGCTCCTGCAACGCCTCGAAGCCGGCGACAATGTCGAGGAGCTCCTCCGTGATGGTCATCTGCCGCTGCCGGTGGTAGTGGACATGGAGCTCCTGGAGACGCTCTTCGATATTCTTCTCGGCATTCTGCATGGAGGCCAGACGGCTGGCGTTTTCGCTGGCCAGGGATTCGGCGAAGGCCCGGTAGAGGGAAACGAAGAGGTATTCCCGCACCAGTGTGGACAGCAGGACGTCGGGATCCAGGGTGAAGATGGGAAAGCTTCGGGACGGCCATTTCTTTTTCGCGATGTCCCTGAGCCAGGCGGGGTCCACGGGCAGGAGCGGGACGGTGATCGGCCGGTAGGACGCGCCGGACAGGTACTTGTTGTAATACAGGACAAAATGGTCGATGTGTTTCTCGAAGCGCCAGCTTTCCAGGATCATGATGATTTCCTGAACCATGGGCGTGATCCCGGAGGTCGAGCCGGGCGTGGTCAGGGTTTCCTCCACCCGCTGGCCCGCGTCACCGATGTAATCGGTGACGCGCATCCCCGCGGACAGGATCGTCCGCTCCGACCGCGGCGCCTTGAGGGCGTCCATCTCCGAAAGGGCGTGCGTGGCGATCTGCTCGTTCAACTGACCGCACAGGCCCTGATCGGAGCCGAAGACGATGACCCCCAGGCGCCGAACCGGCTGGGGCCGGGACAGCAGGGTGAGGTCCGGCTGGCTCTTGAGCAGGATCTGCAGGCCCATTTCCACGGTCCGGTTGTAGTCCGCCAGCGATTCGACGGCCTTCTGATACTGGCGGATACTGACGGCGGCCAGGGCCTTCATCGTCTTGACGACCGACAGGAGATCCCCGGCGCTCTTGATGGTTCGCTTAAGCGCTTCCGTTGTCTGCACGGGATTCCTCCCTGAATTTCTTGGCCACGACGTCCCGGGCCACCCGCAGCATGGCCTCCTTGTCCGACAGGCCGAGTTTTTCCCCCGCTTCGATGCGGGCGCACAGGTCGATCAGCTGCTCCCGCACCGCCTGACGGATGGCCGCTTCCGCCTCGCCGACCCGCTCGAGGGGCACCTCGTCCAGGGCGCCGCCGGTCACGGACAGCAACGCGGCGATCTGCTCCGCGACGGGCAGGGGGACGTACTGATTCTGCTTCAGGATCTCCCGGACCCGCCAGCCCCGTTCCAGCGTCCGGCGGGTGCTCTCATCGAGGCGGGTGCCGAACCGGGAGAAGGATTCCAGCTCCTCGAACTGCGAGTAGGACAGCCGCAGGTCGCCGGCGACGGCCCGGTAGGCGGGCAGTTGCGTCTTGCCGCCGACGCGGGAGACGGACTTGCCCACGTCGATGGCCGGCAGGATGCCCTTCTGGAAGAGCGGCGGGGAGAGGTAGATCTGGCCGTCGGTGATGGAGATCAGGTTGGTCGGGATGTACGACGACATGTCTTGGGCCTCCGTCTCCGTGATGGGCAGGGCGGTGAGCGACCCGCCGCCCAGCTCCGCCCGGAGGTGGGTGGACCGTTCGAGCATCCGCGAGTGGATGTAGAAGATGTCGCCGGGAAAGGCCTCGCGGCCGGGCGGGCGGCGCAGGAGGAGGGAGAGCTCCCGGTAGGCGCGGGCGTGGCGGGTCAGATCGTCGTACACGACGAGGACGTCCCGGCCCTGGGACATGAAGTACTCCCCCATCGAGGTGGCCGCGTAGGGGGCGATGAATTGCAGTCCCGGCGGGTCCTCCCCCGTGGCGACGACGATCGTGCAGAAGTTCATCACCCCGTGGGCCTCGAGGTCGGCGACGACCCGGGCCGTGTCGGAGCTCTGCTTGCCGATGGCGCAGTAGATGCAGATGACGTCCTTGCCCTTCTGGTTGATGATCGTGTCCAGGATGATGGCGGTCTTGCCCGTCTGACGGTCGCCCAGGATCAGCTCGCGCTGGCCGCGGCCGATGGGGATGAGGGCGTCGATCACCTTGATCCCCGTCTGGAGGGGGACGGTGACGGGGAGCCGGTCCATGACCGCCGGGGCCTCCCGCTCGACGGGGAGTCGTTTCGCGGCGGCGATGTCCCCCTTGTTGTCCAGGGGGCGGCCCAGGGCGTCCACGATGCGTCCCAGCATCGCGTCCCCCACGGGAACGTCCAGGACCCGGCCGGTGCGGTGGACCTCGGCGCCGGCGCCGATGTGTTCGCTCGGGTCGAGGAGGATCACGCCGACCTCGTCCGGGTCGATGTTGAACACGAGTCCCATCAGGTTTCCCGGGAAGCGCACGAGTTCCTCCGCCCGGATGTTGGGCAGGCCGTCGACGCGGACGATCCCCCGGCTGACGAACTTCACGACCCCGACTTCGTGGAGCGTCAGGTCGGGCTGCTGACTCAGCAGGACCTCGTCCAGAGTGGAAAAGGTGCTGGCGAGGAAGGACTTCAAGACTCCGTCATCGCCCCGTGACGTGCTTTCTCTCGACTTTGCGTTCCCTTCCATGATCCTCTTCCTTTAGGCTGTTCCCTGGGCCTCCCGTTGCAGGGCCTGGGAGAGATTTTCCTGCATCGTTTCCATGTACTCCTGGAAACTCCACGCGATCTTGTGCCCGTGCGCCCGCATCTCGATTCCGGAGACGACCTCCGGCCGGACCCGGTAGAAGATGCGGACGCCGTTGGTGAAATGGCCTTTGAGAACGGATCGGATCTGCTCCTGGGCCTCCGGAGCGATGGCGAAGGCGCTGTCGATATAGAGCTCCCCCTCACCACGGAGCGAGGCCTTGATCTCCAGCCGCCGCTGCTCGTCCAGGGTGGTGAGGCGGTGGAGAAAGACCTTGACGATCCGCTGCTCCAGGTCGGCGTCGGCCAGATCGGCCAGCACGCGGCCGACGATGGTCCAGAGCTGCTGGCCCGTCAGGCGGCGCAGCTCCTGGAGGAACGCCTCCTGCTGGCGCTTGAGGGCCTCCTGCCAGTTCTTCTGGATCCCGTCCACCTCTTCGCGGGCCTTGGCGAGCAGCTCCTTGCGCCGTTCCTCCGCTTCCAGCCGCGCCTCGTTGAGCAACGCCTCGAACCGTGCATCGAGACCCTTCATCTTCTGGGCGTAATTCTCCGCCGCCGCCGCAGCATCCACCTTCATCGTCTCGGCTTCGGCAATCCGGGCGGCGATCTTCGCCTCCCGGTTGTCCATGGCCTGGATGATCCGGCCGTAGAGAAAACGCTTCAGCAGATAGATCAGGATCAGGAAGTTGACGATCTGGGCAAAAAATACGAACCCGTCGATATGCATGGACCTATCCTCCCGCGACAACCTTTGGAATGACCTGATTCCAGAACGGATTGGCGAAGATCAGGATCATGGAAATCACGAAGCAGTAGATGGCGATGGACTCGATCATCGCCAGACCCACGAACAGGGTTCGGGTCAGGGCGCCCTTTTCATCCGGCTGCTGGGCGATGGCCATCAGGGCCTGCTGGACGGCCCTCCCCTCCCCGAGTCCCGTGCCGATGGACCCAATCCCCATGCAGATCGCGGAAGCGATCACCGAAGCCATTCCTATGATGCTCATGCTGTCCATAGTCTTCCTTCCTTTCTTTGTTTATTTGGCCGAAGCCAGTTTGACCGCTTCCGACGGAACCGCGGCGCTTGGTTGCTTTTCGTGGTGCGCCCCTGTGGCGGAGGCGATGTAGACCATCGCGAGGATCGCGAAGATGTAGGCCTGGATGGCGCCGATCAGAAGTCCCAGGATGTGCATGGCGACCGGAAAGAGCAGGGGGGTGATGGCCAGGAGGATCGCGATGACCTTCTCATGGCTCATCATGTTGCCGAAGAGCCGGACGGCCAGCGCCAGGGTTCGGGAAAACTCGCCCATGACGTGAAAGGGGAAAAAGATGAAGATGGGCTGGAAGTACTCCTTGAGGTAATTCACGATCCCCTGCTTGCGGATGCCGTAGATGGGCACGGCCAGGAAAACGCAGACCGCCAGGGCCGCCGTGGTGGTCAGGGATGCCGTGGGCGTCACGTAGCCGGGGATGATGAACAGGAGGTTCGAGGTGAGGATGAACAGGAAGATCGTCCCGATGAACGGCATGTATTCGTCCGTGTCCTCTTCGGTCACCTCCCGGATCTGTTCGCGCATCGCCCCGACGATGACCTCCAGCAGGTTCTGCCAGCGTGGGATCCGGGTGCCCGCGGACAGCCGCCGCGTGATCAGAAAGGAGGCGCAGACCAGGATCCCCATGACCAGCCAGGTGAAGAGCAGGGTCGCGTTGATGGTGATGAAGGCCCACTTCCAGAGGACGATCTGGTCGGGACTGATCATCTGCAGCGTCATGACTTCCATGGCATGCCTCCCGAGGAATCCGCGCGGATGAAAAAGCGCCGCGCGATGAGTTCGCGCATCACGAGAAATCCCAGGACCGCGACCGCCAGCGGCCCGCCCTGTCCGTTCGCCACCGCGTAGAACCCCGCCAGCGCGATGCCGAAGCGGAGGGCGAAGCTCTGCCAGAGGAGCCGGGACGGCCTCGGCGCGGCGACGAGGCGGCGGACGGTCCACCAGAGCCCGCCGAAAAAGACGGCGCCCAGGGCCAGGCCGGCCGCGAAGGCCGGCAGGAAATCAGCGGCGCTTCTCATGGGTCTCCTCTTCGTCCGTTTCGCCCTCTAAGTGTTCGATGTTGTAGCTCCCCCGCTTCACCCAGTACCAGGCGTTCATGCAACCGGCCGTCACGCCGGCGATCAGCAGCATCAGGGTCCAGGAGAAGCGGCTCGGCAGGTTCTGGTCGATCCACAGGCCGAGCGCCACGCCGATCAGGGTGGGAATCGCCACCGACCAGCCGACGACGCCGAACATCCCCAATCCGAACCAGACGATGCGGTCCTTCTGCTTCTGGCCCCGGATGCGCATGGCCTGCCGCTGGGCGATCTTCTTGGTGAAGGTTGCGGCGATCTGCCGGCGCCGCTCCTGGGATGTCTTTTCGTTTTCCATGCCGGACCTCGCCTCCTTGATCGAGGGTGGGGGTGTACCGCCGGGAGCTTCACGCCGCTACCGCGTCTGGTTCAGCTCCATGAACCGCCGGATCAGGTCGGCCTCCAGCCGGGCGGAGGCGGCGCGCGCCATCTTTTCCCGTTCGTCGAGCACCTGATACTGTTTTTCCACCACCTGCTTGATCCTGTCCAGATCCTCCGCCCGGATGGCGTTGCGGGTGGAGACGAGCACGTTCGCCCCCTGCTTGATCAGGGCGCCCGTGTCCATGGCCAGGAGCGCCTCGTCCCCCGCCGCGGTCGTGTACGTGAAGATGCCCGGCGCCAGGGTGGCCGCGAAGTCGGTGTGGTGGGGCAGGAGGCAGAACGACCCGTTTTCGGCCTCGGCCACGACCTTGGTGACCTCTTCCTCGAGCATGACCTCCGCGGGGAGCAGGATTCTAAGCTTCATGGATCTTCGCCTCGCTGATGTCGCCGATCATGTACAGGGCGCTCTCGGGGTAGTCGGCGAACTCGTCGTTCAGGATCCGCTCGCAGCCGTCCAGGGAGTCGGCCAGGGCCACCATCTTGCCGTCGGTGCCGGTGAACTGCTCCGTGACGAAGAAGGGCTGCGTGAAGAACCGTTCCAGCCGGCGGGCCCGGAAGACGGTTCGCTGGTCCTCCCGGGAGAGCTCCGCGATGCCCAGCATGGCGATGATGTCCTTCAGGTCCTCGTAGACGGAGAGGGTCTTGCGGATGTCCTGGGCGATGCGGTAGTGCCGTTCGCCGGCGATGTTGGGCATGAGCATCTTGGAGTTGGACTGGAGAAGGTCGACCGCCGGGTAGAGGCCCTCGCTTGTCCGCTTGCGCGACAGGACGATGGAGGCGGACAGGTGTCCGAAGGTGTGGGAGGCGGAGGGGTCCGTGAAATCGTCCGCCGGGACGTAGACGGCCTGGATGGAGGTGATGGCCCCCGTCTTCGTGTTCGAGATCCGCTCCTCGAGCTCCGCCAGCTCCGTGGCCAGGGTCGGCTGGTAGCCCAGACGGGAGGGCAGCTGCCCCATGAGGCCGGAGACCTCGGAGCCCGCCTGGATGAAGCGGAAGATGTTGTCGATCAGAAACAGGACGTCCTGCTTCTGGTCGTCCCGGAAGTACTCCGCCATCGTGAGGGCGGCGTGTCCCACCCGGAACCGGGCGCCGGGCGGCTCGTTCATCTGCCCGAAGACCATGACCGTGTTGCCCAGGACGCCGGCGTCCTTCATCTCGCGGTAGAGCTCCTCGCCTTCCCGGCAGCGCTCGCCGATCCCGCAGAAGATGCTCACGCCCTCGTGATGGCTCACCATGTTGTGGATCATCTCGGTGATGAGCACCGTCTTGCCCACGCCGGCGCCGCCGAACAGGCCAGCCTTGCCGCCCCGCTCCAGCGGCGCCAGGACGTCGATGGCCTTGATCCCCGTCTCGAAGATCTCCGCCACGGTGGACTGTTCGATCAGGGCGACGGGCTCGTTGTGGATGGAGCGCCACTCGCCGCCGCTGACCGGCTCCAGCTTGTCGATGGTATCCCCGAAGACATTGAAGACGCGGCCCAGCAGGCGCTTGCCGATGGGCACGGTAAACGGCTGGCCCGTGTCGACGATGACCGATCCCCGCGCCAGCCCCTGGGTGGGGGTGAGGGCCACCCCCCGGATGGTGTGCGCGTCCAACTGGGTGAAGACCTCGATCTGGATCCGCTGGTTTTCTCCGGCCCGCAAAACCTGGCGCATGGCCGGGAGCTGTTTGGGGAAGAAGGCGTCCACGACGCTTCCCCGGACCGAAACGATCGTTCCCTGATTTTCATACCTTTCCACGTCGTTCACCTCGCAGGGTCATTGAGATTATGGAATGCCTCCTCCTTCTTGTCGCGCCCCTCCCCCCAGAGGCTGGCCCAGCTGGACCACGGGATGACGTAATCGCCCTTTTTCCGGGTCGTCCGCTTCGGCGCGGCTTGACGCTTCAGGAGGGTCTCGTAGGTTTCGGTGACGAAGTACATGATGTAATCGAAGATGAGCGTCGTGCGGAGCAGGCTTTCCACGGCCTGATTCCGTTCGATCGCCGTGATGAAGGTGACCTGAAACTCGGCGTAGAGCCAGATGTGACGGCGCATCAGGACCAGGGCATAGACGGCCTCGTTCAGGGGGACCCCGTCCCGGTAGAGCCGCTCCGCATAGCCGGAGAAGTAATCCCGGGCGCCGGCGAAGGGGTCGTCGAGGTTGACGATCTTAAGCAGGTGTTCGTAGAAATGGATGGCCTGCGGCAGGATCTTTTCGTCGGGCAGATCGTGATAGAAGGGTGTTTTGGCGTTCTTCCGGACATCCCTGGCCCAGTTTCCGGCGATGTCTTCCCCTTTGTCCCGAACCAGCTCGATCAGTTTCAGCGATGTCTTCATGGACCCTGCTCCTTTCCGCTTTCGCATGTGTCGGGGGCTTTTGACTTCAGCCTTTCGCAAGGGGCATGCCACGGGCGTGCGGACCGGTGGGGCGCGGGGAGGAAGAGCGGCGGGGCCACGCGGGTTCGCGGCGTCAAGTGCCGAATATCGATGGGATAAAGACGGGGTGGGGGCGACGCCGCCCGGGGCGGACGGGCGGGTGTTTGAGGCCGCGGCGCGATGTGCGTCCCCGCCCTCCTTCTGCCGGCGCGCGACCTGCGCGTCATCCGTTCGCCGGCCCGGGGCTGTTCCCGGGCCGCGACGGATTTGCAACGATTGGATTTAATTCTGCATTAAAAATAGGCGACGGTTCGGTCGCCCCGGGCGACGCAAAGGTCGCCCCTACTCGTAGATGATCTCGTCGGCCGCCTCGGCCTCGGCGGCGTCGGCCTCGGCGTCGCGGGTGAGGCGCGCCGCCTTGGCCTGGAAGTACTCCCGGTACCATTCGTGGGCGGTGATCATGGACATGACCTCGCTCGTGCCGGTCCAGATGGAGGCCAGCCGCACGTCGCGGTGGATCCGCTCGATCGGCAGGACGTTCGTGTAGCCGATCCCCCCGCAGACCTGCATCGCGTTGTGGACCACCTTCTGGCAGGCCTCGGTGATGAACTTCTTCGATTCCGACACCATCCGGCGGATGCGGTGCATCTCCACCCCGCGGTCCACGGCAGAGGCCGTCACATAGGCCATCGACCGGGCCGCGTCGAGGAGCATCACCGCCTCGGCGATCTGGAAGCTCACCCCCTCGAACTGGGCGATGATCTGCCCGAAGGCCTTCCGGCGGGCGGTGTAGTTCGTCGCCACTTCGAGGGCCGGCCGCGCCGCGCCGATGGTCATGGCCGCCGTCCCCAGGCGTTCCGGAATCATCATCGTGTTGAAGACGTCATAGGCCCCGTGGAGCTTGCCCACGATGTTGGTCTTCGGGACCTTCGCGTCCTTGAAGACGAGCCGCGCCGTGCCGCCGCCCCGGCAGCCCATCAGTCCGTAGAGGTACTTCGTTTCCACCCCCGGACCGCGGTCCACGATGAAGGCGGTGATCGACGCCTGGGGCTTGACGGCGGGATCGAAGTTCGTCCGGGCGTACAGCAGGAAGTAGTCGGCCCCTTCCCCGCCGACAATGAAGCGCTTCTGGCCGTTCAGGAGGAAGTAGTCCCCCATGTCCTCCGCCTTCGTCGTCGCGCCGAAGAAGTCCGAGCCGCCGCGGGGTTCCGTCAGGCACTCGGCGGCGAAAAGATCGCCCTTCAGGAGCGGCTTGACGTACTTTTCCTTCTGCTCGTCGGTTCCGTGGAGGATGATCGCGTCGCAGACGAGTTCCGCCCCGACGCCGAAGACACAGGAGAACTCATAGCCCAGGGTCCCGATCTCCTCCATGAGCATGCAGGTGGTCACCCAATCCATCTCCCGGCCGCCCCATTTTTTGGGATAGCGGCAACCCAGGAGGTTGCGCCTGCCTGCCTCGCGCAGGAATTCCTTCGGAAACTTGATCACGTCCGCGTCCATATCCAGGATCATCTGGCGGGGAACCCACTTCACGAGCTCCCGGGCCTCGTCCCGGATCTTCAACTGTTCCTGGGTCATCAGATAATCAAACATGGCCGACTCCTTTCTTGGGGGGTGGAATTCGGGGGTTAAGGCGTGCTTCCGATCGTGTCTCCTGACGGTGTCCATATGCCCAATCGCGGTTTTTGGCAAGGCCGAACTCCGGGCCGTTGGGGAGTCCGGCAGGGGAGATCCCCGCGGTCCGGTCCACCCCTTCGTCCGCCTGGAGGGACCCGCCCTGCTGGAGCGGAGTGCGGGATCCTTCCGGGGGGAGCGAGGGTCGATGCCTCGAAGGGGGCGGCTTGACGACACCCGCGACGACGCCGTGAAGTCAAGGGACGTCGATTGTTTCTAGTGTAGTGTTACAGGAACGGCTTTACAATGCTGCCATGTGAGCGACGTAATAAACATTAATGAATATGAGCATTTAAAATTATATTTTCAAGGATCATGTGGCAACTGATTGTCGAAACACTACACTAGTATCCGTCGGAAGGCGGACGGCCCCCCCGGCGCTCGATGGAGAGCAGGTCCATGCGCCGGAGTTTCGCCCGGAAGTTGGTGCTGTCGTCGGCGATGATGGCGTCCAGGTAGGCCATTTGCCGGGCGATGGTCTCGCGGTAGAGGTCGAGGGACACGCCGTAGCGGGCCTGAAAATGCGCCTTCATCCGGTCCGACACGCGGCCCAGGGTGCCGTCGAGCCGGTTCTGGATGGACTGGTAGAATCCGGCGGTTTTCGTGAGGATGTCGTAGGCGCTGTCGTAGCCTCCGATCCCCGCTTCGCGGAATTCGTAATACAGGAAAAGCAGCTTCTCGAGGTAGGCCCGGTCGGCCATCTGGCCGAACAGGTCGGCGGTCGCGAGGATTTCGGCGGCCATCCGCTCTTTTTCGGATTCGAAGACGAGGCCCCCCCAGGGGCGCTCCAGATCCGTCCCGAGGATCATTCGGGAGATGCGCGCGGCGCTCTCCGGGTCTAGGCCGAAGGCCTCCCGCTCGCGCAGGACAAAGGCCGAGGAGCGGTCCACGTGAATTTTCGTGTACTGGGCGCCCGTGCCGCTGGTATCGCCCTCCGCCCGGATGTAGCCCGTGTCGTGAAGCATGGCGGCGATGAGGACCTCTCCGGCCGGGACGGGCCCCAGCGCGAATCCGGACAGCTCGCACCCATCGAGGAGGCGGGAGGTCGCGGCAAAGACGGAGGCGCTGTGGGCGAAGTCGTGGTAGTCGACGGCGCAGGCCAGATAGCCGGGAAACCCGCCTTCATAGAGGCGTTTCGTGAGACGGAACGCCCGATCGACGGGCCTGAAGTCGGCTCCGGGGTAGGAGGTCCGGTAGAGTCGCCTCGCGTCCCGGAGGATGGCAAACGGCTTGTCGGGATCGACGAGAATGGAAAGCTGGATTTGCGTCTTGCGAGCAGGAGCTGCCATGGTTTTCCCTATGCCCTCCTGAAAATGAATCGAAACGCCGTTCCCGGTCCGGCGGGACGCGTCCGGCCCGCGGGGGGGATCTATTTCAAACATTTCCGGCAGACACCGTAGGCGATGACATGCCGGTTTTCGATCTGCCCCCAAGTCCTAAGCGCCTCCGGGAGGGGCGCCGCATCCATCGAGGGCCATTGGAAATCGATGATCTCGAAACATTTCCGGCAGATCAGGTGATGGTGGCGTGCCGAGACCACTTCGAAGCGGGCCTGGCTCTCCCCCGTTTCGACCCGGTGGACGAGTCCCAGCTGGACAAAGGTCGCGAGCGTCCGGTAGACGGTGTCCAGGGAGAGCGTGGGGATTTTGCGGATCAGCCGCTGGTAGAGCGCCTCCGCGGAGGGATGATCCATGGAGGCGGTCAGTTCGCGATAGACCTCCAGGCGCTGATACGTCAGCTTGAGGCCCGCCTGGCGGCAGACGGCCTGGAAGCGGCTCAACGGTTCCGCGGGTTGCGCGTGGGCCATGCCGATCTTCTCAATAAGAAATTTTATTAATTAAGAGATTATCCGGATCTGCCGGCCGAGTCAAGCGCTTTTTCGGGAGCGTCATGCGCGGGCACGCCCCCCCGACGGGACGCCGCGCGTTCCGAACCCCGCCGCCAGGGGCATCAGATAGGCGAGGGCCGCGGCCAGCATCAGGGCCGTGAAGCCCGCCTCCACGGCGATGATCGTCGCCAGGGAGGCGCCGATCACGGAAAAGCAGCCGTTGATCCCCCAGGCCCAGGGGATGGCGGCTTCGTTTCGTTCCGCCAGCGCGCGAATGCCCGCGGGAAAGGGGACGCCCATCAGGAAGGCGGGCGGGGTCAGGACCGCCAGGGAGACGAGGACCTTCGCCGCCGTCGGCCAGGCGATGGTCTTGAGGAGGAGCGGCGTCAGCGCGACGCCGCCCAGCGCCGCGAGCATCACGATGCCCGCCGGGACGGCGGCCCGCATGCCCCGGAGGGCATCGATCCGCTCCGAGGCGAAGCTCCCCAGCCCGGAGGCGAAGAGCATGGCGCCGATCACGGCGGCCGTCGCCGGGATCGGATTGCCGAAGTAGAGGCCGAAGCGCGGGATCAGGGCCATCTCGACGAAGAGGTAGCCCAGACCGAGACCGCCGAAATAAAGGAGTATCCGGATCTTCCCGTGGCGGGGCCGGTTCCGGCGTGCGAGCGGGAGGAGGATGAGCGTGGCCGCGGCGGCCGCCGTCTGCAGGAGCGTGAGAAAAACGACGAGGTAGCCGATTTCGAAAAAGGGCACGGTTCGGCCCCCGAACGCCGCGGCGAGGTTGGGGAGGCTCCGCCATCGCAGGAACTGGGCGAAGTAGGGGCGGTCGTCCGTGGCGGGGGCGATGCGGAAGGCGTACGCGGCGTAGAGGTCGGCGCGCCGGGGCGAGAACAGCCCGTCGAGCTCGGCGAAGAAGCGATCGTCCTCGAGGGCGTTGAACCCGGCGCGCTCGGAGGCGCGAAGGTCGGGCAGCAGGGCCGGGTCGAAATTCATGCGCCGGCAGAAGTCGCGAATCGCGCGGAGTTCCGCGGGGACAAAGGGCGTCTTCTTGACCAGGAACGTGATCGTTCCCCAGCTCCGCACGGCGGCGACGCGGTTGCGCGGATCGCCGGCGTCCTCCCGCGCGAGCATCTCGACCAGCGTGGCCGCCATCCTCAGGGCGTGGCGGGGCGGGTAGTCCATCCAGCAGGTGACGGACAGCACGCCCCGCGGGGAGAGCCGCCGCCAGGCATCGCCAAAGGCCTCCGTCGTGAAGAGGAACTGCTCGCGGATCGCGTCGAGGCTCGCCGTGCCGCCGAAGGTGTCGATCGTCGGCAGAATGATCAGGTCGTAGGTCGCCCGGTCCCGCAGAAGCCAGGTCCGGGGTGCGGATCGCACGAGGGTGAGCGCGGGAGGCCCCGGAAGGGGAGTCCCGGCGTCGGCGAATTCCGCCTCGAGCAGGTCCGGCAGGCGCGGATTCGGCGCGACTGCCGTGACCCGCGCCACCCCCCGGTCGATCGCCTGCCGGACGGGCGCGCCGGCGCCCATGTCGAGAACCAGCGCCGTGCGCCGCGGCCCCGCCGCGTAGGCGAGGGCGGCGGTGGCGTAATCCTCGACCCGGGGTCCGCCGTTCCCGGAGGCGACGGGCAGGGGGCCGACCCAGTCCCCGTTGCTGAAGACGCCCCGGTGCACGGGGACGGCGCCCGGGTAGGTCAGGCTGAGCCCGGGCGCGTGGCGGAGGGCGGGGGAGGAGACGACCTGCACGAGGCCGTAGGGGCTGGCCGCCGTCCGGGTGATGGCCGCCCCGGGAAGCCGCAGGGCCCGGCTCAGGCTCTTGAACTCGGAGGAAACGAGCGCGGGCGGGCAGTGGATCGCCGCCGCCACGCACAGCAGGGAGAGAAGGGCGGTGACGATCAGCGCGATCCCCGGTTTCCGCGGCAGGGCCAGCAGGCCCGCCAGGACGGAAAGCCCCGCGAGCACCGCCGGCAGCCCGGCGGGCGGAAGCACCCACATCAGACCGAGCCCGGCCAGCCCCCCCGCGCCGGAGCCCGCCAGATTCCAGAAATAGAGCACGCCGATGTCCCGGCCGTGCCGGCTGAAGGTCCAGCCGATCGCAAGGCCCGCCAGGAAGAACGGGACGAAGAAGACGGCATAGGTCAGCAGCAGCCGCAGGGCCGGCCGGGCGCCGGTGAACAGCAGGTAGGCGTCGAAGCGGACGGCGGGATGCTGGGCGAGCCCGACCGCAGCGGCCATGGCCGCCCCGGCGAGGAGCATCAGGAGGGGAACGCCGCGGTCCTCCCGCGCCGTCAGGACGTTCCGGAAGAGGGCGAGCACGGTTCCCGCCGCGCCGAACCCCAACAGGGCGACGGAAATCACCATATAGGCGAAGTGGTGCCACTGGGTGATCGCCAGGATCTGCATCAGCGAGAGCTGAAAGGCGATCGTCGCGGCCGACAGCAGGCCGATGGCCGGATACACGCGCCTGCGCATCGAAATCCCCCTTTGCATGCTAAAACGGTTCTCCCGCGCGCCCCCCTACCGGCGCCGCGTGAAGGGGACGAAGCGCACGGGCATCAGGCTCGTCGTCCGGATCTTTCCCCGGTCCTTCTCCACGAGCATGAGCGTCTGGACGAAGAACGGGGACCCGACGGGGATTACCATCCGGCCGCCGTCCCTGAGCTGCCGGATGAGCGGCGGCGGGATGTGGTCCGCGGCGGCCGTCACGACGATCGCATCGAAGGGGGCCTCCTCCGGCCAGCCGTCGTAGCCGTCGGCCACGCGCACCCGGACGTTGCGGCATCCCAGCGTTCGCAGGCGTTCGCGGGCGGCGTTCCCCAGCTCGGGGACGATCTCGATCGTGAAGACCTCCCGGACGATGCGGGCGAGCACGGCCGCCTGGTAGCCCGATCCGGCGCCGATCTCGAGGACCTTGTGGCCGGGTTTCAGCCGGAGCGTTTCGGTCATGACGGCGACGATATAGGGCTGGGAGATGGTCTGGCCGTAGCCGATGGGCAGGGGCTGGTCCGCGTACGCGCTCGCGGCCAGATCCGGCGGGACGAAGCGGTGACGGGGCACGGCCCGCATCGCCGCGAGCGTGTCCGGATCCCGGATGCCGCGGTCCGCGATCTGCGTCCGGACCATCGCGTCCCGCGCCGCCCGCTCGGCGTCGTCGGCCGGAGCGGAGGGCGCCGTCAGCAGGAGCAAAAGCGCGAGGATCGCCCCGGTTCGTTTCATCTCGCCCTCCTGGCGGAACCGTCGTGCCGCCCTGTTTCCTGCATGCAAAATGACGCCCGCCCCCGGCGGGCAGCGGGTCGTCTCAAGCCTCGCCGGAAACCGCCCCCATTCATGCACGCAGATTTCCGCCCACCCTCAGGGGCAGGCAGGATTCCTCAATCCCCGCCGGAAACCGCCCCGGATTCATTTCTGCAACAAGCTGCCGGCCTCAAGGGCCGGCGGGGGCGCGCCGCGATCGGCGCCACACCCACGCGTAGACCGCGCCGTTGACGACCAGCACAGCAAGCCCCAGGCCCATCTGCCATTCCCGCGTGAGCGCCGCCGGGTACAGGACCGGCATCAGGTAGTGATCGATGAAGTCCGTCGCATACGTTTCCCGGCCGGCGAGGAGGCGAAGCCGGTTCTCCAGGGGCGTGAGCGGGCAGATCCAGCCGGCGGCCTCCACGAGCGCGCCCCAGGCCGCCGCCGGCAGGTGGAGCCAGGCCGCCCGCCGCCAGCGGAGGACGAGCAGGCCGCCGCACACCACGAACAGGACGAAGGCGGCGTGGGCGAGTACCACGATGTCGGCGAGCACGCTATAAATCATCGGCGTCGTCTCCGGATCGGTCGCGGCCGCGCGGGGGCTGGTGGCGCCCCGCGAACAAATAGCCCGCACGTACGGTCTTCGCCCGGACCGCGTTTGCCGCCGCATACGACCCGGGCGAACGGTCGGTGCGTCCGGCCGGCGCCCGCCTGGCGGTTCACCCCCGGAAGGCCGCCCGGGCCTCCGCGGCGAGGGCGTCCGGCGTGCGCTTGTACTTCGGGGAAAAATGGAAGGGAAGCAGTCGTTTCGCCCGCGCTTCCCGTGCCAGCGTTCCCGCCTGCCGCGCGGTCAGGTGATACTTGCGGGCCGCCGTTTCCGCATCCTCGTCGAGAAACGTCGTCTCGATGAAGAGCATGTCCGCCTGATCGGCCACCCCCAGGATGGCGGCGCGGTTTTCCGGGCTGTAGGCCGCATCGGTGACGTAGCCGATCTTGAAGCCCGGGCTCACCTTGACGGCCGCCTTGAGCTCGCCGAGGGGCCGCCACGTCTCCTCGATCCGGCCCAGGGGATCCCGGGAGCGGATCTGGACGGGCGTCTCGTCCGGGTCGCCGTTGACGAGGTGCTCCTTCAGGGTCATCAGCCAGGCGCCCGTGGGCAGGCCCATCTCCACCAGGACCGTCTTCAGGATGTTGAAGCGCCGCCGCTCCTCGAAGCGGAAGGCCAGGCAGGGGATGCGATGGTCGAGGAAGACGCCGCTCACGGTGAAGAAGCGCGTCTCGACCAGCACGCCGTCAGCGGCGGGACCCGCCTCCAGGGGCTCGGGGCGGAAGGCCGTTCGGCAGTCGTAGCGTCGGACAGTCCGGCCCCGCGGGTGGATCTCCGTCGCGATGATGGCGAAATCGTTCTCGTAATTCTCGACGAGGTTCCAGGTATAGGCCGCCAGCTTGTGTTCGAGACGTTCGAGAAACCCCGACGGCCCGAAGAGGTGCAGGTGCTTGTCGCGGCCCAGACACAGCCGGAGCAGCTGGTCGAACCCGATGAAGTGGTCCATGTGAGTGTGCGACACGAAGATATAGCCGATCTTCAGGAGCTTGCGCGGCGGCAGGCGGTGCAGGTCTCCGAGATCGAACAGGAGAGACGCGCGGCGGTACTTGCACTCCACGTAAACCCCGGGGTCTCCGAAAGGATCGTTGATGAGTGCGGCGCTGTACATAAGAATGGTCGGCTCCTTAGGAGGCACTGAACCTCTTCGCCAGTGCCTCCAGCGTGATGTTCTCGGCAATCTCGTCATGGGGGATGAGCAAATAGCGCCAGGGCTTGCCGCCGTTACTGCGGGCATGCTCTGATGCATTGGCGCACCATTGGACGGCGGCATCCTTCTTGGCCAGGACGATAGGATCTTCCATTTGGTTGCGGGCCTTCGGTTCGAGCATGAAAATCGCCTCTGGCGTTTCGGCCACAAAGTCCGGCTGATATTCAGGGTGATCGGCCCCTACACGATAAAAGATCTGAAACTGGCCTTTGGCGGGTTTGATCCACTTATCGGCATCGCGGTCAAGGATCACGGCCAGCTTGCGTTCCGCTTCCGAATCGAACTTTTGCACCGGATACAGGCAGTGCGTGAACCCGTTGAAGAGGTATTTTGCCATGTTGCTTTTATCTGAGGGCGACGCCCGATAATCGAGCGGCGGCTCCGCGATGTTATAGGTATAGGCGCTTTCCTTGAGCTCCGTATAACCCTTGCTGACGACCGACTCATATCCGGCAGCATCCTCCCAGTAATGGGCCTGCATCTGCGAGTGGATGAACCGGGCGATGTCCCTCTGATAGCAGCGCAGCACCTTGCGGGCGTCTTCTTCAGAAAGGTAGCTTTCGAAATGCCGCACCGTCTGCCCGGCCAGATCGTAGAGCAGATCGGCGTGGTCGTCGTAACAGATGTCATCGAAATCGATCAGGCCGCTTACCACGTAGTCCTCCGGCTTGGATTCTTCTTGGGTGTCGCGGCACAGGGACAGCACCTCCAACTGATGGGTGCGCAAGTGCTGAATCCACAGATCCTCGGAGACGGCCGGGTATCTCAGGGACTCCAGCTCAAGCGTGAAGGGCTTGAACCCCGATTTGACCTCGCCCCTGGGAACCACCAGGATGCGGGGGATGTTGATTGTCTGTGCCGTCACCTGCTCCACCGTCTTGGCCACCACAGCCGGGATGTCCGGTTTCTCCAAGACGCCTTCGATCTCTTGCTGTGCGGGCTGACGCTGTTCTTCCACCGCCTTGACAATGGCAGCCTGAATCTCCGGTTTTTTTAGATGGCTGATATCGGGCAGCGTCTGAGGCTGATTTTCCAATTTGCGGATGACGTCCCATGCGATCTTCGCCACCTGCTGCTCTTCCGGCTTCGTAAAGATCGGTGTCCGATCCTGTCCTGCCACCGTCGACGAGCCGGTTACTTGCTGCGGCTTGATCCCCAAGGTCGTGGCAATGTTCGCCTGGGAAATGACCGTGACCGTCTTTTGGGTCAGCGCTGCCTCATCAAGAACCACGGCCTGCATCCGGATCGCCGAATCGGGCCTGTTGGCCTCGTCAATGATCTCCTGGAATTTATCGTGGGCTACGATGTTGAGCCGGTCCACGGCAGTGACGTTGGTTCTTCTGCCGTAGGGCAGGCGCAGCCCTCGGCCGATGGACTGCTCGATCAGGATGCGGGCATTGGCCGCCCGTAGGGGGACGATGGTGTAGAGGTTAGTCACATCCCAGCCTTCCTTGAGCATGTTGACGTGGATGACGATTTCCGTGGGCTCGGTCGTCGCTTCGACCTGGAGGAGCCGCTCGATCATCTCCTCCTCTTCCTTGCCGGTTCTGCTGGAGTCAACCTGAATGACCTTCTCTTTATACCGCCCTTCGAAGAAGGCGTCGGACTGGATCAGCTGCAGCAGGTGTCCGGCATGGGTCGTATCGCGGGCGATGACCAGCAAGAAGGGCTTTACGATCGCGTTGCCGCTCTCCCGGGCGTAGGTCTCCAACTCCACCTTTACGCTTTCGTGCAGCCGGATGCCGTCCTCCAGCTTCAGCCGTTCGATTTCTTCATGGGACATCCCCGCCGGGTTGAAATTCTTGCGGGTGACCACGGCCGGTTCCTTGACGAAACCATCGGCCATGGCCTTGCCTAACGGATAGTCGTAGATCACGTTCTTGAACGGCGCCGGGCCGCGGTTTGTTTCTACAAAGGGCGTGGCGGTCAACTCCAGTCCCAGGATCGGCTTGAGTTCGTTGATGGCCCGCACCCCGGCGCTGGCCCGGTAGCGGTGCGATTCGTCCATGATCAGGACCAGATCCGGCAGGCCCGAGAGGTAATCGAAATAGCTCTGACCGATGTATTCCGACAGGCGCTTGATCCGGGGCGACTTGCCGCCGCGCACCTCGGAGTTGATCTTGGAGATATTGAAGATGTTGATCTTGCAGCGCAGCAACGCGTCGAAGAGGGTGCCCGCCATGCCCTCGTAATTGTCGCCGTTAATGATGGCCGGGGCATCGGTGGCGAATTCCGCGATCCCTTTGAAGACGTATTTCGGGGTGTTGGGGGTGAAGTCGGTAATGAGCTTATTGTAAATGGTCAGGTTCGGCGCCAGGACGAAGAAATTGTTGATGCCGTGGGCCAGATGCAGGTAGCTGATGAAGGCGCCCATGAGCCGCGTCTTGCCCACGCCGGTGGCCAGGGCAAAGCAGAGGGAGGCAAACTCCCGCTCAAACTCCGTCACCGACGGGAACTCGCGCCGGATGGCCGCAAGCTGGTCGTCAACAGCCGCCTTCTTTCCTGGCGGCGCGATCTCCGTGATTCGGTCGAGGATTTCCAGGGATCGCCTCTGCGGCGCCCGCAGGCTCAGCCGACCGGCAATGGCATTAACGTGTCGGTTCATGATCGCCTTTCGCTTCAACGCGGTTTTGAAATCGCTCCCGGGCATGCGCAATGGCCTTGTGCAGCTCTTGTTCCAACATCTTCCGGGGCGGAAGTTCCGTCATATACTCAGCCACCCGGATACCGCTCGTCTCCAATTCCATCAGTTCTATGGTTTCCCGTTTTTTCCCGGCGCACAGGATCAACCCGATGGGCGCATTTTCGCCATGCTGACGTTCATACCGATCCAGCCAGCGCAGATATAGCTCCATCTGGCCTTTGTCCGCCGGTTTGAAATCTCCGAGCTTCAGTTCGATGGCCACTAGGCGTTTCAACTTGCGGTTGAAAAAAAGAAGATCGATATAGTAGTCGTCGCTATCGATCTGAATCCTTTTTTGTCGGGCTATGAATGAGAAACCGGCCCCCATCTCCAGAAGGAATTGTTCCAATTCCCGCAAGATGGCGTCTTCTAGATCCTTTTCCAGATAATGGTCCCGCAGGCCCAGAAAGTCGAGAAAATAGGGATCTTTAAATACCAGATCCGGTGTCAGTTGGTCTTCGTCACGTAAGACGTCGATTTCGTGACGGATGACCTCTTCGGGTTTTCTGGAAATGGCGGTGCGTTCATAGAGCAGGGAATCGATTTTTTGCCGGAGGGTGCGCACGCTCCATCGTTCAATCCGGCACATTTCCGCGTAAAAATCGCGTTGGAGGGGCTTTTCAAGGGGTAGAAGCTCGCGGAAGTGCGACCAGCTCAATTGTTGCGACAACGTGGCAACAATTGCCTCATCGGGAAACGCCTCTGCAAATTTTACCATGCGCGTCAAACCGGAGTAGCTAAAACCATTTCCGTATTCACGGGACAATGCTTGCGACGTTGTGGCAAGAATCTGTTTCCCGTATTCTCCCCGTTCACCCTGAAGAATCTCCTGATGAATCCGCCTGCCGATTCGCCAATAGAGCATCGTCAGGCCGGAATTCACCGCTGCCGCCACGGAGACGCGGGCTTTCTCGATCATCCCGCGGATGTCCTGGACCAAGGCATCGCCTACGGTCAACGGATTATTCACACGAGCCATTTTGCGCCTCCCTCCTCGACGGGTTTCCCGCTTGGGAAGATTTGCCACGCACTGCGTGATGAATCTTACCCTCGATCCTTCACGTCTCGTCCCCCCCGAAGAGGTCCTGTTGCCCGGGCTTGGGCGGCGCCGCGGGTAGATTTTCCACGTTCAGCGAATAATCGTCATGGCCCCACTCACAACGTGAGAGGACCTGCCTGGGAATCTTCTTGACTGTTAAATTGGGGTACTCCCCCCGTGAGCGGAAGGCGGTGCAGAGGACCAGAAGCGACCGCTCCGGCCCGACTTCGTCGGAGAGCTGCAAAAGCTGCTCATGGGTTAGGCTAGCCGTGGTCACATAGATGAAATCCCGCTCCGTGGAATGGCCGTGTTGCCAGTAGATGGAATCGCTAGGCTCGTAGGTGAAGCCTTCCAGCTTGCAGAGGGCCTCGGCCAGCATGGCGGCGTTGTAAGTCTTGTTGATGACCCAGTTGTCCCATTTGTCCTTTTCCAAGAGTGACGGGGCAAGGTGGTAATAACGGAAACCGCCGCCGCCTTTCCAATTCACTGCCTTGGTAATGCCACCGGGATCTTCACCGTCGATGACCTTCATCAGACGTGGAATGATGTGGGTGTGGCAGTGCTCGCCCAATTCCACCATTATCCAACGCCGCCCCATCTTGTGTGCAACGGCACCGGTGGTACCTGAACCAGCGAAGGAGTCGAGGACGAGGTCGCCTGGTGAACTAGCGATTTCTACAACACGCTTTAAAAGTCGCTCTGGTTTAGGTGTATCAAATTGATCACTTGCTCCGAACAGACGATTGATTTCTTTTTTCGCTTCTTGGTTGTGCCCAACTTCAGAATTCGGCCACCACGTCCATGCACTTATGCCATTAGCCTCATTAAGATAGTTTTTTACTCGTGGGCGTGAAGTACCATCCTTACCAAACCATATTCGTCCTTCCGCACAAAGGCGTTTGAATTCACTCTCTATATTAGACCAGCAGCGGCTTGGAGGTGGATCATATTCGGTCCCCGCGGGTGTAATCACTTTATACATCTGATTGGGTCGCCATCCCTGTGCGGTAAAATCCGTGGATGTCCAAGGGCCGCGTGGATCATCGTCAGGATTTTTGAAATTGCCCGTTTGTTCATCGGATAAAATAAGTTTATTGAAATGAACACTGTTCGCCATCCGGCTATAAACGAGAATATGATCATGAGCTGCACCAAGCAGTAAGCGTGCATCTGGAGATGTCCGTTTTTGCCATAAAACATTTGCAATAAAATTACCCCGTCCGAAAATTTCGTCGCAAAGCACTTTCAAATAATGGCATTCGTTGTCATCAATGGTAATCCAGAGCGATCCATCATCCGAAAGGAGGCGTCGGATGATCTCCAGGCGGTCGCGCATCAGCGACAACCAGATGGAATGTTCCAATCCATCATCATAATGGGTGAATGCGCTGCCGGTATTGTAAGGTGGATCGATGAAAACACACTTCACCTTCCCGGCAAACTCGGCTTCCAACGCCTTTAACGCCAGCAGGTTGTCTCCAAAGATCAGACGATTACCGAAGATGTCCTTATTCGTTACCCGGTGTTTGGCGTGATAGGATTTCTCTGGCTCCTCCAACAGAATCCTTGGCTCCAGCCTCGGCCGATTGTC
Organism: Syntrophaceae bacterium UBA2251; assembly: GCA_002347815.1. Classification (GTDB taxonomy): domain Bacteria; phylum Desulfobacterota; class Syntrophia; order Syntrophales; family UBA2251; genus UBA2251. The sequence continues at coordinate 55,627 of DDXV01000012.1, forward strand.
CTTGCCAATCCACGTCAATTCAAGTTTCTGTTTCCGTTCTGCCACTTCTCCTCCCAGCGCCTTTCCCGGCGGATCCAATCTAAAGTCAATCTAGGGCCAATCTAAATCAGCGATTCAAGAGTGGACCTTCTATTCGCCAATCATATTTACATTCAAGTAGTTATGTAATCATCTTAAGAAAGTGCCCTATAAAAAATTGGCAATGGCAACAAGTAGAAAAAGCTTGACATTCCCAACGCCTTTTTGGCAAAGTATAGCCAATCCGGTTATCCGGAGGTGGATGGCGAAGCCATCGGGCCCGCAAGGGCCTTTTTTATTGCACTCTTCATATGAATTTCTTTCCGAAGCAGCGCTGGCCCTCCTGATCGTATTTTCCTTCAAGAATCTTGATCACCTTCTCTCCGAAAGGGTAAATGTTTCCTTTGAACAAGCACTGCTCCCTGAGAATTTCATTGCGGCTGGAGTGCGCGATCAAATCGCAAAGCTGAAGCCCGGCTATATTGTTGGCTTTTGTCTTGACCTTTAGTTGGCGGCTTGTCAAACAGGCATGGAACTGCTCGGGTGCGACATAATCCGTGCCGTTTTCCCAAAGCCTCTCGAATGAATCCTTCAGTCTTATGTCCTCCTTGCCGCCACGTGATTCTGCCATGGCGTCACCGCAGGCGGCATTTCGTTTCAAGAAAAAAACGAATCGCTCCAACAGAACAGCCAGGCAGTAGTGGTAGGGATCGAAACGCCACACCGAATAAGTTTCCTTATGTTTTTTCTTATCAAGGCAGACGGAGATCACTGTGTATTGCCAATTTTTCATAAGGCGCAAGAGGTCCCGATCAAATGCCTTTCTAACTGCCGGATCGGCCAAATTTTCAAAGGGATGCCGATTGTTAAACATCTCTTTGCGATGGAAGATAATCGGCTCATCGGGATGGGCTTGAAAATATCGATGTTTAATCTCCTCCATTTGAGGATGGATAACTGAAGCGGCATGGCCGAGCTCGATAATCACGCCGGTCAGACTAAGAAACTGATGATTCGGATTATCCGAGCTTTCCAGGTCGGGATTGCCGACTTCATCGATGTAGATTCGATATTTCATCATTTGCCTATCTCATTGTGCTTTTGGCACCATTAGCTTTACTTCATTTGAAACCGGAAACCATTTCCAACTACCTTTATATACAATGGATTTATTTTTCATATTTACGGGGTCGTCAAGATTGGAAATGCGGACATTTTCCCATGTCAATCTGCCCCATCGGCTCTCAGGTGTCCACAACCTCCCAATGCCCCCCTTTGGCAGAGCCAACGCGTTTTATAACACCTGCCTCCTTGAGTTGCGCAAGGCGTTTTTCAACAGCTCTCGATGATATCCCCAGCATCACACTCAATTCTCTCGCTGAAATTCTTGGATTGTCTTTCATGGTTCTGCAAATTTTCTCCGAACCTATCTCCGAACTTTTCTCCGAACCATCAAGTTTTTCACCCACCCTTTTCATTGGAGCGCCTTCTCTGTCTTCTAAATCAGGGCGCTTGAAGGCGATGGTGAAGAACGTCGTCTGCCTGATCCTGGGTGATGACAGGCCTGCGGCAGCCATGGCTTCTCTCATCCTCCTGATGCCCGTCCCGGCAAGCTCCACCTTGTCCATCCGGAAGAAGAGGTCGGCGATCCGCTCGTTTCGCCGGACCAATATCTTCCCGAAATCCTTCTTTTCCAGACCCGCCGGCAGGCCGCCGGGATTGATGATCTCAACGCGGTCGTCGTAAACCTCGACCATCAGGCTGGTGCCGCGCATTCCGTAGTCCCGGTGAATGATGGCATTGGCAACGGCCTCACGGAGGGCTTCAAGGGGAATCTCGTAGAGATCCTCGCGGTTGACGCCTTTGATTTCGCTCCGGCGGTTGAGGTGCTTCTTGAGGAAGAAAAGCGCCCCGTTGAACTGGGTCAAGAGATCATCCTGGATGTCCTGCCGGTCGAAGATATGGATCCGGTCTGTTCCCTTGAAGGCGATCAGCGTCATTTGCGCCTGCAGGATGAACTTGCGGGGATTTTCAGCGAAGAAGAGCACACCGGCGTTGGTGATCTTGTCGTGATGGGCGACATTGAGGCTCGTCAGGATATCGTGAGCGACAATTTTTCTGATGCCGATATCCGCTTCCTTGAGAAAGGCCTTGATCTTGTTCCGGGATATATCCTGCCACGACACCTCCCGGTGAATTAACTCTTCAAAAGAGATCACCTCGTGTTCCCGGAACATGATCCGCAGCTCGTGGTTGCTCATCTTCTGCGTCGTCCCGTCGAGCCTTCGGAAATAGCCGGCGCCGCAGCCGTAGGGCTTCTCGTCGCCCTGGGGGACTTCGATGACGACAAGGTTTTTCACCTGCCTGATCCTGGCTTGTATCGGAGGCGTGCAGTTCCTCCCCAGGGAATTGATGCGGGCCTTCAGGTCGTTCGTCAGCTCCTCGCCGATGACGGTCTTGTTATCCCTCACGCCGAGGAGGATGACGCCCCCTTTCGTGTTGGCAAAGGCCGTCATGTCCTCAACGATGCGGGGGCTGAACTGCTCCTTGAATTCGACGGCAAGCCCCTCACCCTCCTGGATGAGCATGTCGATCTTCTGGGCATCGATCATTTTGGCACACTCCCTTTACTTCACTTGAAACCGGAAATGCTTGCTAAGTACCTATTGCAAAAACTCTTTTCTGCTTCATAAAGATCATTGGCAGTGCACTCTACGACCTCAGCGTCCAACGAACCTGAAAAAGCGGCCGGGCCGTTTCTTTCTGCTGAAGCTTGCCCTCGATCTTTGCGATCAGCGCCTCCCGCTGGCGGTCCACATCGTCCTGGGCATCGAAGAGTGAGCGGCGCTTCTGGTTGCGCTGGGCTTCAAGGGCCTTGATTTGTTTCTGCCCCGCCAGTTTTTCCTCCAGGGTCAGAGCGGTCGTGGCAGCCCGGCGGACCTCTTTGATCTGGCGATCCAGCTCCTTGATTTCCCTTTCCAGCCCCACTTTCAGATCATCGGCCCAGCCGTCGAGTTTGTCTGCTTCAGCCTCGAAGAATCGGGCATTGCGTTCCGAGATTCCTTTCTGGATGACGGTTTGCCTTTGCCGCGTTTCTGCGTTCAGTGTGGCCTGCATCGCTTCCACGCCCTCTTCCGGTCCGAGGGGGGCTACGTCGCCCGGCAGGCTCAGGAGTCGGGTGGCAGTCTGTTCATCCAGCATCGCACCCTGGTCGGTGACGGCGGCAACAATCAGGTGATCTTCCGCCTGATCGAGGGATTCAACGGTAAAGACCGTGGCAGTGAGCCAGCCGGACCGGCCCAGGAATGGTTCCAGAATGGAGATTTTACCGTCGTGTTGGCCGTAATCGAAGTGTATTTCGGCCGGTGGGAGCTCCCGGTCCTTGGCTCGGGCCAGCAGCGCCTCGGCAAGGGGATGATTGAGGCGGTACAGGTGCGCCTCACCGGTTCGTCTGGGCAGTTCATAAAGGCCAAGAGGGATGCTCGCGGCCTTTTCCGGAAAGGGATGGCGCTTAAGGTGGAATGTCGAGTCATCGGGAAATTCCGCGTGGCCGTTGAGTTCGTGCTTTGTAAGCTGCATGAGGAGCCGCTCGAAACGGTTGAGGTAGGCTTTGGAATCGTTATCCCGGATCTTGAGCTTTTCCCGGACCTCGTCGTCGAAATTTTCCAGGAGCTGCTGGCGGGTGCGGGTCAGGGAGGCGTCGATCTCCTGGCTCAGTTCGAACTGGAGTTGGTCAAAGGCGGTCTGGATCTCCTCGGGTCTGCGGCAGCACTGATAGATGGCGGCGATGCGCTTCTCGAAATCCACCCCCGATTCGATGGCGCCGAGCACCTCGTCACTGGCCCCGAAGACCCCTTCAAATAGCTGGAACTTCTCGGATAAAAGCTGGAAGACCCGCTGGTCGGCGGCGTTGTGGCGGTTGAGAAAGTTGACCACGACCACGTCGTGCTGCTGTCCGTAGCGATGGCAGCGGCCGATCCGCTGCTCGATGCGCTGCGGGTTCCAGGGCAGATCGTAATTGACGACCAGGGCGCTGAACTGGAGGTTGATCCCCTCGGCTCCGGCTTCGGTAGCAATCATGATTCGGCCCTGCTCGCGGAAATAGTCCACGAGGGCCGAACGCATGTCGGCGGTTCGTGAACCGGTGTTGCGGTCCGTGCCCCGGTGTCGCTCAAGCCACTCTTGATATATCCGTTTCGAGCGCTCGTCGGAATTGGAACCGTTGAACAACACGATACCCCCGGCAAAAGGGCTGTCGGCCAAGAGTCGCAGGAGGTAATCCTGGGTCCGACGAGATTCCGTGAAGATCACGGCCTTTTGCGCCGCGCCGATTTCCGCCGCCTTGGCAAAGGCGATCTCCAAGGCCCACAGGAGGGCGCGTCCTTTGGCATTGTGTTCGATGGAAACGGCCAGCGTGGTGAAGGCATCAAGATCGGCGATTTCCCTTTGGATGGCGGCCCGGTCGGCCTCCGAAAGCGGTTGTTCCGGTTCGTCGCCGTTCCATTCCTCGGCAGTTTCGTCCAGTGCTTCGTAATCCTGGTTCAGTTCCTCTTCGAGGGTTGCGGTGGGTACCGCTTTTTCAAGTCGGGCTTTCAGTCGCCCGGAAATCGTGGCAAGGGCGCCCGCGATGGCGAAGGTGGACGAGGCCAGGAGCTTCCGCAGGACCAGGGTCATGAGGGTGCGCTGGCTGGCCGGAAGGGCTTGCAGGTTGTCACGCTGCAGGTAATCGGAAACGAGATGGTAGAGACGATCTTCGCTCTCTTCGGGGGTGAATTCCTGCACCAGCGGCAGACGCTTGGTGTACTTGATGTAGGGTAGGACCTGGCGGCGTAGGGTGCGGTGGCAGACGGGTCTGAGCCGCGCCTTTAAGGTATCGAAAACCTGATCGTGATTGAGGTTCGCAAACTGTTCGCGAAAACTCTTCAGGTCACCGAAGAGGTGTTCATCGACAAAGCTGGTCAGACCGTACAACTCCAGAAGGGAATTCTGGAGAGGCGTGGCCGTAAGCAGGAGCTTATCTTTACCCGCCAGGGCCAATTTGAGCACGTTGGCGATGACGTTAGCCGGTTTGTAGACATTGCGCAGACGGTGGGCTTCATCGATGACCACCAGATCCCAGGGAATGGCTTGCACATCGCTCGCCTTGCTTTTGGCGAACTGGTAGGAGCAGATGACGATCTCCGGCGCCTCGAAGGGTCGAAGGCATCCCTGTTTGACCGCTGTATTGTAGGATTTTGATTCCAGCAGACGGCAGGGCAGAAAGAACTTCTCGTTCAGTTCCTGATACCACTGTTTGCGAAGGTTGGATGGCGTGATTACGAGGATGCGCCGTTTTCGTTCCGCCCACTTTTGGGAGAGGACCAGGCCCGCTTCGATCGTCTTGCCTAACCCGACTTCGTCTGCCAGCAGGGCTCCCCGGGAGAGCGGCGACCGGAAGGCAAACAGGGCGGCATCGATCTGGTGTGGATTGAGGTCTACTTGGGCGTCAACGAGGGTCGCAGCTATCTTCTCAGCGCTGTCCGGGGGGAAGCGTCGGGTAAGCTCCGTGGCGATGTACTTTGCTTGGTAGTCGGTGAGAGCCAAGGTTAAGGGTTCCTTCTCTTTAAATATTTTGCAGCTACAATTGAGATATTTAGCATCTGCAATGAAGTGTACCCATACCTGAAATCGCGCAAAACATATCAGGTTTAGTAAGGAAATACCAGAGAAATTCAAATAAGAGAGTGATAGGAAAAGCGTCCCGGCAAGTCAAGGGGGTTTTGTCTCGCGTCCGGGCTACATCCTGTAATCGGCCATCGCCTTCTTGGCATTGGCCACGGGAATACCGTCATTCTTGCCGGATCGTTTCACGGTGACTCCCCCTGTTGCGCCAGCCACTGGCGGCCCTTGTCGGTCAGGCGATATTTCTGCAGGCGGCTGTTGGGCTTGTCGGGGATGGTCATTTCAATCAGGCCGTCGTCCAAGGCCGGTTTGAGGTAGCGCTCGCGGAACGATTTGCGGTCGGAAAGGTGCAGGGCGGATTGCAGCGCCTCTCTTCCCATCTCGTTCCGGATCGCCGCCAACAGTTCGCCGACTTGGGGGGTGACTTGGGGGGCAGAGGCGGTCACCGCATCCAGGATCATCCGCAGCATAAAGGCGATAAAGGGCGCGGAGTCGGTTTGGCGGGTGCTCTCCTGCAGTGCCAGGTAATACTCGGCCTGGTGCTCGAAAATCAGGCTTTCCACCGGGATCTCGGCGCACAGGGGATTCCAGCGGGCCAGAATCAGGCTCTGCCACAGCCGTCCCATACGGCCGTTGCCGTCGGCGAAGGGGTGGATGAATTCGAATTCGTAGTGAAAGACCGAGCCGGCGATCAGCGGATGGGCCTCTGTTGCGGCCAGCCAGCCGAAGAGGTTGGCCATCAGTCGGGGCACACGATCCGCAGGCGGCGCCATGTGGATCACCCGACGACCCGCCATCACCCCCACGCCGCCATGCCGGTAGCGGCCCGCCTCGTTAATCAGGCCGGACATCAGAATCCGGTGCGCTTCCAGCAGGTTCTTTTTCGCCTCGGGCTTCCAGGTGTCGAACCGGTCGTAGGCGGCCAGGGCGTTTTTCACCTCCTGCACCTCGCGGAGCGGGGCGATGACCCGCTTGCCATCCAAGATCGCGGTAATCTGCGCCTCGCTCAGCGTGTTGCCCTCGATGGCCAGGGAGCCGTGAATGGTGCGGATGCGGTTGATGCGCCGCAGACGAAGCGTCCTGGCCCGGTCGGCGAGCACGGTCAGCCGCCCGATGGCCTCGCTGATCGCGGCGACCCGATTCAGGATCTCCGGGGTGATGGTGTGGGGCGGCTGGTAGCTGGATTTCGTCATACCGGCATCACAGGTACTTTTTCATCACCGCCTCTTTTCTTGCGGGGGCGGCGTCGATGACGGCCTGGGCAGCGGCGATCTGCTTTTTCAGGGCTTCGACCTTGGAGATGAATTTCTTCTGGTCGGCTAATGAGACAACTGGAACGGAAAAGTTTTCGTAAAAAGAAGCTGGAACCCGGCGATGACCGCTACTGCTTACTTGCATAAATAATACTCATCTTCTACAGTTGCTAAAAAATAGTTCCACCATTTTAGATAGATGGGTGCCTTGAGAAAGTTCTTGGCACCACAGATTGCTCTTTGACAACATGCTTTGCGTCATGTCGCTTCCCGAATCGTCGGCGGGATGGCCACGCCGA
>DDXV01000026.1:0-1954 GCA_002347815.1 Syntrophaceae bacterium UBA2251
GAGGTTCTGGGAGTGCGTGCGGCGGAGGGCCTGGCCTGGGGGACCTATCTGCACGGTATATTCGACGCCGACGATTTCCGCCGGTGGTTCGTCGACAGGCTGCGGGTAAGGCGGGGGCTGGCGCCGGTGGGGAGAGTCCTTTCCCGTTACGACCTGGAGCCTGCCTTCGACCGGCTGGCCGCCGTGGTTCGCCGGAGCCTGAGGGTCGAAGAGATCTACCGGCTGATGGGCCTCCGATGAGACTGGAGTACCAGATCCTGGCGGCCTTCGTCCTGGACCTGCTGTTCGGCGACCCGTGGGGAATGCCCCACCCGGTGAAGACGATCGGGGGGTTCGCCCTCCGCCTGGAAGGGCCCTGCCGCAGACTGGCGAGGCCCCGGACGGCCGGTGTCATCGCCGCCGCGGTGGTCATCGGCGTGACGGCGCTCGCGGCGGGAGCGGTGATATATGCAGCGGGTCTCGTCCATCCGCTCGCCGCCGACGCGGTATCGACCGCCCTTCTTTACACGACCTTCGCCGCGGGAGACCTTGCCGGCCACAGCAGGAGCGTCCTCCGGGCCTTAGAGGCGGGGGACCTCGGCGAAGCGAGGAGGCGCGTCTCCTGGATGGTCGGCCGCGATACGGAGGGTCTCGACGAGCGGGGGATAACGCGGGCCGCCGTCGAGAGCGTGGCGGAGAACACCGTCGACGGCGTCATCGCCCCGTTGTTCTATGCCGCGATCGGGGGGCCGGTCGGCGCCCTGGTTTACAAGGCCGTGAACACGCTCGACTCGACCTTCGGGTACCGCAACGAGCGTTATGCCGAGTTCGGTTGGGCCTCGGCCCGGATCGACGACGTCGCCAATTATGTTCCGGCGCGGCTTTCCGTCCCGCTCATCTCTCTGGCCGCTTTCGTCGCCGGGATGGACGCCCGCGGGGCCTGGGAGACGGCGGTCAGGGACGGGCGGAACCACCGGAGCCCGAACTCGGGCCGGCCGGAGGCAGCCTTCGCCGGCGCCCTGGGGGTGAGGCTCGGCGGACCGGTCGTAAGAGGCGGAAAACCGGAGACGATGCCGACGCTCGGGGACCGGCGGCGAGAGCTTGAGGCGTCCCATATCAGGCAGGCGAACGTTCTGATGTTCACGGCGGCGACCCTCGCGGCGCTTTTGTTCACGGGAACGAGGGCGGCGTTCGGTTGGCTGGTCGCATGACGGGGATTCATGGTGAGGGCATGGTTGTGGGGGCGGGACGTGTGCTGCTTTTCACCGGTGACGGCAAGGGGAAGACGACCGCCGCCCTCGGTATGGCCCTGAGAGCGGCGGGACACGGGATGAAGACACTGGTCGTCCAGTTCATAAAGGCCGACCAGGGGACGGGAGAGCTTGCGGCCTGCCGGTCTCTCCCCGAGGTCGAGATCGTCCAGACGGGGCGAGGCTTCCTCCCTGACCGCGAAAATCCCTCTTTCGAGGAACACCGCCGGGCGGCCCGGGAGGGACTGGAGCTCGCCCTGAGGGCGCTCGCGGAGCGGCGCTGCGAAATCCTCGTGCTCGACGAGGTATGCCCTGCCGTGGCGAAGGGGTTATTAGAGGAGAAGGACGTGCTCGATGTTATCGAAAGATGCGGCCCGGAGGTCTGCGCGGTCCTCACGGGCCGGGGTGCAACGCCGGGCCTCATGGCTGCCGCCGATACGGTGACGGAGATGAAGGCCCTCCGGCACGGCCTGACGAAGGGCCTGACGGCAAGGAAGGGCGTGGAGTTTTAAGATGGCCTGTCCCAGGATCGTCATCGCGGGCGCCGAAAGCGGCGTGGGAAAGACGTCTCTCACGCTCGCGGCCGTGGCGGCCTTGCGCCGGCGAGGCTTGAGGGTTCAGGCCTTCAAGGTGGGGCCGGACTTTCTCGACCCGACCCATCTTACCGTGGCGTCGGGGCGGCCATGCTACAACCTCGACGGCTGGATGACGGGGAAGGATTACGT
>DDXV01000026.1:2039-2394 GCA_002347815.1 Syntrophaceae bacterium UBA2251
ATCTGCGGCGTCATCGCCAACCACTGCGGGTCGGAGCGCCACGCCCGCGGGATTCGCGACGCCTTGAAGGCGCGCAACCTCCCGCCGCTCCTGGGGGCGATACCGAGAGGAGGGCTTCCCGTGCTGGAGAGCAGGCATCTCGGCCTGGTGACGGCGGACGGAGAGACCCTCTCGGAATCCGTCGTCGGGGGATTGGCGGCGGCCTTTGAGCGCAATGTACAGGTGGAGAAGTTTCTCCGGTCGGCGGCAAGGGAGGAGGTTCGGGTGGCGGCGGCAAGGGAGCGGGGGTTACAGGCAGCGCCGCGGGGTGTCCGTCTGGGGATCGCCCGCGACGGCGCCTTCCATTTCTACTACC
>DDXV01000026.1:2450-3791 GCA_002347815.1 Syntrophaceae bacterium UBA2251
CTCCTGCCGGTCTGGACGAGGATGCTCGGCAGGCTGAAGAGACTGGGTTACGTGGAGGCCACCCTGAACGGGGATTCCCTGTGGGGCCGGAAGGGCGAGACATTGAAGGGGCACGAATTCCATTATTCAGAGCTCATTCCCACAGGCGGGCGGCCGCCGGAAGCCGCAAAGTGGCGGCCGCTTTACACCCTGAGTAGTCGGAGGAACGGCCGTCCCATGAACGANNAGTTGCTGCGGGGAGAAGCCATGACCGGTAAAATGAAAGAAAAAATAAAGGGGCGGCCTCTGATCCACGACTTCTACGCCGACCCCCTGAGCGGCCCGGGGATCGAGAGCAGGTCCTTCGAGTTGATCGACGCGGAGGCGCCCCGACACGCCTTTTCCCCCGAGGAGTGGGAGGTGGTGCGCCGGATGGTCCATACGACGGGCGATTTTCGCATCTTAGAGGACGTCCGGTTTTCCCGCGACGCCCTCGCGGCGGGAAAGGGAGCCCTGAAAAGAGGGGCCCCGATTTACACCGACTCCGGCATGATCCGCGCCGGGTTGTCGCTCGCGAGACTGCGGGCGGCCTGCGGGGATTACCGCCGCCGGAGCATCTTCTGCCACATCGCAGACCGCGACGTGGCGGCGGCGGCGAAGGCGTCGGGGCTGCCGAGGTCGATCCACGCCCTGCGGAAGGCGCGACCGATCCTCGACGGCGGGATCATTGTCTTCGGCAACGCCCCGATCGCGCTGCTCGAGCTGAACCGGATGGTTCTGGAGGAGGGCGTGAGGCCGGCCCTGGTCATCGCGATGCCCGTCGGTTTCGTCCACGTCGTCGAGAGCAAGGAGGAGGTGCTTTCCCTCGACGTCCCCTCGATCGCCCTCCTCGGCCGCAGGGGCGGCAGTCCCCTCGCCGTCAGCGTAGTCCACGCCCTCTGCGGCCTGGCGTCGCGGACGAACACTGATTGAAGGAGGCATGGTGAAGGAAGGTTTTGAAGAGGCCGTCATCCTCCTCGGACACGGGAGCCGGGCTCCCAGGGCTGGAGAGAGCATGGAGCGGGTGGCCGCCGGCCTGCGGGGGAGACTCAGGAACGGCAACGTCGAGGTCTGCTACATGGCGAACCAGGGGCCGGCGTTCCCGGATGCCCTGGGAAGGTGTGTGGCCCGGGGGGCCCGGAAGGTCGTCGTCATCCCCTATTTTCTCCATACCGGGATGCACATCCTCCAGGACGTCCCCGAGCTGTTGAAGAGGGAGGCGGAGCGGTTCCCCGGCGTCGAGCTGGTGCTGGGCAGGAGCCTGGGGTTCGACGATTGTCTCGTGGAGCTGGTGATGAAGCGCCTTGATGAGTCCAGGGCGTT
>DDXV01000032.1 GCA_002347815.1 Syntrophaceae bacterium UBA2251
CAATTCTATTTGCTCTTGACAGAAGATGATAAAAGAATTGACAAAAAACGGACATGGTAATAGCATTCACCCCCTTGACGCGCCTCCCTGCAAACCGTCGGATCGGGATGGCCGCGCGTCGGGGAGGAGGCTCGGCCGACCGTCATGGCGCATATACTGACGAGGAAACGGGCGCTGGAGATCATGGCCGGCTTTCCCCGGGCGCGCGTCCTGGTCATCGGGGACATCATGATCGACCACTTCATCTGGGGGAGGGTTGCCCGCATCTCGCCGGAAGCGCCCGTCCCCGTGGTGGACGTTCAAGCGGACGACCTGATGCTGGGCGGATGCGCCAATGTGCTCAACAACATCTTTTCCATGGGGGGAAAGGCCTGCGTCACCGGGGTGATCGGCGCGGACGCCATGGGGGACAAGGTCCGGGAAGAGTTCCGGAAGCGGCACATCCCCACGCAGGGACTGGTCGCGGAGCCCCGGCGGCCGACATCCCTGAAAACACGCATCGTGGCCCATCACCAGCAGGTGGTCCGCTTCGACCGGGAGAGCCGGACGCCGATCCGCGAGGAGAGCGTCCGTCACATCCTGGGCTATCTGCGGGACCTGCGCGACGGCCTGGGCGCGGTTGTGATCTCCGACTACGGCAAGGGGGTCGTGACGCCGGCCCTGCTGGACGGGATCAGGACGGAGATTGCCGGCCGCCCCATCGTGGTGTGCGTCGATCCGAAGCAGCGGGATTTCGACTCCTATCGGGGATTCGATGTGCTGACCCCCAATCACCATGAAGCGGCAGAGGCGGTGGGGATGGAGATGGGGAACGGGGCCGAGCTCGTTGCGGCCGGGAAACGGCTCATCGAGCGATACGATCTGAAGGCCCTCCTGATCACCCGGGGGGAAGCGGGCATGAGCCTCTTCGAGAGGCGCGGCCGCATCGTTCATACACACCTGCCGACCGAGGCCCGGGAGGTCTTCGACGTCACCGGGGCCGGCGACACGGTCATCGGGGTGTTCGCCCTGTGCATGGCCTCCGGCGCGACCTTTCGGGAGGCGGCGGTGCTCGCCAATCACGCCGCCGGGATCGTGGTCGGCAAGGTGGGAACGGCGACGGCCTCCCGCGAGGAACTCAAACGCGTCCTATGAGCAGGCTGGCAACGGCCCCGGTCGTGAAACTCATCATGAGCGTTCTTTCTCCGGCGCCGGACCTCATCGGACAGGCGGTCGGGGTCGTCTCGGACCTCTACGGGGAGGCGGATTTCGTGAGCGCCCTGCTCCCGTTCGACTATACGGATTATTACGCCGCGGAGATGGGCGCTCCCCTGTACAGGCGGTTTGTCGCTTTCGAACGGCTGATGCCGCCGGAAACCCTTCCGGACGTCAAGCGTCGGACCCTTGAGGCGGAAGAGCAATGGACGGAAGGAGGCCGGCGGCGGGTCAACATCGATCCGGGCTACCTTGCCGAGGCCCATCTGATCCTCGCCACGGGAAAGGGCTACGCCCACCGGCCCTATCTGCGGGACGGAGTCTATGCGGATCTGACCCTGGTGTATCAGCAGCAGGCGTTCCGGCCCCTGGCCTGGACGTATCCGGATTACGGAAGCCCGGACGTAAGGGCCCTCTTCGAAAAGATCCGGGCAAAATACCTGCTGCAGCGGAAAGAGACGCGCCTTTGACCGGGCGCCTGGGGCCGTCCATTCTGAATTTGCGTGCATTCTGAAGACATGACTCAGGATCGATTTGCCGAGAAGGGATTCGGGACGATATGAAGAGCATGACGGGGTACGGCCGCGCCGAGGGAATGTGCGGGGGCAAGAAACTCGTGGTGGAGATCCGGTCTCTCAACCACCGGTACATCGAGGTTTCGCTCCGGCTGCCGCCCCCCTTTTTCCCCTGGGAGTTGGAAATCAAGAAACGGGCGACCGAACGCTTTTCCCGCGGCAAGATCGAGGTCGCCCTGCGCATGGATGCCCAGGAGGGGTTGGAGGCCGCGGGCCGGCTGACCCTGAATTGGCCGCTTTTGCGCCAATACCACGCCCTGCTGGTGGAGCTCAAGCAGGCCTTCAACATCGAGGATCCGATCACCCTGTCGATGCTGGCGGGGCTCCGGGAGGTCTTCATCACGTCCGAGAACGGCGTTCCCGCGGACAACTTGTGGCCGGATCTGGAGCCGATCCTCGCGGAGGCCATGTCCATGCTGTCGTCCATGCGACAGCGGGAGGGGGAAATGCTCCGGCAAGACATGGTGATGCGCCTCCAGTTGATTCAAGGCGAGATGGACGCGATTCGGAAGCGGTCGCCCGGGGTCGTCCTCGAATACCGCGGGCGCCTGGCGGAGCGGGTGCGGGAACTGGCGAACAACCTGGAGGTCGATGATGGCCGGCTGAGCGTGGAAGTGGCGATCATGGCCGACAAGATGGATATTACCGAAGAGTTGGTGCGTTTTGCCAGCCACCTGGACCAGTTTCACGAACTGGTTCTCAGTCCCGACGCCGTCGGCCGAAAAATCGATTTCCTCATTCAGGAACTGAACCGGGAGATCAACACGATCGGCTCCAAAAGCGCCGATACGGACATTGCCCGGCGGGTCATCGATATCAAGAGCGAGCTGTCGAAACTGAGGGAACAGGTGCAGAACATTGAGTGATCCGGCCGGCCGGGCAAAGGGAATGCTGATCGTCGTCTCCGCGCCCTCGGGGACCGGCAAGACGTCGCTGTGCCGGGAGGTTCTGGCGATGTTCCCGGAGCTCAGGTTTTCTGTCTCCTGGACGACGCGCCCTCCCCGGCCGGGGGAACGGGAGGGTCAGGATTACTGCTTTACGTCCGAAGCGGAGTTTCGGCGCCGGATCAAGCAGGGGGAGTTTGTCGAGTGGGTGGAGAACTACGGACACCTCTACGGCACCTCGATCCGGGCCGTTCAATCTTTTCTGGATCAGGGTCACGACCTTCTGCTTGACGTGGATCCGCGCGGCGCCAGGGCGATCAAGGAGCGGTTTCCGGCGGGCGTGTTCATCTTCCTGCTCCCCCCGTCGCTCGCGGCGCTGGAGGTCCGGCTGTCCCGGCGCGGGGAGTCTGCGGACGTGATGGCCACGCGTCTCGCGAAAGCAAAGGATGAAATTCGGGAGATGATCTGGTATGATTACCTCATCGTCAACGAGAAGCTCGATGAGGCGGCGGATCGTCTGCGGGCGGTCTATGTGGCGGAAACCTGTCGCCGGGAACGGTTCTACGATCGGATGAAGGGCGATTTACAATCCCTGACGGGATGAGAGGGAGGCGGAAGGTTATGGCGAGAATTACGGTGGAGGATTCCCTGCGAACGGCGAAGAACCGCTTTGCCTTGGTGATCCTGACGACCAAGCGGGCGCGGCAGTTGTTGAAAGGGTCGCAGCCCCTGGCGGAGCGAAAGAACAACCGGGAAGTCGTGACGGCGCTGCGCGAGATTGCCGACGCCCAGGTCGTTTTTGCCCATCCCGAATACCTGCGGGGCATCAAGGAGGAGTACCGACCGGTGCTCGATCACACGGAATTCGTCGGTGATGAAGAATATACGGAGTAACGATCCCCGTGAGCGCCTGATCTTTGCCTTGGACGTGGGCGAGGGGCTGCCGGAGGCCCTGTCCTGGGTGAGGCGGCTCCGGGACCACGTCGGCATCTTCAAGGTGGGGAAGGAGGCCTTCACCCACCTGGGGCCGGGCCTGTTGGAGGCGATCCACCAGGAGGACGGCCGCGTCTTTCTGGATTTGAAGTTCCACGACATTCCCAACACGGTGGCCCGCGCCGCCGAGGCGGCGGTCCGCCTGGGGGTGAGCATGTTCAACGTCCACGCCCTGGGCGGTTCCCGGATGATGGCAGAGACCGCGACGGCCGTCCGGAACATGGCCGCGCGCCTGGGCGTGCCCGCCCCCGCCATCCTGGCCGTCACGGTCCTGACCAGTCTGGACGACCGGGATCTGAGCGATCTCGGGTTCCGCATGTCCACGGAAGCGCTGGTGGTCCATCTGGCCATGCAGGCCCGGACCGCGGGACTCGACGGGGTCGTCGCCTCTGCGCGGGATGTCCCGGCCATCCGCGCCGCCTGCGGCGAGGCGTTTCTCATCGTCACGCCGGGCATCCGTCGGGATGCGATCGATGCCGGTGACGATCAGAAGCGAATCCTGTCGCCGGAAGGCGCCGTTGCCGCCGGGGCCGACTATCTCGTGGTGGGCCGCCCGATCCGCATGGCCGCGGACCCGGTGGAGGAAGCGGACAACATCGTCCGGGCGATCACGGTCGGCCTCGCCGCGCGCACCGGGGCGCCGCCGCGCGTTTGAGGGGCGGGATCGGCATGGGGGCGTCGAACGGCGGATGCCAGGAAATCCTCTACGGGATAAACCCCGTGCGCGAGGCCCTGCGTCACGGGGGTGTGGACATCCGGGAAATCTGGGTGACGGAAGGGCGGAGAGGCACGCCGCTCGCGGAGGTCCTGGAACAGGCACGGCAAAAGGGGATTCCCGTGACTTACCGGCGCCGGGAAGAACTGGACCGGCGGGCCGGTGTGCGCAGCCACCAGGGCCTCGTCGCCGTCGGCCGCGCCTTTGCCTATGCCGACCTCGACGAGGCGGTGGCGAATCGTCACGAGGCGTTTCGACACAGTTGTCTTTTGATTCTGGACGGGATCCTCGATCCCCAGAACCTGGGATCCCTGATCCGGACGGCCCACTGTTTCGGCGTCAACGGCGTGATCATTCCGGAGAACCGCGCCGCGGCCGTCACCCCCGCCACGGTCAAGGCCTCGGCAGGCGCCGCCGGATACATCCCCGTGGCGAGGGTGGTCAACCTCGTCCAGACGATCCAGGCGCTGAAAGACCGGGGATTCTGGATCTACGGCGCCGATGCCCGGGGGGGAAGACAACCGGAGGAACTCATGATCGAGGGCGACATCGCCCTGGTCATGGGCAGCGAGGGCAAGGGGATCCGGCCGCTGGTGAGACGCCAGCTGGATTTTTCCTTGTCCGTGCCCCTGGCGGGGCGCGTCGATTCATTGAATGTTTCCGTGGCGGCGGGGATCATCCTGCATGCGATTATGAGACAGCGGGCCCGTCAATAGACATCCTTCATCATCAGCGAGACGGAGGGAACCATGCCGGCATTCCTGTGGGAAGCGACATCCCGGAAGGGGGAGCAGAAGAAGGGAGAACTGGACGCGGCGGATGAGGCAACCATACGCGCTCAGTTGCGGCGTCAGGGTTTCAAGAACATCAATGTCAAGGCCAAGCCGAAAGACCTGATGGAATACCTCCCTTTTCTTAAGGAGTCGGTGAAGGAGAAGGATGTAGTGGTCTTCTCCCGGATCTTCTCGACCATGATCAATGCGGGCCTGCCCCTGATCCAGTGCCTCGAACTCCTGGCGAGCCAGGAGCAGAACAAGACGTTTGCCGGGATCATCCGGGCCATCAAGGAGGACATCGAAGGCGGGTCGACACTGACGGATGCCCTCAAAAAATACCCCAAGATCTTCGACGAGTTGTTCGTCAACCTCGTGGCCGCAGGGGAGGCCGGCGGTATTCTCGACGTCATTCTGTCACGCCTTTCGGCCTACATGGAAAAGGCCATGAAACTGAAGAGCAAGGTCAAGGGGGCCATGACCTATCCGGCCAGCGTCCTGGTGATCTCCATCGGCGTCGTGGCCGTCCTGCTGCTCAAGGTCATCCCGGTCTTTCAGAAGATGTTCGAGGGGATGGGCGGCACGCTGCCGGCACCGACCCAGTTTCTCGTCAACGCAAGCAAGTTCGCCCAGAATTACTTCTACGTGTTTATCATCGTCATTGTCGCCGTGGTCTTTGCCTACAAACGCTTTGTCGCGACGGAAAAGGGGCGGTATGCCGTCGACTCCATGGCGCTCAAGGCGCCGGTGTTCGGGCAGCTCATCAGGAAGGTGGCCGTATCCAAATTCACACGGACCATGTCCACCATGATGTCGAGCGGCGTGCCGATTCTGGAGGCGCTGAACATCGTCAGCAAGACGGCGGGCAACGTCATCATCGAGAACGCCCTGATGCAGACGCGCAAGAGCATCAGCGAAGGAAAGACGATCGCCGAGCCGCTCATGGAAACGGATATCTTCCCCCCCATGGTGGTGCAGATGATCGCCGTCGGGGAGGCGACCGGGGCGCTCGATACGATGCTGGCGAAGATTGCGGACTTCTACGACGACGAGGTTGACGCGGCCGTGGATGCGCTGACCTCGCTTCTGGAGCCGTTCATGATGGTCTTTCTGGGCGGCGTCGTGGGCGGGATGATCATCGCCATGTACCTGCCGATCTTCCAGATGGCCTCGGTGGTGGGCGGATAAAAAAATGGTCGGGATGGCGCGATTTGAACGCGCGACTCCTGCGTCCCGAACGCAGTGCCCTACCAGGCTGGGCCACATCCCGACTCGACGGGTCCCTATATCCGATTTGTCTTGGACTGTCCATTCATTTTTTGCGCCCCGAAGAGGCCCCGGTTCTTCACGACACTGCGCGGGATCGAGTTTCAGCAAGCCTTCCACCCGGTTCGCGTTGCGGGTTGTTTTTTGCGGAAGGGCATGTTATGGTTCCCTAATTGCTGGGGAGAGAGGGGTGAGGTGTCGTGATTATCTACGATCTGAGATGCGAGAACAGTCATCGCTTCGAAGGATGGTTCCACGACCGCCAGGCGTTTACCGATCAGCTCTCCCGCCAACTGATCACCTGCCCCGTTTGCGGCAGCTTGCGCGTCGAAATGGCGCCCTCGACCGTGTCCATCAAGGGAAAGAGCACGCGGGACGCGTCCCGGCCGAACTCGGCGCCTTCGCCCCTGGAGGCCATGCGGATGTTCCATCGGTACCTGGACAAGAACTTTGACGATGTCGGCGCCCGGTTCGCCGAGGTCGCGCTGAGTATTCACCACGGCGACGAGGAACCGAGAAACATCAAAGGCACCACGACCTCCAGCGATGAAGAGACCCTCCGTCAGGAAGGGGTTCATTTCCTGAAAATTCCGGTTCCCAAATTCGACAGTTAAGATCGTGTCAGGGAAGGATTTGTCGTTACGTACGCCATGCCGATCCTCCATGAAAGCATTTTGAGTGCCATCGGGAACACCCCGCTGGTTGAAATCCGGCGCCTGAATCCCAACGGGAAGGTGAGAATCTTCGCCAAGCTGGAGAGCTTCAACCCGGGCGGTTCCATCAAGGACCGCGCCGCCCTCTACATGATTTCCCGTGCGGAGGCGCGGGGCGATCTGACCCGCGAGCGGATCCTCCTGGAGGCCACGAGCGGCAATACCGGCATCGGCCTTGCCATGATCGCGGCGGTCAAGGGGTATCGTCTCTGCCTGGCCATGTCGGAGGCGGTCAGCGAGGAGCGGAAGAAGATTTTGCGCGCCCTGGGGGCGGAGCTGATCTTTACCCCGGCCGCGCTCGGAACCGACGGGGCGATCGAAGTGGTTTACAGCCTCGTGCGGGAGCACCCCGACAAGTACTACACGACCGACCAGTTCAACAATCCGGATAACTGGGCGGCCCATTACGAGGGGACGGGCGAGGAAATCTGGCGGCAGACGGAGGGCCGGGTCACCCTGGTCGTGGCGACCCTCGGAACCACCGGTACGGCCATGGGCATCTCCCGTCGCCTTAAGGAATATCGGCCCGGTATCCGCGTGATCGGGGTGGAACCCTATCTCCATCACAAGATCCAGGGGCTCAAGAACATGAAGGAATCCTACCGCCCCGGGATCTATGACCGGAGCGCCCTGGACGAGAAAATCAATGTCCTCGACGAGGATGCCTTTGCCATGGCCCGGCGCCTGGCCCGCGAGGAAGGCATCTTTGCGGGAATGAGTTCCGGAGCGGCCGTTCACGTCGCGCTCGAGAAGGCCCGGAACATGGAGGAGGGATGGATCGTCGCCATCCTTCCCGACGGGGGGGACCGCTACCTGAGTACGGAACTGTTCGTGGACCGGGAAGAACCGTCTCTGCGGTTTTACAATGGCCTGACCCGCGAAAAGGCGCCGTTCCGACCGATCCACCCGGAGCGGGTCCTGATGCATACCTGCGGACCCACGATCCATGAGGTTCCCCACATCGGCAGTTACCGGCGCTTTGTCGTTTCCGATCTGATCCGTCGCTATCTGACGTTCAGCGGGTATGACGTTCGGCATGTCATGAACATCGTGGACCTTGCGGATCGCTCCATCCGGGGCGCCGAACTGGAGAACATGCCTCTGGAGGCCTACACGAACCGGTATGCCCGCATCTTTTTCCGGGATCTGGAAGCATTGCACATCCTGCCGGATCCCGAATACCCGCGGGCGAGCGAGAATGTCGAAGCCATGCTGAAGCTCGTGGAACGGCTGGTGGACAAGGGCTATGCCTACGAGAAACTCCGGTCGGTCTACTTCGACATTTCCAAACTGGACGACTACGGCAGCCTGTCCAATCTCGATCCGGCCAAGGCCAAGCCGGGCCGGACCGTAGAGCTGGATGACTACGAGAAGGACAGCCCGATGGATTTTACCCTGCTCAAACGTTCGACCTTGAGCGAACTCAAGCGGGGCGTCTATTTCAAGACCCGCTGGGGGAACGTCCGTCCCAGCTGGCACCTGGAATGTTCCGCCATCGCCATGACGCACCTCGGGGAAACGTTCGATATCCACGCCGGCGGCGCCGATATCCTCTTTCCCCACTGCGAAAACGTCATGGCCATCGGGAAGGCCGCGTCCGGCAGACGCCCGGCCAATTATTGGCTGCATACGGAACTCGTGATGGTGGAGGGTCAGAAGATGTCCCGTTCGCTGAACAACGTCCGGACTCTGGAAGATCTGGAGCGAATGGGATATCGGGGGCGGGAAATCCGTTTCTTCCTGCTGGGATCGCACTACCGGAAGCCCCTGAACTTCTCCCGGGGGGCGCTGGAAACGGCCAAGAACGCGATCCGGCGCCTGAACGGTTTCATTCAGCGCCTGCAGAGGATGGTTCCCGGACCCGGACTGCCCGAGCTGGAGGCGATGCTGGATGAGCTCCGACAGGGATTTATCCGCGCCATGGATGACGATCTCAACATTTCCGGGGCGCTGGCCGCCCTGTTCGATTTTGTGCGTCAGGTCAACGCCGCTGTTTCCCAGGGGCGTCTGAGCGGAGCCGACCGGGACCGGGCCCTCGAGAGGATGGCGGAAATCGACGGTGTTTTGGGAATCATGGATTTTGGAGTGGAAAGGATTCCTCCGGAGGTGCCGGGATTGCTGGAGGAGCGGGAGGCGTTGCGCAAAGCGGGCCGCTGGGGTGAGGCCGATGAGATTCGCCGGAAGCTGGCGGGATTGGGCATTCGGGTATCCGATACCCCCGAGGGGGTGACCTGGAGCCGGACGGCGCCGCCGAAAGACCCGATTGGGAACGCCCCGGACTGAGCGGTTCGACGAAAAGGCGGTCGGCCGCCGTCGGGGAGGCGCAGGAACGAGGGCTCCGGCCGTAAAAAAATAAAAATAATCCTTGACAAATGACCGCTTTAAATTTAGCTTTCCCAATTTGCATTCGGGTGCGCGTCGACCGATGGGGCTGACGCCGCCGGATGTTTTTCGTTTTTTGTTAAAAAACAGGAAGTTAGGCGCTGGCGTAGCTCAATCGGTAGAGCAGCTGATTTGTAATCAGCAGGTTGCGGGTTCGAGTCCCATCGCCAGCTCCAGGAAAGATCAGGGTAGACCTGGAGGGGTTCCCGAGCGGCCAAAGGGAGCAGACTGTAAATCTGCCGGCGGAGCCTACGGAGGTTCGAATCCTCCCCCCTCCACCATTTTATATCCGGGGGAACCCCAGGGTCCAGGAACCGTTGCGAAGGAGAAGCGGGAGTAGCTCAGGGGCTAGAGCGTCAGCCTTCCAAGCTGAGGGTCGCGGGTTCGAATCCCGTTTCCCGCTCCATTTTCCCTGTTCGTGCAACAGGCCCACGTAGCTCAGTCGGTAGAGCACATCCTTGGTAAGGATGAGGTCACCAGTTCAATCCTGGTCGTGGGCTCCACCATGAGAACGAAGATATAGGCTCAACATGCGAAACATTATCACATTGGCGTGTACTGAATGCAAACAGCGAAACTATACGACGACCAAGAACAAGCGGACCATGCAAAACCGCCTGGAGCTCAAAAAGTTTTGCCGTTTCTGCCGAACGCATACCATGCACCGGGAGACGAAATAGCGTTTCGTTGAGCGTTCACGGACAGGCCAGTAGCTCTAATGGATAGAGCGCCGGACTCCAAATCCGGATGCTGGGGGTTCGAGTCCCTCCTGGCCTGCCACTTTTTTCAGGGGACGCTCGGAACAGGGGCCATCGAATGGACAAACTGAAGCTGATCGTCGCGCAGGTCAAGCAGTTTTTGAAAGAGGCGCGGGTTGAACTCAAAAAGGTGACATGGCCGACGCCGAAACAGACCCTCGCTTCGACCTCGGTGGTGATCCTCGTGTCGGTTGTCGTATCGCTGTTCTTGGGTCTGGTGGATTTCGGCCTCACCAAGATCATCAAGCTCGTGTTGGGTTAAGGATATGGCCTTGCGCTGGTATGTCGTCCATACGTATTCGGGTTTCGAAAACAGGGTGAAGATGTCCCTCCAGGAGCGCATCGAAACGGCGGGGATGCAGGATTTCTTTTCGGATGTCCTGATTCCGGAAGAAGATATCGTCGAGCTGATCTCCGGCGAAAAGAAGACGTCGAAGCGGAAATTCTTCCCCGGTTACATCCTCGTCCGGATGGAGATGAACGACGAAACCTGGCATATCGTCAAGGACACCCCCAAGGTGACGGGGTTCATCGGGAGCAAGGAAAAGCCCTCGCCCATCCCGGACAAGGACGTGGAGAACCTGCGCGCCCGGATCGACGAGGGGACGCTCAAGCCCAAGCCGAAATTCAAGTTCGACGAGGGCGATCACGTGCGGATCATTGACGGTCCCTTCACGAATTTCGACGGGATCGTGGACGAGGTCAAGCCCGAAAAGGGAAAGCTCCGCGTCATTGTCAGCATCTTTGGACGTTCCACGCCGGTGGAACTGGATTTTATTCAGGTGGTCCTGAATTGAGGGCATAGCGACACAATACGGCTGAAGGCGGCGGGCGATCAGGGTTCAGGGGGAGGCAGCGTTCCCGGCCCGTTGCCCGGCGACCGGCGCCTGGATTGAGGTGATCCCAATGGCAAAGAAGGTTATCGCGAATATCAAACTGCAGATCAAGGCCGGCAAGGCGACGCCGTCGCCTCCGATCGGACCGGCCCTGGGGCAGCATGGCGTGAACATCATGGAGTTTTGCAAGGCGTACAACGCCATGACGCAGAACCAGGAGGGGACGGTGATTCCCGTGGTGATCACGGTTTACGCGGACCGCTCCTTCACCTTCGTCACCAAAACCCCCCCCGCGTCCGTTCTGCTCAAGCAGGCCGCCAAGATCGCCAAGGGTGCCGGGGATCCGAAACGCGATAAGGTGGGGTCCGTCACGGAAAAGCAGATTCGGGAGATTGCCGAGTTGAAATACAACGATCTGAATGCCGTGGACATGGAGGGGGCCGTCAGGATCATCTCGGGGACGGCCAAGTCCATGGGGATCGAAATTATCTGATGAAACAAATGTCGAGGTTCAGTCATGTCAAGTCGGGGTAAGAAATATCTGGAGGCAAAGAAAGCCATTGTGTCCGGTCAGCGCTATCCGTTGCGGGAGGCGGTGGAACGGGTCGTCAAATCGGCTCAGGCGAAGTTCGATGAAACCGTCGACACCGCGATCCGCCTGGGGGTAAATCCGGCCCACGCGGATCAGATGGTCCGGGGCAGCGTCGTGCTGCCGAATGGGCTGGGGAGGACGGTCCGGGTGCTCGTATTTGCCAAGGGAGAAAAGGAAAAGGAGGCCCAGGAGGCCGGTGCGGATTTTGCCGGTGCCGAGGACCTCATCGAGAAGATCAAGGGCGGCTGGCTGGAGTTCGATCGCGTCATCGCCACTCCCGATATGATGGGGAGCGTCGGAAAACTGGGAAAGATCCTGGGTCCGAGAGGGTTGATGCCCAACCCCAAGGTCGGGACCGTCACGTTCGACGTGGGCAAGGCCGTTCAGGAACTCAAGGCGGGCAAGGTTGAATTTCGCGTCGAGAAGGCGGGCATTGTCCACAGCCCCGTCGGCAAGGTGTCCTTCGGGGTCGACAAGCTGCTCGAAAACGTTCAGGCCGTCATCGAACAGATCGTCAAGCTGAAGCCGGCCTCCAGCAAAGGGACTTACCTGAAAAGCATTTCACTGTCCACCACCATGGGTCCCGGGGTGAAAGTAGACCCTCAGGATGTCAGAAGTATTTGAGATAAGGATATAAAAAGACCGGATCAGACGTCAGAGACAGCAGGTACGGGGTTTAAACGAGCGTTTCGGCCTGCCGAGACCACGGATGTCCGCCGGGCATCCGGTATTAACGGTTGGATTTTCGATTTTTCCCCTGTATGTGGATCAGTTCTCTGACGTTTCCGCGGTGACCGAAACCGGCGAAAATGGCAGTTTCGGCATCGGAAATTCAGAAACTGAAAGGAGGTTGAAGGTTGGATCGAGAGCAGAAGGAGCAGGTCGTCGTCGAGCTTCGGGAAAAGCTCCAGTCTTTCAAGCTGGCCGTCCTGAGCGATTACAGCGGCATGAATGTGGGAAAACTGACCGCTTTGCGAAATGCCCTGAGAAAGACGGGGACGGATTTGAAGGTTGTGAAGAACACCCTGTTGCGTATCGCGTCTAAGGATACGGATATGCAGGTGTTTTCTGAAAAGCTCAAGGGTCCCTTGGCCCTGGCCCTGAATGACGGGGATGTCGTGGAGGCGACCAAGGTGCTGATCGATTTTGCCAAGAAGAACGCGGAGCTGGAAATCAAGGCCGGCGTTCTGAATGGGAAGGTCATCACCCCGGAACAACTCGCCGTCCTGGCGGAGCTGCCGAGCAGGGAAATCCTCCTGGCGAAGCTCCTGTCCGTCATGATTGGCGTACAGACCTCGCTGGTGAACGTCCTGAGCGCGGTGCCGCGGGGGCTGGTGCAGGTTCTCGGCGCCTATCAGGCAAAACAGGAAGCGACGCAATAAACCCACAAACCACAGACAGGAAGGAATGAGGACGATGGCAGAACAGATTACGAAGGAAGATGTCATTCAATTCATCGAGAAGATGACGGTGCTCGAGCTTTCCGAGCTCGTAAAGGAACTGGAAGCACGCTTCGGCGTATCGGCGGCGGCCCCCGTCGCGGTCGCGGCCGCAGCCGCCGGACCCGCCGCCGCCGCAGCGGCGGCCGAAGAGAAGACGGAGTTTGACGTGATCCTCACCGGGTTCGGGGATCAGAAGATCCAGGTCATCAAGGAAGTCCGGGCCATTACCGGTCTGGGTCTCAAGGAAGCGAAGGATCTGGTCGAAGGCGTGCCCAAGCCGGTGAAGGAAGCCGTTTCCAAGGACGAGGCGGCGGACATCAAGGCCAAGATCGAAAAAGTCGGCGGTACCGTCGAGATTAAATAAGCTGGATCCTCCCTCCCGGCAGTAGTTTCGGGCTGCCGCGAGGGCCCGTGAAAAGGCGGAGGTCGCGGCGGCGGCCATGCCGAATGCGTTCGGGATGCGCCGCCGGGGCGACGGGATTCAAAAAATTCATGAAGGATGCCTATGGGCGAGTTTAGAAAGAACTTCGGTCAAATCAAGAGGATACTGGATATTCCCAACCTGATCGACATCCAGGTGCGTTCGTACGAGAAATTTTTGCAGATGGACGTCGCTTCGGAGAAAAGGGGAAATTTCGGTCTTCAGGGCGCCTTCAGGAGCGTCTTCCCCATCACGGATTTCAGCGGAAAGTGCTCGCTGGAATTCGTCAGTTACAAGATCGGGACGGTCCGCTACGATGTCAAGGAGTGCATCCAGAAGGGCATGACCTATGCGGCGCCGCTGAAAATCGTGGCGCGCCTCGTCGTGTTCGACGCGGACCGGACGCTGGAACCGCGGCCGATCCGGGACATCAAGGAGCAGGAGATCTACTTCGGCGAAATTCCCCTGATGACGGAAAACGGGACCTTCATCGTCAACGGGACNNGCCAGCGGCAAGCTGATCTATTCGGCCCGGGTCATTCCCATCCGGGGATCGTGGCTGGACCTGGAATTCGATTCCAAGGACCTTCTCTACGTTCGCATTGATCGTCGCCGCAAGATGCCGGTGACCATCCTGCTGAAGGCGATGGGGAACTCCACGGAGCAGATCCTCAATTACTTCTATTCCGTGGAGAAAATCACGGTGGACCAGGATCGCCCCCAGATTCTGGTGGAGGATTCCCTGGTCGGCGAAAAGGCCCCCGACGACGTCGTCGACGCCAAGACGGGGGAAATCGTCGTCAAAAAAGGCCGCAAGCTGACCCGCGCCCTGCTCAAGCGGATGGGGGATCTCAAGATCCAGAAGATCGAGATCAACCAGGCGGATCTCGTCGGGAAGATCCTGGCGAGCGACGTCCGGGATAAGGCCACGGGCGAGACCCTGTTGCACTGCAACGAGGCCCTGAGCCTCGACGGACTGGAAAAGGCCCTGGCGAGGGGCGTGTCCGAACTGAGCTTCGTCCGGCTGGACGAAGACATGGCCAACGCGTCCATTCGGGATACCCTGGCCATGGACCGGATCGAATCGGCCGAGGATGCCATCATCGAAATCTACCGGAGGCTCCGGCCGAGCAATCCCCCGACCCCGGAGACGGCTCACAAGTTCTTCCACAGCCTCTTTTTCGATCCCGACACCTATGACCTCTCCGATGTCGGGCGGGCAAAAATGAATTACAAGCTCCGCCTCGATGTGGCGACGGATCTGACCGTCCTGCGCAACGAGGATATCCTCGCGGCGGTGAAATACCTGATCGATCTGAAGAACGGCAGCGCCGAATGCAGCGTGGACGATATCGATCATCTGGGCAACCGCCGCGTCCGTTCGGTGGGAGAACTGATCGAGAATCAGTACCGCATCGGTCTGGTCAGAATGGAGCGGGCCATCAAGGAGAAGATGAGCCTGCAGGACATCGAAACCATGATGCCCCATGACCTGGTCAACGCCAAGCCGGTTTCCGCGGTTGTCAACGAGTTCTTCGGCAGCAGCCAGTTGTCCCAGTTCATGGATCAGACCAACCCCCTGTCGGAAATCACTCACAAAAGGCGACTTTCCGCCCTGGGGCCGGGGGGCCTGACCCGGGAGCGCGCCGGGTTCGAGGTGCGGGACGTTCATCCCACTCATTACGGACGAATCTGCCCGGTGGAGACGCCGGAAGGTCCGAATATCGGTCTGATCGTTTCCTTGTCGACCTTCGCCCGGGTGAATGAATTCGGCTTCATCGAGACGCCCTACCGCCTGGTGGAAGACGGCAAGGTCCTGGATGATGTCCGCTATCTGACGGCGATTCAGGAGGAAGATTACATCATCGCCCAGGCGGACTGGCCCCTGGACTCAAACGGACGGTTTACCGGCGAAATGATTTCCGCCCGCAAGGGAGGCAACTTCCAGACGGTCGTTCCCACCGACGTCAACATGATGGACGTGTCCCCGAACCAGTTGGTGAGCGTCGCCGCGGCGCTCATCCCCTTCCTCGAGCACGATGACGCCAACCGGGCGCTCATGGGATCCAACATGCAACGCCAGGCGGTCCCGCTGATGAAGCCGGAGGTTCCCCTGGTCGGTACCGGCATGGAGGCGGTCGTCGCGAGGGATTCCGGGGCGGTGGTGGCGGCCAAGCGCGCGGGCGTGGTCGAAAGCGTGGATGCGTCCCGGATCGTCATCAAGTCCGAGGGACCGGAAAAGGGCGACCTCGACACGGGGGTGGATATCTACAATCTGGTCAAGTACCAGCGGTCGAACCAGGACACGTGCTTCAACCAGAAGCCGATCGTGAATCTGGGGGATCGCGTCCGGCCGGGACAGATCATCGCCGACGGACCCGCCACCGACACCGGCGAGCTCGCCCTGGGGCGCAACGTCATGGTCGCTTTCATGTCGTGGGGCGGCTACAACTACGAAGACTCCATCCTGGTCAGTGAACGGGTCGTTCGAGAAGACGTCTATACCTCCATTCACATCGAGGAATTCGAGACCATGGCCCGGGACACCAAACTGGGCAAGGAGGAGATCACCCGGGACATCCCCAATGTCGGCGAGGAGGCCCTGCGGAATCTGGACGACAGCGGCATCGTGAGGATGGGGGTGGCCGTCAAGCCCGGGGACATCCTCGTCGGGAAGATAACGCCGAAGGGCGAGACCCAGCTTTCTCCGGAAGAGAAGCTGCTCCGGGCCATCTTCGGCGAGAAGGCAAGCGAGGTTCGCGACACCTCCCTCCGCGTTCCGCCTGGCGTCGAAGGGACGGTGATCGATGCGAAGATCTTCACCCGCAAGGGGGCGGAACGGGATCACCGCTCCCAGTTCATCGAGGATGAGGCCCTGGCCGAACTGGAGAAAGACCGGGACGACGAGATCCGGATCATCACCGACAGCGTTCGCAAGGAGATTCGTTCCCTGATCGTCGGGAAGACCGCGGCGGGAAAACTGTCGGACCCCAAAAAGCGGAAGATCGTCCTGAAGAAGGGAGATGAGGTCACCGAAGAGATTCTGGAGAAAATCCCCTTCGAACTCTGGAAGGAAATCCCGCTGCAGGACGAGGAGGCCCTGGAAGAGCGCATCGCCACCCTTCTGACGAATCTGGAGCGGAAAATCGAATTCGTCCACGCCTACTTCGCCGGGAAAATCGAGAAGCTCAAGGCGGGCGACGAACTCCCGCCCGGAGTCATCAAACTCGTCAAGGTCTATGTCGCGATCAAGAGAAAGCTGTCCGTCGGGGACAAGATGGCCGGACGCCACGGCAACAAGGGGGTCCTCTCGCGGATCCTGCCCGAAGAGGACATGCCCTATTTCGCCGACGGAACGCCGGTGGACATCGTCCTGAATCCCCTGGGTGTGCCGTCCCGGATGAATGTGGGACAGATCCTCGAAACGCACCTGGGCTGGGCGGCCAAGGGCCTGGGGGACAAGCTGGGCGCCATGCTCGACGAGAATTCCGGTGTCAAGCGCCTGAAAAAGGAGCTGAAGGATATTTACGCGGCTCCCGAAATCTCACGTCTAGTGGAGGGGCTCAACGAAGAGTCCCTGCTGAAGTTGGTGCGCCGTCTGGGGAAGGGCATTCCCATGGCGAGTCCCGTCTTTGACGGCGCCGACGAAGAACGGATCAAGGCGATGCTCGCCCAGGCGGGGCTTCCCGAGAAGGGCCAGACGGTGCTCTTCGACGGCCGGACGGGTGAACCGTTCGATCAGGAAATCACCGTCGGCATGATCTACATGCTGAAGCTGCATCACCTGGTTGACAACAAGATCCACGCCCGCTCCATCGGGCCGTACTCCCTGGTGACCCAGCAGCCCTTGGGCGGCAAGGCGCAGTTCGGGGGACAGAGGCTGGGCGAGATGGAGGTCTGGGCCATGGAGGCCTACGGGGCGGCGTACTCCCTGCAGGAGTTCCTGACGGTCAAATCCGACGATGTGGCCGGCCGGACGCGGATCTACGAGACGATCGTCAAGGGGGAACATACCCTGGAACCCGGGCTTCCGGAGTCCTTCAACGTGCTGGTGAAGGAATTGCAAAGCCTCTGCCTCGACGTGGACCTGATCGAGGAAGAATAAGGAAGGGGGCGGCCGCCGTCGGCGTCCCGGAATGACAACCATCAGGAGATAAGTCCGTGGAAGACGTTTTCAGTTACTTTGAAAAACCGAAGGATCCCATCCGCTTCAATGCCATCAAGATGTCCATTGCCTCGCCGGAGAAGATTCTTTCCTGGTCCCACGGCGAGGTCAAGAAGCCGGAGACGATCAACTATCGGACCTTCAAGCCGGAGCGGGACGGTCTTTTCTGTGCCAAGATCTTCGGACCGGTGAAGGATTACGAATGCCTCTGCGGCCGCTACAAACGGATGAAGCACCGCGGGGTCGTGTGCGAAAAATGCGGCGTGGAGGTCATTCAGTCCAAGGTCCGTCGCGAGCGGATGGGTCACATTACCCTGGCGACGCCGGTGGCCCACATCTGGTTTCTGAAGAGCCTGCCCAGCCGGATCGGCAATGTCCTGGACCTGACGCTGAAGGAACTGGAGAAGGTTCTCTATTTCGAATCCTGGATCGTGCTGGAGCCGAAGAACACCCCCTTGAAGAAGAAGGAACTGCTGACCGAAGAGGATTATATCGACCTCAAGGAACAGTACGGGCCGGACGCCTTCGAGGCGGGAATCGGCGCCGAGGCCATCCGCAAACTCCTCCATCAGATCGACCTGGAGGCGCTCTACGAGGAGCTCCGCTCGGAACTGAGAACCTCGACCTCGGACACGAAGCGCAAGAAAATGATCAAGCGTCTCAAGGTGATCGAGGCGCTGAGAAAATCGGACAACAAACCGGAATGGATGATCCTGACGGTTCTTCCGGTCATTCCGCCGGATCTCCGTCCCCTCGTTCCCCTGGACGGCGGGCGTTTCGCCACGTCCGACCTCAACGACCTCTATCGCCGGGTCATCAACCGGAACAACCGCCTGAAGCGCCTTCAGGAGCTGAACGCGCCGGAGATCATCATCCGTAACGAAAAGCGGATGCTGCAGGAGGCCGTGGACGTGCTGTTCGACAACGGGCGCCGGGGTCGGGCCATCACCGGGACCAACAAGCGGCCGCTGCGCTCCCTGTCCGATATGCTGAAGGGCAAGCAGGGACGCTTCCGCCAGAACCTTCTGGGCAAGCGGGTGGACTATTCTGGCCGGTCCGTCATTACCGTGGGTCCGGATCTGCGGCTGCACCAGTGCGGCCTGCCGAAAAAGATGGCCCTCGAGCTGTTCAAGCCGTTCGTCTATAATCGGCTCATGGACAAGGGCTACGTGACCACGGTCAAGAGCGCCAAGAAGCTCGTGGAGAAGGAAACCGCGGAGGTCTGGGACGCCCTCGACGAGGTGGTCCGGGAATATCCGGTCATGCTGAACCGCGCGCCGACCCTCCATCGTCTGGGGATCCAGGCCTTCGAACCCGTGCTGATCGAGGGCAAGGCGATCCAGCTCCATCCCCTGGTCTGCACGGCCTTCAACGCGGACTTCGACGGGGACCAGATGGCCGTGCATGTGCCGCTGTCCATCGAGGCCCAGACGGAGGCCCGGGTGCTCATGATGTCCACCAACAACATCCTGTCCCCGGCCAACGGCAAACCGATCATCATTCCCAGCCAGGATATCGTGCTGGGGATCTATTACCTGACCCGGGCGGACAACGCGGTCAAGGGCGAAGGCATGGTTTTTTCGGGGCCGGAGGAGGTGCGGTCCGCGCTGGATGCCGGGGAAGTGGACCTCCACGCCCGGATCAAGGTCCGCATCGACGGCCAGGTGAAGGATTCGACCGTCGGCCGGATTATGCTTTACGAGATCATCCCCGACACCATCACCTTCGATCAGATCAACAAGGTGATGAACAAGAAAGAGCTGGCCAACCTGATCGATTACTGCTACCGGTGCTGCGGCGACAAAACGACGGTGCTGCTGGCGGACCGTCTGAAGGATCTCGGTTTCAGGTACGCCACCCGTTCGGGATCGTCTATCGCCATTCACAACATGGTGGTGCCCGAGAACAAGAAGGATATCGTGGCCAAGGCCGATCGGGACGTCCTGAAGATCCAGCGGCAGTACATGGACGGCCTCATTACGGACGGCGAGCGCTACAACAAGGTAATCGACATCTGGGCCCAGGCCACGGAGAAGATCGCCACGGAGATGATGAGCGGCATCAGTTCAGTGGATGTGGACGGCGCGGCGGGGAAGAAAATCGAGAGCTTCAACCCCATCTACATGATGGCCGATTCCGGTGCGCGGGGCAGCGCGGTGCAGATTCGCCAGCTGGCCGGCATGCGGGGATTGATGGCCAAACCGTCCGGCGAGATCATCGAGACGCCCATCACGGCGAACTTCCGGGAAGGGTTGACGGTGTTGCAGTACTTCATCTCGACCCACGGCGCCCGCAAGGGACTGGCCGATACCGCCCTCAAGACCGCCAATTCGGGGTATCTGACGCGCCGGCTGGTCGACGTGGCCCAGGACTGCATCATCACCGAAGAGGATTGCGGCACCCTGGACGGGATCTACGTGTCGGCCCTGATGGAAGGCGGGGAGATCATCGAGACCGCCGGAGAGCGGGTTCTGGGGCGGGTGGCCCTGGAGGACATTCCGGATCCGTTTACCGGCGAAGTCCTGGTCCGAGCCAACGAAGGGATCGACGAAGCGCTGGCGGAAAAGATTGACCATGCGGGCATCGAGCGGGTCAACATCCGTTCGGTTCTGACCTGCCGCTCCAAGAACGGCGTCTGCGCGGCCTGTTACGGCCGGGACCTGGCCCACGGGCACCTCGTCAACATCGGGGAGGCGGTGGGGATCATCGCCGCCCAGTCCATCGGTGAGCCGGGAACCCAGCTGACCATGCGGACGTTCCATATCGGCGGGACGGCAAAATTCGAGGAACATTCAACCCTGGAAGCGAGACACGACGGGAAGATCCGGTTCATGAACCTGAACACGGTTTTGAGCAAGACGGGGGATCTCGTCGTGATGAACCGCAACGGAGAGGTTCACGTCCTCGATGAACAGGGACGCGGTCGCGGCAAGTACCCCATTCCCTACGGCGCCCATCTGAAGAAAACGGACGGCAGCGCGGTGAAGAAGGGGAACCTGATCGCCGAATGGGATCCCTTCTCCATCCCCATCCTCGCCGAAGTCGACGGGACCATCAAGTACGGGGACATCATCGAAGGCAAAACCATGCAGGAACAGGTCGATGAAGTCACCGGCCTTTCCCGGAAGGTGATCGTGGAGTCCCGGGGAACGGATCTGAGGCCGCGGGTGTCGATCAAGGACGCCAAGGGCAAAACGGCCAAGGTGCCGGGGACGAACATGGTGGCCCGGCATCTCCTGTCCGTCGGGGCCAATATCGTGGCCTCCGAGGGGGACGCGGTCCGCGCCGGCGACATCATCGCGAAGATTCCGCGCGAAACCACGAAAACCAAGGACATCACCGGCGGACTCCCGCGGGTGGCCGAACTCTTCGAGGCCCGCAAGCCGAAAGAGTTTGCCGTCATCAGCGAGATCGACGGCGTTGTCTCCTACGGCAAGGACGCCAAGGGGAAGCGCAAGGTGGTGATCAGTCCCGAGATCGGGGAGGAAAAGGAATACCTGATCCCCAAGGGGAAGCATGTCAGCGTCCAGGAGGGGGACCGTGTCCGGGCCGGCGAGCCCCTGATGGACGGGGTCCACAATCCCCACGATCTCTTGACGATCAAGGGGGAAAAGGAACTGGCCCGGTATCTCGTGGACGAGGTCCAGGAGGTCTATCGGCTTCAGGGCGTCAAGATCAACGACAAGCACATGGAAGTCATTGTCCGCCAGATGCTCCGGCGGGTCAAGATCATGGATCCGGGCGACACGGCGTTCATTGCCGACGAGCAGGTGGAACGGCACCGCTTCCAGGAGGAGAACGAGCGGGTGGCGACCGAGGGCGGGCGTCCGGCGACGGCGGAGGCGCTCCTGCTGGGGATCACGAAGGCTTCGCTCTCCACGCAGAGCTTCATCTCGGCCGCGTCCTTCCAGGAGACGACCCGGGTCCTGACGGAGGCCAGTCTCGCGGGAAAGACCGACTACCTGCGAGGGCTCAAGGAGAATGTCATTATGGGACGGTTGATCCCGGCGGGTACGGGTCTGTCCCTGTACCGAAAACTTGGGATCAAGACAGCGGCGGGGGAGCTCCCCACCCCTGAAAAACCTGAAGAATACGGCGACGAAAGCGAGAAAAGTCTTGACAGGCCGGCCTTGAGTTGATAGATGACTCAAATTTTGCTGCACCTGTGAAATGCAGCGCGAGTCTTATGGAGAGGAATCATGCCCACCATCAATCAGTTGGTCCGTAAAGGAAGAGAGAAGATCCAGAAAAAGGCGGCGACGCCGGCGCTGGTCCAGTCGCCCCAGCGGAGAGGCGTGTGCGTCCGCGTCTATACCACGACGCCCAAGAAACCGAACTCGGCCTTGCGGAAGGTGGCGAGGGTGCGTTTGACCAGCGGCTATGAGGTCTCGTCGTACATTCCCGGCATCGGCCACAACCTTCAGGAACACTCTGTGGTGCTCGTGAGGGGGGGGCGCATCAAGGACCTTCCCGGTGTCCGGTACCACATCGTTCGTGGGACGCTGGATGCCGTCGGTGTCCAGGACCGGAAACAGGGACGGTCGAAATACGGGGCGAAGAAGCCGAGTTAGGCGGAGAGAGAACCATGCCGAGAAGAAGAGAAATTGCCAAGCGGGAGGTCCTTCCGGATCCCAAATACCATAACAAGCTGGTCGCGAAGTTCATCAACAGCCTGCTGAAGCGTGGCAAGAAGAGCACGGCCGAATCGATCATGTACGGGGCGCTGGACATCATCGAAAAGCGGACGAAGGAGCAGCCGGTCGAGGTGTTCGAACGGGCCGTGAACAATGTGAAGCCCGTCATCGAAGTCAAATCCCGGCGCGTCGGCGGTTCCACCTATCAGGTGCCGACGGAGGTGGCTCCGTCAAGGCGGATGGCACTGGCGCTGCGCTGGCTGATCCTCCATTCCAAGGAGCGGACGGAGAAGACCATGCGGGAGAAACTGGCGGCGGAACTGATCGATGCGGCCAACAACCGGGGCGCTTCCATCAAGAAGAAGGAAGCCGTTCACAAGATGGCGGAGGCGAACAAGGCCTTTGCCCATTATCGGTTCTAGGATGAACGAAGAGGCTGCTGTTAGGCGCTGAAGCAACAATTAAAAAACCATTCAACGTTATTAGGAGGAGGAGGTAACAGAAATGGCGAAGAAGAAATTTGAAAGGACGAAGCCGCATCTGAATATCGGGACCATCGGACACGTGGATCATGGCAAGACCACGTTGACGGCAGCCATTACGAAGCACCTGTCCAAGAAAGGGTGGGCCGAGTTCAGGTCGTTCGATTCCATCGACAGCGCCCCGGAAGAGAAGGAAAGAGGCGTGACGATCAATATCGCGCACGTGGAATACGAAACGGCCAAGCGCCACTACGCCCATGTGGACTGCCCCGGCCACGCCGACTATATCAAGAACATGATTTCCGGCGCCGCCCATATGGACGGGACGATCCTCGTTGTTGCCGCCTCCGACGGCCCCATGCCCCAGACCCGGGAACATATCCTCCTCGCCCGCCAGGTGCAGGTTCCCTACATCGTGGTTTACATGAACAAGGTCGATCTGGTCGACGATCCGGAACTCCTGGACCTCGTGGAGCTGGAACTCAGGGAATTGCTGACGACCTACGAATTCCCCGGTGAGGATATTCCGATCATCCGCGGTTCCGCCCTCAAGGCCCTCGAGAGCGACGACGAGAACGATCCCGACGTGCAGAGCATCTTCAAGCTGATGGATGCCGTCGATACGTACATTCCCGAGCCCGTCCGCGACCTGGACAAACCCTTCCTCATGCCGATCGGCGACGTTTTCTCCATCTCCGGCCGCGGCACCGTCGTGACGGGTCGTGTGGACCGCGGGATCGTCCGGACCGGCGACGAGGTCGAGATCGTCGGGATCCGGCCCACCTTCAAGACGGTCTGCACCGGCGTCGAGATGTTCCGCAAAACCCTGGATGAAGGGCGTGCGGGCGACGACATCGGCGTCCTGCTGCGCGGGACCAAGCGGGAAGACGTGGAACGGGGCCAGGTTGTCGCCAAGCCGAATTCCATCACCCCCCATACCAAGTTCCAGGCTGCCGTTTACGTCCTGACGAAGGAGGAAGGCGGCCGTCATACGCCGTTCTTCAACGGGTACCGTCCCCAGTTCTACTTCCGGACGACGGACGTGACCGGGGTGGCCGGCCTGCCCGAAGGGGTGGAAATGGTCATGCCCGGCGACAACGTCCACCTGGAGATCAACCTGATTACCCCGATCGCCATGGAAGAGCAGCTGCGCTTCGCCATCCGGGAAGGCGGCCGGACCGTGGGCGCTGGTGTGGTCAGCAAGGTCATCGAGTAACCCGCCGATCGAATGGAAATGAAGAGACCATGAAAGATCAGAAGATTCGGATACGCCTGAAGGCCTACGATTACAAGCTGCTGGACCGCTCGGTCGTGGACATCGTCGAGACAGCCAAGCGAACGGGCGCCCGTGTGGCGGGTCCCGTGCCGCTTCCGACGGAGATCAACAAGTTCTGTGTCAACCGTTCTCCTCACGTTGACAAGAAGTCCCGGGAGCAGTTCGAGATTAGAACCCACAAGCGGCTGATCGACATCATCGAACCGACCCAGGCCACGGTCGACGCACTCATGAAGCTGGATCTGTCCGCCGGGGTGGATGTGGAAATCAAGTTGTAGGGCAGGCGTACGGGGAGATGAATGCAGGGTTCATCTCCTCCGTTTTTTTCACTCGGGGCGGTTTTCCGAAATTTTAGGAAAGATACTGGAACGACCATGAAAGCAGGGCTTATCGGAAGAAAGTTGGGAATGACGCAGATCTTTGCCGAGGATGGCGCAGCCATCCCCGTAACGGTCATCGAGATGGCGCCGTCCGTCGTGATTCAGAAGAAAACCGTCAAAACGGACGGCTACGACGCCCTTCAGCTCGGTTACGGACGCATCAAACAGAAGAACGTCACCAAACCCCTGCAGGGGCATCTCCTGAAGGCGGGCAAAGGTTTTTTCCGTCATCTGAGGGAATTTCGCATGTCGCCCGAGGGCTATGAACCCGGCCAGGAGCTGATGGCGGAGACATTCGCCATCGGCGATTACGTGGATGTCGTGGGCATCTCCAAGGGGAAGGGATTCGCCGGCGTCGTGAAGCGACACGGCTTCGGCGGGGGTCGCGCCACGCACGGGTCCATGTTCCACCGGGCGCCCGGCTCCATCGGCGCCAGTGCCTATCCCTCCCGGGTCTTCAAGGGGACCCGCCTTCCCGGGCATCTGGGCGACGTCCGAAAGACCGTTCAGAATCTGATGGTCATGGATGTGCGGCCGGACCGGAATGTGATCCTCGTCAAGGGGGCGGTTCCCGGGGGCAAGGCGGGCGTCCTTTCGGTGAAGAAGGCGATCAAGAAGTAGGAATTGGACAGGAACGGGTGGTGAAGATGCCGACGGCAGCTGTTTACAATATTGAAAACGAGAAAATTTCGGAGATCACGTTGAGCGAAGCGGTTTTCGGCGCCTCCGTCAATGAAAGCCTGATTTACGATGTCGTGAGGATGCAGCTGGCGGCCCGTCGCCGGGGAACGGCGGCGACCAAGGGGCGCAGCGACGTCAGCGGCGGCGGCAAGAAACCCTGGCGCCAGAAGGGCACGGGGCGCGCCCGGGCCGGAACGACCCGCTCCCCGCTCTGGAAAGGCGGCGGGACGGTCTTCGGCCCGCAACCCCGCAGCTACGCGTTCCGCATGCCCAAGAAGATGCGGCGGCTTGCCCTGATCTCGGCGCTCAGCATGAAGTTCCAGGAAGCGCAGATGATCATCCTGCGGGACATTCCCATGGAAGAGATCAAAACGAAGCGTTTCCAGTCCGTCCTCGATCGTCTGGGCCTGAAGAAGGCCCTGTTCGTCATCGATCAGGCCAGTCCGATCCTGGAGAAATCTTCCCGGAACATCAAGGACGTCAAAATGATCCGGTCGGAAGGGATCAATGTTTACGATCTGCTCAAATACGACCGGGTCGTTCTTCTGGAACCCTCCGTGAAAAAGATTGAAGAGGCTTTGTTGTCATAATGGACCGATACCGGATCATCAAAAGAGCGCACCTGACGGAGAAGAGCACCATCGCCAAGGACGAGGCCAACAAGTACGTCTTCGAGGTCGACCGGAAGGCCAACAAGATCGAGATCGGCGATGCGGTGGAGAAACTGTTCAAGGTCAAGGTCGTCAACGTCCATGTCCTGAACATGACTGGCAAAAAGAAGCGCCTGGGACGGATCGTCGGGCAGAAGCAGGACTGGAAAAAGGCCATCGTGACCCTCGCGCCGGGGAACAGCATCGAGTTGTACGAGGGGGTTTAGGCAGGCGCAGGGCGGAAAGACGTTAAGGAAGAAAGCCGATGATAAAGAAATATAAACCGACATCGCCGGGCCGGCGGTTTCAGACCTGCTCGGACTTCAAGGAAATTACCTCGACGACGCCCGAGAAGGACCTCGTTCGTTCGCTCAAGAAAACCGGTGGGAGGAACAGCAACGGCCGGGTCACGAGCCGGCATCGGGGGGGCGGTCACAAGCGAAAGTTCCGCCTTGTGGATTTTTGCCGGGAGAAGCGGGATGTTCCGGCCCGGGTGGCCTCGATCGAGTACGATCCGAACCGATCGGCCCGGATCGCCCTCCTCAACTACCTGGACGGCGAAAAGCGATACATCCTCGCACCCGACAAGCTGAAAGTGGGGGATACGGTGGTCAGTGCCGAGCGGGCGGATGTCAAGCCGGGCAATACCCTGCCGCTCAAGAACATTCCCTTGGGATCGCTCATCCACAACGTCGAGCTGAAGGTCGGCAGAGGCGGACAGTTGATCCGCAGTGCCGGCGCCTACGGGCAGCTCATGGCCAAGGAGGGAGGATACGCCCAGGTCCGCCTCCCGTCCGGAGAGGTCAGGAAAATCTTCATCGAGTGTTCGGCAACCATCGGTCAGGTCGGCAATCTGGACCATGAAAACATCAGCATCGGGAAGGCCGGGCGAGCCCGCTGGCTGGGCCGGCGGCCCAAGGTGCGCGGTGTGGCGATGAACCCGGTCGACCATCCGATGGGGGGTGGCGAAGGCAAATCCTCGGGTGGAAGGCATCCCTGCACGCCCTGGGGAGTGCCGACCAAGGGTCACAAGACGCGAACGAACAAGGGGACGGATAAATACATCGTCAAGAGAAGGGGTTAAGAAGTGGCGCGCTCAATCAGAAAAGGTCCGTATATCGAAGCCAAACTTCTGGATAAGGTCCGCAAGGCGGAGGCTTCGGGCAGCAAGGCGGTCATCAAGACGTGGTCCCGGCGTTCGACGATTACCCCGGAACTGATCGGTCAAACCTTTGCGGTTCACAACGGCAAGAAGTTCATTCCCGTGTTTGTGACGGAGAACATGGTCGGGCATAAATTGGGCGAATTCGCCCCGACGCGAACCTTTTTCAGCCATGCCGGCGACCGGAAGTCCAAGGTGAAGCGATAACCGCCGAATCCGGGTGATTTCCCGGGAGGCGGTTGCGGGGACGATTGTAAGGGTGGAGTATAGAGGGGATATGGAAGCGAGAGCGGTTGCAAAATATGTGCGCATCTCACCACAGAAGGTCCGGGTGGTGGTGGATCTGGTCCGGGGGAAACGCGTCGAGGAGGCGGCGACCATCTTGGCGTTCACCCGCAAACGTGCCGCCGGGATGGTCAAGAAGGTCTTGAAATCAGCTCTGGCCAACGCGACCCAGAACCCGAACATCGACGAGAAGATCCTTTTCGTCAAGGCCGTCTATGTGGATCAGGGGCCATCGCTGAAGCGTTGGCGGGCGCGGGCCCAGGGAAGGGCGGCCAGCATTCGCAAGCGGATGAGTCATATTACCGTTATCTTGGATGAACGTTGATCGTTGAGGAGGTGTCAGGTTGGGTCAGAAGGTCAACCCCATCGGGTTCAGGTTAGGGGGCATCAAGACATGGGGGTCTCAATGGTTTTCGGAGAAGAACTACTCCGAACTCCTCCACGAGGACTTGAAGGTCAAGAAGTTTCTGAAAGAGAAACTCTATCATGCCGGCATCTCCAAAATCGAGATCGAGCGTGCCGCCCAAAAGGCGAAGATCAACATCTACGCAGCCCGGCCGGGGGTGATCATCGGCAAGAAAGGCGCCGAGATCGAAAAGCTCAAGAAGGATCTCGAGGGGATCACCACCAGCGAGGTGATCATCAATATTCTCGAGGTCCGGAAACCCGAGGTGGACGCCCAACTGGTGGCGGAGAACGTCGCCAGCCAACTGGAGCGCCGCGTCGCGTTTAGGCGGGCGATGAAAAAATGCGTGATCTCGGCCCTGAAGTTCGGCGCCAAGGGGATCCGGATCAGTTGCGCCGGGCGGCTCGGCGGGGCGGAAATGGCCCGCTCCGAATGGTATCGTGAAGGGCGTGTTCCCCTTCACACCCTCCGGGCGGATATCGACTACGGCTTTGCCGAAGCCCGGACCGCGTATGGCGCGATCGGCGTCAAGGTGCTGCTGTTCCACGGCGAGGTGTTGCCCGGAAAGCGGAGCAAGGAATAGGGTCCGCGTGCCTCCCGCCCGGCGGGCGGAGAGATGCGGGGGAAGAGAACAGGGGTAGCTGACGATGTTAATGCCGAAACGGGTGAAATACAGGAAATTGCAGCGGGGACGCATGGGGGGCAAATCCACCAAGGGCGCCAAGGTGACCTTTGGCGAGTACGGCCTCCAGGCGATGGAGTGCGGATGGATCACCGCGAGACAGATCGAGGCGGCGCGTGTCGCGATGACCCGTCATGTCAAGCGGGGCGGCAAGATCTGGATCCGCATTTTCCCGCACAAATCCGTGACCAAGAAGCCGGCGGAAACGCGCATGGGAAAAGGGAAGGGCGCCCCGGAAGAGTGGGTGGCCGTCATCCGGCCGGGCATGGTCCTTTACGAAATGGAGGGGGTGGACCGGGTCATCGCCCGTGAGGCCTTCCGCCTTGCCGCGCATAAGCTGCCGATTGCCACGAAGTTTCTGGCCAGGGAGTTGTCAGATGAAGATTAAGGAGATCCGGGACCTGAGTTGGGCTGAACTGCAGCAGCGGGACCGCGAACTGGGAGAGGAGCTCTTCAAGCTTCGCCTGCGACATGCCTCCGGTCAGCTCGAATCCCCCGCCCAGATGCGGCGGGTGAGGCGCGATATCGCCCGTGTCAAGACCATCATGAGGGTGAAGGAGGTGCAAAAGGCATGAGCGAGCGTGGGAACAGAAAAACCATCCAGGGGGTCGTCCTGAGCAACGGGATGGACAAGACCATCGTCGTCCGTGCCGAGCGGATCGTCAAGCACCCGGTTTTTCATAAATACATCAAACGGTATGAGAAGTACAAGGCCCACGATGAGACCAACCAGTGCGCGGTCGGCGACCGGGTGCTGATCGTGGAGTGCCGGCCGTTGAGTCGCGAAAAGCGTTGGCGGATGAAGGAAGTCCTGGAACGGGCGAAGTAGGCGCGGCGTTTGCCTTCAAAGAAGGCCAGGCATGGCGGGGGAACTTCCTGCCTGGTGCGGATTGAGCGGGGAGTTTCAGCGGGGTGTAGTCATGATTCAGATGCAGACCGTCTTGAATGTGGCGGATAATTCAGGGGCCAAGAAGGTTGCCTGTATCAAGGTCTTGGGCGGATCGAAGCGGCGCTATGCCAGCCTGGGAGACGTCATCGTCGTTTCCGTGAAGGAGGCGCTCCCCAATTCCAAGGTCAAGAAGGGGGACGTCATGAAGGCCGTGATCGTCCGGACGGTGAAAGAGGTCCGGCGACCGGACGGGTCCTATCTCAAGTTCGACGACAATTCGGCCGTCCTGATTACCAATCAGCTGGAGCCCGTCGGGACCCGAATCTTCGGCCCGGTCGCCCGGGAACTGCGGGCCAAACAGTTCATGAAGATCATCTCTCTGGCACCCGAGGTGCTCTAAAGGCGAGGAAGAAAGATGCAGGACATCAGGTTGAAAAAGGGCGACACGGTCAAGGTGATCGCCGGGAAGGAAAAAGGGAAAACCGGCAAGATCCTGAAGATCGTGCGGGACAGAGAGCGGGTGATCGTCGAGAAGATCAACATGCTCAAACGGCACCAGCGGCCCGATGCGAAGGGCAAAGGGGGCATCGTGGAAAAGGAGGGCTCGCTCCACCTTTCCAATGTGATGTTCGTCTGCAACAAATGCGACGGCACGGTGCGCGTCGGGTATCGGCTCCTGGACGATGGCAAGAAGGTCCGCGTCTGCGGGAAGTGCCAAGAGATTTTGGACGCTTAGGATAATGGAATCATGGCAGCGAGATTGAAGAGTTACTACGAGAAAGAGGTCGTTCCCGCCCTGATCGAGGCGTTTAAGTACCAGAACCGGATGCAGGTTCCGAAACTGGAAAAGATCGTGATCAACATGGGGCTGGGCGAGGCCATCCAGAACGTGAAGATCCTGGAAAGTGCGGCCCAGGAAATGGCGGCGATCTGCGGCCAGAAGCCGGTCATCACCAAGGCGAGAAAGTCCATCGCCACGTTCAAACTTCGCCAGGGAATGTCCATCGGCTGTCGGGTTACCCTGCGGCGGGAGCGCATGTACGAGTTCTTCGACCGCCTGGCGAACGTGGCCCTTCCCCGGATCAGGGATTTTCGGGGGATTTCACCGAAATCCTTCGACGGGCGCGGAAACTTTTCCCTGGGCCTGAAAGAGCAGATCATCTTCCCGGAGATCGACTACGACAAGATCGACAAGGTCAAGGGCATGAACGTCGCCATTGTCACGACCGCCAAAACAGATGATGAGGCGCGACTGCTTCTGAAGCTCATGGGAATACCCTTCCGAAGTTAGGACGTCAGCGGAACGAGAGGAACACGAAATCCGGAGGAGATGGGTGTGGCGAAGAAATCCTTGATTGCGAAGGCAGCAAGAAAACCGAAGTTTTCCGTACGTGCTTACAACCGGTGTGCCATCTGCGGCCGGCCGCGGGCGTATTACCGGAAATTCGATATGTGCAGAATATGCGTGAGAAACCTCGCCTCGAAAGGCGAGATACCCGGTGTGATCAAATCGAGCTGGTAGTCAGCAGGGAATTAAGGAGTCAGTTATGGGGATGACGGATCCGATTGCGGACATGCTTACAAGAATCCGAAATGCCAATCGCGCCCATTTCAAAAGTACCGATGTGGCGCTTTCCCGGATGAACCTGAGCGTCGCCAAGGTCCTGAAGAAGTCCGGGTATATCAGCGGCTACGATGTCAAGAAGAACGCCTTGGGCCGCCAAGTGCTGAGAGTTTTCCTCAAGTACGTGGATGCCAAACGGACCGTCATGACGGAAATTCAGCGGGTCAGCAAGCCTGGCCGAAGGATCTACGTGGGAAGCGGAGAGATACCCAAGGTGCTGAACGGTTACGGAATCTCCATTCTTTCCACATCACGGGGAATCGTGACGGATCAGGAGGCCCGCGAGCTGAATGTCGGGGGCGAGATCCTGTGCAAAGTCTGGTAGCAGGGCCACCCGGCGGGAGATGAACCATGTCGAGAATCGGAAAGAAAGCAATCGAAATTCCTGAGCGCGTCCAGGTGCGTTGGGATCAGGAGCGGATCACGGTCGAGGGACCGAAGGGAACGCTGTCCAGAACCCTGCCCACGGGGATCGATGTGGGGATCGACAACCGGACGATCACGGTCACGAAGCGCGAGGATACCCGGACGGGCGACGCCTATCAGGGACTGACCCGCACGCTGATCGCCAACATGGTGACCGGTGTCAGCACGGGCTTTGTCAAGAATCTGGAGGTCGTCGGCGTCGGCTACCGTGCGGAGATGGCCGGGGATGCCCTCAAGCTTCTGGTCGGTTTTTCCGACCCCGTGACCTATCAGGTGCCGCCGGGCGTCAAGGTCAGCGTGGAAAAGCAGGTCAACATTGCGATCTCGGGAATCGATCGGGAGCAGGTCGGCCGGGTGGCGGCGGAGATCCGCGGCATCCGGAAACCGGAACCGTACAAGGGGAAGGGCATCAAGTACGCCGGCGAGTACGTCCGTCGCAAGGTGGGGAAATCCGTGGGTGCCTAAGGGAATCGAGAAACGGCGGACGGCGCTGCCCGGATGCGCTGGATCATGAGGTAGAACATTGGCAACAAAGAAGATTGAAAAGATAAGGGCGAAACGCGAGGCGAGGGTGAGGTCGCAGATCAAGGGCACCCGGACCGTTCCGAGGCTGTCCGTGTTCCGGAGCGCCCGGCATATCTATGTCCAGGCCGTGGCCGACGACGTCGGCCAGACGCTGGCCGCCGCGTCCACCCTGAGCCCGGAGCTGAAAGAGCGTCTGGGGCGGATGAAGAAGAGCGAAGCGGCCCGCGAGGTGGGCAAGCTGGTTTCCGAGCGGCTGAAAGCCGCCGGGGTCGAGCGGGTGGTTTTTGACCGCGGGCGGTATCTCTACCACGGCCGTGTGAAGGCCCTGGCGGACGCGGCCCGGGAAGCGGGCCTGAAATTCTGATGTGCGGCGCGCGCAACATCTCACAGGAATGGTGACGGGACATAAGACATGGAAGAACAGGAACTGCTGGACAGGGTAATCGCGATTAACCGCACGGCCAAGGTGGTCAAGGGGGGGAGACGATTTCGTTTCAGCGCCGTCGTCGTCGTGGGTGACGGACAGGGCTCCGTGGGCGCGGGTCTGGGGAAGGCTCATGAAGTTCCCGAGGCCATTCGCAAGGGCATGGAGCAGGCGAAGAAGAATATGGTGAAGGTGTCCATCCGGGAGCGGACCATCCCCTACGAGGTGGTGGGGCGCTACGGCGCCGGCCGGGTTCTGCTCAAGCCGGCCTCGGAGGGAACCGGGCTGATCGCGGGCGGCGCCGTCCGGGCCGTTCTCGAGGTGGCGGGGATCCACAACATCCTGACCAAGTGCCTCGGCTCC
The DNA here is from genome assembly GCA_002347815.1 of Syntrophaceae bacterium UBA2251. Classification (GTDB taxonomy): domain Bacteria; phylum Desulfobacterota; class Syntrophia; order Syntrophales; family UBA2251; genus UBA2251. The sequence goes on from DDXV01000032.1 coordinate 32,599, forward strand.
CACAACCCCCATAATCTGGTCAAGGCCACGCTGGATGGGCTGGTTCAGCTGAAGGATCCCGCAACCATTTTCCAGTTGCGGGGGAAGAGTTTCGGGGAAGCGTAGGGAAGTGAGGGGTCGGTTGTGGCAAAGAAACTGAAGATAACGCTCGTGAAAAGTATGATCGGCCGGCCGACGAAACAGCGGCAGGTCCTCCGTGGCCTGGGGCTCGGACGCATGAACCGGTCCGTCGTGCTCGAGGATACGTCGGCCATCCGCGGCATGGTCCAGAAGGTCATCCACCTCGTGGCGGTTGAGGACCTCGAAGGAGGCGCACAGGGATGAATTTAAGTCAACTGAAACCCCCAGAGGGGTCGCGAAAGAAGAGAAAGCGTGTCGGGCGGGGTGACGGCTCCGGACACGGCGGGACCGCCTGTAAAGGCGCCAAAGGCCAGAATGCCCGTTCCGGCGGCAAGACGAAGCCGGCGTTCGAAGGCGGGCAGATGCCCATGGCGCGCCGCCTGCCGAAGCGGGGCTTCAAGAATCCGTTCCGTCGGGTCCTGGCGATCCTGAATCTCGATCAGCTCAAGCGCTTTCCCGCCGGTTCCGTCATCGACAAGGATCTGCTGGTGGCCTGCGGATTGATCCGAAAGAAGAACGACGGCGTGAAAATCCTGGGCAAGGGAGAGTTGACCGGTCCCCTGACCCTGAAGGTGGATCAGGTCAGCCAGGGCGCAAAGGCCAAGATCGAGGCCGCCGGCGGCTCCGTGGTCGAGGTGGCGTGAGTTGTTAGACGGGTTAAAGAACATCCAGAAGATCCCGGAGCTGCAAAAGCGGATCCTCTTCACGTTCGTTTTGCTGACCGTGTACCGGATCGGCGCCCATATCCCCACACCCGGGATCGATACCGTGGCCCTGGCCGCCTTTTTCGAGCAGGCCAAGGGATCCCTGCTGGGGCTCTTTGACATGTTTGCCGGCGGCGCGCTGAGCAACCTCTCCGTTTTTGCCTTGGGGATCATGCCCTACATCAGCGCCTCCATCATTTTGCAATTGCTCACGGTGGCCATTCCCCACCTGGAGCGGCTCTCGAAGGAAGGCGAGGCGGGGAGGCGCAAGATCACCCAGTACACGCGCTACGGGACGGTTCTGCTCAGCGTCATCCAGGGGTTCGGGATCGCCATCGGCCTCGAGAACATGGCCGGTCCGACGGGGGCTTCCATCGTGATTGCCGCCGGCTGGCCCTTCCGGCTCATGACGGTGATCACCCTCACGGCCGGTACGGCCTTCATCATGTGGCTGGGGGAGACCATCACCGAGAAAGGGATCGGCAACGGCATTTCCCTGATCATCTTTGCCGGGATCGTCTGCCGCGGACCGGAAGCGATTCTGAACACGTTTCGCCTCCTGTCTTCCGGCGAGATGGGGTTCTTCTTCATCATCCTGCTGATCCTCATGATGGTCGCGGTGGTGGGGGTCATCGTCTTCGTGGAGAGCGGCCAGCGCCGGATACCGGTTCAGTACGCCAAGCGGGTGGTGGGCCGGAAGGTCTACGGCGGACAGTCGACGCACCTGCCCCTCAAGGTGAATACGGCCGGGGTGATCCCGCCGATCTTCGCCTCCTCGATCATCATGTTTCCGGCGACGATCGCCAATTTCATCCCCCATCCCTGGATGAAGACCGTCGCCGAAATGCTGGTGCCGGGGCGTTGGGGCTATGAACTGCTCTATGTCGCGTTCATCGTGTTCTTTTGCTATTTCTATACGGCGGTCACCTTCAACCCGGTGGACGTGGCCGACAACATGAAGAAGTACGGCGGATACGTTCCGGGGATCCGGCCGGGGAAAAAGACGGCGGAATACATCGACGACGTGTTGACCCGGCTGACCTTCAGCGGAGCGGTCTACGTTTCGGCGGTCTGCGTCCTGCCCAGCATCCTGATCAGCTATTTCAACGTCCCGTTTTACTTCGGCGGGACGGCCCTCCTGATCGTGGTGGGCGTTGCCCTGGATACGGCCGGCCAGATTGAAACCCATCTGCTCACGCGGCAGTACGAAGGCTTCATGAAGAAAGGACGCATTGCCAGAAGGCGCTGACGGGAGGTATGGCGTCCGGTAGACGAAATGACATGGTCATCCTGAAATCACCGGAGGAAATCGAGAAAATCCGGAAGAGCAACCGGATCGTGGCTGAAATCCTCGCGGAATTGAAGGCGCACGCCAAGCCCGGCGTGACGACGGGAGACCTGGACCGCCTCTCGGAATCGCTCACGCATCGCCGGGGCGCGCGACCCGCGTTCAAGGGGTATCGGGGTTATCCCTATTCCCTCTGTGCGTCGGTCAACCAGGAGGTCGTGCATGGGATGCCCTCCGACGACCGTGTCCTGAAGAACGGCGACCTCGTCAGTCTGGATTTTGGGGTCGATTATCAGGGGTATTTCGGCGATGCCGCCATCACGGTCGCGATCGGGCAGGCTTCGCGGGAGGCCCGCCGCTTGATGGACGTGACCGAAGCCGGGCTCTACGAGGGGATCAAGGAGGCCCGGGCGGGAAACCGCCTGGGAGACATCTCCGCCGCGGTCCAGGCGTGTGTCGAGACGGCCGGCTGCTCCGTCGTCCGGGATTATGTCGGACACGGAATCGGCCGGGAGCTCCACGAGGACCCGCAGATTCCGAATTACGGCGTCAAGGGCCGCGGGATGCCGCTGAAAGCAGGCATGGTCCTCGCCATCGAACCGATGGTCAATCTGGGGACCTATCGTGTCCAGGTCCTGGAGGACGGATGGACGGTGGTGACGGCGGACGGAAAGTTGTCGGCGCATTTTGAGCATTCCGTCGCGATTACGGATCAGGGGCCGGAGATCCTGAGCCTGCTGCGCTGAGGGGGCAGGACTGTGACGGAAGGACCGGCGTCCGGCCAACACGGGGACGCGCGGGTGAGGGAGACCGAAAACCATGGCGAAGGAAGAACCGATCGAGGTCGAAGGAAAGGTCATTGAGCCGTTGCCCAATGCCATGTTCCGTGTCGAGCTCGAAAACGGTCATCGCGTGCTGGCCCATATCTCAGGGAAGATGCGGATGCATTTCATCAAGATTCTGCCCGGAGACAAGGTCACGGTGGAGCTTTCCCCCTACGACCTCACGCGGGGCCGGATTACGTACCGGACGAAATAGCCGTCCGGAATCAGCGGCGGGCGACCGGGCGGAAGAACCGCGGCGGTCGCTTCGGCCGGAGAAGCGAAGGAGTGGTGGCAGTGAAAGTACGATCTTCCGTCAAGAAAATCTGTGACAAGTGTAAAATCATCAAGCGGCGCGGCGTTTTGCGGGTGATCTGCGAGAATCCGAAACACAAGCAGCGCCAGGGATAGATGCCCGGGATCCATAAGGAGGTTATCAGGTGGCCAGAATTGCAGGTGTCGATTTACCCAAGAACAAGCGCATGGAGATTGCCCTGACCTATATCTACGGGATCGGGCGATCGCGGGCGAAACAGATTTTAGCCAAGGCCGGCGTGAGCGAAAGCACCAAGACCGACGAACTGGCCGATATGGAGATCAACGCGATCCGGAATGTCATCGACCACGAGCAGAAGGTCGAGGGCGATCTCCGGCGAGAAGTGTCCATGTCCATCAAGCGTCTGATGGACCTCGGAACCTATCGGGGTCTGCGGCACCGCAAGGGGCTGCCCGTCCGGGGGCAGAGGACCCATACCAACGGCCGGACGAGAAAAGGCCCCCGCAGAAGCATCGCGGGCAAGAAGAAATAGCAAGCCGGAGGAAACATGGCAAAGGCGGTCAGGAAGACGGGAAAGAAGAAGGAAAAGAAGAACATTGCCGAGGGTGTGGCCCACATTCAGTCCACCTTCAACAACACGATCGTCACGATCACGGATCTGAGCGGCAATGTCATTGCTTGGGCGTCCTCGGGGATGCAGGGGTTCAAGGGGTCCCGGAAGAGCACCCCCTTTGCGGCACAGATGGCGGCGGAGGATGCCGTGAAGAAGGCGAAGGAACACGGCCTCCGGAGCGTCCAGGTGTATGTCAAGGGGCCCGGTTCCGGCCGGGAGTCCGCGTTGCGGTCGTTGCAACTGGCGGGTCTCAACATCACCCTCATCCGGGACGTGACACCGATTCCGCATAACGGCTGCCGGCCGCCCAAACGCCGGCGGGTGTAAGGGGGCTGAGGGCGAAAGGCGATCAGGAAACGCCGGGGGGCGTTCCCCGCGGCGGGACGTAACGGGACATTCAGGAAGCAGGGAGGCTTTTTTGGCAAGGTATCGAGAATCCGCATGCAGATTATGCCGAAGAGAAGGGCTGAAGCTGTTCCTCAAGGGGGACCGGTGCTACAGCGAGAAGTGCGCGTTTGAGCGGCGGGGATATGCGCCGGGCGAGCATGGCCAAATGCGCCGAAAATTTTCCGATTATGGCGTCCAGCTCCGGGAGAAGCAGAAGCTGCGGCGGATGTACGGACTGCTCGAGCGGCAGTTCCGCGGCTACTTCGATCGGGCCGATCGGCAGAAGGGCATCACCGGAACGAACCTCCTGGTCGGCCTAGAAAAGCGCCTGGACAACATGGTGTTCCGCATGGGCTTCGCCAACTCCCGCACCGAGGCGAGACAGCTGGTCCGGCACAATCACTTCCTGGTCGGCGGCAAGCCGGTGAACATCCCCTCCTATCAGGTCAAGATGGGGGACGAGGTTCAGGTGCGGGAAGGCAGCCGTAACGTCCAGCGGATCGCCGAAGCGATGGAAACCGTTGCCCGGCGAGGCATACCGCAGTGGCTCGAACTGGATCGGACGAATTTCCGGGCGGTCGTGAAGACCCTGCCGGCCCGTGAGGATTTGACCATGCCGGTCAAGGAACAGCTGGTCGTGGAGCTTTATTCGAAATAACGCGATCACGTCACGACGGACGATCAGGGGAATGGGAGAAGAAAGACCATGCAGAAAAACTGGCGCAGTTTGATCCGACCGAAGCGAATCGAGATCGATGAGGGCACCCATACCCCGTTCTATGGCGAATTCACCTGTCAGCCCCTCGAGCGGGGGTACGGGATCACCTTGGGGAATGCCCTGAGGAGGGTCCTGCTGTCGTCCATCCAGGGGGCGGCCATTGTGTCCGTTCGGTTCGACGGGGTCCTTCATGAATTTTCCACCATTCCCGGCGTCAAGGAAGATGTGACCGACATCATCCTCAACCTGAAGGGCATCCGGCTGAAACTGCACGATGACGGACCGCGGACGGTCCGGATCGATGCCAAAAGGGAAGGGGCGGTCACCGCCGCCGACATCATCGCCGACGCCACCGTGGACGTCCTGAATCCGGAGCATCACATTGCCACCCTTTTCGGGAAGGGCGCCTTCCGCGCGGAGCTGGTCGTGCAAAAGGGCAAGGGGTACGTCCCGGCGCAGAAGGAAAAGGACCAGGAACAGCCGGAGGGGACCATCAACATCGACGCCACGTTTTCGCCCATCCGGAAGGTCAACTACACGGTGACCTATGCCCGCGTGGGCCAGGTGGCCGACTACGACAAACTGGTCCTGGAAGTCTGGACGGATGGAAGCGTCCTGCCGGAGGACGCCGTGGCGTATGCGGCGAAGATCCTCAAGGAGCAGCTCGACGTCTTCATCAACTTCGAGGAACTGGAAGAACAGGGAGAAACGATCGAGCCGGGGGAGGTCGAGGGCATCAACGAACACCTCCTGCGAAACGTCGACGACATGGAGCTGTCCGTACGCTCCGCCAACTGCCTGAAGAACGCCGGGATCAATCTGATCGGTGAACTCGTGCAGAAAACGGAAGCGGAAATGCTCAAGACGAAGAATTTCGGACGGAAATCGCTCAATGAAATCAAGGAAATTCTCGCGGAGATGGGGCTGGGGTTCGGCATGAAGATCGACTTTCCCCCGTGGAACGAGATGGACAAGAAGGGGAGTGAAAACGGTTCGCAGGCCGATTAGGCGGCGCCGTCGGGAAGAGAAGGAGATCGGGTATGCGTCACGGGAAGTTTGGCAAGAAACTGGGAAGGTCGAGCAGCCATCGTCAGGCCATGCTGCGCAACATGGTGACCTCCCTGATCCGCGCGGAAAAGATTACGACCACCGACGCCAAGGCCAAGGTTTTGAAGAGTCTGGCGGATCGCATGGTTACCCTGGGCAAGCGTGGCGACCTCCATGCCAGACGGCAGGCGCTCTCCTTTATCCGGGACCGGGCCATGGTGATCAAGCTGTTCGATGAGCTGTCCCCCCGCTTTCGGGAGCGTCCGGGCGGCTATACCCGGATCGTGAAGATGGGCTACCGCCATGGGGACAATGCCCCGGTGTCCGTGATCGAATTCATCCCGGCGGTGGCGGTGGAAAAACCCAAGAAGAAGGCGGCGGCCAAGAAGTAGAACGGCGGTGCGTTCCGCAGGAAAAAGGCAGGCTCATCCCCTGCCTTTTTTGTTGTGCGCGCCCCGGGAAGGGTCTCTTTTCCCTTGTATTTTACAATGAAACGATTATAATTTCCCCGGTTTCAGGGCTCCTGTCGCAACCCGGACGCTGCTCCGGAGCGGGAGAATCCGCCGTCCTTGCCGATGGTTATCAAGTCGCTGAAGGAGGTGTCGTCATGGCAGAGGTCAAGATCGGAGAGGTGGTGAAGTTTTTCGCAAAGCCCAGTGTTGCCGCCGTCAAGGTAACGGGCGGCGAGTTGAAGGTGGGCGATACGGTCAAGTTTACGGGGCATACGACCGATCTGACGCATACCATCGATTCCATGGAAGTCAACAACCAGAAGATCGACACGGCCGTGATGGGTGATTTCATCGGGGTGAAGATCGGCGATCGCGTCCGTCCCGGGGACGAGGTCTTCAAGGTGATTCCGGACTGAGCGCCCGACGGACCGGACCTGACCGATCCGCCCCAAAACGCCGGGATGCTCCCCGCGCCCACGCTTCCGGGGGCGTCGCCGCCGTCCCGGGAGATATCGAAGGAACAGCATGGATATCAGAGTCTTGGGTTGCCATGGATCGCAGCTTCCGGGCCTGAATACGACGAGCTTTCTTCTGAACGGCCACCTGCTGATCGACGCCGGCGCCGTCGCGAATGTCCTGGACATCGCCGAGCAGCGACGCATCGATCAAATCCTGGTAACCCACGCCCACCTCGATCACATTCGCGATATCGCCTTCCTGGCGGACAACCTCTGTTACGGGGAGCGGGACAAGCCCCTGACGGTCCGAAGCACGCCCTTCGTCCTGGAGATGATCCACGCGCACGTCTTCAACGGCGTCATCTGGCCCGACTTCAGCATCCTTCCCAGCCGGGAAAAACCGGTCATCCGGTTCAAGGCCCTGGTGCCCGGTGAAACGGAATGGGTGGGAGACCTCCAGGTCGAGGCGATCAAGGTCGACCATACGGTCGAAACGGTGGGATATGTCGTTCGCTCGACGGAGGGCACGGTCATCTTTTTCGGGGATACGGGCGCCACGGAACCCCTCTGGGAGCGGGCGAACGGTGTGGACGACCTCCGGGCCATCTTCATCGAAACCTCCCTGCCGGACGGCATGCAGGAGATGGCGTCGCAGACGGGGCATCTCACGCCCGCCCTGCTTAAGGACGAACTGAAAAAGCTCTGCCATCCCCACCCCGAAGTCTACCTCTACCACATGAAGTGGGACTGCCACGACGTCATCCGCGAACAGATCGCGGCGATCGGGAGCCACCGGATCCATTTCCTCACGGACGGCCAGTTCATCCGGATCGATCCCCGCTGAGGCCACCGGCCACCGGGCATGCCCATGACGTCTCCCCCCCCTCCGACTTTTCCCCCGTCCTTCGGTCCGGCGCAGATCCGGCTTGGGCTGGGGCCGATCAAACGGCTGCTCGCCCGTCTGGGCGATCCCCAGGAACGGTACCGGACCGTTCTGGTGGCGGGGACGAACGGGAAGGGGTCGGTGTCGGCCATGGTCGCGGAGATTCTGAAGCAGGGGGGCGTCCGGGCCGGTCTGTACACGTCGCCCCATCTGATCGATTTTCGCGAGCGTATCCGGGTCGGCGGTCGGCCCATCTCCCGGGCGCAGGCCCAGACCCTGATCCGGGAGGTGCGGGAGGCCGTGACGGAAGACGTGACCTATTTCGAATTTCTGACGGCCCTGGCCTTCACCCATTTTGCCCGTGAAGCCGTTCCCTGGGCCGTTCTGGAAGTGGGGATGGGAGGGCGTCTGGATGCCACCAATGTGGTGAGGCCGGCGGTCAGTATCATCTCGAACATCGCCCTGGAGCACCGGGATTATCTGGGCCGGTCCCTCCGCGACATCGCCCGGGAGAAGGCGGGGGTCGTCAAGACCGGCGGGGTCTGTCTGACGGCGGCAACGCAGACGGCGGTCCGGGACGTCTTGGCGGAGACCTGCCGGCGGTGCCGGGTTCGTCTGCTCCGGCTGGGCGGGGAGATCCGCATCCGGCGTCATGCCGACGGGTCGTTCAGCTATTTCGGCCCCAAGACAGCCTTGCGCCGTCTGCGCCTGGCCCTCGCCGGCCGGCACCAGCAGGCCAATGCCGCCCTGGCGGTCGGCGCGGCCGAAATTCTCTCCGAGCGGGGGGTGCCTCTGGACGAAGCGGCGATCCGGCGGGGCTTGTTGAACGTCCACTGGGAGGGCCGGCTCGAGACCCTGCAGGAGCGCCCCCGCGTCGTCGTCGACGGGGCCCACAATCCCGCCGGCATGGCCGCACTGGTCCGATCGCTCCGGACGGATTTTTCCTGCGCGCGTCTGATCCTGATCCTGGGGATCCTCCAGGACAAGGATTATGCCCGGATGATCCGCCAGACGGCGTCCCTCGACGCCACGATCATCGCGACCCGCCCCCGCAATGAACGGGCCCTTCCGGCGGCGCGCCTGGCCGAGGCGGCCGCACGGTGGCATTCCCGCGTGGAGGCGGTCGAAGAACCCCAGGAGGCCCTGCGGAGGGCGCTGCTGATCGCGGGTCCGCACGACCTCGTTTGCGTCGCCGGCTCCCTCTATCTGATCGGGGAAATAAAAGCCTGCTTCGGGCGGGTCTCCCTTTGAAAAATCTCCCCCGGTGTGTTAACAGGCAGGATCACCCTCACCCGGTTTGGAAAGGCCACGATCCAGGCATGCACGGCATCACGGGGAAAACCATCCGCTTTGTCCTCATGGTCCTTTTGTCGTTCGTTTTGAACGGGATGGGGGGGCAAGGCCTGGCGATGGAACTGGCCCCGCGGGAGGGACCGGTCGACATCGAGGCGGACAGCCTGTCCTACGATCGGGAAAGCGATACCTATCACGCCCGGGGAAATGTCGTCATCACCTACAGCGGCGGCCGCCTGACCGCACAGTCGGTCCTGCTCGACCACCGGAGCGACACGGCCCATGCCGAGGGGAACGTCCGCTTGACGTCCGGGCGGGATGTCCTCGAGGGCGAACGGATGACCTTCCATCTGACGGACAAGACGGGGGTCGTTCACGCCGGCAGGATATTCGTTGCCCAGAATCATTTCTATCTGCGGGGGGACAAGATTGCCAAGACGGCCGAAGCGACCTATCGGATCGAGGGGGCCGAGGCGACGACCTGCGACGGGCCCCGGCCGGACTGGCGGCTGACCAGCCGTGAAATGAACGTCACGGTGGACGGTTACGGGACCATGGAACACGGGAAACTCCTGATCCGGGATATCCCGGTCCTCTATGCCCCGTATTTCATCTTTCCGGCGAAGACGACCCGCCAGTCGGGGTTTCTCCTGCCCTACCTGGCCCACTCCGACGATCACGGCTGGGACGCCGAAGTCCCCTTTTACTGGGCCATCTCCCGGTCGCTCGACGCCACCCTCTATTCGCGTTACATGGACAAGCGGGGCTTCAAGGAGGGGGCCGAATTCCGGTACTTTGCCGGGGAGCGTTCGTCCGGCGTCCTCTACGGGGATTTTCTCAACGATCGGAAGCGGGTGACGGAGACATCGGGCCCCGTCAGCCGGGACTGGCGGTCCGACCGGTCGCGCTGGTCGCTTTTCCTCAACCACGAGACCGTCTTTGCCGAGGGATTTTATCTGAGGGCGGATATCGCCCGGGTGTCCGACGCCTGGTATTTCAAGGATTTCGAGGACCGCAACTACTACCAGGACCATCGCGACCGGGGGGGGCGGGAACGGTTCGAGAAGGTCTCCTTCGACGGCGACGCGTCGCTCCGCTCCCTCGATTCGACCGTGCGGCTGGTCAAGGACGGGTCCCGCTACAATCTGACGGCGCTGGCGCGTTACACCGATGATTTCACGGTTCCCTCCAACGACGTCACCCTCCAGCGGTACCCCGAGATCATCCTGAACCGGGCGACGCTCCCCCTTTTCGGTCAGCCGGTCCACTACGGCCTCAAGGCCGCGTACGATTATCTGTACCGGGGGGAGGGGCAGCGGGGGCATTTGTACGACGTTGCACCCGTCTTCACGCTGCCGGTGAAGCTGGGCCGGTATGCCCTGTTCACGCCGGAGGCCGGTGTGCGGGCCACCCTGTGGGACCGGGACGATGACGGAGCGGCGCCGGGGGACCCGCACGGCGACCGGGAGGTCTTTCACGCCGGCTTCTCTCTGAATACGGAGCTTTCCCGGGTTTTCGATCGTCCCGGAAAGTCCCTGGAGCGGCTCCGGCACACGATCAGGCCGGAGATCGCCTATGTCTATGCCGCGCTGGAACGCCAGGGGGCCCTGCCCGATTACGTGGCCCGCGTGGATGCCCAGAATCTCGTTTCCTACGGCATCACCAATGTGCTCACGGCCAAGGTGCGGGGAAACGACGACCAGATCGCCTATCGGGAACTCCTGCGGCTGAAATTGGCCCAGCAGTTCGACATCCGGGAAGCCCGCCGGGACCGGGACGACCCCGGCGACCCCGGCCGGCGACCCTTTGGCGTGCTGGCCCTTGACCTCGACCTGGCACCGGTTCCGGAGATCAGCCTGGTCGTCCGCAACCTTTACGATGTGCATGAGCGCGCCTGGACCCAGACCAACACCGACCTGAGCGCACGGGTCGGTCGGGTCAACCTGGGGGTCGGCTACCACTATACGCGGGACATTCTCGAAGAGATCAACCTGAACGTGAAGGCCGATCTGACACGGACGATCCGCCTGGATTACACGCTCCAGAACAACCTCCGGGACGACGTGAAGGTGGAGAATTACGTGCAGGTGACCTACCACCGGCAATGCTGGAGCATCGGCCTGGGGTACGAGAAGAAGGAGGACGACCAGCGGGTCACGCTGCTGTTCTCCCTCTACGGCCTGGGACAGACCGGCGTTCGTTGATCCCTCCCCGGAATGGATATTTGCATGCAGGTTTTCCCTTGACAAACCGCGTTAAATTTCGTAGCGTCCCTTTTCCAATTCTCGAGGTTCGGTGGTTTTATGAAGACTTATCAGGCGAAGAAGGAAGAACGCGCGGAGGCGTGGTATCTGGTGGATGCCGAAGGGCAGGTGCTGGGCCGGCTGGCGAGCGAGGTTGCGCGGCGACTGCGAGGCAAGCACAAGCCCGTTTATACCCCGCACACGGATACGGGTGATTTCATCATTGTCGTGAATTGCGAAAAGATCCTCCTGACAGGCAGGAAACTGACCGACAAGGTGTATTCGCACCATTCCGGCTATCCGGGCGGGATCAAGCAGGTGACGGCCGGGAAACTGCTGGCGACGGCGCCCGAGAAAGTGCTCCACACCGCCGTGCGCGGGATGCTGCCGAAGAATTCGCTGGGTCGGCAGATGCTGAGGAAACTCAAGATATACAAGGGGAATGACCATCCCCATCAGGCCCAGTGCCCGCAGACGGTGGTGCTGTAGGTGGGGGCGACGGTGCGGGCGTCCTGCCCGCAACAGGAGAGAACAGGCTGGAGAAGGCGATGACGGACAAACGGTTCTATGCAACAGGCAGAAGGAAATCATCCGTGGCACGGGTGTACATGAAGGAGGGCAGTGGCGTCCTGACGGTGAACAAGCGGAATTTCGACGACTACTTCACGCGGGACAGCCTCAAGATGCTCATCATGCAGCCGCTCGAGATGACGGGTCAGAAGGGCAAGCTGGACTTCTTCGTGAATGTCTGCGGGGGCGGGGTTGCCGGCCAGGCAGGCGCCGTCAAGCACGGGATCGCCAAGGCCCTGATCGAGTACGATCCGGAGATGCGTTCCCTGCTCAAGAAGGCGGGTTTCCTGACCCGTGATTCGCGGATGAAGGAAAGAAAGAAGTACGGCCAGCCTGGGGCGCGCAAGAGGTTCCAATTCTCCAAGCGTTAGAAACCACGGGGGCCTCGGCCCCCTTTTTTTTGGAGTCGAAAGATGATGAAGGTCGGGATTTATGGGGCCAGCGGGTATACGGGACAGGAGCTGCTCCGCCTGCTCCTGCGGCACCCCGGGATCACCGTCGCGGCGGTCACGTCCCGCCGGTATCGGGGGAAGGCGGTCGCCGAGCTCTATCCCGTCTTTGCGGATCTGACCGACCTGGTGTTCATGGACGCCACGCCGGAGGCGTTCGCCGAACTCGCGGAGGTGGTGTTTCTCGCCCTTCCGCACGGCGTATCCATGTCCGTCGCCCCGGGGTTTCTCGCGGCCGGCTGCAAGGTCATCGACCTGAGCGCCGATTTCCGCCTGCGGGAGGCGTCCGTCTACGAGCAGTGGTATGCGCCGCACCTGGCGGCGGACACGCTGCCGGCCGCCGTTTACGGCCTGCCCGAACTGTACCGGGACGCCATCCGGCGGACGGTTCTGACGGCGAACCCCGGCTGCTATCCCACCAGCATCATCCTGGGGCTCGCCCCCCTGCTCAAGGCGGGATGGCTTAAGACGGATACGATCATCGCCGATGCGAAGTCGGGCGTCAGCGGGGCGGGACGGGAACCGGTGGTGACCTCCCTGTTCTGCGAGGTGGACGGGGGCTTCAAGGCCTACAAAGTCGGCGGGCAGCATCGCCATACGCCGGAGATCGAGCAGGAGCTCACCGCCCTGGCGGGGGAGGCCATCCGGATTTCCTTTACGCCCCACCTGCTCCCGCTCAACCGGGGGATCCTGAGCACCCTGTATGGGACGCTGAACCGGGACGCGTCCGCGGCCGACGTGAAGGCGCTTTACGACGCCTTTTACGAACGGGAGCGGTTCGTCCGGATCTGCCGGCCGGGGAGCTTCCCCAATCTCGCGGCGGTTCGGGGGTCCAATCACTGCGACATCGGCGTGACCGTCGACGAAAGAACGGGCCGGGTCATCGTCGTGTCCGTCATCGACAACCTGGTGAAGGGCGCCGCCGGTCAGGCCGTTCAGAACATGAACCTCATGTGCGGTTTCGAGGAGGCCGCCGGGCTGGAGATGCTCCCCCTGTTCCCCTGACTCCCGCCGGTGCGGGCTGGCCGGGATCGAAGCCGTTTCCGGAAAGGAAACCCGTGATGTCGGTGCGTTTCTACAACACGCTCACACGAAGGAAAGAGGACTTTTCCCCCCTTCAGGCGGGGAAGGCCGGGATCTACGTCTGTGGCATCACGGCGTACGATCTCTGCCATATCGGTCACGCCCGCGCGGCCATCGTCTTCGACGTCCTGGCCCGCTTCCTGAGATACCGGGGCTATGACGTGACCTATGTGAAAAACTTCACCGACGTGGACGACAAGATCATCGCCCGCGCCGAACGCGAGGGCCGGACCATCGGCGAGGTGGCGGAGACGTTCATCGCTGCGCACGACGAGGACATGGCCGCCCTGGGCGTCGAGCGCGCGACGGTCACGCCCCGCGCGACGGAGCACATCGAGGGCATGATCGCCCTCATCCGGACGCTCCTGGAGAAGGGCCTGGCCTACGTCGTCTCCGGGGACGTCTACTATGCCGTCGAGCGGTTTCCGGGGTACGGAAAACTCTCCGGGCGCGGCCTCGAAGAGATGTTGGCCGGGGCGCGGATCGACGTCAACGAGAAGAAAACGAACCCCATGGATTTCGCCCTCTGGAAGGGGAGCAAGCCCGGAGAGCCGGGGTGGGACAGCCCCTGGGGGAAAGGGCGGCCGGGCTGGCATATCGAGTGTTCCGTCATGAGCCAGCGTTATCTGGGAGACACGTTCGACATCCACGGCGGCGGGGAGGACCTCATTTTCCCCCATCATGAAAACGAGATCGCCCAGTCGGAAGGGGCCACGGGCCGGCCCCTGGCCCGCGTCTGGATGCACAACGGCTTCGTGCGCGTGAACAAGGAAAAGATGTCGAAGTCTCTGGGGAACTTTTCGACCATCCGCGAGATGCTGGCCGTCCACCCGCCGGAGGTGCTCCGGCTGTTCATCCTGCAGAGCCACTACCGGTCGCCCGTCGATTTCTCCGACCAGGCCCTCCGCGAGACCCAAACCGGTCTGGACCGCTTCTATGAGACCCGCCGGAAGATCCAGGCGGCGCTGTCCGGGGGGCCGGCGGCCGACCGAACCGCGGGGGGGGAGCGCCTCACGGGGGGGCATCGGCGGCTATACGAAAAGGCGACGGGGCTTCAAGAGCGTTTCGCGGGCGCCATGGACGACGATCTCAACACCGCCAGGGCGATCGGCTACATCTTCCACGGGGTCCGACAGGTGAACGCCTATCTGGACGCCGAGGGCCAGGCGGCGAGCCCGGAGAGGACCCTCGTTCTGACGGCGGCCCAGCAGGCCTTCGACCGGTGCGGAGACGTCCTCGGCCTGTTCCGCCAGGATCCCCGCGACTATTTCGCGATGGATCAGCGGCGGGAAACCGCCCGCCGCGGGCTGGACGTGGCCGAAATCGAGAACCTCATCGCGCAGCGCCTGACGGCGAGACAGGCCCGAAACTGGGCCCAGGCCGACGCCATCCGTCAGCGGCTCGCCGAGCACGGCGTCATCCTCCAGGACGGTCCCGCCGCCACGACCTGGAAGTTCGCCTGAGCCGGTCCGCAACCCTCTCAATCCCCGCCCGCGGAAAGAAATGAGCGGTTTGGGCGGCGACGGGGACGCGCCCCCGTCAGACCGCGTCCGCGGGGTACATCCCTTCGATGAGTTCCTGGTACTTTTCCAGCACCACCTTGCGCTTCACCTTGAGGGAAGGGGTCAGTTCCTCCGTCTGTTCGGAGAAGGCGTGGGGAACGATCCTGAAGTACTTGATGGTCTCGTATTTCGCCAGGTGCTGATTCCGCTCGGCGACGTGCCTCTCGACGATGCCCCGGAAATCCTCCTGCTCCAGAAGGGCCTCCGCGTCGGCAAAGGCCAATCCCGCTGCCCGGGCCAGTCGGGCCGCTTCGTCCAGGTTGAGGGTGACCAGGGCGGTCAAATACTTCCGCCGGTCGCCGATGACGACGAAATTCTCGAACAGGGGGTCCAGCATGAACAGGCCCTCGATGTTCTGGGGAGCGATGTTCTTGCCTCCGGCGGTGATGATGAGGTCCTTCTTCCGGTCCGTGATGACGAGAAACCCCTCCCCGTCCAGGTGTCCGATGTCGCCTGTCATGAGCCACCCGTCCGGGGTGAAGGCCGCCACCGTCTGCTCGGGCATTTTCCAGTAACCGCTGATGATGTTGTCCCCCTTCACGAGGATCTCGCCATCCGGGGCGATCTTCACCTGGTTGCAGGGCAGGGGCCGGCCCGTCGTGCCGAACCGGTAATCCCCGAGGACATTCAGACTCACGGGCGCGGTGGTCTCCGTCATGCCGTAGCCCTCGATGACGAAGATTCCCGAGGAAACGAAGAAATCGGCGATCTCGCGGGAGAGCGGGGCGCCGGCGGCGGTCATCCAGCGGACCCGGCCGCCCACACTTTCGTTCAGCTTCCGGTAGACGAGCCGATAGGCCAGTTGGTATTGGAGATCGAGGAGGGTCGAGACCGGTTGCTTCTTCTCCTTGAGCCGGCTGACCTCGGACCCGACCCGTTGGGCCCAGCGGAAGACGCCCTGTTTCCAGGCGGGCTGATTCTTCACCTCGGACTTGATGCGTGCATAGATCTTTTCGCAGACCCGGGGGACCGCCAAAACGATGGTGGGGCGCTTGGTTTTCATGTCCTCGGCGATGGTGTCGAAATTCTGCGTGTAGTGCGCGGTGATGCCGACCTTCATCCCGTAGAAATGACCCGCGATCCGCTCGAATACGTGGCAGAGCGGAAGGAAGGCGACGGTTTCGTCCGTGTCGTGGGCGGGAACGACGGCGTCGAGGGCGTCGAAGATGGCCAGGATATTCTTGTGGCTGATCATGGCCCCTTTCGGCGGTCCCGTCGTCCCGGAGGTGTAGACAAAGGTGGCCATGTCCTCAATGCCGATGGCGTCCCCCAGGGTCTCAAAGAGGTCCGGCTCCTCGGCGGCCTGCTCGCGGCCGAGGTCCAGCAGCTCGGGAAAGCTCATCAGCAGCGGGTGAGACAGGTCGCAACCGTCGGCTTCGATGACGACGATCTTCTGGAGTTCGGGCAGGTCGGCGCGCATCTTCAGCGCCTTTTCAGCGGCGGCCTGGTTTTCCGCGATGAAGACCTTGGCGTCGGAATTGCCGAGGATGTAAGCCACCTCCGCGGCCGGCAGGGTGACGTAGATCGGGATCGTGATGGCCCCGATGCCGATGATGCCCATGTCCGCACCGACCCATTCCAGGCGGTTTTCGCTGAGCAGGGCGACCCGGTCCCCCCGGCGCACGCCGAGGCGGTGCAGGCCGAGTCCCAGCGCCCGGGCCGTGTCGTAATACGTTTTCCAGCTCCATCCCCGCCATTGATTCCGCAGCCGTTTTTCCACCGCCAGACGCTCGCCGTATCTCTGCGCCTGGTGACGGAAAATCTGCGCCAGATTAGCCTGTGACATGTCTTTCCCCTCCTTGTTGTCGGTGGGTCCCTCTTAAGGTTTTTTTTGATTGACTTGTCAATCAATTTATGGTTTGTTCCACGGCGAGTTCGGGAAACAGGGAGTTTGCACGGGATGGTAAAGACGGGCGGCGCCGCGGGAACGGGGCCGTCCGGAGATGCAGGGCGTGAAAGCCATTTGGACGAAAGGAGGCAGGAGGAATGTCAGAGATCTTCAAGGGAATTGAACCGATGGTTCACAACAGCAAGATCAGCGTGCCTTACAGCTGGTGGGCGGGGGATACGGCCAGCAAGTTTTTCATCAGCTTGCGGGACGCGCGGAAGATCATCGCCCCGCGGTGCGGCAAGTGCGGGAAGGTGTTTATGCCGCCGCGGAAGGTTTGCCCGGCCTGTTTCACGGAGAACACGGACTGGGTGGATGTCTCGGATGAGGGGACGGTGGTTTCCTACAGCGTGTCCCGGCGGCGGCTGGAGGCGATCCCGGGCGACAAGAAGGTCCCCGTGATCTGGGGGCTGATCAAGCTGGATGGGGCCGACACCGCCTTGCTTCACTACCTGGATGAAGTCGATCCCGGGTCGGTGACGATCGGTATGCGCGTGAAAGCGGTTTTTGCTGAGTCACGGACGGGCGGCATCCGCGATATTTCTCATTTCAAGCCTGTCAAGTAGGGAGGAATCATGGACAGAACTGCAATCATCGGCGTCGGAATGACGAACATCGAAGCGGAAAAGCGGCGGGAGACCTTTGCCGACATGGCCTGGGAGGCCGTGAACAAGGCGTTGAGCGATGCGGGAATGACCATCGCCGACATCGACAACGTCGTCACCACGTCCAGCGATTTCTGGGACGGACGGACGATTTCCCTGATGGCGGTGGGGGATGTGAGCGGCGCGGCGGAGAAGAACGTCTCCTGCGTGGAGGGCGACGGGACGTACGGGGCCTTTTACGCCAACGCGCGGGCGCTGTCGGGCTCCTACAAGACCACCCTGGTCACGGGACACTCCAAGGGGTCGCAGTGCGTCTCCAGCCTGATCACGAATGCGGCCTTCGATCCCATCTACGAGCGGGCGCTGGGCATGGACATGGTCACGGCCTGCGCGATGCAGGCGAACGCCTATATGAACCGCACGGGGGTGAAGCCGGAGGATGCGGCCCTGGTTTCGGTGAAGAACCACGGCAACGCCCTGAAGAATCCGGTGGCGCAGCTCCCGATGAACATCACCGTTAACGATGTGATGGCCTCCGAGATGATCGCGGACCCGCTGCGCAAGCTCGACTGTTCGCCGGTATCGGACGGATGCTGCGCGGTGATCATCGCGCACGAATCGGTGGCCACGAAGTTCAGGCAAAAACCCGTCTGGATCCGGGGATTGTCTTTTTGCACGGACAGCTTCTTCTTCGGCGACCGCGATCTGGCCCGGAGCAAGGCCCTGACCGAGGCCGCGAAGAAGGCGTACGCCATGGCCGGGATCAAGGACCCGCGGAAGGAGATCGATCTCGTCGAGCTCTACGATGCCTTCAGCTACCAGGAACTGCTCTGGCTCGAAGAGATGGGTCTCGCGGACTACGGCAAGGCGGCCGCACGCCTCAAGGCGGGCGAATTCAACCTGGACGGCGCGTTGCCGGTGAATCCGTCGGGGGGGCTGCTGTCGGGCCATCCCGTGATTGCCGCGGGGCTTTACCGGATTGCCGAGATCGTCCTGCAACTGAGGGGCGACGCCGGGGCGCATCAGGTGAAGAAGGCCAAGACGGGTTTGGCCCACGGCGTGAACGGCCTGTGCGGTCAGTCGCACTGCGTCTGGATTCTGGACAAGGAAAAGTAGGAGGAAGAACTATGGCGAAGCGAGTAGCAATCGTAGGAACGGGGCAGACCTTCCACAAGAGCCATCGTCCGGATGTGAACGGTCAGGAACTCATCAACGAGGCGGTTCAGCGCGCCTTGGCCGACGCCAACCTGACGATGAAGGATATTGACGCCATCCTCATCGGGAACATGGATCATTTCGAGGGGATCAACTATGTGGACTGCTGGAGCGTCGACGGGTCCGGCGGGGTGATGAAGCCGGTGATCAAGATCACCACCGGCGGGACGACGGGGGCCTCCTTGGCCATCGGCGGCTATCACATGGTCGGCAGCGGCATGTTCGAGAAGGTCCTGATCATCGGATGGGAGAAGAACTCCGAATCGGATACCACCGGCGCCATTACGACGGCCTTCGACCCCATCTGGGACCGTCAGGTGTTTGCCGGCGCCATCTCCGGTCTGGCCGCCGAGGCGCAGGCCTATATGGCGCGCTTCGGCGCTTCCGAGCGGGACGGCGCCCGGGTTTCGGTGCGGGACCGGAAGCATGCGATGAACAATCCGCATGCCCAGCTCCGGAAAGAGGTGTCGCTGGAGGATGTGCTGGCCTCTCCGATGCTGGCGGATCCCATTCACCTGCTCGATGTCTGCCCCCGGAGCGACGGCGCCTGCGCGGTCATCATGGCGAGCGAGGACAGCGCCGAGAAGATCTGTCCGGTTCCGGACTGGATCTGGGGCACCTCCGCGCACAACACCTATTCCTACCTGGGAGACGGCGACTGGGGCCGGCTGACCAGCATGGAGCAGTGCGCCAAGGAGATTTTCAAGAAGGCGGGGATCAAGGAGCCGCGGAAGGAGCTGGACGTCATCGAGATGTATCAGCCCTATTCCTTTGCCGGGCTCATCTGGATCGAGGACATGGGGATCATCGGCCACGGCGAGGCGCCGAAGTACGTGTGGGACGGAAACACGGATATGGGCGGAGAACTGCCGGTCAACCCCTCCGGGGGCGTGATCGCCTGCAACCCCATCGGCGCGACCGGCCTCATCCGCTGCGCGGAGGCGGCGATGCAGGTCATGGGCAAGGCGGAAGGGCGCCAGGTGCCGGACGTCAAGTTTGCCGTCAGCACCGGCTTCGGGGGCTGCATGTGGACCAACATGCTCCTGCACGGCAAGAGAAAACCGAACTGAGAGGTGAGACCATGGCTGAAAAGGAACAGTTGATTATCGAATCCGGTGACGCGGCGCAGCCCTTCAAATATGCGGTGGGAATGCACGGCAGCAAGTTCTTTACGGAGACGCGTGACAACATGCGCCTGATGGGTCTGAAGTGTCCCAAATGCGGCAAGGTCTACGTTCCTCCGCGGGGCGTCTGCGGGAAGTGTTTCGTCGAGATGGACGACTGGGTCGAGGTGGGTCCGAAGGGCGTGATCGGCACGTTCACCATCCTGCGCTTTGCCTTCATCGACCCGGAGACCGGGCAGCAGAAGCCCGTCCCCTACGGGTACGGGTTCATCAAGCTCGACGGCGCCGACACCCTGCTGCAGCACTATATCGATATCAAGGATGAGAGCAAGGTCAAGATCGGCGCCCGGGTGGAACCCGTGTATGCCAAGGAGCGCAAAGGGAACACCCGGGACATCGAGTATTTCCGGATCATCGATTGATTCATGGCGCCGCCTGACGTCATCGAGATCAATGCCGCGAAGCGGACGCTGAGGCTCAAGGGCGCGCTGAGCGGGAGCATCTTTACCGGTACGGACAAGGTTCGCAGGGGGGATGGGAACGGCGACTGCCTCTATTTCGATTTCCGCCACCGGGTGTTTGCCGTGGCGGACGGGACGGAGCGGTTCCCGTGGGCCTCACGGGACATCCTCTGCCGGCTGTCCGATGCCCTGATGCAGGCCGGCGTTCCCGGGACGGCGGCGGACTGGAAGGAGTTGATCAACCGGCGGGTGTATGCCGGGCAGAAGTATCAGCACAAAACGACCTTCAGCTGTGTGGCCGTCAGCGGCGACGATCGCGAAGTCGTCCTGACGGTGGCACACGGCGGGGACAGCGGGGTGCTGGTGATCGATTCCGTCAGCGGCGACGTCCTCTTCCAGACCGGGCGCAACATGGTCTTCGCGGGACGGAGCCGGGAGATCGTTGACGTGATCGAGTGCCGCGTGACGGACCGGAATGCCCGCGTGGCCCTCTACAGCGACGGTTTCGACGACCTCGTTCGCTTCTGCATCAACCGCTCCTTTCTCTCCCGCCTGTCGGACGCGTTCGCCGCGTTTCCCATCGACGGCCTCGGCGAACAGATGCACCGCCTTCTGGGGAAACATGCCGGCCGGTTCGAGCACGACGACATCGCCCTGATCGTCATGGATCCCTTTCGTCCGCTGGACGGTCTCGAAGAGAAACGGGTGCTGATCGGCGGAACGCAGCCGCACGAAGAGGTGCACTTCCGGACGGGGTGCCTGAACGGCGAGCTCGACCGGTGGGTGCCCTACGCGGGATGGTCGAGCGCCGCGGAGGCGTTTCTGAAACTGGGCATTACGATTCAGGAAGAGTGAAAGACGGGGAGGCCGCGGGAGGGGACAAAATTTTTTTGACAACCCCGTCCATTTCATGCTATAAGATGCGCCGTCCGGCGTTTCGTCGCGCGGTCTGACTTCCTGCGGGCCGTGTAAACCTTCAAAACCACACCCTATCGGGCTTTCGCCCGGCTTATGTCGTTGTCACTGACCGTTTCACAATAGCCTTGAATCGCTGTCTGTAGCACGCCGCAACTTTTCACGAAATCGTCAATCTTAACCCAAGTTCATGGTCTTA
>DDXV01000016.1 GCA_002347815.1 Syntrophaceae bacterium UBA2251
CACAGCCAATTCGTGTTCCTCCATGGCCTTCATGATGACGATGAGCTTGTCCTGGTCCGCTGAACTGAGCATATCATCCTCCCGCTTTCCTGGATCGGAAGTCTGCCAAGAACCGTTTCCGTTGTCAACAGAAGATCTCTGACCCCTGAAGAATCTGGCCGTCGCCTCCCCGCAACTGGAAATGCCCTTCGAGACGGTTTCCTTCCGGGAAGAATGGATCGGCCGGGCCTCGGTCGGCGCCGCGAAGAAATTCGCCAGGACCACCCTGAGCGCCGAACTGTCGCACGAGACGTCCGACAACCTGGACACGCCCCAGGCCCAGGGGCCCATCACGCGCCGGGCGGACTCCTGAACGGCGTCCCCTTTCTCAACGCCTACGAGACGCCGAACCGGGCGACCTTCGCCAAGCTGGCCCTGGAGCGGGAGCTGTGGCGCGACCTGTCGCTCAACCTCAGCCACAAGCAGCACCTGGACGGCGATGCGTTCTTCGTCAGCCAGGGCGGCCTGACCTACAAGCTCAACCCCTTGAACCGCCTCTACGTCCGCGAGGAGTATGCGCGCTGCCAGGACGGCGCCCAGACGCGCACGCTCCTCGGCGTGGAATCGCGGGCCGTCAAGAACACGACGGCCTACCACGAATACCGCCTGGCCGACGGTTCCGCCGGCCACCGGAACCAGCAGGTCCTGGGGTTGAAGAACAAGTTCCAGGTCATGGAGGGTCTGACCGCCAATCTCGCCGGCGAATACCTGAGCACGGTGAGGCCGGAAGAACGCCGGCGAGCCGGACGCCTTCGCCGCGGCCATGGGCCTCGAGTGCCTGCCCAAGGACGACATCAAGCTGACCGGCCGGCTCGAGCACCGGCACGAGATCGTCGACGACGGGACGGACTCGTGCCTGGCGGAGGTGGCCGGGGCCTACAAGATCCATCCCGACTACTCCCTGCTCGTGCGCGAACGGTGCTTCCTCGAAAAGCAGGGGGGGACGAAAACCGCACCTCCCGGCTCCTCGTGGGCCTGGCGTACCGCCCCCTCGACAACGACCGGTTCAACGCCCTGGGCAAGATCGAGTACAAGTACGACAAGCGCGCGACCACCGGGCCCGGCGCCGCGACGGACTCCTTCATCTTCTCCACGGAGGGGGTCTATCAGCTCGCCCGCACCCTGCAGGTGATGGGGAAATACGCGGGGAAACTCGAGAAGGAAGACCGCTTCTCGACCTATACGGATCTGGTCGCGGCGCGGGTGATGATCGATCTGACGGACCGCTTCGATTTCGGCGCCGAGTACCGGATGCTGACCAGCCACCGGATCGACACCCGCCTGCACGGCGGCGCGGTCGAACTGGGCTACCGGGTGGTGAGCCGGCTCTGGCTGTCGGTGGGCTACTCCTTCGACCGCTTCGACGAGGATCTGGCGGGCGACAGCTACCGCGGCGAAGGCCCCTACGTCAAACTCCGCTTCAAGTTCGACGAGAAGACCCTGCGGAAGCTGAACTCGTCCGCCGCCTTTTAACAAGCCAACTTTGCAAACCGAAAATCACGCCTGAAAATCTTGGCCGTCAGGCCAGTCCCCGGTGCCGGGCCATGGCCAGCATCTGGTCCGCCGTGCTTTGGGGGGGCGCCCGCGGTTCGGCCTTGGCAACCAGGCGGAGGGCCTTCGTCGGGCAGCGCGTCACGCAGAGACCGCAGCCGATGCAGCGATCGAGGTCGATCCCGGCGACGCGGTCGTCCGCCCACCGGATCGCCCCCATCTGGCAGCGGTCCAGACAGGCCTCGCAGCCGTTGCAGAGCGCCTCGTCGACCGCGGCGGTGTGGTTCGAAAACACCATCTCGGCCGGTTTCGCGAGGGCGTTGAGCCCGGCCAGAATGCCGCAGCAGTCGCCGCAGCAGTTGCACATGCCGCCCGGGTTCTGGGCGGTCGCGGGCTGCGTCACCAGGCCGGCCTCCTGGGCCTCGGTCAGGATCCGGACGGCCTCATCGGCGTCGACCCGCCGCCCCAGTCCCTGGTCCAGATAGTACTGGCCCATGGACCCGAACATGAAGCAGGCCTCGCGGGGCTTGCCGCAGCCCTTGTCCACCAATCTCCGCTGCTTTCGGCAGATGCACTCCGCGACGACGATCTTTTCCGTGCGGCGAAGGATTCCGACGGCATCCTCGTAGGCGGCGATGTTCTGCCGGACGTCCAGCGCCTCCTGGACCGGCACCGTCCTGAGGAACGTCGACGCGCTCCGGACCATGGCCGTGCGAAAGGCCTCGTGGAAGTAGGCATCGAGCAGCCGCGCCAGCTCGACGTCCAGACGGCCGACCTGGAACTCGAAAATACCGTGCGCGAAGGGAATCGTCCCGTAGCGGGCGACCCCCTCTTTCCGCACGCGGAACAAGAGCCCCCGTTCCGTCATGTCGTGCAGATGCGCCGCGACCTCCTCCACGGGCCGACCGACCCGGGCCGCGATCTCGGCGGGCGCTTCCAGCCGGGGCGTCATGGACAAAAAAAGAGCGGCGTCCTCCTCGGAGAAAAGCCGCTTCAAGATTTGGATCTCCACCCCCGATGCCGCGGCCGGAAAGCCGAGGGACAGGCGGTCCAGATACTGCTGAAGTTCCCTGAAGATATCCCGAGCCATCATTCCCCCCTTTTTTTTGCAGCCCCACGCCCGGCGCCGGAGGCACAAGACAGACCGCCATCCGCCGCGGGCTTCTCGAACTTCTTGAGCGCCCGCAACAGCCCGCGGCAGCACCCGCAGCACATGCACATGTTCCAGACCTTCTGGCCGTTGCCCGGCTGGAGGACCAATCCCGAATCCACGGCGCTCTTGAGAATGGCCGCGGCCTCGTCCTGCGACACCTCCCGTCCGTAGCCGTTCTCGATGTAGAAATAGGCCCCGACGCCGAACGCCATGCAGACCTCCAGCGGGTGATCGCAGCCGCGGCCGGTGATCATCTTCTCTTCCTTGCGGCAGATGCACGGGGCGACCGAGATCTTGCTCTGGGCCCGGATGATCTCCTCCGCGCGCTCGTACGTCAGGATCTCCAGGTCGTCGGTCACGCTCTCCGAGATGGGGATGATCCGGTGCTGGCTCGTCGGCGTGCCGTACCAGCCCTTGACCATGAACTCTTCGAAATACGCCCGGAGTTCCTTGATGTCCTCCAGGGTGTTGGTGTGGACATGAAACTCCCACATGCCTTCCGCCAGGGGGGAGAGGTTGTAGAAGCGCCTCTCGCCCCTGGCGATCCGGAAGATGGCCCCCTTGCGCGACATGGCTTCCAGGACCGGGGCCAGGGCCTCGGGATCCCGGTTCAGACGCCCGGCGATCGTCGCCACGGACTCGGGAAACCCGTTCATGGCGAGGGCGATTTCGGCCTCCTCCTCGTTGAACCACTTTTTCAGGATCTTCACTTCCACGCCGGAGACCGTCGCCGGATAGGGGATCGGCAGCTTATCCAGACGCTTCGCGAGTTTTGCATGCACGGATTCGGTCATGGAATCTCCTATTTGTCGTACGCGTAGAAGCCCCGGCCCGTCTTGCGGCCCAGGCGGTTTTCCCGGATCATCTGCTCGAAGAGCGGCGAGGGCTTGTAGCGTTCCTCGCCGGTCATCTCGTACATCGCCTTGAGCGCGTTGTTCACCACGTCGACGCCCGCCATGTCCATGATCTCCACGGGACCCATGAGGTGGTTGGAGCCCAGCTTCAGGCCGAGATCGATATCCTGCGCCGTCGCCAGCCCCTGGTGGATCTGGTTGGCCGCCTCGTTGTAGAGCAGGCACAGGAAGCGGTTCACGATGAACCCGGGCACGTCCTTGCACAGGATCGCGGTCTTGCCGATGGCCTTGCAGAACTCGACGGTCGCGTCGATCACGGCCGCATCGGTCTTCTCCCCGCGGATCACCTCCACGAGACGCATGGCCGGGACGGGGCTGAAGAAGTGCGTGCCGACGACGCGCTCCGGCCGGCCCGTCGCCGAGGCGATCTTCGAAATGCTCATGGTGGAGGTGTTCGACGACAGGATGACCGACGGCCCGCAGAGGCGGTCCGCCTCGGCGAAGATCCTCTGCTTCAGCTCCATGGACTCGAACACCGCCTCGATGACCATGTCCACGCCGGCGAACCCTTCCTCGGGGCTCGTGGTTCCCTTGACGCGCCCGACGATCTGGTCGTGCGCCTCCTGGGAGATCTTGCCCTTTTCCAGCTTTTTGCCGATGAACTTGCGGATCGTGCCCAAGCCGCGCTCCACGAACGCCGCTTCGACGTCCCGGAGAACCACGTCGATGCCGCTTTCGGCCGCCACCTGGGCAATGCCCGCCCCCATCGTTCCCGCGCCGATGACGCAAAGTTTCTTGATCATGAATCCGTCCTTTCTCTGTGATGATCTCGTCAAACGTCCGTTATCGCCGGTCACCCGCGAAAAAACGGGGGACCGGTTCTTTACGGGGTTCCCGGATCCGCGTCTACGCCACGCCGTAATCCTTCCCCGTGATGCGCGACGCGCAGATGAGCCCGGCCGCCACGGCACAGTCCATGGCCACGCCGTAGCCCTTGACCGTGTCTCCGGCGAAGTACAGCCCGGCGACGCCCGGGGCCTCCACCGGGGCCTTGAGCGTCCCCGCCTGCGTCTTCGATTTCGCCACGCCCTCCAGCTTCCAGGCCGTCGGGAACAGGGCCCAGTCGATGCTTTTCCGGAATCCCGGATAGCGGCGCTCCAGATAATCGATGATGAGCCGGCAAGCCTTGGCCATCAGCGCCTTGTCCTTGCCCTCTTTCTCCGTCACCGGGGCATAGGCCGTCATCAGATGGCGGCCGCCCGGCGCGCAGGAGGGATCGATCTGGGACTGGATGTTCCAGCACATGTACACGTCGTACTCGAACCCCTCCTCCTTCGGGATCACGTAGGTGTCCTTCACGCCGACCTTCCACTCCCGCTCCGGCATGACCAGTTTGTTCAGACCGAAGTACGGGGCGATGGAACCGTATCCGTAAAGCCCCTCCATCCGGTCGGCCCAATCGCCGGGAAAGGCGCCCTTGTCCGCGACCCTGAAGGCGTCCTGGATCGGGATGTTGCTGACGACCTTTCCGGCCGCGATCTTGCGGGACGCGCCCGAGGCGTCTTCGATCACCACGCCGGTCGCCCGGCCGTTCTCGATCGCGATCTCCCGGACGCGGGTCTCGAGCAGGAGGGTGCCGCCCAGTTCCTCGAAGCGGCGGGCCACCGCCTGGCTCCAGCGCATGATGCCGCCGGTGGTGAACCCGGAGGGCCACCGCGCCCACCACAATCACATCGTATTTCCCTTCCATGTCCGAATCCTCTTTCTTCTTCTACGTCTGCTTCCTGCAACGTACCCGTGTCCGCGCTATCGCAGCAGATGCCCCGCCACGATGGTCCGCTGAATCTGGTTCGTGCCTTCGTAGATCTGTGTGATCTTGGCGTCGCGCATCATCCGCTCCACCGGGTAC
Organism: Syntrophaceae bacterium UBA2251; assembly: GCA_002347815.1. Classification (GTDB taxonomy): domain Bacteria; phylum Desulfobacterota; class Syntrophia; order Syntrophales; family UBA2251; genus UBA2251. The sequence continues at coordinate 5,447 of DDXV01000016.1, forward strand.
TCCCGGACATAGCCGTAGCCGCCGAAGACCTGGACGGCGTCGGTCGTGACCTGCATCGCCACATCCGAGGCGTACCACTTCGCCATGGAGGCGATCTTCGGCAGTTCCGGGGCGTCGGGCTCGCTGTCGATCATCGAGGCCGCCCGGTAGACAATCGACCGCGCCGTCTCCACCTTGAGCGCCATCTCCGCCAGCATCCACTGCATCCCCTGGAAGGAGGACAGGGGCTTGCCGAACTGGACCCGCTCCTTGGCATAGCGGATGGAGGCCTCGAGGGCCCCCTGGGCGATGCCCAGGGCCTGGCCGCCGACGGCCGGCCGCGTGTAGTTGAAGGTCGTCATCAGCGTCCGGAAACCGCCGCCCTCCGGACCGAGGAGACGGTCCGCCGGGACGAAGACGTCCTCGAACACCAGCTCCCGCGTGTCCGATCCGTGCATCCCCATCTTGTGCTCGTGCTTGCCCACGGTGAATCCCGCGTCGCCCTTCTCCAGGATCAGCATGCTGATGCCGCGGTTGCCCTTGTCCTTATCCGTGTAGGCGAGCACCGTCACGATCTGGGCCTCGCCGCCGTTCGTGATGAAGATCTTGGCGCCGTTCAGGAGATACCCGCCGTCCACCTTCTTGGCCGTCGTCTTCATGCCGGCCACGTCGGACCCCGCCCCCGGCTCCGTGATGCCGCAGGCGCCGAGACAGGCGCCGGAGGCCAGACGGTAGAGAAAATTCTTCTTCTGTTCTTCCGTCCCCGCCAGGAGCAGCGGATCGCTCGCCAGGGCCTGCGTGGTCAGGATCACGGATGTGGAGGCGCAGACCCGCGCGATTTCCTCGACGACCAGGACCATCGCGAGCATCCCCGCGCCGGCGCCGCCATAGGTCTCCGGAATCTGCACGCCTAAAAGCCCGTTCTCGGCCAGGACCTTCACCGACGCCTGGGGGAAGGTCTCCTTCTCGTCAATCTCGGCGGCGATGGGCGCGAACTTCTCTTCGGCAATCCGCCGCACCGTATCCCGCAACATCGCCTGATCTTCATTCAAAATAAAATCCATATCCATCCTCCATCGCCCGCACAGGTCCGCGGGCTCACTGGTTTCCTTGAAAGGCCCACCCCGCCTCCCGTGGGGGCGCCGGCTTACGCGACGATATCGAAATACTTGATGTCCTGAATGTTCCCCTGCATTTCCGCGGTATCCTTGAAGATCGCCCGCACCTTCATGCCGACCTTGATCTTGGACAAATCGGTTTCGTTGATGATGTGGGAGAAGATGTTGTCCGCGCCGTCGAGCTTGATGTAGCCGTAGGTATAGGGGATGGGGCGCCGCGCGCCGGTGTTCGGATCGATGAACGGGTAGTTCACCACCGAGAAGGCCGTAATCACGCCTGTGTCGGACAGGGCCACCAGTTCGGCGAGTTCCTGGAAACAGGGACCGCACACCCGCCGCGGCGGAACGTAGACCTTGCCGCACCCGTTGCACCGGATGCCGACAAACCGCCTGTTCTGTTTGATTTCCTGAAAAAACTTGCTGCCGTACAGCCCGATGGACCATTCGTAAGGCATCGGATAGGCAAAAACCGACACGAGTCGTTCGCTTTCGACTTGATGAGCCATGATCACTCCCCCTCTTCCTATGGTCTCTCGGTGCTCAGGATGACGACGTCCGACCAGAAGCAACCGCCGAATCCCGTGGCCAGGGCATTCTTCACGTCGGGCACCTGCCGCTTGCCGCCCCTGCCCATGACCTGGATCGCCGCCTCGGCCACCCGGAGCATGGCGGTGGCGCCGATGCAGTTCGTCGAGATCACGCCGCCCGACGGGTTGACCGGAATCTTGCCGCCCATATGGGTGTTGCCGTCCCGCACGAAGCGTACCCCCTCGCCGGGGCCGCAGAACCCGATATCTTCGATCCACTTGAGCCCCGCCCAGGTGTAGGGCAGGTAAAGCTCGGCCACGTCGATCTCCTCGGCGGGCTTCGTGATCCCCGCCTGCTGATAGGCATCCTTCGACGCCCGCTGCATCGAGACGAGTCCCTTGTTGTAGTCCGTGGAATCCCCGAACCAGGTGTACGTATGCCGCACCGCCGCCGCCTTGAACCAGGCCGGCTTCCGGGCGATCTTCTGGGCCACGCCGTCCGCCGCGAGCACACAGGCGCAGGCGCCGTCGCTCCGCGGGCAGATGTCGCCCAGCTTGATCGGATAGGCCAGCATCGGCGAAGCCATGATGTCCGCCACGGTCAGCGGCCGTCGCAGGTGCGCGAAGGGGTTGTTCAGGGCGTTGTTCCGGTCCCGTTCGCCGATGATCGCGGCATCCTCCTGCGTGGCCCCGTACTTCTCCATGTAGGCCGTCGCCTCCGTCGCCAGGCTCGGAATCGCCCCGGAATACGAAAACCGGTCCCAGATGGCGTCCGAACAGGTGATGATGGCGCCCGTCGTGTCGCTCTCCGAATTCTTCTCGAACCCGATCGCCAGCACCCGGTCGAAGAGCCCCGAGGCCACGTGGTAATAGGCGGCGATGGCGACCGTCGCCCCCGTCGTCCCGCCCGTCGAGACCTTCATGATGGGCTTCATGACGCCGCCCGATCCTTCGACGCTGTACGTGTCGACGTAATTGATGGATTCGAAGTGGTCCATGTTGCCGATCACGATGGCGTCGATGTCCCGGATGGTGAGTTCGGCGTCGGCCAGGGCCGCCGTGACCGCCTCGCGGATCATCTCCCGCGAGGTCACGTCCGGCCGATGGCTTTTATGATAGGTCTGTCCCACTCCGACGATGGCTACTCTTCTTCCCATGTCTCACCTCACTTCTTTCCGCCCATGATCCACACGCAGTGGCTCTGGCCGCAGGGTCCGTTGAAACCGTGTGCAAGCGCCGTCGCGGCGTTCTTCACCTGCCGGTCCCCGGCCTCCCCGCGGACCTGGAGGGTCGCTTCGATCAGCCTCGCGAGTCCCGCCACGAGGATCGGATTCGCCGAGAGCGCCCCGCCGGAGGGATTGACGGGAAGCCTGCCGCCCATCGTCGTGATCCCCTTCTCGATCAGGTGCGCGCCCTCACCGGGTTTGCAGAATCCCAACCCTTCGAGCCACAGGGGTTCCATGTAGCTGAACGGTTCCAGGACCTCCGCCACGTCGATCTCCGCCATGGGATCCGTGATGCCGGCCATCGCGTAGGCGCGCCGGGCGGCGTCCTGAAGCGCCACGGGATCGGAAAGCCGGCGGTCTCCCAGAAAATACTCTTCGCAGCAGTGCGCGACCCCCTTGACCCAGACGGGTTTCTTTTTCGTCCTGGCCGCGATTTCCTCGTTCGCGATGATGATCGCCGCGGCCCCGTCGCTGATGGGGCAGCAGTCGAGGAGCTTCAACGGTTCGGCGATCTTCCGCGACTTCATGACGTCCGCGACCGTGATGTCCATCGGCAGTTGGGCGTAGGGGTTGTTCTTCGCGTTGCCGTGGTTCTTCACGGACACCTGAGCCACGTCCTCCTCGCGGATGCCGAAGCGGGCCATGTACGCATCGGCCTGAAGCGCGGCCGCGGAAATGGCGTCAATCCCCAGATGGCGGTGGAAGATGGGGTCGAACATCCCGTTGGTGGTGATGGGGACGCTGCCTTCGCTCCCCTTGTAGTGGGCCACGACAATCGTGGCCTTGTATCCGGACAGCACCCGCATGAGGCCGTAAAAGGCGCCAAAGGCGCCGTCCCCCGAGACGGTGGAGATGTTCTTGTCCTCTCCGCCGGCCGCATCGCCGACCGCCATGCCGGAAATGGTCCGGCCGTCGAAAAAGTCGTTCGACACGGTCACGACGCTGTCGATGTCGCCGATCGCAAGCCCCGCATCGTCCAGGGCCGCCCGGGTCACGTCGAAGACCAGGTCGGCCAGGATCTGGTCCTTTTTCCTCCGTTCATATTTCGTCTGCGCCACGCCGACGATCGCTGCATTGTCCATTCTCATTCCTCCACCGGCGCTCAAATGAGCTCAAAGGAGTCGATGTCCAGGATGCTCCCGGTGCGCTCCTCCTTGAACTTCGCCTTCACCCTGAGGCCGTTTTTGATTTTGTCCAGATCCTTCTTGATCAGGTGCAGAAATCCCACGTCCGTCCCGTCCAGCTTGATCAGCGCGTAGGCAAACGGCGGTTTCACCGGCTGGACGGGGTACGCGTAATGCACGATCGTATGGGCCTCGATGACCCCCTCCGCGGCAACCTCCACCCATTCCTCGATATCGACGAAGCAGCGGCCGCAATTCTTGCGTGGCGGCACGAAGACCGTCCCGCAGGACGGACACTTCGTCCCCAGAATCTTCCGATCGTCCCTGAGGGACATCAGAAACCGGCTCCCCGTGTCGCCCACCCACCAGCTATAGGGAACGGCGATCCGGCCCTTCAGGGTCAGGGGTTCCACGTCTTTCAACCATTCAGCCATACCTTTACCTCTCTCATGTGATGATGCGTCTCATGTTTCCGGTGAGGCGTCCACCGCCGGCCGGCGCCCCCGGATCATATGGGAAACCTACGCGCGCGCTTTCAGGATCTCCTCCGCGCAGATCATGGCGGAATTGGCGGCGGCATTCATCCCGACGCCCCGGCCCGTATAGCAATCGCCCGCAAAGTACAGCCCGGGGACCTCGGGCAGGTGAACCGGCGGCCGGTAGCGGCCCGTCATGCCCGGGGAGCGGCCGAGGCCGTCGATGCCCACGTAGAAGCCGTCCTGCCGCCACAGGAGATCCTGCTCCACGTTGGGGAACATTTGTTTCACAAGTTCCCGGAAGGCCGCCAGGGTCTTCTCCCGGAAGGCCTTGTCCGACGCCTGGGCCGGCGTGCAGCAGGCCCCGATGAAGGCGATCATGTGATTCGCGGGTGCGATCGTGTCGTCGAAAAGCGTATGCCCGAGAATCTGCAGGGGCAGGCCCACGTTCGGAAGCCGCCAGGCGGACAGGTAGTACGGCGTCGTGAAGAGGGGCGCCTTCGTACCGATGGTGAACCCCATCGACGCGCTCGTCTCCCGCTCGAGGGTCGGCATGCGTTCGGCCCATGCCGGCGCATACCTCGCCATCTCGTCCATGGAAAGAATCTTCAACATGTTCCAGATGGGCATCGCTATGACAGCGATGGGGGCCCGGTAGGTCTCGGCGTCCGTCACGATCTCCGTCGGCTTTCCCGGCTGCACATTGACGCGGCGGACCGATGTGCCCGTCAGAAGCGTCCCGCCCCGTTCCGTGTACGCCGCCGCCATCGCCTGCATCATCGTCGCGATGCCGCCCAGGGGCATGCGCACCTGGGCCAGGGGCTCGGCTTCCTTTTCGCTGAGACGCAGCGCTTCCCCATAGATGGCCACGACTTCCCCTGCGGAAATGTGGTCCGCGTCCGTCAGCGTCGTCTGGCACATCGCGATGGTTTTCAGAAACTCCGCAATCCGGGGCGACGCGATTTTCCGCCGGATCAGTTCGTTGAGCGAAACCCGGTCGAGGGCGTCGAGCTCCGCCTCGTCCGCCGCCCGCATCCAGGTTTCGAGATCGGCCAGTTCCCTGTCGTCCGACGTCGTCAGGTTCAGGTATTCCGGCAGGAGCTTCCACTGCCCCTCGTCATAGAGCATGGCCCCCTCGATGTTGCGCGACCAGGGGATCTCTTTCTCCAATCTCTTCAAAAGCGTTGCGCAGGCCGAATACTTGCCAAGATCGACGGCATGCGTCCCTGAATCCACCTTCCACCCGCCGGGCAGATGGAAGGTCTTGCAGCGTCCTCCGGACGTCTTGCTCTTCTCCAGGATGAGCGTCTTCAATCCCTTCCCCTGAAGCAAGCCGCCGACCCCGAAGCCGGCGATGCCCGCCCCGATGATGATCGCGTCGTACCGGTCCATCATTCTTCTCCGTTCCCCCCTGATCGCTCCGCCCGCCCCGGGTTCCGGTCATTCACCAGGATCGGAGCGAATCGCTTTCTTTAAAAGCGGGTGCGGCGACCCCCCGGACGCCGCAACCGTTTCTTCAATCACACCTTGACGAGGATCGCCTCGCCCTGCGAAAGACCGCCGCAGATGGCCGCCACGCCCGTTCCGCCGCCCCGGCGCATCAGCTCGTACATCATCGTCATCGTGATTCGCGCGCCGCTCGCCCCGACGGGATGACCGATCGCAATCGCCCCGCCGTTGACGTTCGTCTTGTCCTGAAGGGCCTGCCATTTCGCCGGATCGTCCTTCGCCAGCATCTTGAGCGACACCAGCGTCACCGCAGCAAAGGCCTCGTTGATCTCGATGACGTCCACGTCGTCGATCGTCTGACCCGTCTGGGCGAACATCTTGTCGATCGTCTGGGCCGGCACGCAGGCCATGTATTTCGGAGAACCCGCCGCACACGCGCAGGCCTCGATCGTCGCGAGCGGCTTGAGCCCCAGGGCATCCGCCTTTTTCCGCGACATGATCACCATCGCCGACGCACCCGAGTTGAGACCGGGGGCGTTGCCCGCCGTGACCGTCGGGCTGCCGTAGACGGTCTTCAGGGCCGCCATCTTTTCCAGGTTCAGATTATCCCGGGGAGACTCGTCCTTCTCCAGAACGATGGGGGCCTTCTTCTGCGGGATTTCCAGGCGCATCAGTTCCCCGCCCACCTCATATTTGCCGGCCTTCGCCGCCGCGAAATACTTCGTGTGGCTGGCCAGGGCCCATTCATCCTGCTTTTCCCGGCTCACGCCGTACTCCACCGCCACGTGACCCGCATCCGTCGCCACCGGGGCGAACCCCTTGCGGCTGTAACCGAGTTCGAACAGGACATCCTCCAGCGGGATGTGTCCCAGACGGCTGCCCCAGCGGGCCTTCGCGGCCGAGGCGATCAGGGGAACGTTCCCCATGTTCTCCGCCCCGCAGGCGACGACGATCTCCGCATCCCCGGATTTGATGGCCCGGCAGCCCAGCCGCAGCGCCGTCATAGACGAGCAGCAGGCCCGGTCGATCGTGAGCGAGATGTTCTCCTCGGGAAACCCGGCCAGCAGCGTGATCTGCCGGGCGGGGACGTTCGTGTAGATGGCGTATTCCGCCGGGATGCAGGTGCCGTAATAGACCTCGTCCACCTGTTTGGGATCGAGATCGATCCGGCGGACCACTTCCTTCAGGGCAAGCACGCCCAGGTCCATGCTCAAAACCGTCTTCAAAGCCCCGTCGAAACGCCCGAAGGGCGTCCGGACGGCACTGACCACCACCACATCGTTTGCATTCATTTTTTCACCAACCACCTTTCTTCGGGATCCTTCGATCCCCGGTCCCGTCATGACGCCGCCGCTGCGCGGAAGCCGCCGCAGGCGCGAACGGCCTTTCCCGGGCAACGGTCAAACGCCCCCAATCTTTACTTGTGGCCGAAATCCTTGCCCAGGATCTCGCCCGCGCAGATCATGCCCGAAACGATGGCGCAATCCATGGCCACGCCGTACCCCCGGGCCGTATCGCCCGCGAAATAGAGCCCCTGGATATGCTCCGATTTGACGGGAACTTTCTGCGTCCCCGCCTGGGAGATGCTCTTCGCCACGCCTTCGAGCTTCCAGCAGACGACATCGAGCTTCCAGTCCATGCTCGCCTTGAATCCGGGATAGACCTCCTCCATGAATTCGGGCAGCCGGTTGACGATCTTCTTGACCAGCTCCGGCGTGGTGGCCTCTTTCTCCGTCAGCGGCAGATAGGCGGTGTAGAGATATTTCCCGGCCGGCGCGACGGAGGGATCCAATGCGGACTGGATATTCCAGCAGATGTAGACGTCGAAGTCGAACCCTTCGGATTTGGGCAGGACGCAGGTGTTCTTGAGGCCCATCTTCGCCTCGGCTTCCGGCATCACGAGCTTGTTCAGCCCGATGTAGGGGCAATAGCTCCCGTACCCGTACATGCGCTCGATCTTTTCGGGATATCCGGCCGGAAAGTGCGCCTTGTCGATGACCTTGAAGGTCTGCTGAGCGGGAATGTTGCTGACGACCCTGGCGGCGGCAAAGGTCTGCTCTCCTTCCGCGGTGTCAACCAGCACACCCTTGACGGCGCCGTTTTCCACCAGAACCTTCTTGACCTTTGCATTCAAAAGAAGGTCTCCCCCCAGCGCCTGGAATTTCCGGACGACCGCCTTGGACCATTCCCCCACGCCGTCCTCGACGAATCCGCCGATGTCCCCCAGGACACCCCGCATCAGTTTGGGGCCGAAGGCGGTCTTGAAGTAGCGGAAGATTTCCCCGATGGAGATGTCCTCCGGGCTGTTGATCGTCGAAAAGAGGGTGGCCACCGAGTGCAGGTGGTTGAAGATCACATCGCTCTTGCTGATCCCCTTTTCGTCCGCCCACTGCTTGAAGGAAACCTTTTCGAGCGCATCCAGCTGCTCGTCCGTCATCATATGGGCATCGACGTAGAAGGAGAAGAAGGGGATCTTCATTTCCTTGGCGATCCGCTTGATTTCCGGATCGATCTTGGAGCCGGCGACGTCGTGATAAATCCGTCCCTTATAGTAGTTCCCCCACATGCCTCCGTGCTTCTTGACCTCCGGCAACCCGCCGATCTGGTCCTCGAAGTCGAGCATGTAGCCGGCCCCGTTCGCGCTCAAGGCATGATAGCCGACATCCAGGGTATACCCATCGAGCAGGCGGTTCTTGACGATCGTCTCGATATCGGGCTGCGATGTCGCGAGACAGGAATACTGCGCGGCCAGCATGTTCTTGTACCAGTCGAACCCCTTGTCGGAAATCTCCTTGCCCTTGATGGAAAAGGCGCGTCCGCCGGGACGATCGCACTGCTCCAAAATCAGGACCTTCAAACCCTCTTTCGCCATCAAGGTTCCAACCGTCAGGCCGCCGACACCGGCGCCGACAACAATCGCGTCATACCGTTTTTCCTTCATGTCCAAACCTTTCTTTGAGTGAATTGAGCATCTCGCTTTACAGATACATCAGTTCATGAAGCATCTGACCGGAAACGACGTCCCGCCGGCCGTTCCACATGGACAGATAATTCTTCTTCTCCATCTCGTTCATGTCCACCCCTCAGAGAGGTTTGAAATACTGGATGTCCAGGATGTTCGCCTTGCGATCCCGGGCGAAGACCGGCCTCACCCGCATGCCGATATGGACCTCGTCGAGATCGACCTCGTCGAGGAAGTGGGCCATGCCCGTATCGGCGCCGTCGAGCCTGATGACGGCATAGACGAAGGGGGCCTTCCGGGGCTGGACGGGCTCGTTGTAGGTCACGACCGTAAAGGTCTCCACCGTTCCCAGCGGGCCGATTTCGACGGTCTCCGTCAATTCCGAAAAACAGACGTGACAGGTCGAGCGGGGCGGCCAGAGGACCTTGTTGCATTTAGGGCATTTCGCCCCCAGAATTTTCTGCTGGTCCCTGAGCGCGACATAAAAGCGGCTGCCCATCCGGCCGGCATAGTAGCGGCTGTTGGCCGTCAGGTGCTGATCGACCTCGAAGGGTTCGTAGTGTTTGATCTCTTCCATCGGATTCGCTCCTTAGCTTTTTGAGATGAAATTGCTCGCCGGCCTCACTTCGGGCGGACCTGGCCGGGCAGCGGCTCATAATAGAGGATGTCGCTCAGGTCGCCGGTCCGCTGCTCCTTCGGGCGCAGGACGAGGCGCATCCGCATCCCCACCCAGACCTTCTCCATATCCGGCTCCACGTTGACGAAATGGTCAAGCACCGACGTCGCGCCATCGAGGCGGACGGACCCGTAAACGAAGGGCGGCTCGTGGGGTTTCCCCGTCGTGGGATCCGTCAGGGGGAGATACATGATCGTGAAGGCCACGAGCGTCCCCTCCTGCGCGAGTTCCACCCACTCCTCGTTTTTGACATGACACTCGGCGCAGACGATCCGGGGCGGCAACTGCACCCGCTTGCACCGGGGGCATTTCACCGCGAAGATCTTGCCGTTATCCCGCATTTCGACCAGGTATTTCGTCAGGTACTGACCGGCGGCAAACCGGTAGGGGACGTCCACCGTCATGGGGATCGAGATCCATTCCTGTTCTTTCTGTACCATCTTCACGCCTCCTCAATCATCCAGGGTCTTCGACAGGGCCGTCATGACCGTCCAGTTCGTGCCGCCGTATCCCGTCGTCAGGGCGCGGCGGACGTCCTTCGGCGCCTGATGTCCGCCGGCGTCCCCGCGGATCTGCAGGGCCGCCTCCCAGACTCGGAGCATCGCCGACGCCCCGATGCAGTTCGTGGACAGAACCCCCCCGGACGGATTCACCGGAATGGGGCCGTCGATGTTCGTCATCCCCTTCTCGACGAGGCGGAATCCCTCACCGGGGCCGCACAGACCGAGATCCTCGTACCAGATCAGTTCCGCCCAGGTCGCGGGTTCGTAGACCTCGAAGACGTCGAAATACTCCGCCGGTTTCTTGACGCCCAATTTCTTGTACATGCGCGCGGCGCACACCTTGGAGAAAATCGGCCGCTTCGTGTCGACAAACCGCCAGTCCAACTCGAACTGCTCGTTGTGGGCCGTATCCATCGCCCGGATCCAGACGGGCTTCTTGCAGCGCTTCTTCGCCGTCTTTTCGTCGGCCAGCACCATCGCGCAGGCGCCGTTCGAGGCGGGGCACATGTCGAGCATCCGGATCGGATAGGACAGCATCCGCGAATTGAGGGCGTCCTCGATGGTGATGTCCAGCTTCAAATGGGCGTAGGGGTTCTTCCGGGCGTTCTGACGCGCCTTGACCGCGACCATGGCGGAATGCTCCTCCGTGGCGCCCCAGGTGGCCATGTAGGACGAGCCCATCGTGGCGAAATAGCCCACGGCGGCGCCCGCCAGGGAACGGCCCCAGAGGGGATGGGCCACGCCGCTCAGGATCGCTCCCGTATCGCCCTCCTCCTGCTTTTCGAATCCGATGCACAGGGCCTTGTCGAAGAGGCCGCTGGCGATGTGGTGGGCGCCGACGCAGACCGTGGTCGCGCCGACCGTGCCGCCGGTCGTGATCTTGAGCCCCGGCTTGCCGTAGGCCCCGGTGCCGTGGACAAGCCAGCAGTCGGTCATGTGGACCCCTTCGAAGAACTCCATATTGCCCAGGAAGATCGTATCGATCTCGTCGATCGTCATCCCGGCATCGTCCAGGGCCCGGCGGACCGCTTCGTTCACCATCTCCGCCTGATCCACGTCGTGGCGCCGCGCCGCATGATAGGTCTGTCCTCCGCCGATAATGGCAACGTTTCTCTTCATGATCGATCCTCCTACTCCTTTCCGAGGACAACGACGCACTGGTGCTGTCCGCAGAAACCGCTGTGTCCCTGGGCTACGGCGACCTTCACGTCCTTGCTCACCTGATGGTCCCCCGCCTGGCCCATGACCTGCAGGGCCGCCTCCGCCACACGGTTCAGGCCGTACACATTGATGGGCACGCCGCCCAGGAGGCCGCCGGAGGGGTTCACCGGGAGCTTTCCCTTGATCTCCGTGGCGCCCGACTCCACCATCCGCCCCGCCGCACCCCGATCGCACAGGCCGAGCCCTTCCATCCAGAGGAGTTCCTGGTAGGAAAAGTCGTCTCCGACCTCCGCCACGTCGATCTGGCGGCGCGGATTCTTGATTCCGGCCATCCGGTAGGCCTGGGCAGCCGCCTTCTCCAGGGCGAACACACCGGCCAGATCGCGGTCGCCCAGATAGTAGGCATCATAACAGGTCCCGATCCCCTTGATCCAGACGGGGGTTTTCGTGATCTGGCGCGCCCGCTTCTCCGAGGCCAGGATCATGGCCACGGCGCCGTCCGTATCCGGTGCGATGTCCAGCTTCCGGATGGGTGAGGCCACGAGCGGACTGCTCAGAACATCGGCCACCGTGAAATCGCCGCTCTGATGGGCTACGGGGTTCTTCTTCGCGTTGGCGAGGTTCTTCACCACCACCCGGGCGATCTGTTCCGGGGTGACGCCGTACTTGTACATGTAGCGCCGGGCCTGAAGGGCCGCCGCCGAGGTATAATCAAACCCCAAAAGGCGCGTATAGATGGGCTCGAAGGCGTCGTTGTTCACGATGTTCCGGTTCGTCTGGGACATCTTCGTATGCGCCATCAGCAGGGTGCACTCAAATTCCCCGGACAGGATGCCGATGGTTCCGTAATGGACGGCCGTCGAACCGTCCAGGGCCATCTTCTCCTCGTTGCGCAGATGCCCGCCGATCACGTCGGTGATCCCGATGTCGGAAATGGTCTGGCCGTCCCAGATGTCATGGGAACAACTGATGCTGTTATCGATATCCTCGTCCATCTTGAGCCCCGTCTGGCGCAGGACCGCCTCGATGACCTCGTAGGCCATCTCGCCGTAACTGACGTCCGCGCGCTTGGGGGCAAACTTCGTCTGGGCGATGCCCACGATTGCTACCCGATCTGCCATGAAATCCTCCTTGCCCGTGCCGTCGATCCTCGAAATTACCCGCCTCCGGCGAAGCCGCCGCCCGTCCGGTGGCGGGTCCCGGCGGAAGTCGTTTTCCGCCGGGGACAACCGACGCCGGATGCGTTAAATCCGTTCAAAGATCGTGGCGATGCCCTGACCGCCGCCGATACACAGGGTGGCCAGCCCGTAACGCCCGCCCGTCCGCTGCAGGTGCTTCAGCACCGCCAGGGCCAGCCGGCCGCCGCTCATGCCGTTGGGATGACCGAAGGCGATGGCGCCGCCGCAGGGGTTCCATTTCTCCGGATCCACCGCATGACCGTTCTTCTTGAGCTCCTTCATCACGGCCAGCGTCTGGGAGGCGAAGGCTTCGTTGCATTCCACCGTATCCATATCGGCCAGCTTCAGGCCGGCCCGTTCCAGGGCCTTGGGAATGGCATAGGCCGGACCGATGCCCATGTACTTCGGCTCCACGCCCGCCAGGGCGCAGGTGACAAAACGGCCCAGGGGCTTGAGTCCCATGGATTCGCACTTTTCCTTCGACATCAAGAGGACGGCCACGCCGCCGTCGTTCATCCCCGACGAACTCCCGGCGGTCACCGTTCCCCCCTTCTTGAAGGCGGGCTTGAGGGCGGCCATCTTTTCCAGCGTCGTCGCCCGGGGGTGTTCGTCCCGGTCGAAAACGATGGGATCGCCCTTCCGCTGCGGAATCGTGATGGGGACGATCTCGTCCTTGAAGTAACCGGCCTCGATGGCCTTGATGGCGAGCGTCTGGCTCCTCAGGCCGAAGGCGTCCTGCTCCTCGCGGGAGATGCCCCACTCCTCGGCCAGGATCTCGGCGACGATCCCCATCGGGGCGTTCGTTTCCGGTGTCGGTCCGACCTCGCGACCCAGGAAGGCGTTGGGCATCAGGGAGAAGGGAACCTTCTGGCGCTCCATCAGATACGGCGCGTTGCTCCAGCTTTCGCAGCCGCCGGCGATATAGGTGTCGCCAAAACCGGCCAGAATCGCCATCGCCGCGGAATTGATGGTCTGCAGCGCGGAGCCGCACTGCCGCTCCACCGTCTGCGCCGTTACGGACACGGGAAAGCCCGCCTTGAGCACCGCCCAGCGGCCGATATTGACCGCCATGTTGTTCGTACAGGCATGACCGATCAGGACATCCTCCACGATGGCCGGGTCGATCTTCGTCTTTTCAAGCAGTCCCTTCAGGGCGAAGGCGGCCAGTTCCTCGGGGCGAAACCCGGACAGGGCGCCGCCCATTCTTCCAATCGGTGTTCGCACACCGTCGACAATCCATACTTCCTTCATGTTTCACCTCGTCTCTCACTGCGTCACGCCCACGCGCCGACCGGTTTGTCTTAAAAGATCCGCGGCGGACCGGATAACCCCCTTGTCCGGGGAACCCGGTCCGCCCCGGAGCATCCTCATTTACCCTTGAACTCCGGCTTGCGCTTTTCCAGGAAGGCGTTCATCCCCTCCACCCGGTCCTGCGAGCCGAAGCACATGCAGAAGCAGCGGGCCTCGATGGACAGTCCCGTGCGCAGATCCGCCTGGATGCCCATGTTGATGGCTTCCTTCCCCATGGCCAGGGCGATGGGGCTCTTGGAGGCCAGGCGTTTGCAGAGCTTCGCCACGGCGTCGTCCAGTTCCGCCTTGGGAACGAGCACGTCCACGAGACCGATCCGATAGGCCTCTTGGGCGCTGATGTGCTCGCCGGTCAGGACCATTTTCTTGGCCATCCCCACCCCGACGATGCGGGGCAGCCGCTGCGTTCCGCCGTAGCCGGGAATGATCCCGAGATTGATCTCCGGAACGCCCATCATGATCGTGTCCGCCGCCACGCGGATGTCGCAGGCGAGCGCGAGCTCCGTCCCGCCGCCCAGGGCCAGGCCGTTGAGCCTGGCCACGACCGGCTTCTGAAAATGCTCGATGTTCCAGGTGATCTGCTGTCCGGCGGGAAGTCCGTGGATGACATCCAGATACCCGGCGCCCTTGGCCATGATGGAGATGTCCCCGCCGGCCACGAAGGCCTTGTCGCCCGCGCCCGTGAGCACCACCACGCGGATGGCGTCGTCCTGGGCGATGCCGTTCAGGGCGTCCTGAATCTCGTACATCGTGTTGTCGCGAATCGCGTTCAACACCTCCGGGCGGTCGATCGTGATCGTCGCCACGGCTCCGTCCTTCGTCAACTTGATATCTTTATAGTCCATGCAATCCTTCTCCTTGTCATGAAAGAATCGTTCACTCCGCGGCGTTAACCGAAGATCTTGAAGGGCGTCTTGGTCCCGTCGGGATGGTAATCGTAGAACCCCTTGCCGTTCTTCCGTCCCAGGCGGCCCGCCTCGAGCATCTTACGGTAGAGGATGTTGAGCTTGGCGGACTCGCTGTGGGTGTATTCGAACACGGCATCCTGGGCCATCTGGATCACGTCGAAACCGCCGAAATCCGCCAGTTCGCAGGGCCCCATCGGGTGGCCGGCCCCGAGCTTCATGGCCGTGTCGATGTCTTCCGCCGTCGCCGTCCCTTCCAGGACCATCTGGGCCGCATCCATGTACAGTGGACCCAGGAGGCGGTTGACGATGAACCCGGGGGTGTCCTTCGTCCTCACGGGAACCTTGCCCATCTTCTTGCAGACGGCCATGGCCGTCTCGACGGTCTCCGCGGCCACGCCGATCGGCATGACGATCTCGACCAGCTTCATGACGGCGGCCGGATTGAAGAAATGGGTCCCGACCACCTTGTCCTTGCGTTCCGTTGCCCCGGCGATGGCCGTGACCGCCAGAACGGAGGTGTTGGTGGCGAGAATCGCCGCCGGCTTGCAGATCTTGTCCAGTTCGGCAAAGATCTTCTTCTTGAGTTCCATGCTCTCCGGAACGGCCTCGATGACGAAATCGGCGTCCTTGGCCGCGTCCTTCAGATCCGTCGAGGTCCTCAGGAGCTTCAGCGTCGCGTCGGCCTGCTCCTGCGTCAGCTTTCCCTTCTCCACGCGCTTGCCCAGGCTCTTGCGGATCTGGGCCGCGCCCTTGTCCGCGAATTCCTGGGCCACGTCGTACAGCACCACGTTGATGCCGGCGGAGATCGCCGCCTGCGCGATGCCGTGGCCCATCGTTCCAGCACCCAATACGGTCATGTTCTTGACGTCCACTTGTTGAATCCTCCCTTCGTTCATCGTGATATTGCGTGTTCGGTTACCGTTACTTTTTTGGAAATTCCTTTTCCATCTCCTGGTAGAGATCGAGCTTCTTCACCTTGCCGAGCAGCGTCAGGGGAAGCTGGTCGCGGAAGACGATGTCCTCCGGGATCTTGAAATTCGCCAGATGATCCTTGAGGAACGCCTTGACGCCTTCCGCCGTCGGGTTCGTTCCGGGCTTCTTCATGATGTAGGCCCGGCCGACCTCCCCCATGACGGGATCGGGCCTTCCCACCACGGCCGACATCAGGACGTCGGGGTGCTTGGCCAGGGCCTCCTCCACCTCGGGGGGATAGACGTTCTCGCCGCCCCGGATGAACATCTCCTTTTTCCGCCCCACGATGTACAGATACCCGTCCCCGTCGAGCCGGCCCATGTCCCCCCCGTGTGGAAGTAGCCCTTGGGGTCGAAGACCCGGGCGTCCTCGTCCGGCCGTTTCCAGTAGCCCTTCATGACGGGATCGCCCTTGATGGCGATCTCGCCGACCTCGCCCGTGGGCAGGATATTGAACTTATCGTCCATGATGGCGATCTCGATGGTGTTGATGGGCGCCCCGACGCTGTGCTTGAGCTTTTCCTCGCCATGACGGGGGTGCGTGAAGGTGATGGCGCCACTGACCTCCGTCAGACCGTAGGAGTTCTGCGGCATGACCCCCATCCGCTGCCCGATCGCCAGGATCAGCTCCGAGGGACAGGGCTGGCTGGAGACGATGGCCGTCTGAATCGTGCTCAGATCGTACTTCTCCACGTTGGGATTGAGGAGCTCCAGGGCATACTGGGCCGGCACCTGCCCGATGATGGTCACACGTTCCTTTTCGATGACCTGCAGGGTCTCCTCCGGGACGAACATGTCCATGATGACAAGCTTGTTCCCCGAGTTGAGCGTGGCGATGACCGCCATGACGGCGCCGCCCACGTGGTTCAGCGGAATGTTCAACAGCAGCGTGTGCCCCTTCCCGTAATCGGAGGCCGCATTCTGGCCGTTCGTATAGGAGATCAGGTTTTTATGGGTCAGCATGGCCGCCTTGGGAATCCCGGTGGCGCCCGACGTGTAGAGAAAAAGCATGGGGTCGTCCGGCTCGACGGCCGCCTGGGCCTGCTCCAGGGCCGGCTGTTCCGCCGCGTGCTGCCTGAAGAAATCGTCCATCACCCTTGCCATACCGAACCTCCTCCTTTTTTTGTTGTATTCATCCCTGTGAACCGTTAACCCCTCCGCTCCCGCCTTCCCGAACCCCCGGCCGGTCCGGGTAAACCTGCCGGGGGTTCAAGACGGGAAACATCCTAACCGCCCCCGTCTTATTCCTGGGGACGTTCGTCCACGATGCGCGTCACCTTCAGCGTGGCGCCGGGGTCGAAGATCTCGGAGAGCGGCACGAACTCCACCTTCGGCGTCAGTTCGACGGCCTTCTTCACCTTCTCCTTCAGGACCTTCTCCAGCGAGGCCAGGTCGGCCCCTTTATCGGCGCCAACCCGAAGTTTCAGCATATCCATCGAATAGGGATCATCCGCCTTCTCCTTCGTGACGACGAACTGGTACTCGACGACACCCGGGGTGTCGGCCACGGCATCCCGCATCGTTTCGGGGTTGATCAGGGTTCCCTTCACCTTCATCAACTCCTTGGTCCTCGTTCCGTAGGTGCTCCCCACGGCGGTCACGATCCGCTGGTCGTTCCGGCCGCAGTGCGGGCACGGCTTGTTGGTGACGGCAACGATGTCTCCCACCAGGTAGCGCAGCAGACAGGTCCCCCGGCGATCCAGGTGCGTGATGCACAGCAGGCCCGGTTCTCCGTCCGGCTTTCGCTTCCCGTTCTCGTCCACGGCCTCGAAGTAGGATACCTGCGGCGTGCCGGAATGGGCGCCGCCCAGTTCCGAGCACTCCTGGAACGCGGTCTGCGCCTCGGTAAAGCCGAAGGCGTTGCAGACATACACATCGTCCGCGCCCATCCCCTGCAGGCGCCGGCGGATGTCGTCCCGCATCCCCTTGGGCACGGCCTCTCCCAGGGCCTGCAATTTATTGATATTCGAAAGATCCTTCCCCTGCTCCTCGGCCGTCATGATCAGCCGGCGGATGTACGAGGCGATGCCGGAAATGGCATTGACCTTCTTCCTCTCGATCTGGTCGATCGCCTCCTGCATGGAGCGGTGGATGTTGTAGGGGAATCCCGGCAGCGGCGCGCCCGTGAAGCCCCAGCACATCGTCATGCCCACGGCGGACGCGAAATGAAACGTCTTGTAGTACCCGATATGGGGAATGAAGTGATACGGAAACAGGTTCATCACGATGTCATCCGGTTCGAGGTAGCAGATCTTGCAGCACATCCGGAAGATCCAGGACTGCATGAACATGTCGTAGGTTGTGTTGTAGAACCGGGAGGGCATGCCCGTCGTCGTGCCGGTGGTGTAGGTGATCTCGTAGAGGATGTACTCCATGACGTGCTCGAAATCCATGTCGAGCTTGAAGGACTCGCCCCGGTCCTTCATGAAGTCGGCCTTGCTCGTCAGCGGCGCCTTCTCCAGGTCGTCGAGGGTCTTGATGGACTGGTAATCGAGGCCCCATTCCTTGAACTTTTCCCGGTAGTAGGGGCTGAACTTCCCCAGGCGCTCCATCTGCTTGACCAGCGCCGTTTCCTGGACGGTGCGGATCTCGTCCTGGCTCTTGAAGGACAGGTCCTGGGGATGGTCGGCCTTGTACAGCGGGATGCTGTTGATCCAGGCCATGACCTCTTCGGGGTTCTTCGGGATTTTGAACGGCTTGTGCGACATCTGATTCCTCCTCATTTATGAATTTGAGATTGACTGATCAATCACGCTCTGGACGAAAAACATGCCGGATGCCTTTCCGGGAATTTCAAACGACCGGGCGCGGATCGGGGGAGGAGCAAGCGAATCAGAACGAGAGCGTCCCCGATAAAAAGCCGATGCCGACCTTTTTCCGTCAGCGCGATGGGGCGCCGCCTGGCGGGCGCGTTTCCAACAACAGCGATGGGGCGGCCGCCCGCGTTTCGCAGGAGGGCGCGTCCGGACCCGACGGCCGGGCCTGAACGGCCCGTCCGTTCATCAAATTCAACGCCTTCAGACGACCCGAGCGAATCTCTTCACACAACTCGGCCACCCCGTTCACCGGCCGTTCAAAGACCGTCCGGCAGATCCCCACGGTGTGCAGGGCATGGGAATCGCTGGCGCCCGTCCCCGCGATGTGCATCGCCGCCATGGCCTCGGCCGCCTGCGCTCTCGCCTCGTCGTCATAATCGGGGTGCTCCGCCTCCAGGCCGTCCACCTTGAAGTCGTAGAGCTGCTTCCCCGCACCGTAATACCCCTCGTCGCCATGGCGAAACTTCTTGAAGGGGTGGGCGGCAACGACCACCCCGCCCTCCGCGTGGACGAGTTCGATCACCTCCTCCGCCGACCGGCTGGAACCGAGGCTCTTCGGGTATCCGAACACGAGGAACTCCCCCTGGAAGCGACCGTGACGCCAGTAGCAGGCCACCTCCTGACCGGGAATGATCAGGAGATCCCGGACGCCGCTCGCGCGGCGAAGCTGTTCAATCTGGTCGTCGCTCCAGCGGATGCCGTGCTCCGTCAGGGCAATCCCGTCCAGACCCACGGCCCGTGCCTTCTTGAGAAGTTTCGCCGGATCGATATTGCTGCAGCCGGAGTACCGGTTCGTGTGAATGTGGAGATCGATGTCCATGGACGGCTTAGAATCCCATCTGCTTGCCGATGACTTCATTCATGATCTCGTACGTCCCGCCGCCGATGGAGAAGAGCCGCGAATCGCGGTAGAGCCGCTCCACCAGATACTCCCGGCAGTAGCCGTAACCGCCGTGGATCTGCACGGCGTCGTAGACGATCCGGTCGCAGACCTTCGTGGCGAAATTCTTGGCCATGCAGACATCCCGGTAGGCGTTCATCCCCTCGCCGATCATGGCCGCCACGCGGTAGTTGAACTGCTTGGAGGCCTCCAGCAGCGTCGCCATTTCGGCGAGTTTGTGGCGCGTCACCTGGAACCCCGTCAGGGGCTTGCCGAAGGCCGTGCGCTCCTTGGCGTACCGGACGGACTCCTCGAGGGCCATCTCCGCCACGGCGTGGGCCTCGACCGCCAGATAGAGGCGCTCCTTCTGGAAGTTGAGCATGATCCCGTAGAAGCCCTTGTTCTCCTGTCCGAGCAGATTCTCCGCCGGAACGACACAGTCTTCGAAGGAGAGCTCCGCCGTATCGGAGGCCCACCAGCCCATCTTCTCCAGTTTCTTGGAAACCGTGAATCCGGGGGTTCCCCGCTCGATGACGAGCAGGCTGATGCCGCCGTGCCCCGGGCCGCCGGTGCGGACGGCCGTGGTGACATAGTCCGCCCGGGTGCCGCTCGTGATGAAGGTCTTCGACCCGTTGACGATGAACGTGTCGCCCTTGCGGACGGCCCGGGTCAGCAGGTTCGCCACGTCGGAGCCGCCGCTGGGTTCGGTCACGCCGAGGACGGCCACCTGATCGCCGGCCAGGACGGGGGGAACGTATTTTCGTTTCTGCGCCTCCGTCCCCAGGGCCAGGATCGGGGGAACCGCAATGGCGCTGGAACCCAGGCTGGAGACGAGTCCCACAGACCCGCAGCGGAGGATCTCCTCCGTGTAGGCCACCTGATGGAAGATGTCCGCGGGCGTTCCGCCATATTCCTCCGGTGATCCGAGGCCGAGGAAGCCCGCGTCGCCGGCCTTTTTGTAGAGTTCGAGGGGAAAGGTTCCTTCCTCCTCCCAATGCTCGATATGGGGCTTGATCTCCCGCTCCACGAATTTGCGGATGCTGGCCCGCAGCATCTCGTGCGATTCTCCGAAATAGCTTACGTACACGCCCTGACCTCTCCCTTCTCGTTTGTTCGTTTCATGCCGCCCCGGCCTGTAGCACGGGCGTATAAAGATCCTCGTAACGGCCATCCGTCTGTCCTTCCCGGAAGCTCCGCTCGACGTGGCTCGTGGTCCCCCCGAGAATGATGCGTTGATCGTGGAAACGGAGCCCCGCGGGTCGCAGGCTGATCAGGGCCAGGTCATCCTTGGCGATGTCCCCGGCGTCGTAGCCGTCGATCAGAATATCCGGAATATCCTCCACCGGATGTTCTTCGAAAAGCCCGCGGATAAAATCCTCCCGGCGTTCCGGCGGCGGCGTCCTGAGATAGGTGAAGCCGTCCGTGGAAAGAAGCAACCGGGATTCATCCGAAAAGGATATGTACTCCACCTGGAAAAACCGGGGGGTCCGACCCACCATCCAGAAATTGCTCCGGGTGACCTGGAGAACCGTCGCGGCGCCCAGGTCATAATGCAGAAGGAGGCTGTCGCCGGTGTGAAGAAGCAGGCCCCGGCATCCCGTCGCCGCCTTCAGGATCAGAATGCCGGTGAAGGTGCAACTGTCCGTAAAGGACATCTCCCCCAGGATCTTCTCGGATTGACGTTCCACTTCCTCTCTGAGCGCCGCCTGCTGCGCATCGTCGAAGGATCGTGGGGCGCCGATGCCGTCCAATCCCTCCAGCAGGCCGGCAAACCGGAGCATGAAGGCCCGCGAGGACGAGGAATTGCGCTCCGAACTGTCGGCGACGGCGAAGAATCCCTTGCGGAAGTCCAGGAGCATGCAGTCCCCGACCCCCATCAGGTAGTCCGGCCGTCCGGACCCGGAACGCAACCGCGCACCCAGGAATCCGCCACACCGCACGGCCCGGCGCCCCTGATTGAGGAATATCGATCCCTTCCCCGCCATCCCGTCACTCCGCGAGATCTTCGAAGATCCCGATCTTTCCGTTTGCGCTGAAGACTTTGCCTTTCAGGGTTTGCGCCCGACGAGGGCCCGGGTCGTATAGATCACGACGTCTTCTCCCCGCTGGTTCTTGATCGAATTCTTGGAAACGATGACGCCCCGCTTGTCGTCCTTGGCCTGGAGATCCATGATCTCCCCTTCGCAATGGATGGTGTCCCCGATCTTGACCGCCCCGACGAAGCGGACGGAATCCATCCCGTAGAAGGCGATGAACGACTTGGGCAGGGCCACATAGGGTCCCAGTCGGAAAATCAGCGCGCTGCCGACGCACAGGCTCAGCATCCCGTGGGCGATGCGCTCGCCGAAGAAGGTCTTTTTCGCGAATTCCACATCCGTGTGGAGCGGATGCCAGTCCCCCGTGAAGGCGGCGAACAACGTGATGTCGGTCTCGGTGATCGTGCGCGCCGGAGAGATAAATTTTTCGCCTACGGTGTAATCCTCAAAATACGATTTCTCCATCCTGTGTTGCCTCCTTCAATCCATGTCGGTTTATGCCTAGAGGTAATCCTCCGGAATCTCAACGGCCGTCGTATCTTCCATCCGGATGATCCGCGCGCGCCCAAAAACCTGGGGCAGGAAATTGCGGCAGTAGTAACGCACCGTCTCCACCTTTCCCCTGTAAAACGCCTGGTCGGCCGCCCCGCATTGACCCCGCTCAAGCGTCCCGAGGGCGATCATTCCCTGTTCCAGCAGGAGATGGGCAATGGCCACCTCCGCCGCGCAGTCCAGGAACCGGGTCGACGTCAACGGCACCAGATCGAGCTTTCCCTCGCCGAGATACCTTGCGTAGTCCAGGGCGAGCCCCGCCACGGTCCGCAGGGCCTCCTCCAGAATTTCCAGCTCACGGGAGAAGGCCTTCTCCGCCTTGTGGGCCCCGATGAAGGCCGTGATTTCTTCGATCCAGCCCTTAAAGACGGCGCCGCCGCCCATGCTCAGCTTCCGGCCGACTAGGTCGGCCGACTGGATGAAGTTCGTCCCGTCCCAGATGGAGAAGATCTTGCAATCCCGGGTGTACTGCTCCACCGGGTACTCCTTCGTGAAGCCGTACCCGCCCAGGATCTGGATCCCCTCCCGGCCCATCTCGAAGATCCGGTCCGAACAGTACGCCTTGACGAGCGGCGTGAAGAGTTCGAGGCGACCCTTTGCCCGCTTCCGCTCGGCCTCGTCGAGGCTGTTCTTGGCCAGATCCTCCATGAAGTACGTCTTGTAGACCAGGGCCCGCATCCCCTCGGTCAGGGACTTCAGATTCATGAGCATCCGTCGGACATCCGCATGCTCCACGATCCGCACCCTGGCGCCGCCTTTGCCGAACGGCGTCCCCTGGACCCGCTCCTTGGCGTACGCCAGGACGTTCGCGTAGATGTTCGCCCCGAAGGCCACCGACTCCAGCCCCACGGCCATGCGGGCCACGTTGACCATCTGGAACATGTAGGCGAGCCCCATGCCGGGTTCGCCAACCAGATGGCCGCGGCACCGGCCGTTCTCGCCGAAATTCATGACGCAGGTCGCCGAACCGTTGAGCCCCATCTTGTGCTCGATCCCGATGCAGGACACGTCGTTGGGCTCCCCCAGGCTTCCGTCCTCGTTCACCCAGATCTTCGGCACCGCGAACAGGGAGACCCCCTTGGCGCCGGCCGGCGCCCCCTCGATCCGGGCAATGACCAGGTGGACGATGTTTTCCGTCAGGTCGTGCTCCCCGGAGGTGATGAAGATTTTCGTCCCCTGGATCTTGTAGAAAGGCCCGTCGGGGATCGCCTTCGTCGAGACCATGTGGGCGTCGGAACCGACCGCCGGCTCCGTCAGGCACATGCCTCCGCCCCAGGTCCCGTCGTACATCTTGGCGCAGAAGAGGTCCTTGATCGCCTGGGATCCGTAGTTTTCGATCATGGCGCCGTTGCCCGGCCCCATGCCGGCGAAGCAGCCGAAGGCGAAGTTGGCGCTCATGAAGAATTCCTGGGCCGCCTCCGCGATGATCAGGGGCACGCCCTGTCCGCCGTAATCGGGCTTGAGCGGCAGGGCGAACCAGCTGCCCTCCTTGAAAACGTTCCAGCAATCGTGAAACGACCGGGGAACCGTGACCTTGCCCTGGTTGAAATGACACCCTTCGCGATCGCCGTCCTGAAAGGTCGGCGCAATGTCGTTGGCCGCGATCTTCTGGGCCTGATCGAGGATCATGTCGAAATCCTCCATCGAAAAGGCCGAATACGGCTCGAATTCAAGCAGACGCTGAGTTCCCAGATGTTCCTTCAGAACGAACTTGACGTCCCGGTCATCGCGTTTGTAAAAATTCTGCCCCATGAAAACCTCCCTCAAGAATTTGGCATCGGGCGCCGGACATCGGGCTTCGGGACCTTGAGCCCCGGCACGTTCCGATCCTTCCCGCGAACCGGCGCTCCGCCGGGAACCCCGGCCCGGCCGATCGTTCTCTTAAGATTTTTCGTCCTCCCCCTTCTTGGAAAACCCTCGCCGCAGGACCTTCATGATCTGATCCCGTGCTTCCTCGACGGGAAACTCCTCCTTGTTGAATTCCGGATTGTAGACGTACTGCCGGATCGTGGCATCCACCGCCCCGTGCATGATGTAGGTGGCCATGATCGGCGAGACGTCCGCGGCGAAGACGCCCTTCTCCTGCCCCTCGTGAAAGATCTCCATCAGGCCGCGGAAGAACAGGTTGTAGAGTTTCCAGTTTTCCGGATTGTAGAATTTGTCCAGGCGAGGCACATCCATGATCAGAACCTTGAGGAGATCGGGATTTTGCCGGTAACTGCGGAAGATGAAGTCGATCACCATCCCCAGTTGTTCCTCCGGACCGGCCCCCTGCTCCCGCGCCTGCTGCACCTTGCCGATCAGGAGATTCCAGCGTTCCTGAAAAATGGAGATGAGGATGTCGTCCTTGCTGCGGAAGTAGTGGTATAGAGAGCCATACGCCACCCCGGCCTCGTTCGAGATATCCAGGGTCCGGCTGGAGTAGTACCCCTTCTCGGCAAAGACCTTGATGGCGGCGTTCAGGATGATGTCCTTCTTCTGTGTGGTTGCTTCATCCATAAGCGGGTCCCCCGTCCGTGAAGTGACTGATCAGTCAATCCACACACTCATAGTGATAAAACCGACGCCTGTCAATCAATAAATTCCGCCGGGGCGGATATATTTTCAAGAACCCGGGATCACGGGAGAATCAAACGTTTTCGCCCTTGCCCGTCACGATGCGCCGAGCCTCTTCATGACCGCCAGGAGTTCCGCCACGGAGGCCGCCGACTGCTTCAGCGCCGCCATCTCGGTTTCGGTCAGCTTGAGCGCGATGATCTGTTCGATCCCCCCGGCGCCCAGCTTGACCGGCACCCCCATAAACAGACCCCGAATCCCGTACTCGCCGTCCAGGTACGCGGCACAGGGGAGGATCTTCTTCCTGTCTCTCAGGATCGCCTCCGTCATTTCGACGGCGGCCGAGGCCGGTGCGTAGTAGGCGCTGCCCGTTTTCAGGAGCTGGACGATCTCGGCGCCCCCCTGCCGGGTCCGCTCGACCAGCGCGGCGATTCTCTCCTCCGGGATCAGTTCCGTGATGGGCACCCCGGCCACGGTGGAATACCGGGGGAGCGGGACCATCGTGTCTCCGTGTCCCCCGAGAACGCTGGCGTGAACGTTGTCCGCGGAAACTTCGAGCTCCATCGCGATGAAGGCCCGGAACCGCGCCGCATCCAGAACGCCGGCCATGCCCACGACCCGCTCCCGGGGAAAACCGCTGGCC
Organism: Syntrophaceae bacterium UBA2251; assembly: GCA_002347815.1. Classification (GTDB taxonomy): domain Bacteria; phylum Desulfobacterota; class Syntrophia; order Syntrophales; family UBA2251; genus UBA2251. Next base: position 30,496 of record DDXV01000016.1, read on the forward strand.
TCGAAGGCGACGTGGCACATGGCGTCCAGCGGATTGCTCACGACGATCAGGATGGCGTGCGGAGAATGGCGGACGGCTTCGGTCACCACCTGCCGCACGATCTTCATGTTCGTCGCGATCAGGTCGTCCCGGCTCATCCCCGGCTTCCGGGCGATGCCGGCCGTCACGATGACGATATCCGAGTCGGTCGAATCCGCGTAACGGTTCGTCCCGACGATCCGGGAATCGTGGCGCTCGATGGGGGCCGCCTCCATCAAATCGAGGGCCTTGCCCTGGGGGACCCCCTCCACGATATCGACGAGGCAGACATCGCACAGCGCCTTCTCCGCGAGACGCTGGGCCGCCGTGGCGCCCACATTCCCGGCACCGACCACCGTGACCTTTTTCTGCATGCAAATCCCCCTTTTCGGCTTGACGCGCGGGGACGCTCACGACGAATACCGGAAACGGAAAGCCCGCCGCGCGCTTCGACCGTCTCCTTATCTCAAATCGTCGCCGAACTCAAGAGAGGGAATGACATGAAACGCGGACGCCCACGAGAAGGCTGCTCCCCCGGGGACACCGTTTCCGTCGAGAGCGGAGAGGCGAAATCCGACGGGCGCGCCCCCTTCATTTTCCGGTTGCAATTCCGCCCAGGAAAGGGTAGAAGTTACCGCTTTTCTGAATGATTCAGGCGGGGGGAGAACCACGCTGCGTTGAGGAACACGCCACCGGGACGGCAGCCTGATCCCGGCGGGGCAAAAAGACCCACCAAGGAGGAAGGGTATGGGAAAACTGTTCGGAACGGATGGCGTGCGGGGGGTTGCCAATCAATACCCCATGACCGCGGAAATGGCCCTGAACATCGGCCGGGCCACAGCCCTGCAGTTCAAGCGGGCGGGGCATGCCCCGAAAATCATCATCGGCAAGGACACCCGGGTTTCCGGTTACATGATCGAGAATGCGCTCGTCTCCGGAATCTGTTCCATGGGGGTGGACGCCATCCTGGTCGGGGTGATCCCCACGCCGGGCATCGCCTACCTGACCAACAGCATGCGCGCTGACGCCGGCATCGTCATCTCCGCCTCCCATAACCCGTTCCAGGACAACGGCATCAAGATCTTCTCCGGCGAGGGCTTCAAGCTCCCCGACGAGAAAGAGGCCGCGATCGAGGACATGATCTTCGCCAACAACATGGACAAGCTCCATCCGTCGCCCACCGAACTGGGAAAGGCATACCGGATGGACGATGCCCGGGGCCGCTACATCGTCTTTCTCAAGCACACCTTTCCGAAGGAGTACACCCTGGAGGGCATGAAGATCGTCCTCGACTGCGCCAACGGGGCCACCTATCGCGTCGCCCCGGAAACCTTCCTGGAACTGGGCGCCGAGGTCGTCACCCTGTTCGATCAGCCCAACGGGAGGAACATCAACGTGGCCTGCGGCTCGCAGCACCCGGAAGGTTTGGCCCAGGAGGTTCTGCGACAGAAGGCCGACGTGGGGTTCGCCTTCGACGGCGACGGCGACCGCTGCATCGCGGTTGACGAGACGGGCACGGTCCTGACCGGCGACCAGATCATCGCCCTGTGCGCGAACGTCATGAAAAAGGGGGGGACCCTGACGAACAACCTCGTCGTGCGGACCGTCATGAGCAATATCGGGCTGACCGTGGCTTTCGAAAAGCTCGGCATCGATTCGATCATGACCAAGGTGGGGGACCGTTACGTCCTGGAGGAGATGCAGGCCCGCGGATCCTCCATCGGCGGCGAGGACTCCGGACACATCATCTATCTCAAGGAGCACACCACCGGGGACGGAATCCTGACCGCGCTGCAGGTCGTGGCCGCGATGAAAAAGGAGGTCCGGCCCCTTTCCGAACTGGCCCGGGTCATGACCGTCTTTCCGCAGTCCCTGATCAACGTGGATACGAAGTCGCGTCCGGAGATCGCGACGATTCCGGAAATCATGACCGCCATCCGGGAGGTGGAGGCGGGCCTGGGAAGCCAGGGACGCGTGCTCGTCCGTTACTCCGGCACGCAGAACATGTGCCGGGTCATGGTAGAGGGACCGACGCAGGAAGAAACGGACCGGGCCTGCCGAAAGATCGCCGACGCCGTGAAGGCCGCCATCGGATAGCCGATCCGAAACGGGACCGGGGCGCCGGCGGGACGCTCCCGGTCATCGTCCGGGGCGCACCGGGCGGGGGAAGCGGACATCCACATGAAGTGAGGGGGGAACTTTATCATGCCATTCAGGGTCATCATCACCCGTGACTTCGACCAGATGAGCGAAGTGGCCGCCGCGATCGCCATTCAGCGGATCCGGGAGAGGCTGCGGGAGAAGGCCTCCTGCATCCTGGGGCTCGCCACGGGAAACAGTCCGACCGGCCTTTACAAGCATCTGGCCAAGGCCCTCAACGCCGGGGATATCGACGCCGCCAGGATCCGCAGTTTCAACCTCGACGAGTATATCGGCCTTCCGGGAGTAAACGCCCAGCAGCGGGCCCTTCATCCGGAGAGCTACAGCTTTTTCATGATTCAGGAACTCTTCGGGCTTCTGCAAAAGAAGTTTGGCGCCACCCACGTCCCCTGGGGCACCCTGGTGGATCAGGAACGGCTGGCGGCGGAGCTGGCGGATCACCCCGAAGACTGGTCGGAACAGGGCGAGGACCGGGGCCGGGCCATCGTCATCCGCGCCGAGGCGCGCTCGGACTACCTGAAGTGGATCCGCCGGGAGATTCTCGATGCCTACCGCGAAACGATCGAGGCGGCCGGCGGCATCGATCTGCACGTCATCGGCGTGGGCGGCCGGGGCCACGTCGCCTTTCACGAGTCCGGCATCCCCTTCGAGGATAACGCCATGCTCCTCGTCCGTCTGGACGACAATACGGTGGCCAACGCCGTCGCCGACGGGCACTTCCACTCCCGTGAGGAAAGTCCCCGCTACGCCGTCTCCATGGGCGCGGAGCTCGTCTACCGCGCCGGAACCGTTCTCCTCCTGGCCAACGGGACGCGCAAGACGGCTCCCGTCGCCGAATCCCTCCTGAACGACCCGACGCCGCTCGTCCCCATCTCCTACGGGCAGAGCTACGCCCGTCGGGGGGGAGACCTGATTTACGTCCTCGACCGCGCCGCCGCCGCCCAGATCCTGGAGCAGCCGGAGCGTCTCCGCGAGCGGGGGATCCGGCTCGAAGATGTCAGCGAGGCCGGTGCGAAGGTCCGGGTTCGGGAATTGACGTTTGCCCGCGATCCGGAGACGGGGCAGATGGGCTGAAGCTCAGACGTGGTTCCGCAGCATCAGTTCCAGCGGATGGGGGTTCAGGTAAACCTGCCTTTTCAAGTAGGGCTCGTCATACCGCCGGACGTAATGACCCAGGAGCGTCAGGGGAACGACCAGGGGCACGAGCCCCCGGTGATACCGGTCGATGACGTCCCGGAGTTCCTCCTTTTCGTCCGCCGTCAATCGCTTCTTGAAGTATCCCGCCATATGATCGAGGACGTTCGTGTTCTTGCGCGTCGTCGCCGGCAGTTTCAGCCCCTCCATCATGCCCCGCAGATAGGCCTCGCGGAGCGCCCGCAGCGGACGGCGCTCCGGATTGGCGACCAGACGGCCCAGCAGGGTGACGTGTTTCGGGCTGTGGGAGAGAAGCAGGAGCTTGTGCTCGGCGTGAAACCGGACCAGGTCCGCCATCCGGGCCCCGTCCCGCCAGAGTTCCCGCCAGCGGTGGTAGACGAAGATCCGCTCCAGGAAGTTCTCCCGGAGGGAGGGGTCATGCAGGCGGCCGTCTTCCTCCACCGGCAGAAGCGGAAACCACTCCATCAGTGCCGCGGCGAAAACGCCCACGCCCCTCTTGACCGGTGAGCCCCCGGCGTCCGGATAGACCTTCACGGCCACCATGCCGGAACTCGGAGATTTTCCCTTGAAAACGAAGCCCCCGAGGCCCTCCCGCTCCAAGGCGGAGAGCCGCTCCCGGGCCCAGTGCCTCATGCCGTCCGTGTGATCGACGGCGGTGCGGATCGTGACCAGACGGGGACGCTCCGGATCGCCGACGAGGCGCATGGCCTCACGGGGAACGCCGAGGCCGTACTCGACCTCCGGGCAGACCGGCACCCAGTCGAAGTACCGGGACAGGGTGTGCGTCAGGTAGCGATCCTCCTGGTGACCGCCGTCATACCGGACATGTTCCCCCAAAAGACAGGTGCTGATACCGATCCGGATCTTTTCCAAAGGCGTCTCTATCGCGAATCCGGCCGCTCCCCCGGCTCGGGGTCACGCTCTGCGAGCGTCCGCCGGCGCTGTTCCAGGGAGGCCTTGCGCTGTTCCTCCCGGCATGCCGCACAGCCGTCGTCGAAACCGCACTGGCCCTGACAAGGCTCATCTCTCAACGGCATGGGCCCGCGTGAACCTCACGACTCCTTGAGATAGAACTGCATCTTGAGATCGCCGACCTCTACCAGATCTCCATCCTTGAGATCACAACGCTGGTCGACCTTCTTGCCGTTCACCTTCAGGTCCTTGCCGCCCGAAGGATTGATGAAATACCCGTCCTTCCGGCGGTTCACGAGGGCGGCCACCTTCGGGGCGAAGAACCCCTTGAGCTTGATCAGGGCGCCGTCGTCCTTGCCGATCGTGCTGATCCGGTCCTTGAGGAGATAATCCTTCTTCTCCGTCGACCCCTCGACGATCAGAAACCCGCCAAGGACGTCCAGCTTTTCCGTCGACACCAGGATTTTCTTCTGTTCCGTGGGCGACAGCACCATCGTTTCGTCCATCGAATGGCCCCGGAGCGCCGGTTTCTTGACCTGGTCCTCTCCCGGCTTTTCGGAAAAGTACTCCAGGGTGTGGTTGCCGATCAGGATGACATCCCCGTTGTTCAGGATATATTTTGACACCTTTTTTCCATTGACGAAGGTCCCATTGAGGCTGTTGAGATCCTCGACACTGAAATCCTGTTCCTCTTTCACGATCCGGGCATGGGATCCGGAAACGGCCTGATTGTCGATCACGAGGTCATTCCCTTCTTTCCTGCCGATGGTCAGGATGTCCTGTGTCAATGGCATCTCCTTGATGACGGCATCCTTGAACTTGACCTGGATCTTCGCCATACTTCACCTCCTGCGGCCCCTGAAGAAATTGATGAACGATGCAAGCCAACCGGTGTTGGCCAGATAAGCCACGACGACGGTGATGTTGTCCCGGCCGCCGTTCTCATTGGCGAGCTTCACCAGCGTCTGGCAGGCAAGCGCCGGATCGCGGGTGGAAAGGACAACCATCAAGATGTCGTCATCCGAAACCATGTTGCTGAGCCCGTCGGAACAGAGGACCAGGACGTCGTCGGCCAGGAGGGTCATCTCCTCCAGATCCACGTCGACCTCGGCTTCGGTCCCGAGGGCCCGGGTCAGGATGTTCTTGATTTCCGATCGATTCGCCTCCTCGCGGGTGATCAGGTCCCGCTTGACCTGTTCGGCCACCACGGAGTGATCGTCCGTCAGCTGCTCGATGTTCCCGTATCGGATGAGATACAGCCGGCTGTCCCCGACATGGGCAATGCTTAGCTTGTTTTTCCGGATCAGCGCGGCGACGACGGTCGTTCCCATGCCCCGCCACTGGGCGTTGCTCTCGGAGGCTTCGTAGACGGCCATATTGGCCAGACGAACCGCCGAACCGAGCCGGTTGGTCAACTCGGAACGATCCTCGTCGTAGGCCCCGACCTGGAGGGGCGGCCCCGTGCCCGCGTCGGCGAAATAGCCCCGGATGAGATCCATGGACATCTTGCTCGCCACCTCGCCCGAGGCATGCCCGCCCATGCCGTCCGCCACCGCCAGCAACCCCTGTTCCGGCAGGAGGCAAAAGGCGTCCTCGTTGTTCGCCCGAACCCGCCCGACGTCCGTTTGCCCGGCGGCGTGCAGCTCAAATGCCTTCATGAGACGACCTTCATCAGTTCCTGGAGGTCATCGACCAGCTCCTTCCCGCGCTGATAACGCTGCGATTTGTCCTTCGCGAGGAGCTTGCCGATGATCGTTTCGAACTGCTCCGGCAGATCCGGAACCATTTCTCGCACCGACGGCGGCGGCGTACTCGTGATGTTGAAAATGAGGGTGGCGATGCTGTCGCCGGCAAACGGCTTCTCTCCCGTCAGGAGCTCGAAGAACACGACCCCCAGGGAGAAGAGGTCGGAGGTGCCGTCCACCTTCTGGCCCGCAATCTGTTCCGGCGACATGTAGCTCGGCGTCCCCATGATGACGCCGGTTTGCGTCTTGGAACTCGCGATGACCCGCGCGATGCCGAAATCGGCCACCTTGATTTCCCCGTTGTTCAGGATCATGATGTTCGCCGGTTTGATGTCCCGATGCACGATTCCGCTCGCATGGGCGTAATCGAGCGCGCCGGCCACGGAGGAGACGATGCGGACGACTTCAGCCCGGGGCAGGAGCTGATCCTTCTGGCAGTTCTTGGCCAGATCCGCGCCGTCCAAGAGCTCCATGGCCATGTAGGCGATTTCGTAATCCTCGCCCACATCGTAGATGGTGACGATGTTCGGGTGGGCCAGCTTGCCGGCGGCCTCCGCCTCCCGGAAAAACCGCGACTTGATGTCGGCGAGCTGTTCCTCGTCGAACTCCTCGTAGCGCAGGGTCTTGATGGCCACATCCCGGTTGATCTTGGGATCCTTTCCGAGATACACGGTCCCCATGGCCCCGCGACCGAGCTCCTTCAGGATCTCGTAACGGCCGAGGGTCGGCCGGGTCTGGGCATTTTCCACGATGACCGTGGAATCCTTCCGGGCGCCGCCCGCGCCGAAGATCACCGTCTCGCCCACGGCCTTGAGTTTCTTGACCCGCTCTTCGATGTCCTTGAAGCTCCCGGCCGTTATCACATGTTCGTACACGGCCACGGCCTTGTTGAACATCCGCTTCCGCTCGAAATCCAGGCCGAGATTGTAGAGCAGTTCCTTGACGGCCTCGTCCTCCACGGGGCATTTGCGGAACTTTTCGAAAGCCATGTCCAGCATGCCCTGCCCCTGGAAGGAGAGTCCGAGCATCTTGTTCGTCTCCACGCTGTCCGCCTCGATCCGCTCCTTCGATTGCTCCGTGAAGAGGTATCCCCGCGAGACGACGATCGTGTATCCCGCGAGCAGCAAGAGCGTCGGATAGAAGACCTTGAGCCAAACCCCCTCCGCCAGCATGAAATAGGCCGCCGTTACCAGCCAGGCCACGAGCAGGACGGACGAGATGAGGGCGCTGATTCCCGCCTTCAAATGGGGAATTCCCAGGGCCAGGAACAGACCGAACAGGATCAGAACGCCGATCTCCAGCGGTGTGGCCCAACCGGGACGGACGATATGGTCGTTGTTCAGGATGTTGCTGATGGCGTTCGCGGTAATGAGCACGGAGGGCATGGCCGTGCCGATGGGCGTCACCTGCATCGTCCCCAGACCCGTCGCCGTCGGGGCGATGATGACGATCTTGTTGCGGAACGATTCGGGCGACACCCGGTTGTTGAGGACCTCGACGAAGGGATAGGCCTCATAGCTGCCGCTGTAGCTGATGAGCATCCGGCTCTGTTCGTGGACCGGGATGCGGATCCTGCGAAACGTGAGCGCTTCGCCGATCACCAGATCTTTCAGATCGTACCCGAGGTACTTGAGGGACAGCTGGAGGCTCAGAGAAGGGAAGACCCGGCCGCCGTAGTCGATCAGGAGACAGTCGTTTCGCACGGCGCCGTCGCTGTCGGCGGCGAGGTTGATGTGTCCCAGGGCCAGGGCCGGGGTTGAAAATTCGGGAACGGGCGGGATGAGTTCCCGGGCCGTCACCAGGTCGGGCGCGCTGGCAAAAGAAACGGAGTTGCGCGCGAGCACCCCGGACATGCTGGCGCTGTCCATCAGGACGGGACCTCCGAGAACGAAGAAGAAGGGCAGAACGACCCGCTGGGAAGCCCCGATCGCCGTGCTCAGGGCCGCGTCATGGTCCAGGTTTTTCTCGGCCGTCTTCAGCGTGGCGTAGATTCCCGCGACCGATGCATTGTTCTGCAGCCCCGGCTTCGCCTCGATGGACGCGGTGACATCCCGGATGGCCTGCAATCCCTGGTTCGTGTCCTTTTCCGAGTACAGGATATTGAGGCCGATGACCTTGGCGCCGTATCCCTGGAGAAGGTCGATCATCCGGGCGATATGGCTCCGCGGCCACGGCCAGCGGCCCAGGGCGTTGATGCTGCTGTCGTCGATGGCGACGACGACCACCGGCGAGGTGGTCGGCCCCTCCCGCAGGTTGATCCCCAGATCGTAGAATTTGTATTCCAGAAACTCCACCGGCGACCAGCGGAGGGCATAGACACCGACAATCAGCAGCGTGAGGATAACACCGATGAACACATCGGTCCGGAAGACCTTCGTTTTTTTCATCGCGTTTTTACCTGGTTTTCATTCAATGGCCCCCGAACTCGAGAACCGTGCAGGCGGGTGCTCCCCTCCCTCGCCCCCCCGGGCGGCCCCGGTACCCATGGCCCGGAAACGCGCCGCCCGACCGGACGGCGACCGGAAGTGCTCCCGTCCGACGTCCGATGGCTGTCACGCTAAATAAAATCCTTTTTCTTGTCAACAATTTTCATTCATTTTCGTTCATTTTGGGAATCGGCCCTTCGAACCGCTCAGCCCGCCCTCAAGGCCGCCAAGGCCTTCGGGACCGTATTCTCCGGACTCACTTTGTACCAGGCCGCCAGGATCCGTCCCCCGGCATCGATCAGGAAGGCGGACCGGACGATCCCGAAATATTTCCTCCCGTAGAGGGATTTCTCCTGCCAGACGCCATAGGCTTCAGCCACGACGTGATCCGGGTCGGACAGGAGGGGGAAATTCAGCTTCAGCCTGTCGCTGAACGTCTTCTGCGCCGCGACGGAATCGGGACTGATCCCCACGGCGTCGGCTCCCAGGGCGTCGAGTTTGGCCCGTGCGTCCCGCACGGCCTCGGTCTGCTTCGTTCACCCGGAGGTCCCGGCCTTCGGATAGAAATAGACGAGAAGCTTCCGTCCCTTGAAGTCCGACCGCTTCACCCATGCGCCCGCCGGATCCCTGAGGGAAAAGGCCGGGGCCGCATCACCGACGTTGAGCTTCGCCATCGTCCGCCTCCTGGGGTCCGCCGGCGTTGCGCCCGGCGGGATTGGGGGAATGCCTAAACGATTCCCGAGATATTTCCCGCGTCGTCGATATCGATGTGATACGCGGCCGGCGTTTTCGACAGACCCGGCATGCGGAGGATCTCGCCGGTAATGGGGATCAGGAACCCCGCCCCGGAGGCGATCTTGATTTCCCGCACGGTGACGATGAAGTCCCGCGGCATGCCGAGGAGGCCCGGGTTGTCCGACAGGGACTGCTGGGTCTTGGCGATGCAGACGGGCAGCTTGTCGAAGCCGAACTTGCGGATGAGTTCCAGGTTGCGCTTGGCCAGCGGCCGGTAGTCGATGGACACCGCGCCGTAGATCTCGCTGGCGACCGTGAAGATCTTGTCCTCCACCGGCTGCTCCCAGTCATACAGGGTGCGGAACCGCCCGGTCGCCCCCGCGATGAGCCGGACCGTCTTTTCCGCGAGTTCCAGGCCGCCCTCGCCGCCCAGCCGGAAGATGTCCGCCGGCGCGATATTCATCCCCTCGCGCTCCGCGGCGTCCACCACCGCCCGGATCTCCTCGTCCGTGTCGGACGGAAACCGGTTCAGGGCGATGATGCAGGGAACGTTGAATTTGTCGATATTTCCGTAATGCTTCCTCAAATTCGCCATGCCCAGGACCGCCGCGCGGGCATTGGGGACATTCAAATCTTCGCGTGCCACGCCGGCGTGGTACTTGAGGGCGCGCACCGTGGCCACCAGGACGACGATCCGGGGATTGAGATCACCGTAGGGCGCCACGATGTCGAAGAACTTCTCCGCGCCCAGGTCGAAGCCGAAGCCCGCTTCCGTCACCACGTAATCCGCCAGGCGGAGCGCGAGATCGGTGCCCATGATGCTGTTGGTCCCCTGGGCGATGTTGGCGAAGGGCCCGCCATGAATGATGGCCGGCACCCCTTCCGTCGTCTGCACCAGGTTGGGAAGCAGGGCGTACTTCAGCAGGGCCGTGACCGCGCCTTCGACCTTGAGGTCGCCCGCGATGACGGGCTTGTCGTCATAGGTGAAGCCCACCAGAATCTTGCGGATCTTGTCCTTCAATTCCGCGTAGGACCTCGACAGGCAGAGGATGGCCATGATTTCGCTCGACGGGACGATATCGAACCCCGTCTCGCGGGGAACGCCGTTCGTCGATCCCCCGAGGCCGATCACGATGTCCCTGAGCGACCGGTCGTTCATGTCGACGACGCGGCGCCAGGTGATCTTGCGGGGGTCTATGTTTAAGGGATTGCCGTGGAAGACGGCGTTGTCCACGAGGGCCGACAGGAGGTTGTGCGCGCTTTCCACCGCCGGGAAGTCGTTGGTGAAGTGGAGGTTGATGTCGTCCACGGGCAGGACGCGGGACAGGCCGCCGCCGGTCGCCCCCCCCTTGATGCCGAACACCGGCCCCAGCGACGGCTCCCGGAGCGCCGCGATCGTGGATTTCCCCAGCCGGGCCAGGGCCTGCGCGAGCCCGATCGACACCGTCGTCTTGCCTTCGCCCGCGGGTGTGGGCGTCATGGCCGAGACGAGGATCAGGTTCGAATCGTCCCGGCGCGGAAAGCGCCGGATTGCCTCGAGGCGGACCTTCGCCTTGTAGCGGCCGTAATATTCCAGATCCTCTTCCCGAAGGCCGATGACGGACGCGATGTCCCGGATCGGCCGGAGTCGCTGCGGGGCGGATGTTTTTTTCGAAGTTCCCATGGTTATTTGTTGATCACGGCATCGAACCGGATATCGATGTTGTACTCGTCGCTGACGCGGTTGAGGTCGTTTTTCAGTTCGAGGATCTTCACCGCCGGCGGCACGGAAAAGTAGCAGACCATCTGGAACACGTTGGCGCCCGTCACCGGATTGTTGTCCACGTTGGTCGCGATGTCGTCGATGCTGATCCCGCGCTGCTGAAACGTCCGGCTGATCTGGTGGATGATGCCCGGGCGGTCGATGGCCGTCGCGATGAGTTTGTAGGGAATCGACGGCAGGACCTCCCGGTGGCTGGGCGCCTTGGTCTTCCGAACGTAGACGTCCAGCCCCGTCTTCTGGCGGAGCGTGTCCAGATCGCCGATCAGGCGCTCGATATCGTCGGTTTTCCCCGACGTGAGTATGATCATGCCGAACTCCCCCCCCAGGACGCAGCCGCGCGCGCGCTCGATATTGATGCCGCGCGCCGTGAAGAATTCCGCGAACTCCTTGGCCAGACCGGGGCGGTCGGGCCCCATGGATGAAAAGACGACGTAGGATCTCATGGCATCACCCCCCTGAATTTCCCGTTAGGACATCCCCCTTTGTGTTTGCGCTCTCTCCCCTATCCTTCGTTCCGGGACATTTTTCAAGCGAAAAGTACGTGCGGCGGCGCGAAGGGCGTCAATCCGGTTTGACAAAACCCCTCCCGATGCGTATAAATCCCCCGAGAGGGGGGTGGCTGGAATTCGACGCCGATCAGGACCTCATCCGTCATCGGCGGCGGCGCGGTCCTGATCCGCCGCTGCTTCATTCGAGAAAAGGAGGGCAGCATGAAGGCATCCTTGAAACTCAACCGCCGGGCCTTTCTCACGGCCACGGGCGGGGCGGCCCTGATCGGCGCGGCGAGCGCGCTGGGAGCGCCCCGAGAGGCGATGGCCTGCCGGGGAAGGCTCGCGACGCTCATCGACCTGACCCGCTGCGACGGCTGCGACGGGCAGGCGATCGCGGCCTGCGTTTCCGCCTGCAAGACGGCCAAGGCCGGCGACGTTCCGCAACCGGTCGACCCCATCCCCATCCCCTTCCCCAGCCGCAAGGTCGAGGACTGGTCCAGACGACAGGCGGTGTCGGACCGTCTCACGCCGTACAACCTCATCTACATCCAGAAGGCGGAAGCGGATACGGGCGGCCGGAAGACGACGGTGTTCATCCCTCGGCGGTGCATGCACTGCGACAACCCGGCCTGCGCCACCCTCTGCCCTTTTTCCTCCAACCACAAGTTCGAAAACGGAGCGGTCGTCATCGATCCGGATACCTGCTTCGGCGGCGCCAAGTGCAAGACGGTCTGCCCCTGGGAGATCCCGCAGCGGCAATCCGGGATCGGGATCTACCTCAAGGTCCTGCCGACGCTCATGGGGAACGGGGTCATGTACAAGTGCGATCTCTGCCAGGACCTTCTCGAGGAAGGAAAAACGCCGGCCTGTATCGCGGCCTGTCCGAGGCAGGCCATGGCCATCGGGCCGCGGGAGGAGATTTTCGCCCGGGCGGAGGCGATGGCGAAACGGATCGGGGGCCACCTTTACGGCCAGGAGGAAAATGGCGGGACCTCCACCCTCTACGTTTCCCCCGTGCCCTTCGCCGACCTGAACGCCGCGGTTCAGACCGGTCCCGGCCGGCCCCACCTCCGGCCGGTTGCACGGCGCATGGCGGGCTCGGACGGCCTGGGCAAGGCCGTCCTCGCGGGTCCGGCCCTGGGCGTGGCGGCGGGCATCGCCGGCGTCTTCGCCGCAATCTCCAGACGCAAAGACCGATCGGGAAAGGAGGAATAGGCCATGTCCCAGGATATCCGTGAAGCGGAAAACCGCGTGTTCCGGCACTCCGGACTCGAAATGGCCGAGCACTGGGCGATCGCGCTCTCCGGGCTCGTCCTCCTGATGTCGGGCATGTTCGAGCTCCCGATGGCGGCGCGCTACCGGATCACCGCCCTTCCCGGCTTCGCCTGGTCGGGGGATTTCATTGCCTCCCTCTACGTCCACTATGCCGCCTCGCTGGTCTTCGCCGCCGCCGCGTGTTTTCACCTGGTCTACCACGGCCTCCGGGGCGATCTCGGCCTCCTGCCGAAGCAGGGGGACGTGCGCGCCTCCATCGCCGTGATCAAAACCTTCTTCGGCAAGGGGAAGGAGCCGCCCTTCGGGAAATACCTCCCCGAACAGCGCCTCGCCTATCTCGGGATGGCCGTGACCATCGCCGTCCTGATCCTCTCCGGCCTGGTCAAGACCTACAAGAACGTCTTCGCGCCCGACCTCGACTACACGCTCGTCCTCTGGGCAACGTGGCTGCATAACGCCTTCTTCGTCCTGTTCATCCTGGCCTTTGTCGCGCACATCGGGGCGCTGCTGCTGCGTCCGAACTGGCCGATGATCCGGGGGATCTTCACGGGAACCGTGCGCCTGGACTACGCCCGGCACCGCCATCCGCTCTGGATCGCAACGCTGGAACCGCCGCCCGCCCCGCCCGAAGCGGCGGCGGAACGGGCCGTGCCCGCACCTGTTCCGCCGGAAGCGGCCCCGGAGACGACACCGGAAACCGTCGCCGCCGAAACCGAAGCGGACCTTCCGCAGACCCCTCCGGAGGGAGAGGCTACATCCCCGGCGGACGAACCGGACGGCGCCGCGCGGACCTGACGCGCCGCGCCCGGGATTTTCATCGGCGAGGAGCGACGGACCCTCGTTCCTCCTTCCGAGTCGCCATCCGCCTTCAGGTCAAGTCTTTCAGGTACGGTTTGAACAGCCAGTGGATCAAAGAGATGAGGCCGATACTCAGGACAACGGCGACGAGCACATGGAGGGAAATGCCGGTCATCGCCACACCGAGGGCGGTGCCGGCGGCCGGGGGATGTTCCGTATCCGTGACGACCATCGTAAAGATGGAAGCCCCGACGGCAAGAGAGTAAATCAGGATGGACGAGAACAGGAACGGGTGGGGGATCAGGGAAAACAGGAATCCGGAGAACAGGCCGACCACATGCCCCCCGATGACATTTCGCGCCTGGGCGGTCACATAATCGGGCATCGCGAACACGATGAACGCCGAAGCGCCGATGGAGGCGATGATGACCGCATGCTGGAGGCTCAGAAAATAAAGGACAACAAACACGGACAACGTCGCCAGAAGGCTTTGCAGCACGTAATGCTTCCAGTATCGCCTGAATTCCCCGTCAATTTTGATCAGTGCCTTTCGCAAGCGACCCCCTGCTTCCGGTGAGTGCGCGTTGACCCGGCAAAGCGGGACTCCGGCCATCCCTCGGGACTTCCCCTTACGGAGCCCGTTCCGCGGCGGCGGCCGGACACGGCGGCCGGCAACGGTACCCTTCTTGCATATTTCTCGAATCACATCAACAAAAGACTTCGGGAAGGCTCCTGACGTTCAATATCGGCAGATTCCGACGTTGCTTTACGCGGGGCTTTCTGATAAAAAGCCCGCATCACGTGACACGGGAACCGCCATGCTCAACCGCATTGAAATCGGGTTTCGGGAAGGGATCCGGGACGCCCTGGGCGAAAAGATCCGGCGACGGATCGTCGAACACTTGGGTCTGGCCGTGGATCGGGTCCGGACGGTGGACGTTTACACCGTCGAGGGCGATCTCGCGACGGCGGAGCTGGAGGCGGCGGCCGCGGGGCCGCTCTCCGATCCGATCATCCAGACCTGGAGCGTCAATCGCGCCCTCGCCGACCGGTTCGACTGGCTCGTCGAGGTGGGCTTCCGCCCCGGCGTCACGGACAACGTCGGCAAGACGGCGGGCGAGGCCATCCGTCTCCTCCTCGGTCGCGCAGACGCCGCTTCCGTAAGGGTCTACACCTCGCGGCAGTACATCCTGAACGGCCCGCTCGGCCGGGCGGAGGCCGAACGGATCGCCGCGGACCTTCTCGCCAACGACCTCATCGAACGATGCGAACTCATTGACGGGAAGGCATGGAATCCCGCCCGTGGCGTCGCCCCCTGCGCCCCGAAGGTCGCGGGCGAAGACCGCCCTCGAGTGGAGGAAGTCGACCTCGACGTCGACGATGCGGCGCTTCTCGAGATCAGCGGCGCCCGCGTGCTCGCCCTGAACCTGGAAGAGATGCGCAAGCTCCGCGACCACCTGAAAGATCCGGGCGTCCTTCGAGAACGGGCCCGCGTCGGACTGGGCGCCCGGATGACCGACGCGGAGCTGGAGTGCCTCGCGCAGACCTGGTCGGAGCACTGCAAGCACAAGATCTTCAACGCCCGGATCGCCTACGACGACGGAACGGGCCGCGTCCGCGTCATCGATTCCCTCTTCGACACGTACATCAAGGGGGCAACCCGCGCCGTCCGGGCGCGGATGGGCGAAAACGACTGGTGCCTGTCGGTCTTCGTCGACAACGCCGGCGTCATCCGGTTCGACGAGAACTGGAACCTCGTCTTCAAGGTGGAGACCCACAACTCCCCGTCCGCGCTGGACCCCTACGGCGGGGCGCTCACCGGCATCGTCGGCGTCAACCGCGATCCGTTCGGCACGGGCCGCGGGGCGAAACTGATCTTCAACACGGACGTCTTCTGCTTCGCGTCTCCGGATTACGCGCAGACCCTGCCACCCCGGATCCTGCACCCGCGCCGGATCTACGAAGGCGTCCGCGAGGGCGTGGAGCACGGGGGCAACAAGAGCGGCATCCCCACGGTGAACGGCTGCCTCGTCTTCGACGACCGCTATCTCGGCAAGCCCCTGGTCTACTGCGGCACCGGCGCGGTCATGCCCGCCCGGCTCGACGGACAGCCGACCCATGTCAAGGAGATCCTCCCCGGCGACCGGATCGTCATGACCGGCGGCCGGATCGGCAAGGACGGCATCCACGGGGCGACCTTTTCCTCCGAGGAACTGCACGAGGGCTCCCCGGTCACGGCCGTCCAGATCGGCGACCCGATCACCCAGAAGAAGATGACCGACTTCCTCCTCGTCGCCCGGGACCGCAACCTCTACCGCTGCCTGACGGACAACGGCGCAGGCGGGCTCTCCTCCTCCGTGGGCGAGACGGCCCGGCTCGCCGGCGGCTGCGACCTGGACCTCGCGAAGGCGCCCTTGAAGTACGCCGGCCTCGACCCCTGGGAGATCCTCATCTCGGAATCCCAGGAGCGGATGACCGTCGCGGTGCCTCCGGAGAAGCTCGGCGCCTTCCTGGCCCTGGCCGCGAAGATGGACGTGGAGGCCACCGACCTGGGGCGCTACACCGATTCGGGCCGGTTCCACATCCGGCACGGCGAGAAGACCGTGGCGTCCCTCGACATGGACTTCCTCCACGACGGCGTCCCGCAGCTCAAGCTCTCGGCCCGTTGGACGCCGCCGGACCACGCGGAGCCGGACTTCCCGGAGCCCGCGGACCTGGGGCCGGCCCTGAAGGCGATACTCGCGCGGCTCAACATCTGCAGCAAGGAGTCCGTCGTCCGCCAGTACGACCACGAGGTCCAGGGGGGGAGCGTCGTCAAGCCCCTGGTCGGCGCCGCGAACGACGGCCCGTCGGACGCCGCCATGATCCGGCCCTTCCTCGACAGCTTCGCGGGCGTGGTCGTGGCCAACGGGATCTGCCCCCGCTACAGCGATCTGGACGCCTACCACATGGCGGCGGCGGCCATCGACGAGGCGGTCCGCAACGCGGTTGCCGTGGGAGGAACGCTGGACCACCTGGCGGGCCTCGACAACTTCTGCTGGTGCGACCCGGTGGAATCCGAAAAGACGCCGGACGGCGCCTACAAGCTCGCCCAGCTCGTCCGGGCGAACGAGGCCCTTTACGACGTGACGACCTGCTACGGCGTGCCGTGCATCTCCGGCAAGGACAGCATGAAGAACGACTATGCCATCGGCGACACGAAGATCTCGATCCCGCCGACCCTGCTCTTCTCCGTCTTCGGGCGGATCGACGACGTCCGCCGGGCCGTGACGATGGACGCCAAGAAACCGGGCGACCTTGTTTATATCCTGGGAATGACCTACGATGAGCTTGGCGGATCGGAGTGGTACGCCCTGAACGGCTTTGTCGGAAACACCGTCCCCCGGGTTCGTCCGGAGACGGCCAAGGCCCGCTACGACGCCCTGGCCCGGACCATCCGCCTGGGCCTCGTCGCCTCGTGCCACGACTGCGCGGACGGCGGTCTGGGCGTCGCCCTGGCCGAGACGGCGTTTGCCGGGGGACTGGGAATGGACGTCGATCTCGCGAAAGTCCCGGCGGAGGCCATCGGGCGGAACGACGCCCTGATCTTCTCGGAGACGCCAAGCCGGTTCGTCGTGACGGTCTCCCCGGACCGGGAGGCGGCCTTCCTCGAACCGTTCCGGGGGCAGACCGCCGCCCGTATCGGCACGGTCACGGCGGACGGGCATCTCCGCCTGCGGGGTCTGCGGGGGGAGGCCCTCCTGAGCGAGACGATCGGCGTCCTCAAGGCCGCCTGGCAGCGCCCGTTGAATTTCTGAAGGGGCGCCCCGCGGCAGGGCGGAACAGGATCGAAAGAGGTCCGACGCGCGAAGGGAGCGCGATTCCCAAGGGTCTCAAAGGGTGGAGAAGCAAGCGATATGGCCCCAACGGTCAAATGCATCGTCCTTACCGGCAACGGCACCAACTGTGAGATGGAGATGGCCCACGCCTGCCGTCTCGCCGGCGCCGAGGTGGTGGAGATCGTCCACCTGAGCGAACTCCTCTGCGGGGAGAAGCGCCTGGAGGACTATCATTTTCTGAATCTGCCGGGAGGATTCCTGGACGGGGACGACCTGGGTTCGGCCAAGGCCGGGGCCAACCGGATCCTGCATGCAAAAACCCGCGGTCGCGAAGCGGGAGCCACGAGCACCGAGGCGCGGCTCTACGATCAGTTCTCCCGCTTCATCGAGGACGGGAAGTTGATCCTGGGGGTCTGCAACGGCTTTCAGCTCCTCGTCAAGCTCGGGGTGCTCCCCGCCTTCGACGCGATGGAGCGGGCCCAGACCGTCACGCTGACGTACAACGATTCCGGGCGGTTTGAGGATCGCTGGGTCCATCTCAAGGTCGATCCCGCCTCCCCCTGCGTCTATACGGAAGGTCTGACCGGCCTTTACCTCCCCGTCCGCCACGGGGAAGGGAAGTTCATCCCCGGAAGCGCGGAGGTTCTGGCGAGGCTTCACCGGGAGCACTGCATTGCGCTACAGTACAGCACGGCCGACACCGCCGCCGCCACGCTCGACTACCCCGCCAACCCCAACGGTTCAGTCGACGCCGTCGCCGGCATCTGCAGCGCCTCGGGCCGCATCTTCGGTCTGATGCCCCACCCCGAGGCCTACCTCCACCGCACGAACCACCCCCGCTGGACCCGGGAAGATCTGCCGGAAACGGGGATGGGACTCGCCCTGTTCCGGAACGCCGTCTCGTTCATCAAACGTCAACGCTTGTAGGCCGGCACGCAGCGCCCCCAAACGAAACCGAAGCCCCCGGGAGGGAAGACCCATGGCCGAACGCACCGTGTATATGACCAGCTTCGATATGGAGCGGCTCGAGAGCCTCATTCAGACCCACCGCTCGTCGTCGCCGAAGCGGAAAGCACGGATCGACCGGCTGGAGAAGGAACTCGACCGGGCCGTGATCGTCGATCCGAAGGACATCCCGGCCGACGTGGTCACGATGAATACCAAACTGCGCCTGCGGGACGAAACCTCCGGGGAAGAAATGGTCCTGTCGCTGGTCTTTCCCGCGGACGCCGACCTGGAGAAGAACCGGATCTCCGTGCTCGCCCCGATCGGCACGGCGCTCTTGGGCTATCGGGTGGGCGACGTCATCGAATGGGAGGTCCCGTCGGGGACGAAGACCTTCCGGATCACCGAGACCCTCTACCAGCCGGAGGCCTCCGGCCACTACGACGTATAGCCGATGGATCTGGATTGTCCCCCCGCCCGGGCGAGACAGGCCGATGCGGCGGTGGACGGACGGATCAGTCCGTGATGCCTTTGTGCGCCAGCGCCGCGGCGATGAAGCGGCTGAACAGCGGGTGGGGCGCCGTGGGACGGGACTTGAATTCCGGGTGGAACTGGCAGCCCAGAAACCAGGGATGGTCGCCCAGTTCGACGATCTCCGCAAGGCGTCCGTCCGGTGACGCGCCGGTGATTCTCAAGCCCTTCCGCACCAGGAGGTCCTTGAGGTCGTTGTTGAATTCATAGCGGTGGCGATGACGCTCGCTGATCTCGCCCTCGCCGTAGGCGGCAAAGGCCAAGGAATCCGCATCGAGCACGCAGGGGTAGGCCCCCAGGCGCATCGAGGCGCCCTTCTCCTTCACTTCACGCTGTTCGGGCAGGAGGTCAATGACCGGATACGGGGTGGCGTCGTCGAACTCGGAGCTGTTCGCCCCGTTCAGACCGCAGACGTGCCGGGCGTACTCGACCACCGCCATCTGCATGCCCAGGCAGATGCCGAAGTAGGGGATCCGCCGGGTCCGGGCGCACTGCGCGGCCAGGATCATCCCCTCGATGCCCCGGTCGCCGAACCCGCCGGGGACAAGGACCCCGCCGGCGCCGTCCAACAGGTGGCCGACGCCGTCCTTCTCGATCCGCTCGGCATCGACGAAGCGCAACTGCGCCCGGCAGTCGTTGGCGATCCCGCCGTGGATGAGGGCCTCGTTCAGGCTTTTGTAGGAATCCGTCAGGTTCACGTATTTCCCCACGATCGCGATGGTGACCTCGTGGGCGGGGTGGGTCATCCTGTCCACCACGTCCTCCCAGGCCTCGAGATGGGGCTGGCCCGTCCAGATGTTGAGGAGATCGACGATTTGACGGTCCACCCCCTCGCGGTGGTAATTCAGCGGCACTTCGTAGATGCAGGAGACATCCCGGGCGGCAAAGACGGCCCCCACCTCGACGTTGCAGAACAGGGAAATCTTCGCCTTGATGTCCTCCGACAGGGACTGCTCGGACCGGCACAGCAGGATGTCCGGCTGGATGCCGATCTCCCGCAGGGCCTTAACGCTGTGCTGGGTGGGCTTCGTCTTCACCTCGCCTGCCGTCTTGATGAGGGGCACCCACGTCAGATGGATGAAGATGGCGTTCTGGCGGCCGACCTCGTTGCGGAACTGGCGGATGGCCTCCAGGAAGGGGAGGCTCTCGATGTCGCCCACGGTGCCGCCGATCTCCACGATCGCGACATCGTATCCCGCCGCGGTCCTGCTGATGAAGTCCTTGATCTCGTTGGTGATGTGGGGGATGACCTGGACGGTCTTGCCCAGATAGTCTCCCCGGCGCTCCTTGGTGATCACGGAGAAGTACACCTGCCCCGTCGTCAGGTTGTTGGCCTTGCTCATCCGGGTGGAACAGAAACGCTCGTAATGGCCCAGATCGAGATCCGTCTCCGCCCCGTCGTCCGTGACGAAGACCTCGCCGTGCTGGAAGGGGCTCATCGTCCCGGGGTCCACGTTGATGTAGGGATCGAGCTTCTGGTTCGACACCCTCAGGCCCCGACACTCGAGCAGGGCCGCGATGGACGCCGCGGCCAGGCCCTTCCCCAGAGAGGAGAGGACCCCGCCGGTGATGAAGATGAACTTTGTCTTCATAGAGACTCCTCTTGCCTGAATGTTTGTCTTTTTCCCGCCCCCGCAGCCGGCCCGACCCGGGCGCGGATCTGCCCGGCAACCACCTCGACCGCTTCATCCAGCAGAACGCCGATCGGGAGGTCCTCGAGGTAGCGATCCTCCCAGGGCAGGTTGTACTCGTTGACGAGGTTCCTCAGATCCTGGTAGCGGACCCCCAGGATCTCCCGCTTCTCCTGCGTCGACAGCGCGTCGGCAAAGCGCACGTGAATCAGGAGCAGATGCCGCACCCCGCGCGTTTCCCCCCAGAGGGGGATCATCACCAGCGGGGCCCCGTCGGATTTTCCGTAGCCCGCATAAATCTTGCCGGTGTTGAGAATCGTGCGCTTGGTCCCCATCAGGGCGGCCGCCCCTTCGGCCCGGGACGCCATGTTCAGGGCCACGCCGCCGCGCTGCCGGATGCGGATCAGAGACCGCTCGTCGGGACGCCCCTCGCCGTCCAGGGGCTCGATGTCGTACAAGGTGTAGCCCGTCACGGCGG
The DNA here is from genome assembly GCA_002347815.1 of Syntrophaceae bacterium UBA2251. GTDB lineage: Bacteria > Desulfobacterota > Syntrophia > Syntrophales > UBA2251 > UBA2251. Next base: position 51,376 of record DDXV01000016.1, read on the forward strand.
CCACGGCCTTCTGAATCCGGACCATATCCGGGATGTTCTTGCTCACCAGCCCCTTCAGCGAGAAGCCGAGTTCCTTGAGGAGATCGAAAATCACCCCCTGGTGGAACAGCTCCTTCCGGCTGGTGCCGACCGTCACGGTCTTGGCCTGGTGACGGATCGCATCGATCGGCCGGGACAGCTCGTCGACGGCGTGGCCGAGCGCGATGTCGAGCAGATCGACGGGCGAGGCCGTCTCCCCCTCCCCCGGAAAATCTTCCCAGAAATCGTCCAGAGGCAGCTTGCCCAGGGCGTACTTCAAAAGCAGGACGAGGTCGGCGATGGTCCCGACGCTCAAGAGGGCAAACGATCCGGCCCGGCGGCGCTCCTGAAAACCGGCCGCGAAGACGCGCACCATCTGGCGATAGGCCCGATCCGCCATCATCTCGAAGAGGGATTGCCCCCCCCGCCGGCCCTGCGCCATCTGCCGGTTCAGCCGGCTCCTGAACTCGCGGAGGAACAGGGCGTCCGCGTCGATCCGGCGGGCGGCGAAGTAGCCCCACAGGTGGCCGGCGACCGTATTCAGGATGACCGGCAGCGGCCACGGGGCCCGCGGAATGGGGATGACGGCGTCCGCCGTGTCGTCGAAGCGGTCGTCCCCCTCGTCGCCGAAGACGACCACGGTGGCCTTGTGGGCCTTGAAGATGGCCGCGTCCTTGACGATATCGCCCATGACCGCTTCCGGACTCCCCGCCGCGCAGACGAGGATCAGCGGCTCCGCCGACAGGTCGATGTGCTTTTTGTTCTCCACAACATCGGTCGAGATGGTCTTGTAGCACAGCTCGCTCAACTTGATCCGGACCTCGTCGGCGGCGGCCTTGTTGGGGCCGCTGCCGACCACCGCCCACGAGGACTTCCGGATCGCCAGCCGATCGACGGCCGCCCGGATCTCGTCCTTTCTTTCGAGGACCCGCCGCATCATCTCCGGCGCCTGCTCCAGGACGGCCAGCTCGCGGTCGATGGCGGCGTCGGTCAGCGTGCCCAGAAGCTGGGCCAGGCAGAGGGACAGGACGCGGCCCGCGACAATCTGGGAATAAAAGGCCTTGGTCGAGGCCACGGACATCTCGATGTCCCGGCCGTCGCTCGTGTAGAAAACGCCGTCGGCCTTCGTGGTGATGTCCGACTGACGACGGTTGACGATGGCGATGACGGCCGCCCCCCGCTCCCGCGCCAGGGCCACGGCGCGGTTGGTGTCCGTCGTCGTCCCCGACTGGGTGATGGGGATCACGAGTGCGGATGCGAGCTCATCCTCCAGCGAAAACCCGCTCAACTCCGAGGCCAGCCGGGTTTCGACGCCGATCCGGCTTCCCTTCAGATCGCGGGCCAGGGCATCGGCAATGGCCTGGCCCGCCACGGCCGCCGTGCCGTGGCCGATCACCACGATCCGGTCGATCTCTCCCCGTTCCAGGCGCCCGCGGAGCGGCTGCGGGAGAATATCCGCCCCCAGATTGAAACGCACCTCCGGCCCCGTCTTCGCATCCGCGGTGCGGCAGTATTTCCCCAGGAGGGTTTTCCGGACCGACAGAACGGACTCTTCGATCTCCTTGAGGAAATAGTGGGGGTAGGCCCCCCGGTTGATGTCCCGGGTGGTGATCTCCGCCCGCTGGAGATCGTCTTCCGTCAGGGGAAAGGGCGTTCCGTCATAACGAAGGACCCGGAGGCCGGCCAGTCCGCCCGGCGAATCCTGATCGAGGATGACGATCTGTCCCGCCGGCATCGCCGCCCCACGGCCGCGGGATGGCGCCTCCCCCTCCATCTTGAGAAAGGTGGAGGTCCCCTCCACCAGACCGTACAGTTCCGACGAGAACAGGTATCGGTCGGGGGCGAGGCCGACATAGATGGACTGGCCGCTGCCGCGCAGGGCGAGGAAAACCTTTCCCGGCGCGCAGTCGGCGGTCATGGCGATGGCGTGCGACCCTTCGAAGCCCGCGACGGCGCGGCGAAAGGCCTCGGTCAGATCGTCCCCCGCCCGCAGATATCGCTCGATCTCGAGGGGGATGATTTTCGTATCGGTCGTCACTTCCGCGCCGACGGTCTCTCCCCGCGCCTCCAGCGCGTCCCTCAACGCGGCGTAGTTGTCGATGTCGCCGTTCAAGACGACGCTGATCGACCCGACGGCCCGCCCCGGACGGGGACGGGTTCTTTCCGTCCCGGCGTCGGGAGCCGACGGGGCGAAGTTGTTGACCGGATGGCAGTTCTCGACGGTAATGGACCCGACGGACGCCCAGCGCGTATGCGCCATGGAAAGCTCCGCCGCGCTCGGGTGACGGACGACGAGCTGAAAGATCTCGTCCCCGGCGATCGCCTGACGGAGGTCCCGAACGTTCCGCCCCAGTTCCCCGATGATCGAGGCCGTCTTGAACGTGAAGGCAACGGTCCTGCCCGCTTGGCCTGCGGGATCCCCGTCCCCGTCGGGCGGAAACACGGAGATGGAACCCGGGAGAAGATCTCCCGGCGCCGACCGCTTCCGGAACGCCTCGTCGAGGTTCCGCGCCTTCAGCTCCCACCGGATCCGGCGCCAGTCCTCCGGATCGGGCAGGAAAAAGGAGATCTGGATCCCCGCCGAATCCCGTCCGCGCACCTCCAGGCGGTCGAGACCGTTCAGAAGGAAGTTCAGGTAGTGGAGCTTGTGAAACGCGGCCACGTCGACGTCCCGGCCCGAACCGGCCAGGGCCGCAATCTGCCCGACATTCTCCAGGACGTCCTTTTCCAGGGACCACACCGCATCCTTGAGGGACACCAGCCGGCTGTTGACGATCTCCAGGGTCTCCGTCCGGAACCGTCCGGCGGCATCCTCCAGCAGGCGCTCCTCATCAGCCAGGAACGCCTTCAGATCCGCGACCAGCCGGTTCAGAGCCTGGACGCGATCCGGATCAAAAAAAAGCGCCTGAAAGAAGCGCGTTTCCTTCAAGCGCCGGACAAGCGGCTCCAGACCGGCCGGGCTCTGACCATCGGGTCCGCGATCGCCCGCCTCCGGCGCCAGATATTCCCCCGGGCTTACGCTTCCTTCGAGAACCGCTTCAAGCCCGTTGCGCTTCAGCTCGAGCGCGATCCGCGTCAAGCGCGGCAGGACGTCCCGGCCGGGGGAGCGAGCATCGTCCTCCGGCGGTTCGGGCGAACGAATCGCCAGGATGCCGGCAAAACCGCAGAAAAAAACCCCGTTGAAAACGGGGAGGAGGATGATGGCGGGGGCGGAAACGCCTTGGGGATTTCGTCCGACATAAACGCGCCACGCCTTGAGCCGGCGAACGATACGGGTGATCAACGCGAGTCCCTCCGTCCTTTCATTTCCGGCCGCTTTGCGGAACACGGCCGTCAGCGAATCTTTGGATCCAGCAAAGCAAGACACGTACCACTCGCACACGCAAACCCGCCGTGACGGGCGGCGCGGCCGGAGGTGGAGCGCCCCTTGCGGCCACCGTTTCGTGGCCCTGTCTTGAAAGCGGGAAATCAAGGCCGGAGGCGGGGTGTGCCCGAAACGAAATTGTCCCTCCCGGGACGGGCACGACAAAAATGTATCCCCCCTTCAGCGGCACTCCGGAAGGATCGAAAGAGACCGATCCACGACCGTGTCGACGATGTCCCGCAGCCACGCCGTTCCGGCCGCCGCCGCCGCCGCGTCCAGGGACTGCACGACGGCGAGATATCCGGATGTTCCGGCCGCCTCGGCGATGCGTTTCACGAATGCCTCGCGCCTCGAAGGCGCCGTCGATGCCTCTTCGCCCGACGTCAGGAACGCCTTGAGCCGGGGCCAGCCGGTCAGGAGAGCGCGCTGCTGCCGGACGATGGACGCGCACGCCGTCGCGTCCGCCCGTGACTCCAGACACCGGAGCGATGTCTCCATCTTTTCGGCCAGGGCCTCGAACCGGACGATGCGTTCGGCCAGGGCCGACTCCAGAACCTGCGTCGCCCCGTCGAAGAGCGCCGCCCCCAGGTCCTGGCTCCGGAAAAAGGGCTGACGGACGTGGAGATACCACTGGCGAAGCGCGAGGAGATTGGCGATATAATGCAGATTGTTGAGAACGCGACGGCGGATGTCGCCGTACAGGCCGGGCGTAAAGGGTTGGCGGACGTCGCGGCCGGTCGCCGACAGGAGCGCGCCGCCCTCCGGACAATCGCCCCGCCAGACCGTCCCGGCGGCGATGACGGTCCCGTAGCCGATGCGCGCCGGCCCCACGAGCCCGCCCTGCCCGCCCAGAAAGATCGGGGGCGCCTTCAGCATGACGCCCCGGGGGACGTCCCCCAGGAGGGACGCGGTCGCCTTGTCCTGCTGCGGCGTGTAGTTGAAGTGGATATAGGAGCTGCCCACCTCGCTGTGGTTCTTCCGGCTGGTCCCGCCCGCCATGAAGCAGTCACAGAAGTTGATCAGGCTCCCCAGGGTGACAAAGGGAAACAGGAGGGTCTGCTTGAGGCCGACGGTGTGGCTGCCATTCGCCTCCTCCTCCAGGAGGCACCCCTCCCGCACCTGGGCGCCGCTCGCCATGTTGGCCTTTTCCAGGAACACGGACGACTTGAAAAATCCCCCCTTGAGCTCCACCCCGGGCCCAAGCAGGCAATCGCTGAGACTGACGGGGGCTTCCTGCCCCAGGCGACATCCGGCGGCGATCAGGGTCCGGGCGCCGGAGATCCGCGTTCCGGCATGGAGCACCACGCCGTCGCCCGAAATCCGCCCGGGATCGACCTCTTCACCGACCTCCACCGTCTGGGGGAGGGGCATGCGCACGCCCCGGGCGAGCAGTCTTTCGACCTGGGGGGACAGACGGTTCCGTTCCTGCATGCAATTCACCCCGACGTCATCGCGTTCCGCGGAAAGGCGGCCGTTTCTTCAATCCGGCTGTCCATTCAACCACAGCTTGTTCATCCTGTTCTGGAAGGTATTGCGGTTCATGCCCAGATAGGTGGCGGCGGCGCTTTTGACGTGATTCGATCGCTCCAGGGCGATCTTGAACAGGCTCCGCTCCACCATGGCCATCACCTCTTCGTAGAGCTTGCTGCGGCCATTCCCCTCGTCGCACAGGAGCAGCGTCATGTCCTGCATCTTCGTTTCCAGCAGGTTCTCCACCCGTGAGGGAAGCTTCGCCGCCTCAGACGACTTCGTGGCCCGTGATGTGTTCGTTTTCATAGCGGCGCCTTTCCGAATGGGATCCGCCCGGCCAGCCCTATGCCGGAAACAATTTGAGATAGACGAGGACCGCCAGAACCGCCGCGGCCGCCCAGGCAGCCGCGATGTTGGCGGGGTTCCGCGTCGGATTTTCCGCCTGCTGAAGGACCTCCGCCTCGATTTTCTCCCGGTCGAGATGCGTCGCGATCCCCCGGGCGAGATCGGCGAATCGCTCGTACTCGTTGGAGAGGATGTGAAACCCGCGGCCGGTGGTCAGCAGGAGGTACACCTTCTTGCGCAACACGAGGCAGCCGACATGCGTGATGTCTTCCCAGCGCAGGGTCTTGGGCCTCAGGAATTTTCGGAGGGTGATTCCATCCGCCCCGATCGACACCCGCCGGGAGAGGGACTCGCTCCACACCAGGGCCAGGGGAATCAGGACCAGTGCCAGAAAGACCCGCTCCGTCGGCGTCCCGCCAAAAAAAGAAAGCGCCAGCAGGCCGATGATCAGGATCAGGACCGCCGTCAGGGGAATCACGAACGATCGCCTGATTCTGTGCGTGTCCCCGTTCATTCCCGGTCCGATCCCTTTCCGGCGCCGCCCCGCCGGTATTCTCCGCTCTTCCCGCCGCGTTTGCGCAACAGCATGACCTCCCCGATGACCATCCCCCGGTCCACGGCCTTGCACATGTCGTAAATCGTCAGGGCCGCTACGCTGACGGCCGTCAGGGCTTCCATCTCCACCCCCGTCCTTCCGATCGTCTTCACCGTGGCCTCGACGCTCACCGTCCCTTCACGGGCGTCCACGGCGAAGATCAGATTCACGTCCGTCAGCTCCAGGGGATGGCACAGGGGGATCAGGTCCCCCGTTCTTTTCGCCGCCATGATGCCGGCGATCCGGGCCACCTGAAAGACATCGCCCTTGGGCATCTCCCCCGCCACGATCAGGGCGGCCGTCTCGCGCCGCATCCGGATCTGCGCTCCGGCCGTCGCCTGTCTCAAGGTGGGCGCCTTGACGCTCACATCGACCATGCGCGCCCGACCCTGTTCATCCAGATGCGACAACGTTGGCATGATTGCCTTTCCGTTTTCCCCCCGCCGGGACAGGCGCCTGCGTCCCGTCGCCGCGGAGGCGGAGATTTGCCGAACCGCCCCTCCCCCTGCCTGCCGGGAACGGGGCTGTGTCGAAGGGTAAAGAAGGGGTCCGCGTACGTATGGGGCGAAACTTAGCACAGCCCCCCGGCGTCGTCAAGGTGGATGGAAAAAAGATTTTCACCGATAAATTTCTTGCCAAAACACAAATCATCTTCTATAGGTACCTGCATCATCCCCGGTCTTCCGTCCTCATCGCGATGCAGGAGGTACACCCTTGATCGTCAAGGTCTTCAGCAGCGCCATCATCGGCGTGGACGCTTACCCCGTGGCCGTCGAGGTGGATATTTCTCCCGGCCTGCCCCAGTTCTCCACCGTAGGCCTGCCCGACGTGGCGGTCCGGGAAAGCAAGGACCGCATCAAGGCGGCCATCAAGAATTCGGGCTACCCGTTCCCGAAGACCCACGTGACGGTCAACCTGGCCCCGGCCGACATCAAGAAAGAGGGAACGGGATTCGACCTCCCGATGGCTGTGGCCATTCTCGCCGCGGATGGGACCCTGGAGCCTCAACCGGCGCAGGACTATCTCCTGGTGGGAGAACTGTCCCTGGACGGGTCGGTCAAGGGCGTGCCCGGCGTTCTCTCCGCCGCCTTCCAGGCGCGGGCCTCGGGGAAAAAAGGCATCATCGTCCCCGTGGAAAACGCCCGTGAAGCCGCCATGGTTCAGGATGTCGGGGTCATGCCCGTGGGGAATCTGGCCGAGGTGGTCGAGTTTCTCTCCGGCCGCAGGGCGATCGAACCGGTGGTCATCGACGCGGCGGCCGTCTTCCGCCAGAGCCACCAATACCCCTTCGACTTCAAGGATATCAGAGGTCAGGAGCAGGCCAAGCGCGCCCTGGAAGTGGCGGCGGCGGGCTCGCATAACGTGTTGATGATCGGTCCGCCGGGGGCCGGAAAGACGATGCTCGCCCAGCGGCTGCCGACCATTCTCCCCGACCTGACGTTCCCCGAGGCCGTTGAAACCACGAAGATCTATTCCGTGGCGGGCCTTCTGGACCGGAAGCAGGCCTTTCTGGCGACCCGGCCGTTTCGCGCCCCCCACCACAGCATCTCCGACGCCGGGATGGTCGGCGGCGGGCACGTTCCCCATCCGGGGGAAATCAGCCTCGCCCACCAGGGGGTGCTTTTTCTCGATGAGCTTCCGGAGTTTCGAAAGAACGCCCTCGAGTCGCTGCGCCAGCCCCTGGAAGACGGGACGGTCACGATCAGCCGTTCCCTGATGCGGACGACCTATCCCGCCCGCTTCATGCTGATCGCAGCCATGAACCCCTGCATCTGCGGATTCTATGGGGATCCCCGACGGGCGTGCCGGTGCAGCCCGCAGCAGATCCGCCAGTACCAGGGGCGGATCTCCGGGCCCCTGCTCGACCGGATCGACATCCACATCGACGTCCCCGCCGTCCGGTACCGGGAGCTGGCGGCCCGCCAGACGGCCGAGCCCTCCGCCGCCATCAAGGCGCGGATCGAGGCCGCCCGACGGCGCCAGCGGGAGCGCCTCCCCGATCATCCCCTCTTCACGAACGCCCGCCTGACCGACCCGCAACTGAAGGCGTTCTGCGCCCTCGACACCGACTCGCAGCGCCTCCTGGAAATGGCCGTCGACCGTCTGGGGCTCTCCGCCCGGGCCTACACGCGCATCCTCAAGGTCGCCCGGACCATCGCCGACCTCGAGGGCGAAGCGGACATCCGGCCGCCCCATGTCGCCGAGGCCATCCAGTATCGAACCCTTGATCGCGCGCTGATTTAGTGGTATGCAGTGAACCGCGTAGATTCATCCGGTTATGGAAACATTGACGAAAAGAGGAATGGGTATGGAAATCACGATCAGGGAGCTTCCCCCCGAAAAAAGGAAAGCGAAGCCCGCCGACGAATCCAAACTGGGATTCGGAAAGTTCTTCACGGACCATATGTTCACCCTGAAATACGACACCGCGCTCGGCTGGCACGATGCACTGATTGGACCTTACCAGCCGCTCTCCCTGGACCCGACGGCCATGTGCCTGCACTACGGACAGGAGATCTTCGAAGGGCTGAAGGCCTATCGCGGTCAGGACGGCGCCATTTACCTCTTCCGTCCGGAGGAAAACATCCGCCGGATGAACGCCTCCGCCGAGCGGCTCTGCATGCCCCCCGTCGACCCCGCCCTGTTTCTCGACGCGCTGAAGGGGCTGGTCCGCGTGGAGAAGGACTGGATTCCTCACAGCCGGGGCGCCTCCCTGTACATCCGCCCCACGATGATCGCCACGGAGCCCGCGCTCGGCGTGCATCCGGCCGGGGCCTACCTCTTCTTCATCGTGGTCGGTCCCGTGGGAGCGTACTATGCGGAAGGCTTCGCGCCGACCAAAATCTTCGTCAGCGAGGACTACGTGCGCGCCGTGCGGGGGGGCATGGGGAACTGCAAGGCCGCCGGGAACTACGCGGCCAGCCTCTACGCCAGCCGAATCGCATCGGACATGGGGTATACCCAGGTCCTGTGGCTGGACGCCATCGAACGGAAATACGCGGAGGAAGTGGGAACGAGCAACATCTTCTTCGTCATCGGGGACGAACTGGTCACTCCCCCGCTCGCCGGATCGATCCTCCCGGGCGTCACGCGCAACTCCGTCCTCCAGATCGCCCGCCACTGGGGCTGCCGTGTGGCGGAGCGACCCGTGGCGATCGCGGAAGTGATCGAGGCCGCCGGCAGCGGCGTCCTCAAGGAGGCCTTTGCCTCCGGAACGGCGGCGATCGTTTCCCCCATCGGCCAGATCTACTACCAGGGCAAGGAGCACGTGATCAATGGCGGCAAGACCGGCGCCCTGACGGAGCGGCTCTACAACGAGATCCTTCAGATTCAATACGGAGAGAAGGACGATCCCTTCGGCTGGCGGATGCAGATCGCATAGAGAATGCGAGACCGACCCCCAGCGTGCTCCTCATACCGGGGGCGATACAGACATTGATACGGGGACTTGGCGCGAAATCCACAGTCCTGTGGAAAAGGTTGTGGATAACGATGTGCATAACTGCCCTAAGTCTGCAATTGCGACACTTTTCTACCTCATTGCGTAAGGTTTGGGCAACAACAATTTCCAATATTATCGATGAGTTAGATTATATAGGCTGAAATTCCTTCACTTATCGCCCTTTTCGGATGCGGGATATTAACTTTAATAAAAAATGTGACCGGAAAGGGCCGATTTTAGAAGACGCAGGCACGATATTTGACAGCCCGAAAAGAAAGGACCGGAACGTGAACGCTCGGGGGACATGGACCCTTCAACGGGCCCTGTTCGTGATTGCGATGACGGCGCTGTCCCTGATCGGAACCCGCCCCGCCGGGGCGGACCTCCCGCCCCTGCCGGAGGTCATCGCGGGCATTCAGCGGCAATACGACGGCATGACCGATCTTCGGGCGCGCTTTGTCCAGGAAATCTCGCTCAACACGATGCAGCGGACGGATCGCGAGGAGGGAACCCTCTACTGGAAAAAGCCCCAGCGGATGCTCTGGGATTATGACAAACCCCGGGTCAAGAAACTGATCATCAATCACCGGCAGGCCTGGCTGTATATCCCCGAGGACCAGGCCGCCTATACGCAGAAGACGGGGGCGCTGCTGAAATCCCAGACGGCCGTCCGGCTTTTTTCCGGATTTTCAAGCCTTCAGGAAGATTTCGAGATCCGCTTCGCCCAGCCGTCCGGGAAAGACCGGGAAGGGAACTACCTGCTCCTCCTGACCCCGAAAGGCCGGGAGACGGGGGCGTCGGATATCGTCGTGACGGTCGATCCGGAACGTCACCTGGTCATCCGCTGCCGCTTTGTGGACGCCTACGGAAACGTCACCCGTCTTTCACTGACGCAGGTCCAGACCGACCGGCGCCTCCCCGATCGGTTGTTTCACTTCGAACCGCCGCCGGGAGTCGATGTGCTTCCCCTGCCGTAACGCCTCCCGGGCCGGCCGGTTTCAGAAGGATATCCCGTCATGATGAACATCGCCCTTCCCCCCTGGACCGGACCCGACGCGAACGAATCGTTCCTCAAACGGGAATGGCTCGAGACCAACGGACGGGGGGGATACGCCTCCAGCACCCTGCTTAACTGCCATACCCGCAAATATCACGGGCTGCTCGTCGCGAACCTCGCATCTCCCCCGGGCCGGTATGTCCTGCTGTCCAAATTCGAGGACTCCCTGCGGCTGCGGAACCGGGAGATTTTTCTCTCCTGCCATCAGTACCCGGGGACCTTCTTTCCCGACGAGGTCCCGCTCCGGGAATTTATCCTGGACGATTATCCCTCGTTTCTTTACACGGCGGCCCTCCCCGGCCCGGGGACGGCCGCGGGAATCAAGGGGGACGCCCCGGCCGGCGGAACGATTCGCCTGCGCAAATCCATCCTGATGATCGACGGGGAGGATGCCGTCCTCGTCCGTTACGACCTGGAAGCCGGTCCGGCCGGCGCCGTGCTCCGCCTGAGACCCTTTCTCGCCTACCGGGGCCGGCACGAACTGAGCCGTCGGACCCCCTTCCTGCAGGCCGAGGTGCAGCCGGCGCCCAACGGATTTTTCATGAACCCCTATCAGGGCATGCCCCCCCTGTATCTCCAGACCAACAGGAAGGGCCGCTTCATCGAGGCCCCCGTCTGGTATGAAAACTTCGAATACGTCCGGGAGCAGGAACGGGGCTACGATTGGCATGAGGATTTGTTCACGCCCGGCATCCTCGAAGTGCCGATTCGCACCGGCCAGGCCATTCTCGTACGCGCGGCGACGACGCCGGGCAACACGGCGCTGCACCGCCTCTGGCAGCGGGAAACGGGCGGGCGGCGAACGGCGGCGACGGAAGGGAAGGTTTCAGCGCCGGGAAGGACCGAACCCCCGCCCGGACCGGAGGATCCGTCCGCCGGCGGCCTGGCGGCCGAAGATTTTTCCTGCCGGGAGCGGCTTCTCAGGGCCGCCCGGCGCTTCCTCGTGACGACCCCGGCCGGCCGGCCGGCCGTGATCGCCGGCTATCCCTGGTTCGGAGACTGGGGTCGCGACACCCTCATCGCCCTGCCGGGGATCGCCTTCTGCTGCGGCCGGCTGGAGGAAGGCGCCGCGATCCTGGACGCCCTGGGGGACCACGAACGGGACGGCCTCCTGCCCAATTATTTCTCCGAAGACGAAAGCGATCCGCCCTACAACACGGTGGACGCCTCCCTGTGGTTTTTCTGGGCGGTTCAGCAGTACCTCCTTTACGGGGGAGACCCGGAACGCGTCCGCCTGAGGTTCTGGCCCGTCATGACGCGGATCCTGGCGCATTTTCTGGACGGCACGCGCCTGAACATCGGCATGGACGACCGGGGGTTGCTGCACGCCGGCGACGGGAAGGACGCCCTCACGTGGATGGACGCCCAGGTCGAAGGCCGGCCGGTCACGCCGCGGGACGGCTGCGCCGTGGAGATCAATGCCCTGTGGTACAACGCCCTCGCCTTCTCCGAACAGTTGTCCCACCGGTTCGGGAAGCAGGACATCGATCTCGAGGGCATGCTCCGCAAGATCCGCCAGTCGTTTCAGGATACCTTCTGGCTCGAGTCGGAACAGTACCTGGGCGACGTCTACGTCCGGGACCGGCTGGATCGGGCCATCCGCCCCAATCAGATCCTGGCCGTTTCCCTCCCCTTTTCGCCCCTGGACCCGTTCAAATGGAAGGCGGTGATGCGCACGGTGACCGACCACCTGCTCACGCCGTGCGGCCTGCGCACCCTTTCGCCGGAGGATCCCGCGTATCGGGGCGTTTACGGCGGCGATCCGGCCGCGCGGGACGGGGCGTACCACCAGGGGACGGTCTGGCCCTGGCTCCTCGGCCATTTCGGGGAGGCGACCCTGCGGGTGGCCGAAGACCGGCCCGCCGCCCGGACGTTTCTCCTCAGGCATTTGCGTGCATTTCTGCGGGCGCACCTGCCCGAGGCGGGCGTGGGCGGCGTCTCCGAAATCTTCGGCGGAGACGCCCCTCACCATCCCGACGGCTGCATCGACCAGGCCTGGAGCGTGGGAGAACTGATCCGTCTCTACGATCTTCTGGCGCGGGGATAAGGGCACCGGAACGCCAAACGTCAGGACGGTCACGGGCGCGCGGTCCCACGACCTTCTGGCGCGGGGATAACGGCCGGGCGGGAGGCCCTCCGCGCGCCGGCATCGGATGGCCCCGGACGCTCAGCGGGACTTCGCCAGTTCTCCGTACTTCCGGGTCACGACGAAGATCCCCTGGTCGAACATCTGGATGGTCCGGTTGATGCTTTCCACCGCCTGATGCATGTCCAGCGTGGTCACGAAGACCACGTTGAAATCGGCAAAAAGCCAGATGTGGCGGCGGAGCAGGATGAGGGTGTAAACGGCCTCTTCGAGGGGGATGCCCTTGTCGAACATCTCCTGCCCGAGACGGGAGAAGAACTCATCCACCTCCGGGTAGGGGCGGGCGGAGAAGTAAAGCTTCCGCAGGTTCTCGTAGAAGCTGATCCCCCACTGGACATATTCCGCTTCCGACAACGCGTGGTAGAACGGGGTTCGGGGGTTGGAGCGTACGGCCTTGCTCCACTGTCGCGCAACTTCTTCGGTGTGGCGTTCCAGAATGTCGATCAGCTTATCCGCGAATGCTCTCATGGTCCCCTCCTTCATCTCTTCCGTAACCGTTGACGGGATGTAAACCGGTGGACGCGCATCGCTCGCTGAGGCACGACCCTATATTAAGTCCGGGACGCAGCCGTGTCAAGAGAGCGCGGGGAGCGGGGATGCGGGGCGCCGCAGAAGGGGGGGCGCCTTCGACGTCACGGGACGGGTGATGGCCGCGCCTCATTCATAGCGGACGAGGCTGTCGATCCGCCCCATCAGTTCCGCCACGGCACGCTCCACGTCCGCCACCGCCACGCGGACGGCGGCCTGCGGGCAGACGGCGGCGCACCGGCCGCAGCCCTTGCACAGGGCGGCGTCGTGAACGATCCCCCCGCCCTCCAGGCGGATCGCCCCCATGAAGCACTCCTCCACACAGGCGCCGCACCGCACGCACAGATCCGGATCGACGGTGATCGCGAGCCCGGCCAGCGGATGAATGGCCGCCTGGGCCTCGGCCGGCAGATAACGGCCGGAATTCATGATCGTGCAGCAGCACCGGCAGCAGTAACAGATCGTCAGCAGTTTCCCCCGGTCCTTCACCCCCCAGATGAAGTTATCGATCCGGACGCGTCCGGTCATGGGGATGAGCCCTTCCCGAAGGGCGGCCTCCAGATGCGCCAGAGCCTCCTCCACCGTGACGTGGCGGGCGATCCGGGGATCGATCTCCTTCGTCCCCTCCCCCAGGAGGGTGCAGCCCATCGTGACGGGATGGCGGCGGCACGATTTCGCGTCCCGGCAGGTGCAGCGGTTGATGAGGACCCGATGGGAGGAACGGCGGATGAGCGCCTCCACGACCTGGCGGGGCAGGAGGGTGCTGGCGCTGCCGCCGGCCTCTTCGTTGACGGGGAGGTAGGTGATGTTGAGGTTTTTCCCGGTAAAGAGGGGCAGGCTGCCCCAGGCGACCGCCCGGCCGACGATGGGCCAGCGGGTCATGCGCGCGCTGATCCAGGTCAAGGGCCAGATCCTGGCCAGAACGGCCAGCCACCATGCGGGTCTGACGGACATGTTGCCTCCCTTCCCGGCCCGCAAACGGCCACGGCGACGCCGCTCGGGATCCGGATCCCGGGATCTTGATCCCCCCGGCGGATCCATGTATTTCAAATAGACGCATCCCCGCGCCGTTGTCAAGACCTCCGTCGGGGATCCGGGGGATGGACCGTCCGGCAGCGAGCCCAAGGAGGGTCCGTCCGGGCCGGCGGCCGGGGCGGGGCGTATTTTTCCTTGATTTCCCGGGGCTTCTTGTCTATGCCTGCCCGCGCCGACGCCGAGCGCGTGCACCGCCGGAAGGACGCGGGGGGGGCGCACGATCGGACGAAAACCTTGACCCAGGAGTCCGTTTCCGGTGTTCAAAACCGTCGTGCTGCTGTTTTTCTCCAACCTGTTCATGACGTTCGCCGGGTACGGCCATCTCAAGTACATGAACGGCCGGCCGCTCCTGGTCGTCATCCTGCTGAGCTGGGGCATCGCCCTGTTCGAGTACACTCTCCAGGTCCCCGCCAACCGCATCGGGTTCCACTATTACAACCTCGGTCAATTGAAGGTGATCCAGGAAATCATCACCATGACGGTCTTCGCCGGATTCGTCTTTCTCGTCATGAAACAGCCGCTCAAATGGGACTACCTGTGGGCGGGGCTTTGCCTGGTCGGCGCCGCCTACTTCATGTTCCGCGGCGGTCTGCCCCCCGCCTGATCGCGTTCCGTTCCCCCTTCGCCCTCCCCTGAAGCCCGCCCGGACCGGCGGCCATGACAACGGACAGCCGCCCGCCGACGCTCCCCGCCGGGGACAGGCATTCCCTTCCGGAAAATCGCTTGACATGAAATATGAATTCAATTATTGAACCGAATCAGGTTCAGATTGTGAACTGGATAATCCCGTTTTAGAACCTTCTCGGCTTCATCGATCGCAAAACCTTTTCGCCCCTTGAGCCCCCGGATCCGTTAAACGACCGGGGGGAGATTTTCAGTCATCCGATTTCCACAGATTCAACCCATTTCGTCGACCACACGGAGGGCTTATGGAGGTCATCGAGACGAGAATCGATCCCCGCTCGGAGGCGTATCGCGAGAATTACGAAGCCATGGAGGCCCTGGTGGCGACGCTGAAGGAGGAACTCCGGATTGCCCGGGAGGACCGCTCGCCGCAGGCCCGGAACCGTCTCGCCTCCCAGGGAAAGATGCCCATGCGGGAAAAGCTCGACCTGCTGCTGGACCGGAACACCCCGTTTCTGGAGATCGCCCCGCTGGCCGCCCGGGGGCTCTACGACGGCAAGATTCACGGGGCGGGGCTGGTCTCCGGGATCGGCGTCGTCGGCGGGAGGGAAGTCCTGATCACCGGCAACGACGCGATGATCAAGGGGGGCGCCACCTATCCCCTGACGCTGAAGAAAAGTCTCCGCTGCCAGACGATCGCCATGGAAAATCGCCTGCCCACGATCACCCTCATCGACTCGGCGGGCGGCTACCTGCAGCTGCAGTCCGAGGTTTTTCCGGATCTCGATGACGGCGGACGGGTTTTCTATAACCAGGCGATCATGTCCAAGATGGGGGTTCCCCAGATCACGGCCGTCATGGGGCTCTGCACCGCGGGCGGCGCGTACGTGCCCGCCATGTCCGACGAGACGGTGCACGTCAAGGGGACGGGCGCCATCTTCCTGGGGGGGCCGCCCCTCGTCAAGGCGGCCACGGGCGAGGAGGTGACGGCGGACGAACTGGGGGGCGCGGACCTGCACTGCCGCGAATCCGGCGTCTCCGACTATTATGCCGAGGACGACCGGCACGCCATCGCCATCCTGCGCAACATCGTCGAAACCCTGCCGCGGACGGAAAAGGCCCGCCTGACGATGCATGAACCGGCGCCGCCGCTGTACGATCCGAAGGAGATCTACGGCATTGTCAGTCGCGAACTGAAGGCGCCCTACGACGTGCGCGAGCTGATCGCGCGGATCGTGGACCGCAGCGAATTCCTGGAGTTCAAGGAGCTGTACGCGCCGACCCTGGTCTGCGGCTGGGCGTACCTCCACGGCTACCCCGTGGGCATCCTGGGCAACAACGGCGTGCTGTTTCCCGACAGCGCCCTGAAGGGGACCCAGTTCATCCAGCTGTGCGACCGGCGTCAGATCCCCCTGATCTTCCTCCAGAACATCAACGGATTCATCATCGGCAGCGAGTACGAGCGGCTCGGCATCACGAAAAACGGCCACAAGATGGTCAACGCCGTGGCCACGGCGACCGTGCCAAAGTTCACCGTGATCGTGGGCGCCTCGTTCGGGGCCGGCAATTACGCCATGTGCGGCCGGGCCTATTCCCCGCGCTTTCTGTGGATGTGGCCCAACGCGGAAATCGCCGTGATGGGCGGGGAGCAGGCCGCCGGCGTCCTCGTCACCCTGAGAAACGACCAGCTCGCCAAGGCGGGGAAACCGCCCCTGACGGAGGAGGAGGCGGCGCAGATCCGGGATCCGGTGGTCGCCGCCACCCGGACGGAGAGCAACGCCTACTACAGCACGGCCCAACTGTGGGACGACGGCATCCTCGATCCGGCCGATACCCGCGATGTGCTGGGGCTCGCGATATCCGCGGCCCTGAACGCCCCCATCCGCGACGATGTCTTCGGATACGGCATTTTCCGCATGTAGGGCGTGACGACGACCCGCAACCGCTGAACGGGAGGGCGCGCATGTTCAAGAAGATCCTGGTGGCGAACCGGGGGGAAATCGCCCGGCGCATCCTGCACACCTGCCGGGAGATGGGGATCGGCACGGTGGCCGTGTATTCCGATGCGGACCGGAAGGCGGTCCATGTCCTGGACGCGGACGAGGCCGTCCATCTCGGGGCGGCCGATCCGTCGGAGAGCTACCTCCACATCGACCGGATCATCGCGGCAGCCAGGGAAACCGGGGCGCAGGCCGTTCATCCGGGGTACGGATTCCTGGCCGAGAACGGGGATTTTGCCGAGCGTTGCGAACGGGAGGGGCTCGTGTTCATCGGGCCGACGGCGCGCGTGATCCGCGCGCTTGGGGACAAGACCGTCGCACGGGAGACGATGATCCGGAACGGCGTGCCCGTCATCCCCGGCATGAACCGCCCCGAATCCGATCCCGACGCCCTGGCGCGCGAGGCGGATCTGCTGGGCTACCCGGTCCTGATCAAGGCGGCCGTGGGCGGGGGGGGCAAGGGCATGCGGATCGTTCAGGCGCGGGATGCGCTTCGCGAGGCCTGCGTGTCCGCCGCGAGCGAGGCCGCCGCTGCCTTCGGCAACGGGGCCATCTATCTGGAAAAGTACCTCGCGCGGCCGCGGCACATCGAGTTCCAGATCCTGGCCGACGGCCTTGGAAACGTGGTGCATCTCCTGGAGCGGGAGTGCTCCATCCAGCGGCGCCACCAGAAAATCATCGAGGAGACGCCGTCGCCCGCCCTGACGCCGGAGCTGAGGGAGCGGATGGGCCAGGCGGCCGTGGCCGCGGCCAGGGCGTCCGGCTACGTGAATGCGGGGACGGTGGAGTTTCTGCTGGACCCGGACGGCCGCTTCTATTTCCTGGAGGTCAACACCCGCCTCCAGGTCGAGCACCCGATCACGGAGATGGTAACCGGCATCGACATCGTCCGGCGCCAGATCGAGATCGCCGCCGGCCTCCCCCTGAACCTCACCCAACAGGAGATCCGCGGGCGAGGCCATGCCATCGAGTGCCGCATCTACGCGGAAGACCCGGAGCAGGGATTCTTCCCCTCTCCCGGAACCATCGTGTTCATGCAGGAACCTACCGGGCCGGGCATCCGGAACGACTGCGGCATCTACGCCGGATTTCAGGTGCCCGTGGAATACGACCCCATCCTGTCGAAGCTGGTGGCCCACGGCGAAGACCGCGACGCGGCCATCGCGCGCATGCTCCGGGCGCTCGAGCGCTACGTCATCCTGGGGATCCGGACGGCCATCCCCTTCCTCATGGATGTCCTCCGCTCGGACGCCTTCCGCGCCGGCGAGACGTTCACCGATTTCGTCGCCGCCCATTTTTCCGACTGGAAACCCGCCCGGACGGAGACGGACCTGGCGCGCCTCGCCTACATCGCCGACGATCTCGGCGGCCGCAAGGAAACCCCGGCCACGGGGCTGCCGGCGGGGGAACATCCGTCGCCCTGGCAGCGCTTGGGCAACTGGCGGCGATAGCGGGCCGGCGCGCCGCAGGACCTCTCACGCAGGAGAACAGAACCCATGCAATACCGATTCAAGACGGACGAGGGTGCGGTGGTCTGGACGGTCGATCCGGAAGGGGCCGACCGCCTGACCGTGACCACGGGAACGCAAACGCTTCATGTCCGCCATGACGCCGTCTCCCCCCATCACCTGCACCTGGCGGTGGACGGCCGCGGCGTGAACGCCTTCGTCTGGCGGGGGGACGGCGAAAAGACCGTCGTGATCCGCGGCGTTCCGTACCCCGTTCAGGATGCGGATTTCGCCGAACGGAAAACAAAGAAAAAAGCGGATCGGGAGAATCTCCCCCAGGTCATCACGCCGCCGATGCCTTCGGTGGTGGTGCGCATCCCGGTGAGCGAGGGCGACCGGGTGTGCAAAGGACAGGCCGTCATCGTCCTGACGGCCATGAAGATGGAGACCACGCTGACGGCGCCCTTTCCCGGCCGGGTGACGAAGATCAACGTTGCCGCGGGCGAGAAGGTGATGCCCGGGCGGATTCTCGTGGACATCGAAAAGGAAGCGGAGACCGACGCGCCGGAGGAGGGCCGCTAGGCCGCAACCGGCGCGCCCCCCATTATCCCGCAAGGAGGCAACAGGATGGACGAACGGCATTTGCTCTACCGGGTCGAGGACGGCATCGGCACGATCACGATCAATCGCGAGGCGCAGCGCAACGCCATCACGCCGGAGGCGATCCGGCTGTTTCACGCGTCCCTGGACGAGGCGGAGCAGGATGAGCGCGTGCGGGTCCTGACGGTCACGGGCGCGGGAGACAAGGCCTTCTGCACGGGGGCGCAGCTCAGCGGCGCCACGACGACGGAAGGCCAGGACCTGTTCGCCGATTACGCCGCCCTGCTCGACAAGCTCGTCCGTTTTCCCAAGCCGACGGTGGCGCGCGTGAAGGGGTTCTGCCTGGCCGGCGGGATGGGTTTCATGCTGGCCTGCGACATCGTCATCGCGAGCGACGACGCCCGGTTCGGCACGCCGGAGGTCAACGTCGGCCTGTGGCCGATGATGATCGGCGCCCTCATTTTTCGCAATGTTCCGCGGAAGAAGGCCATGGAGATGATCCTCCTGGGCGAGCGGATGACGGCCGCCGAGGCCATGGCCATGGGGCTCGTCACGCGGGTCGTGCCCGCGGACAAGCTGGATGAGGAGGTGGACCGGGTGCTTATGGCCCTGGTCTCCAAGAGTCCGATCGGGATGCGGATCGGGAAGCAGGCGTTCTACGGGATGGCGAACCTGCCGCTGCCGGACGCCCTCAACTATCTTTCGGAAAAGCTCAAGGAGGTGGCGGCGACGGAGGATGCCATGGAGGGGATCGTGGCCTTCATGGAGAAGCGGCCGCCCGTTTTCAAAGGCCGATAAAACGATCACGGACAGGGGGGAGAAAGTATGGGCGCAACGGGTCAACGGGGCGGGGACCGGGTCATCATCGCCAATTGCAGCGGGTATTTCGGCGATCGGCTGGCCGCGGCCCGCGAAATGGTGCAGGGCGGTCCCATCGACGTCCTGACGGGGGATTATCTGGCGGAACTCACGATGGCGATTCTCTTCGCCCAGAAGATGAAGAAGCCGGAGACCGGCTATGTGCCGACGTTTCTGAAGCAAATGGAAGAGGTCATGGGCGAATGCCTGGACAAGGGCATCCGGGTGGTTTCCAACGCCGGCGGCCTGAATCCGCGCGGCCTGGCGGCGGAGCTGAAAAAGATCGCCGACGCGCTGGGCCTGCATCCGAAAATCGCCTGCATCGAGGGCGACGACCTCATGGGGCGGCTGGCGGACCTGCGGGCGCAGGGGGAGGCCTTCATCCACCTGGACAAGGGGATCGGCTTGAAGGACGCGGGCGCCATGCCCATTTCGGCAAACGCCTATCTGGGCGGCTGGGGCGTGGCGGAGGCGCTGGAGCGGGGTGCGGACATCGTGGTCGGGGGCCGCCTGGCGGACGCCGCGGTCGTCATGGGACCGGCCGCCTGGTGGTTCGGCTGGCGGCGCGACGATTGGGACCGGCTCGCCGGCGCCGCCGTGGCCGGCCATATCATCGAGTGCGGCGCCCAGGCGACGGGGGGCAATTACTCCTTCATCGACGAAGTGCCCTCGTTTCTGAAGGTGGGCTACCCCATCGCCGAAATCTTTGCGGACGGCGCCTTCGTGATCACGAAGCATCCCGGCACGGGCGGACTCGTGTCCGTCGATACGGTCAAGGCCCAGCTCCTCTACGAGGTCCGGGATCCGAAATATCTGACCCCGGACGTGGTCGCACGGTTCGACACGATCGGGATATCCCAGGAGGGCCCCGACCGGACGAGGATCGCCGGCGTCAAGGGCGAACCGCCCCCCGCGACGACCAAGGTCTGCATCAACAATGCCGGCAACTACCGCAATTCGATGACCGTCGTCCTCACGGGCCTCGATATCGAAAAGAAGGCGAAGATTTTCGAGGACGCCCTGTTCGACGCCCTGGGCGGCCGCGGGCAGTTCGCGGTGGAGCATGTCCAGTTGATCCGCTCCGACAAGGAAGACCCGCAGACGAACGACGAGGCCTTTGCCTACCTGCGCCTGTCCGTGATGGATCCGGACCGCAAAAAGGTCGCGAAATTTTCGGCGAAGATCGTGGAGCTGGGGCTGGCCAACATCCCCGGCTTTACGGCGACGGCCCCGCCGACCAAGGGCGGGCCGGCCATCGTTCACTGGCCGACGCTCATCGCGACGAAGCACATCCGGCAGACGGTCCTGCTGGGGGACGAGACCTGGACGGTGGAGTCGGTGCCGCCGGATCCCTCGGCGCCCGCGCCGGAAGCGCCGAAGATCGACCTGCCGCCCGCGCCGCGGGGGAAGACGGTCCGAATGCCCCTGGGGCGCGTCTTCGCCACGCGCTCCGGAGACAAGGGCGGCAACGCCAATCTCGGGGTCTGGGCCAAGACGCCAGAAGCCTTCGCCTTCCTCCGGGAATTCCTGACAACCAAAAAGCTGAAGGAGCTTCTGCGCGACCTGAGCGATTTCGAGATGGAGCGGCATGAATTCCCGAACCTGCTGGCGGTGAATTTCTATATCAAGGGCGTGCTCGGGGAAGGCGTGGCGGCCTCGGTCCGCAGCGATCCCCAAGCGAAGACGCTGGGCGAATATCTGCGGGCCCGGGTCATCGAGATGCCGGAGTCGATGGTGTCCGGGGCAGACGCAGGGCGTTAGGGGCTGGACAGAGACCCACGCCTCCCGACAACATCCGCAGGGCATGGAATTTCTGCATGCAGAAAGGAGATGTGCCGTGAGCGCGTACGATGCCAAGCCGTGGCTCAAATCGTATGATCCCTGGGTAACGCCCGAGATGACGCTTCCCGACGAGACCTACGTGGATCTCCTGGAAAAGGCCATCGCCCACGACCCGGATCGCGCCGTGTTTCATTTTCTCGGCACGACCTCTACCTACAGGGACCTGGACCGGTTCAGCGGCCGTGTGGCGGGTTATCTGGCCGCCCGGGGGTGCGGTCGGGGAGACGTCGTGGGCATCAATCTGCCCAACACGCCCCAGTATCTGATCGCCCTGGCCGGCATTCTGCGTGCCGGATGCGTCGCCAGCGGCGTCTCGCCGCTCCTGACGCCCAGGGAAATGGCCCATCAGATCAACGACTCGGGCGTCAAGGCCCTGGTCACGCTGGACGCCATCTTCGAGCAGCGCGTCCAGAAGATCCGCAACGAGATCCCGTCCGTGAAGCATTGCCTGGTCACCAACATCACGGACTTTCTCCCGGCGTACAAGCGCGTGCTCGCAAAAGCCCTGAAAAAAGTTCCCGTCGGCCGGATGGCGCCGATCGCGGGCAAGGAAGTCCTCCCTTTCATGGACGTGCTCCGGAAAGATCAGCCACCCCGGCCCGGGATCAAGATCGATCCGGGGGATCCCTGCCTCATCCAGTATACGGGCGGAACGACGGGCCTGCCGAAAGGCGCGGTCCTGACCCATCGCAACATGGTGGCCAACATCACGCAGGCGGTCGCCTGGTTCAACCTCAAAATGGGCGGCGGGGTCGCCTGCTCGGGATTTCCCTTTTTCCACCAGGCGGGGCTTTATTTCGGCCTGATCACGATGTCCGCCGCCTACACCCAGTGCCTGATCCCCGATCCCAGAAATACGGATCACGTCTGTGCGGAGATTGCGAAATACCGTCCCGCCATCCTGCTGCACGTGCCCTCCCTCTACCAGATGCTGATGGACAATCCCGCCTTCGCGAAGATCGATTTTTCCCGGTGCGAGGTGTGCATCTCCGGAGCGGCCCCCTTCTCGAAGGAGGCCTTCACGGCCCTCGAAGCCATCGTCGGAAGGGGGAAGGTGGTGGAAATCCTCGGCATGACCGAAGCCAGTCCCGTGATCACCATGAATCCCCTCCGGGGGCGGAAGAAGATCGGCTCCGTCGGCATTCCGTTGCAGAGCACCCGGCTCAAGCTGGTGGACGTGGAAACGGGCACCCTGGAGGTCCCGGTCGGAGAGGTCGGAGAAATCATCGTGCACGGCCCCCAGGTGATGAAGGGGTATCACAACAAACCCGAAGATACGGCCAAGACCCTGCGGCCCTTCCAGAATGAAACGTGGCTCTACACCGGCGACGTGGCCCGGATGGATGAAGACGGGTATTTCTACATCGCCGACCGCACCAAGGACATGATCATCGTCGGGGGCTTCAAGGTGTTCTCCCGCGAGGTGGAGGAGGTGTTGAGCCAGCATCCGGCCGTCCAGTTCTGCGCCGTCGTCGGCATGACGGATCCCAAACGGCCGGACAGCCAGGTCGTCAAGGCCGTGATCCAGCTCACCGGCGAGGCGGCGGGCAACGATGCGGAAGCCGTCCGGAAGGACCTGCTCGACCATTGCCGGGAGAACCTGACGCCCTACAAGGTCCCCAAGGTGATCGAGATCATGGCGGCCATCCCGTTGACCGCCGTGGGCAAGGTCGACAAGAAAGCGCTGAGGGTGAAGGGCTGAAGGCCGGGGAATGGATCCCTTGCCCCTCCCCTTTCGCCAACCTTTGCAATAAGGAGGAACGCATGTATTTCAATGAGACGCACGAGGCTTTCCGGGCATCGGTGAGGAGATTCATCGATCGGGAGATCAACCCCCACATGGACGAATGGGAGGAGAAGTCCGTTCCCCTGCACGACCTGTTCAAGAAGATGGGGGAACTCGGCTTCCTGGGGATCCGGTACGACCCGAAATACGGGGGACAGGGGCTCGACTACTGGTACGAAACGGTGCTCCTCGAAGAGGCCGGCCACATTCGCGGGTTCGGCGTCTCGACGGCGATTGCCGTGCAGACGAACATGGCGACGCCCGCCATCGATGCCTTCGGCAGCGAATACCTGAAGGACAAATACCTGCGGGGCGCGATTGCCGGCGACCTGGTGGCGGCCATCGCGGTGACGGAGCCCGATGCCGGTTCGGACGTCTTCGCCATCAAGACGCGGGCGGTCCGGAAGGGGGATCACTACCTCCTCAACGGCTCCAAGACCTACATCACCAACGGGACGCAGGCGGATTTTCTGACGCTGCTCGCGAAAACCGGGGACGACGGGGGCTATCATTCCTTCGGCCTGTTCGTCGTGCCGACGGACCTCCCCGGCTTTGTCGTCAGCAAGAAGCTCGACAAGCTGGGTTTGCGCAGCAGCGACACGGCGGAACTCTTTTTCGACAACGTGGCGGTGCCGGTGGAAAATCTCATCGGCGACGAGGGCGAAGGCTTTATCTACCAGATGAAGCAATTCCAGCACGAGCGGTTCACCATCCTGCCGGGCGTTCACGTGTGCGTCCAGGACATGATCGACATGACGGTGGATTACCTGAAAAAACGGATCGTCTTCGGAAAGCCCCTGATCACGAAGCAGGTGCTGCGCCATCGCCTGGCCGGCTGGCTGATGAAGAACGAATGCCTGAAGCAGCTCACCTACCACATCGTCCGGATGAAAATGGACGGGCGCGACGTCACGCGTGAAATCTCGATGGGGAAGCTGTTCGCCGGACAACTGATCGCCGAGGTGGCCAGCGGCTGCCTCCAGATGTTCGGGGGAATGGGTTTCATGAACGAAACCTTGATTTCGCGTTACTTCCGGGATTCCCGCATCATGTCGATCGGCGCGGGCGCGGACGAAGTCATGTATGAAATCATCGCCCGCCTGGAGGGATTTTAGCCCCATGACCAAGACCGGAAAAACAGACGACGACGCCGTGCCGAGGCGGTCGATGCGGCGTCTCCGGGAAAAGGAAAACCGCTGCAACACCATCCTGAAGGCGGCCGAAACGCTGTTCGGGCAGAAGGGATACCATCAGACGAGCATCGAAGAGATTGCGGATCTGGCGGAGGTCTCGACGGGGGCCGTCTATTTTTACTTCAAGAACAAGGAAGAACTCCTGACCAAGCTCATGCAGGAGATCGGGCACGATCTGCGCAAGGCCGTGGGCGAAGAATATCAGAAGTCGGAATTTTCTCTCGACAGCTTCCGGAATGTCGCCTTTGCGTTCCTGGGGGACTTCTGTCTGCGGCATCCCGAGAAGATCGCCATCTTCTTCCGGGAATCGGTCGGCCAGAGCGTGGAGGTCGAAGAACAGCGCAAGCGCGTCTTCGTCAAACTGACGTCGGATATCAAGGATGCCATCATCAGGATCAGCCGGGGACAGGGCAGGAATTTCGCGACGGAGCGGTCGCCGGAACTGATCGCCGTCTGCATCGTCGGGATCTACGAACGGATCGCCTGCCATTACCTGCTCTGGCAGGATCATTCCACGGAGGTCCTGCAGATGGCGGAGGAATCGGCCGCCTTCATGCTGGGCGGGGTGAACAGCCTCTTTGCCCCGGACGTCCCGAAGACCGGCCGGCGCGAGAAAAAGGCCCCGAAATAGCGGGCCGCGTCCGGGGGCGACGGCACTCCTGGCGATTCCCCTCGCCGGCTCGCGCAACATCCGGAGAAATCCATGAGAACCTGCACCGTTTACGCCCTGACTGAGAAATCACATTTATAACCCGTAAAATCGTTACGCGTTATAGCGACCGGAGCCAAGTCCATATTGGGCCGTATCCCGGAAATTTGCCCAGGAGATAATGGACATTAATTTGGGCATATTCTCCTTGATAAATTTAATTTTCAATGTATTTATAAAGCATTCCTAAGTAATTTCAACGGACATGGTTATGGACATCTCAAGCGAGGATAGCTTATCGAAAGAGATCGTGAAACGTGTTGAGACCTCGCGTTTCGGTCCCGTCACCTATCAGATCGGTGTCGATCAGCGGGAAGCGGCCATGTCTTTGCGGCGTGTCGCCATCGTGAAATCAATTGTGAACGGGGCGAAAATGGCCGCGGGTTATAGATGGATTGGAGAAATTTTACCTCATGGTCTTGTCCATTAACAAAACGAAACTAGACAACCTCGCCAGTGAGATTTGGAAATCCGCTGAACGTCTGAGGGGAAAGTTCAAGGCCTACGAATACCAGAACGTCATCCTGCCGATCATCGTCATCCGCCGCCTCGAATGCGTATTGATCAAGTGGCGCGAGGACAAAGCCGCCGCAGTGCTCACGAAGCGCCCCGAACTCAAAGAGAAAGAGAAGGCGCTTGCCAAGCTGGTCAAGGGGCTGGAAACCAGCACGGCCCCCTTTTCCAACAAGACCGAATGGACGCTCCGCAAGGTCTATGAGGAAGACCATACCCTCCTTGAAGACAACTTCCGGGCCTACATCAACGGATTCTCCAAGAACGTCGATGACATCATCGAGCATTTCAATTACCGCGCCACCATCGGCCAGATGGCCAAGAACAACCGCTTGGCCCCGATCCTCAACCAGTACAAGGAACTGGAACTCGGCCCGGACAACCTCTCCCCTTTGGAGATGGGCTACATCTATGAGGAGTTGCTCCGGCGTTTCTCAGAGCAGAGCGGCGAGGAGGCCGGGGAGCACTTCACCCCCCGTGAGGTGATCCGCCTCATGGTCGAACTGCTGGACTTCCCCATACCCGACCGGCACATCTCCATCTACGACCCTGCTTGCGGGACCGGCGGTATGCTGTCTGTTGCGAAAGAGCACCTGCTTGATCGTGCAGCCACCCCCGAAGAAAAGGCCGCTGTCGAAAAATACGTCACCGTACATGGGCACGAACTTTCTCCGACAAACTATGCCATCTGTCAGGCCGATCTGCTCATCAAGGATGACAAGCAGGCCGCGGTGCACTATGGGAACTCTCTCATCCCTCATGATCCGCACAGCAAGGACCCGGGCGATCAGCTTCCGGAGTCGAAATTTCGCTTCGACTTTATGCTCTCCAATCCACCCTTTGGCGTCACCTGGGGCGGCAAGGACGGCTACGAGACCGAGGCGCGAAAACTCAAGACGACCCGCTACCGGGCCGGGATGCCGCGCGTGAACGATGGGGCGCTCCTCTTTCTGCAGACCATGCTCGCCAAGATGAAGCCCGCCGGGCAGGGCGAAAGCCGGATTGCCATCATCTACAACGGCTCGCCCCTGTCCAACGGCGACTGCGGTTCGGGCGAGAGCGAGATCCGCCGCTGGATCCTGGAGAACGATTGGCTCGACGCCATCGTCATGCTGCCCGACCAGCTCTTCTACAACACCGGCATTTTCACCTACATCTGGCTGCTTCGCAGCATAAAACCCGCCTCGCACCAAGGTCGTGTCATGCTCATCGACGCCCGCCAGCAGTTCGAGAAGGAGCCGAAGTCCTTCGGCAACAAGCGCAACCGGATCACCGATACCCATCGCGCCTGGATCGAAGAGCGCTACCGCCAGGGATGGGAGAACGGTTACAGCGACGAGCAGGTAAAGATCTTCAAGCTAGAGGACTTCTCCTACCATAAGGTCGGCGTCGTCTTCTGGCAGTTCGACGAAAACGACCAGCCGGCCACCATCACCGAACCCTACGAGAAGGCATTCACTGCCGCGAATCTCAAAAAGGAGCAGGAGTTCTATGACAGCGACCTGACCTTCCGCATCTCCCTCAAGACCGACAAAGGCGAAGAGACCCGAAGCTTGCGGCTCAAACCCAAGGACAGTGCCGCGAAAAAATTCAAGGCCCTGATGGAGGACAAGCCGGAGGTCCTCTCCATCGAATGGACTCACCGCCACTATGTCAAGGACGACGAGTACATCCCCCGGGGCGAAGACATCGCGGCCTTCCTGAGACGGGAGATCGCCAAACCGATCATCCGCTGGCAGGACAGCCCGCAACTGGGTTACGAGATCCTGCCCAACAAATACTTCTACCGCTACCAGCCCCCTCCCCCCGCGAAGGAGCTGCTGAACGAGTTCTGGCGGCTGGAGAAGGAGGCCGAAAAGATGCTGGAGGGGCTGGGAAAATAGTCAAAACCTCTCTTGCCGAGCGGCAAATAGGGTGTTATATATGATGCCGAATTCAGCATCATTGGAGGCAGCCATGTCACAGATGAGCCCTTCGGAAGATATCCGATCCGTCACCGACCTGAAACGAAACACCCGGGAAATTCTGGATCATCTTCATGCCACCGGGCGACCGGTCATCCTGACAGTGAACGGCAGAGCCGATTCCGTCCTGCTCGACGTTCGGGTCTATGAAAAACACCTTCAAGCCGGGAACCTCGCCAAACTGATCGCTACGGCGGAGCAGGACGTGGAAAAGGGCCGGACCCGCCCTGCCCGTGACTTTCTGAAGGAATTCAAGCGTGCCAAAAAAATACAAGGTTGACATCACCGCTTCGGCGGAGGCGGACATCACAGCCATATGGGATTACATCGCCCAGGATAATCCCGCCTCAGCCACATCCTCCATCCTGCGCCTGGAAGAGCAGATCGGCGCATTGGAAGTCCTTCCGGAACGATGCCCCCCGGTGCCCGAGAGCGAATACCTCGGCGTAGCCTATCATCATCAGATCTTCGGCCAATACCGGACCATCTTTAAAATCGCCGGCGCCCGGGTAATCATCATGAGGATCATCCACGGGGCGCGCCTTTTGGATACCGAGATGTTGGAGGAGCCGGAAAAATGAAGGCTGCGTCCTTTACCCCTCATGAATTCCTGCACCAGTCCGACTGGCAGGCCGATGCCACCCGCTTTGTCGTCTTTATGCTCGAAGCCCTGCGGGATACGCTGCATCAACTCGCTGCCGACCAAGTAGGCGACCAAGTAACCGATCAAGTAAAGTCATTTCTCCGTGTTCTGTCAGCAGGTGAAATGAACCTGTCCGATGCTATGAAGAATTTGTCGCTTGCGCACCGGCCCACCTTCCGGAGCAATTACGTCCACCCCGCCCTGAAATTGGGGCTCATCGAAATGACGCAACCGGATGCGCCGCGCAGCCCCACCCAGCGGTATCGGCTAACGCTGAAGGGCGGGGGGTATTGGAGGGGCTGAAAAAAGTATGAATACGGCCGTCCAATTCAATTCGATTGCACCGTGGACAAGTCTACTGCCCACAGAATGGGGACTTTGCCGACTTGATGCCGTAGCCGACGTAATATTCAGCAACGTTGACAAACACACCATCGAGGACGAATCGCCAGTGCGGTTATGCAATTATGTTGATGTCTATCGAAACGAGCGTATTACCAGCAAGATTGATTTCATGGAAGCATCGGCAGAGCCGCGTGAGATTACCAAGTTTCAAGTCCGTACGAATGATGTGCTGGTAACGAAGGACTCTGAAAGGCCTGACGATATTGCGATCTCTGCATTGGTTGCAGAAGATTTACCGGGCGTTATCTGTGGATATCATCTGGCGCTCATTCGTCCCCGTTCTCGAAGGATCAGCGGAGCCTTTCTGGCATGGCTTCATGCGTCGAAGCCGTTTCGTGCTCATTATGAAGCAAGGGCTGTTGGTGTAACCCGCTTTGGTCTTTCTCAACATTCATTCCGGGAGCTGTTGATTCCTCTGCCGTCCTTGACTGAGCAAGATCGGATTACGGCGTATCTGGACAAAAGTTGCGCGGCAATCGACGCGGCCGTAGCCGCCAAACGAAGCCAAATCCAGACACTGAATGCTTTGCGAAAATCAACAATCAAGAACGCGGTTACAAAGGGGCTTAACCCTTCTGTCGCGAAGCGACGTACCGACGTGCCATGGATTCCCGAGATGCCTGAGCATTGGAGATTGACGCACGTCAAAGATGTTATGGAGTTCTTCAATACAGTCCGCATCCCGCTGAGCGCTGCTGAACGCGGAGTGATGACTGACAAAACGTTTGATTATTACGGTGCCTCCGGCGTAATTGACAAGGTCGAGTTATACCTCTTTGATGGAACCTACATTCTGATAGCGGAAGATGGTGCAAATCTATTGACAAGATCCAAGCCACTGGCGTTTCTCGCTACGGGGAAGTTTTGGGTGAACAATCACGCCCATATCCTCAAGCCTCGATGGAACGGAGATGATGTATTCTTTGTGAATCTTCTGGAATCCCAGGATTACTCGCTCTTTGTCACTGGAGCCGCTCAACCGAAACTCACCATGGAAAACCTCGGCCGATTCCATTTGGCCGTGCCTCCGGTTGAGGAACAAAAGGAAATTGCGGCATTCATTGAAGAGAAAGATGCAGAGTTCATCAAGCTCTTCAAACAAATCGAACGTCAGATCGAAACGCTCCTCGCCTATCGAAAATCCCTGATCCACGAATGCGTTACTGGACAACGGCGGATTTCGGAGGCGGATGTTACACGGGCACGTCGGGGTGGATCCGAGTCGGGAAGGCAAAGTGCGGTGGCATAAACAGCGGCCATCCATATACAACAATTTTGTTGTTGCGCGATCATGGATTTTACGGTAGAGTTCTACGAAACTACGACGGGGGCCTGCCCCGTG
The DNA here is from genome assembly GCA_002347815.1 of Syntrophaceae bacterium UBA2251. GTDB lineage: Bacteria > Desulfobacterota > Syntrophia > Syntrophales > UBA2251 > UBA2251. The sequence goes on from DDXV01000016.1 coordinate 81,303, forward strand.
CGGGAGTTCCTCGACAACTTGAAGTCCGGCGATCCCGATGACTTCGCGGCCGTTGTGGCCGGTCTGGCAAAGCTGAAGAACCGGCAGTATCACCGGGAGCCCCTATCCAAACCGCTTGGCGACGGGCTCTTCGAACTGCGTCACGTCGGCAAGCTCAACACCCGCGTGCTCTGGTTCTTCGTACAGAATCGCCGGATTGTAGCGGTGCATGCCCTCCGCAACAAGGGGCAAAGCATCCCTATTCGGGACATCGCAACCGCCAGAGAACGGATGAAGGATTGGCAGAAAAGAGAAGCGCCATGAAAAAGACCAATTTCGACAAATACCTGGAAGAGCAACTGCAGGATTCCGCCTTCGCGGCCCGGTTCGAGCGGGCGGGCGAGGCGTGGGACGTGGCGCTCCAGATTGCAGCCCTTCGCAAGCAGGCCGGGATTTCCCAACAGGAACTTGCAAAGCGCCTCAAGATTTCCCAGCAGCAGATCAGCCGTCTGGAGTCCCCGGGATACGAGGGCCATTCCCTCAGCACGCTGCGTCGCGTGGCCAAAGTCCTGAACGCCCGGGTCCGCGTTGTCTTCGAGCCCAAGACCCCGAAAAGCGGCTTGCCTGTGCGCGAAGCGGCCTCAGGCTATCCCGTGAAAAATGGCCGAAAAGCAAGAGCCGAAACCGGAGATTCAACCACCTGACAGAGATGCCGTTGCGATTCTCAAAACCGCTCAACCGACGATTCACGTTCCTCAACTGTTCGACTCTGCATAAGGATGGATCATGGCGCGGAAGAAGGCCCCGGAACTGAAATTTCAGGAACACATCGCTGATTTTCTGGTTCGTGAGCACGGTTACGGCGTCCTGGAACAGGCCGACATTACGGACGCCGAACATTGCATCGCCGAAGACCAACTCCGGGCCTTTCTGAATGCCACCCAAGCCGAGACCCTCAAAAAACTGAAAGACGAATACGGCACGGATGCGCGGGACGAAGTGTTCCGGGCGCTCCAAAAGGAGCTGGAACATACGCCGCTCTGGATGATCTTTCGCCAGGGGTTGAAGGTCCGCGGACTGGAATTTCACCTCTACTATCCCAAACCGCGCTCCCTGGAAAGCGCCGCGGCTGCCGGTTACAAGGAAAACCGCATTACCTTCCGGCCCCATTTCTACTTTGGGGAGACCAACCAGGAGATCGACCTTGTCCTCTTCCTCAACGGCCTGCCCATCGTGGCGCTGGAGGTCAAGCATGAGAGGAATCAGAATGTCCATGACGCCGTGGCGCAGTTCGCGGCCCGGGACCAAAGCCGGAAGATCTTCCAGCACCCCTTTCTTTACCTGGCTGCCGACACGAGCGACGTGATGGCGGCAAGCGATCCCAGCCGCGTCGAGAACTTCCGCTGGCACAACACGGGCCTTACCAACACGCCCCAGACCGAGCGCGAATACCCCGTGGAGTTTCTCTACCGGGAGGTCTTGTCGAAAGACCATCTTCTGGAGATGCTATCGTTCTTCCTGATCCGTGCGCCCGAGCGCGAGGCGGAGGAGGACCGGCAGGAGACGCCGGCTTTCACGATCCTGCCCCGCTATCACCAGAGCCGCATGGTCCGGAAGGTGGCCGATGATGCCATGAGCCATTTTGCGGCTACGGGCGATATCGGACGTAAGTACCTCATCGACCACTCGGCCGGCAGCGGCAAGACCCTTTCCATCTGCTGGCTGGCCGACCGGCTCCACAGCCTCTTCAAACCCGGAACGAACGAAAAGCTGGTGGACGCCATCTTCATTCTCACGGACCGCAAGTCGCTGGACACGAATATCCGGGAGGATATCGAAAAGTTCACGCACCTCAAGGACGTGGTGGGGCTGGCCCGCAAAGCGGAAGACCTGCCCCGGTTCCTGAAGAACCGCAAGCCGATCGTCGTCACGACACAGCAGAAATTTGCCTGGGTTCTGGAGGAGATCGAAAAGAATCCGGACTTGAAGAAGCTGCGCGTGGCCTTTCTGATAGATGAGGCGCACCGTTCCCAGGAGGGCCGGATGGGTGTGGCCATCCGCGTGCCATTCCGCAAGCCCGAAGATCCGGATGTGGAAGACGCGGGCGAGGATGACCGGGATGAAGAAGAGCGGATCGCCCGAATTATCCGCGAGCACGACAAGAACCAGCTCTTTGTGGCCTTTACCGCCACGCCCGCCCCGGCCACCCTGACCCTTTTCGGGGCGCCCTTTGATACCTACAGCGAAGCCGAGGCCATCGCCGAAGGCTATATCGTCGATGTGGCGGCCAGCATCATCTCTTACAAGACGCTCTACCATTTGCACTGCCCCATCGTGCCGAAACCGGACGAGGAGGCGCTCTATCCGAAGGGGGTCGTCGCCAAGGCCCTCCAGAACGTGGCCTTTCAGGACGACGGCCTGATCCAGTACAAGGCCGAGGTGATGCTCCGCATCTTCGAGGAGGACATCAAACCGCTCATCGACGGTCGCGCCAAGGCGATGATCGTGGCCACCTCGCGGGTGGCGGGGCTGCGTTATTTCGACATCATCAAGGAGAAGATCAGGGAGCGGGGCGCCGATTACAAGGCCCTCTATGCCTTTTCGGATTTCGTCCATCCCGAGACTAACGCGGCCATCAGCGAGCATGCCGTTAATGGGCTCAAGGACGGCGAATTGATCGAGGATCGTTTCGAGGGCGACGACTACCGTCTGATGATCGTGGCCAACAAGTTTCAGACCGGGTTCGACCAGCCCCTGCTCGCCGGCATGTTCCTCGACAAGCCGGTCGTGGATCGAAACGCCGTACAGACCGTCTCGCGGCTGAACCGCTGCCACGAGGGGAAAAATAAGGTCGTGGTCGTGGATTTCACGAACAATGCCGCGGCCATCCTGCGGGCCTTCGCCAAGTACCGGCAAGGAACGCCCTTTGTACCGGAAGAGCCGGACCCGGAACTCTGTACGAAGCTATATGCGGAGATCCTGGCGGCGGGAGTCTTCACGCAGCAGGATGCCAACGCCATGGTAAAGTTAGCAACCAAGGGAACCGATGCCGAGGTCCAGTATGCCGTCAACGGCCTGCGGATTCGCTTCCAGGCGAGGATCAACTCAGGGGAAGAGCGCAAGGCCTTCGTCTATCTGCTGGCCCGATTCGTGAAGGTGTACCATTTCCTCACCTGCTTCTTTACCTTTTCCGATGAGATCCGACGATTCGTCGCCTTTGCGGAAATCGTCGGGCCGCAACTGATCAAACAGGGAACCCTCTCCGAGCTGATGAAGCAGATCCGTCGGACCGAAGTCGTCAAATCAGCGGTTGAATACCAGGGCGAGGTCCACAGCGGCGGCAAGGTAAAGCTCAAATCGGGTCGAAAGGGGAACGGCCCCGGCCCGGCGCTGAAGAAAGTGTCCGTTCAGGATATGATCGCCGAGATTCGGTCCAGGTTCGACATCAGCGATGAAGAGGCCCTTTACATCAAGCAGGTGACCGAGGAGAAGGCGGCTGACACGGTCATCCGCGGCACGGTCCAGGCCCATCGGGAGGACCGGATCTACCTGCAGGGCGCTTATCGCGGTCAGGTGAACGGCGAGATCCAGGAAACCTATGATGGACTGGGCCGCTATGAGGAGTTGAGCGATCCGAAATACACCGACACGGGCGGGATCTTCGATATCATGGCCGTGACGGTGATCCAAAACCATTTGATTGCCGCATAAAGAGATGAACAAGCACATTAAGGACATTCCTAAGGAGGATCGGCCGCGTGAGAAGCTGCTCCGCAAGGGGGCGGCGGCCCTGAACGATCAGGAACTGCTGGCCGTAATGCTGGGCAAGGGAACGCCGGAACTGGATGTGATGGCCCTGGCCGGGAAACTGGTCCATGTCGTCGATGAAAAGGGGATCGACGTTCGGAAAGAAGACCTCAGCAGCTTCGGAGGTGTGGGAGATGCCAAGGCAGCCTTGATCCTTGCCGCCATCGAATTTGCCAGACGCCGTATCAAGCCGGAGGGGGCGAAGATCCAAACGCCTGCCGACCTGCTTCCCCATGTGCGGCATTACGCGGATCGCAAGCAGGAGCACTTCCTCTGCGCCAGCATCAACGGGGCAAATGAAATCCTGAATATCCGGGTCGTGTCCATCGGGCTGATCGATCGGGCGCCGGTGCATCCGCGGGAAGTTTTCGCCGATGCCCTGGCGGATCGCGCCGCGGCCGTCATTGTGGCGCACAACCATCCGAGCGGCGGTATCGAACCATCCGCCCACGATATCGAGGCGACCGCGCAGCTCAAGGCCGCGGGCGCCGTGCTGGGCATCACCCTTCTGGATCACATCATCTTCAACCGGACCAACTATTACAGCTTCCTGGAAGCGGGCAAACTTCTTTAATCCGCCTACCCGGGTCTATTTCTTCAGTGGCCCCAAATGCGTTTGTGCTCCCCCTACCTCCTCGTCAACTCAGCCCCTAAAGATCTTCCGCATGGATGAAATTACCGGCAACTAATGATAAATGTAGGCAATATTATCCCCGTCACACCAGGCATTGAGAAAGCAGAAAGCTTTCCTGCTGCCTCCCAGGGGGAACTGGCCGACCACATCGCCAGTACCCGCGCCCCATGAATTCCCTTTGAATGGGGCTTTTCGGCGTTGCTTCAGGCGCGGGCGGGTCGGAGCTCCGCCAGGAGATCCCAGGCGCCCGGCCCGTTTTTCCGGAAGATCCGGAAGTGGGCCGTCGCATCCTCCAGGACCACGAGGGCGAACGACGCCCCGGTCGTGGCGCCGATGTACTGGTCGCCGGGATTGCACAGGACGACTCCGTTTTCTTTTTGCAGGACGGGCTTGTGGGCATGGCCGAACAGGAGGACATCGGCCGCCTGTCCCTTCGCCCAATCCGCCATCTCCTGCAGATCCTGCTGCCAGACCGCCGCCGGGTGATAGGGGTTGATGTTCGTGTGGTGGCCGTGCGCCAGGAGGAAGCGCCAGCCGTCCAGGTCGAGCACAAGTTTGCCGGGAAGATCGGACCCGTAGTCCTCGTTCCCCTGGACGCCCTGAAAGGGAAGGTCCGCCTCGCGCGCCACCAGGCCGCCGTCCCGGACCCCGTCTCCCAGGTGGAGGACCAGGTCGAGCGGACCGAACGTCCGCACGACGTCCCGCATGTCGTTCTTGTTGCCGTGGGTATCGGAAAAGACCGCGATGCGCATGGTCATCAGGCTGGGATGAAACTTGCCGGGTGGACCTGCTTCAGGCCGATGGCCGCAACCGGGCATTCGAAGGCGCACAGGCCGCAGCCGATGCAGAGCGCCGGATCGACCGTGACGGCGTCCGCACCGTTTTCGGAAATGGCCTCCACGGGACAGACCTCGATGCACAGGCCGCAGGCCGTGCAGCTCCCGGCATCGACGTCAGCCCGGTAGCGGCTGGTCGCAATGACGCCCCGGGTCGCGGGGTTCTTGGCAAACGGGATCCCGATGCAGCAGCAATCACAGCAGTTGCAGATGACGTTCCCGATGCCGGCCTTGTTTTCCGTCATGTGGACGAGGCCCGCCGCCCGGGCCTGCTTCAGGATTTCCTTGCCCTCGGCGACGTCGATCCGGCGGCCGGTGCCGCGCTTGATGGCATAATCCGCGCCCCGGTTGAGCTGAATGCAGGCCTCCAGCAGACGGTCGCACTTCTTCATAACGAACCGGCAGGTGCACTTGGTGACGGCCAGGCTATTGGCGTTCTCCAGGATCTTCGCGGCATCCTCATAGGGCAGGACCTCGCTTTTCGACGCGATGGCCTCGTTGACCGGGATGACGCGGAAAAAGGAAGGCAGGCCCGCCTGGGTCACGAGGGCGGGCAGAGACGGGTACTCCTCCTCCGTGAATTTCACCCAGAGATCGAGCAACGCCTGGGGGGCCTCCGGCCAGAGAATCGTGGCGTCGTGAAACTGGATGATGTGGCGGGGCATGCGGTAGAACTGCCGGCCGTCCTTGACGTAATCGAACGCGACGCCCCGGTGGTACAGCTCATCGAGGAGAGCCTGCATCTCCGCGACCGGCTTGCCGAACGTCTCCGCCAGGCTTTCCGCGGTCCCGGGCATGGCGTTGACGATCCGGGCCTCCTCCTCCGTGCAGATCATCCGCCAGAGGTCGGGAACGATGGCCGAATGCGCCATGCCGACCTTCTGCGTCAGCTCCTGATATAAGTCCGCTGAGTTCATCTTCGCCCTCCCCTTTTTTTTCGTTCTATATGACAGGTCTTACAAAAATTGCAATGGGGAAACGGTTCGAGTCGCGATGACGACAGAAGTTTGATATTGATCGGGTTTCGTATTATTCAGCACCATCAGAATGATATCAAAAGGGGCAAAGCACTTATGGAAGACGACACGGGACTGGCGCTCAATCCCTGGCGGGAAATCTATCCGGAAAAGTTCGCATCGGAAGAGCGGGTGTTCGGCCGGATCCGCCGCGGGAACAGAATCTTCATTTCCACGGGTTGCGGCAAGCCGCAGTATCTGGTGCGCGCCCTGATCCAATATGTGGAATCGCACCCGATGGCGTTCTTCGACGCGGAGGTGCTTCACGTCTGGACCCTGGGCGTCGCCCCCTATGCGGATGTGAAGTTCAAGGAAAACTTCCGCCACAACTCCTTCTTCATCGGTCACCCCACCCGGGACGCGGTCAACAAGGGGATGGCCGACTATACGCCGGTCTTCCTGTCCCAGGTGCCCAATCTCATGCGCCGGGGCATGGTCCCGATCGAGGTGGCCCTGATCCAGACCTCGCCGCCGGACAAACACGGCTGCATGAGCCTCGGCGTCAGCGTGGACATCGTCAAGGCCGCCACGGAGGCGGCGGGGCTGGTGATCTCCCGGGTCAACCGGCACATGCCCCGGGTTCACGGGGACAGCTTCATCCGGATCGAGAACGTCGATTTCATCATCCCCCATGACGAGCCCCTCCTCGAATACGAAGCGGGGGTGGATTTCGAGGCCGCCCAGCGGATCGGCAAATACATCTCCGAACTCGTCCAGGATGGCGATACGATTCAGGTGGGGTACGGAATCATCCCGAACGCCCTGTTTTCAAACCTGCAGCACAAGAAACACCTCGGCGTCCATACGGAACTGCTGTCCGACGGCATCGTGGAGCTGATGCAGAAGGGGGTCATCGACAATTCCCAGAAGCCGATCAACCGGGGGAAGACCATCGCCGCTTCATCACCCTGCGCAAGGACATGCACCATGACCGGCTCCAGGAGTTCGTCGCCATCGACTATACGAAGAAAATGGTGATCATGGTTTTCGGGCAGGACGGCCCGAAGGACTTCCTCATCGGCGTGGGGGAATACGTCATCGTGGAAGAGACCCACACGGCGGACGTGGCTTTCATGGTCCGCGACGACTGCCAGAACCGGGGCATCGGCACGGAACTGCTGCACTACCTGACGTACCTCGCCAAGCGTCAGGGGCTCCTGGGGTTCACGGCCTCGGTGATTTCGGAGAACGAGCCCATGCTCCATGTCTTCGAGAAACTGGGGGCGGACATCGAGACGACCATCGATACCGGGGTGCTGGAACTGATGATGATGTTCCGCGAATAGGATGAGAAGGGAACGCCGGACCCGCACCCCCCGAGGGTGCGGGTCCGGCGTTTTTTTTTGCGTGCCGGATTACAGCTGGATGATCTTGGCGAGGATCTCTTTCATGATCTCGGTGGTGCCGCCGCCGATGCTCAGGATGCGGGAATCGCGGTAGAGACGCTCCACGAGGTACTCGCGTGCGTAGCCGTAGCCGCCGTGGATCTGAACGGCGTCGAAGACGACCTGATCGCAGACCGAACAGGCGAAGTTCTTGGCCATGGAGACCTCCCTGACGCAGTCCTTGCCCGCATCCATCTTGGCCGCCAGACGGTAGTTGTATTCCTTGGCGACATCGACTTTCATCGCCATGTCCACGAGCTTGTGCCGGATAACCTGGAAGCCCGTCAACGGCTTCCCGAAGGCCTCCCGCTGTTTGGCGTACTTGATGGATTCCTCCAGGGCCAGCTCGGCCACGGCATGGGCCATGACGGACAGGGCGAGCCGCTCGTTCTGGAAGTTGATCATGATGCCGTAAAAGCCCATCCCTTCGCCGCCCAGGAGGTTCTCCGCCGGGACCCGGCAATCCACGAAGGACAGTTCCGCCGTGTCCGAGGCGGCCCAGCCCATCTTCCGGATCTTCTTCGAAACGCTAAAACCGGGCGTGGATGAATCGATCATGAGCAAACTGATCCCCTTGTGGCCGGGGCCGCCGGTCCGGACGGCGGTCGTGATGAAGTTGGCCCGGCAGCCGCTGGTGATGAAGGTCTTGGCGCCGTTGACGATGTAGAAATCCCCGTCGCGGACGGCCCGCGTCCGGAGATTGGCGACATCCGAGCCGGCATTGGGTTCCGTGATGCCGAGCGCGGAGACCTTGTCTCCCGCCAGCACGGGAACGAGAAAACGCTGCTTCTGCTCCTCCGTGCCCAGGTTGAGAACCGGAGGCATGGCGATGCAATGGCTGCCCAGGCCGGAGACGAAACCGACGGAACCGCTGCGGATCATCTCTTCCGAAAAGGCGATTTGCATGAATTTGTCGCAGGGGACGCCGCCATAGGCCTCCGGGTAGCCGATCCCCAGCAGGCCGGCGTCGGCCACCTTCTTGTACAGTTCGATGGGGAAGAGCTCCTCGTCCTCCCACGCTTCGATGTGGGGTTTGATTTCCTTCTCCACGAACTTGCGGACCGTGCCCCGAAAGATCTGATGGTCTTCGGTGAAGTATTCCTGAAACATTGAAAACCTCCTTTTTCTCTATCTGGATCAACAGTTAAGAAGAAGGGGCAGCACCACCCGGATGCCGCCCCCTTCAGACTTACACCTTCGCGGCGAGTTTGGTCTCGCATTCCTTGCGCAGGACGTTCTTCAGGATCTTGCCACTCGGGTTGCGCGGCAGGGCCTCGACAAACAGGATGTTCTTCGGAACCTTGTAGTTGGCCAGGGACTGCTTGCAGAAGTCGATGATCTCCTTCTCGTCCACGGTCTGACCCGGCATGGGAACGATGATCGCCGTGACCGCCTCCGACCAGACCNNACGAAGTAGATGAAGCCTTCTTCGTCCATCCGGACGAGGTCCCCCGTATGGTGCCAGCCGCTCCGGAAGGTTGCGGCCGTCTTGTCCTCTTCCTTGTAGTAGCCGCGCATGATGGCCGGGCCGCGGGCAACGAGCTCGCCCACCTCGCCCCGCGGAAGCTCGCGGTCGTCCGGACCGAAGACCTTCATCTCCAGCGGGACATGTGAGCGGCCGATGGAATCCGGCCGCGCCTGGAAGTCCTCGTCCTGCAGGCAGGCGCCCAGGGGGCTCATCTCCGTCTGCCCGTAGTAGTTCATGAACCGGGTCGTCGGGAGCTTGGCGCGCCACCGCTCCAGAACGGCCGGCGGACACAGGGCGCCGAACATGATGCACAGTTTGAGCGACGAGAAGTCGAGCTGGTCGAAGTTCGGAAAAAGCGGCAGATTGATGTACAGCGTAGGCGGCCAGACCCAGATCGTGACCTTGTCCTCCTGGGTGAACTTCAGGATTTCGAAGGGATCCGGAACATATTCCAGCAGATTCTTGGCGCCAAGGGCCACGCAACCGATGAAGAGGTACATCGCCGCCACATGATAGAGGGGAATCCCGCCGATGATGACGTCTCCCTTTCCGACACGCAAATCCGCCGAGGCGCTCAGGACGATGCTGAAGAAGTTGAGATGGGTGTTGACGACGCCCTTGGGCGCCGACTCGGTGCCGGAGGTGTACAGCAGCAGCGCCGGATCGTCCGGATGGATGATCGCTTCCGGTTCCGTGGCGGGCAGATCCGTCTTCCAGAGGTCCTCGATGTTCATCCAGCCTTCCGGAACGGCGTCGCCGGCCAGGTTGATGTAGCCGAAGGTCCGGACGGATTTCAGCTCGTCCTTGATGGCGAGCATGTTCGGGATGAGTTTGTCCTCCACGAAGAAAATCGCCGGTTCCGAGTGATTGACGATATACTTGACCTCCTCGTTCTTCAGCATGAAGTTCAGCGGGGTGATGACCGCCCCGATTTTCATGAGTCCCCACCAGAGAATGACGAACTGGTCGCAGTTGTGGGACAGGATCGCGCAGCGGTCCCCCTTCTTGACGCCCATTTTAGTCAGACCATGAGCACAGCGGTTTACAACTTCATTCAGTTCGGAGAACGTGTAGCTCCGGTCGCGGAAACGCAGGGCCTCCTCCTGCGGATAGCGGGCGGCCGAGCGAGCCAGAAAATCGCCCACGGCCACGCGACGCAACACGTTTTCCTCGTACGGTGTCAATCCCTTCATGATACTTCCTCCCTTTTGATGGTGTTGGACAGAGCGCCCCCTGCCGAATGTCCTTTTTTGAATGCACACTCTCCGGGCCGCACAATCCATTGCCACACGATAAACCTGCAGGTTTTCGAAAAGATGATGGTCCGCTAAAAAAAGCGATAAACAGCAAAGAAGCGGAGACGGTCCCCCCGGAACCGTCTCCGGTGAAATGGGACGAGTTTAGGCTGCCTTGAACTTGTCCAGGCAGTCCTTCGCGATCGCCGCGCGCTGAAGCTCGGAAGTTCCGTAGGCGATCACGGCAAAACGGGCATCCCGGTACAGACGCTCCACCTGGGCGCCTCGCAGATAGCCGTGTCCGCCGTGCACCTGCATGGCCAGATCGGCAATGGCGTTGACCGCCTCGCTCGCGAAGAGCTTGGCGCAGGACGTCAGGACGGCGCTCTCCGCCTCCTTCTGTTCCATGCTCCACGCGGCCCGCAGGGTCAGCAGACGGCTCAGGTCGTTGTTCGTGAACATGACGGCGAGTTTCGCCCCCACGCCCTCGAACAGACCGATGGGCTTGCCGAACGCCTGCCGGCTCTTGCCCAGGGCGGTCGAGACCTCCAGGCAAGCCTGGCCGATGCCCAGCGACAGGTTGGCGATGGACAATTTGATATATTCCAGGACGGTCTGGAGCTGGGCGTGACCTTTACCGGCCTCGCCTCCCAGGACGGCGGCGGCGGCCACCTCGCAGCCGGAGAGGGCGACTTCCGCCGTCAGGCTGCCCCGGAGCCCCATGGTTTCGATCGGCTTGCCGACGGTCAATCCGGATGCGTTTTTCTCCACGATGAAGAAGGTCAGCCCTTTTTCCAGCCCGGCTTCCTTGTCCGTCCAGGCGAGGACGAGAAAGGCATCGGCCAGGGGGGCGTTCGTGACGAGGTCTTTCACCCCGGTCAGAACCCAGCCGTCGCCTTTCTTTGCGGCGGATGCGGAGATGCCTCCAAGATCCGAGCCGGCCTGGGCCTCGGTATAGCCCATGGCGCCGATCGCCTGCGCCTTGACGAGCGCGTCGATGTATTTGTCTTTCTGGGCTGCCGTTCCAAAGAGTTTCACCGGGATGCCAAAGGAAACGATGGACGACATGGCCGCCAGGAACGTCGAAGGGCAGGCCTGGGCCAGGGCTTCACCGGCCACGGTCGCGCCGACGATGTCCTCGCCCAGGGCGAGACCAAAGTAATTGGCTTGGGCGAGTTTCTGGAAGTTGGCCTTCATCAGATCGGCCGCCTTGTCCTTCGGGCTCTCGTCGAAGAGCGCTGCCGTTGGCGCAATGGCCTCCTGGCAGAATTTCCCGATCTCTTTCTTTATCGTCTTCTGTTCCGCCGTGAGTTCATAGTTCATCATAGCCGTTCATTCCTTTCCTTACATCATCAAGACTCTGGCGACGATCATTCTCATGATGTCGGACGTGCCGCCGCCCAACTGGCCGAGCTTTGCATCCCTCAGGCCACGCTCCACGGGATATTCGTGAATATAGCCGTATCCTCCGAACAGGTCGACGGCGGCGGAGCACATGTCGAAGCCCCGGTCGCCCACGTACATCTTGTTCACGGCGGCCAGAAGCGGATTGAGGGCCACGCCGTTGTCCTTGGAAGCGGCCACGCGGTAAACAGCCAATTTGGATGCCTCGAGGACGACTTTCATGTCGGCCATCCGGTTCTGGATGGACTGGAAATCGCGGATCGGCCGTTTGAAGGCGAAACGTTCGTTGGCATAGCGGGAGCAGTTTTCGATCATGTACATCATGCCGCCGATGAAAGGGGACAGCAGCGTGCTGCGGTCCCATTCCACGCCGGCAAGCGCGATGTTCCAGCCGTTGCCCTCGCCGCCGAGACAGTTTTCCACGGGAACTTCGCAATCCTCGAGATAGACTTCCGACGTCGTGGAGCACTTGCAGCCCATCTTGTGCATGGGGTTTCCCGTCGAGATGCCGGGGTAGTCCCGTTCCACGATGAAGGCCGTGATGCCCTTGTGCTTTTTCGCCTTGTCGAGGGTGGCGAAGATCACGAAGACGTTGGCCGCGGGCGCGTTCGTGATGAAGGTCTTCGAACCGTTCAGGATGTACTTGTCACCCTTCTTGACCGCCGTGGTCGCCAGGGCGCCGGCATCGGACCCACAGCCCGGTTCGGTCAGGCCCATGCAGCCGATCCATTCGGCGCTGGCGAGCTTGGGAAGGTATTTGAGCTTCTGTTCATGCGTGCCGTGCTGCATGATATCGGTGCCGCACAGGTAGGTATGCGCCCCCCAGGCCAGGGTATGACCGCCGTCCACGCCGGCATGTCCCATGGCTTCGCCCGCGAGGCAGCAGGTCACGAAGTCCGCACCCGATCCACCGTACTCCTCGGGAAAGGGGAGGCCCAAGAGGCCCATGTCGGCCATCTTCTTGAAGATCTCCATCTTGAATTCTCCGTGGAGATCGGCTTCTTCACCGAGCGGGGCAATCTCTTCCTTGGCAAAGCGGTAAACGGTGTCCCTGAACATGCGCTGTTCATCGCTAAACGTAAAATCCATAATCTTCTCCTGAGCGTTCTGGGTTTTTGAGGGAATTCCCCTCTCCCGCCGGGGCGGGAGAGGGGAATTGTCGAAGGGTTACTTCTTTCGGATGCCCATCAGCTTGCGGGCCTCCTTGGGGGTCGCGACCGGCCGGTTGAGGCTCTCGCAGACCCGCACGGCCCATTCCACCTGTTCGTAGCTGCCTTTGGCCAACTCGCCGTTGGGCATGCGGGTGTTGTCCTCGAGCCCCACACGCATGTTTCCGCCCGTCAGGCAGGACATCACGTTCGCCGGGAACTGCTCGATCCCCACGCCGCAGGTGGTGAAGTTCGCGCCTTCCGGGATGGCCGCCTTCATGGAGAGGAAGGTTCCCGGACGGAAATGCTGGCCGCCCGTGACGCCCCACACGAAGTTGAAGTTCATCGGCTCGGTGAAGATTTGCTGCTTGGCGATGAGCAGGGTGTTGTCGATGCCGCTGAAGTCGTAGCACTCGATCTCCGGTTTGACCTTGTTCGACTCCATGGCCTTGGCGAAATCCTGGAGCATGGTGAAGGTGTTCTCGAAAACGTAGTCGAAAAAGATCTGGCCCGTGCCGCGGTCCACGACGCTGAAGTTCATCGTGTTCGTGTTGAGAGACGCCATCTCCGGCTTGACGGCGACGATCTGGTCGATGCGCTGTGCCGCCGTCTTGAAAACGCCGACCGCCGAACTCAGGCAAACGAGAAGTTCGGGCGATTTCTGCTTGATGGCGTCATACACGTCCTGGATACGGTCGATCTCGTGGGTGGGCTGACCATCGTCCGTTCGGGCATGCACATGGACCATGGCGGCACCGGCCTTGAAGCATTTGTGCGCTTCGTCGGCAAATTCCTCGATGGTGTAGGGAACCGAGGGGTTATTGTTCTTGTACGTGGCAGCCCCCGCCAGTGCTGCACAGATGACAACGGGACGTTCTTCTTTAGCCATACAACCAACCTCCTTAATTTAGAATGGGTATAATTTTTGGGCGGGGCGGCGGCGACCCCTGGTCGACGTCCGCCCCGCGGGTTCTTTACAACGGTTCGAAGTGATCCAGGTCCAGCAGGGTGTTCGTGGTCTTGGCGGCGAACACAGCCTTGAGCTTCATGCCGATCCGGACATCCTTGAAGTCCACACCCTCGACGATGTGGGTGAGCGGCGTGTCCGCGCCCTTCAATTTGATCTGTCCCAGGATGTAGGGGACCTTCTTGGGCAGGTGCTTTCCCAGATAGCGAACGATCGTGTAATTGACGAGCACGCCCTCGTTGCCGAGCTCGACCCAGTTCTCGTCGATCTTGGTCTGGCAGAAGTGGCAGTATTCCCGGGGGGGGATGAAGGTCTTCTTGCATTTGGGGCATTTGAGCCCCAGGATCTTCTTCTTGTCCCTGAGCGCGATGATGAATTTCGAGCCCAGTCTCCCCACAAAATACTGGTTGGGCAGGGCCATCTTGCCTTCAAAGACGAAACAGTTCGTCGTATCTTCCTTTTTGCAGGTCATTGTGGTCATGACGTTTCTCCTCTCTATTTATCCAGTTCGAAGTAGAGCAGATCCGTGAAGGTGCCCTTCGTCTCCTTCGCCCAGACCGGACGCACCCGGGCTCCGATCTTCATCTTGGGCAGGTCTTCCCGCTTGATGTCGAAGCAGAACGCCTCCTGGGCGCTTGCGTTATCGAGCAGAATCCAGCACATCGCGTAGGGGGTTTTCCGGACCGCGCCGGTCAGGGGATCGGGACTGGCGAAGTAGACGACGTCGGCGGCCGTAATCGTGCCCTTCGGTCCGAGTTCAACGAACTCGTTGCAGCGCACGCGACAGAAGGCGCAGATCTCGCGCGGCGTGATCTGTGTCCGGCCGCATTTGGGACACACGTTGGCGAGGAACTTCTTTTCCTTCAGTCCCTTGAACCACATGCCGTAGGCCGTGCCGGTCGCAAAGCGGCAGTTGATGGAGTTGGTGACCTTGATGGTGATCAGCTCTTCCGCCTCGCTCGCCTGGGCGTTTGGATCGACGAACTTGTTGAAGAAGCGCGACGTCGCCCCGGCGGCCATCATGTCGCCGTCGAGCTTGACCTGCCCCGAGGTGAAGGCCGACTCGCCGGAGATCGTCCCCAGCATCATGCCGACATAGATCTCCGCCGGCATCGTCATCTTGACCGTCAGGTCCTTGGCGAGCCCTTCCTTCACGGCGCATTTGCCGTCCTTGATGACGATCGTCCATTTCCCGCCGTCAGGGCCGGCCAGGTCATAGCCGACCTTCATGTCGACGCCCGCCGCCTTGTCGGGGCGGAAACGCTCCGTGATCGTCGAGATGATGTCTTTCGCGACGACGGAGGACTTCTTTTCGGGAACCGTGTACTGAACGAAGATCTTGGGCAGAAGCGTCATGAGCAGCTTGACGTCCCCGACGACCCGGAGCTTCCCGGTGGTCAGGGCATCCATGGCCTGGATCTTGCCCAGCGTCGTGCCGATGAAGGTCTCCGCGTCGGCGGCACGAATCGTCGTCGCGCAGCCCTTCAGGTCCCCCTTGACCTCTTCCACCTTGATGGTCCCGTGCTTGATGGTGACCTTCCACTTTCCCTCGCCCTTGCACTCATATCCAATGGCGATGTCTTCTTCTTTCGCCTCTTCGGGCTTGAAGCGCTTCGGCATCGTATTGAAGATATCCGCTACGGTCGTTCCATAAAATTCAGCCATGATCAACCTCCTACCAGTCCAGGTCTTTTTCGAGCATCATTAAAACGGTCCACATGGTGCCGCCGAAGCCGGACGCCAGGGCGTGTCGCACCTCCTTCTTGATCTGGTGCCCGCCGGCATCGCCGCGAATCTGCAGGGCCGCCTCAGCTGGCCTCAGCATGGCCGTGGCGCCGATGGGGTTGCTCGCGATCACGCCGCCGGAGGGATTGAGCGGAAGTTTCCCGTCCAGATCGAACTCCCCGTCCTCCAGCATGCGAAGGTGCTCGTCCCCCTTGAGCTGCAGGAATTCACGCGTCCAGTCGAGACCCCACCAGGCAGAGGGATCGTACATCTCGAAAACGTCGAAGTATTTCACCGGGTCCTTGATCCCGTTGCGATCGAAGAGCTTGCGGGCCGCGTAATGATGCGTCATCTCAGGCTTCTCGAAGGCGTAGAGGTTGGACATGTTCTCCTCCCGGTGGACCGTGATGTGATCGCGGACCCAGACGGGTTTCTTGCAAACCTTCTTGGCCCGCTTCTCGTGCGTGAAGATCATCGCGCAGGCCCCGTCCGACTGAGAGCACATGTGGATCAGGCGCAATTCGCCGACGAGCTGCGGGGACGTCTTCATCAAGTCCTCCGCCTGGTCGTACTCGAGACCGAAACGGCGATGGGCGCGCTCGTTGAGCATCGCGTGCTTGTCCATCAGTATCCGGTATTTCATCGCCGCCTTCTTGGCCCGCTCCGCGCCGAACTCATCGATCATCATCGCGGCGGTCGTCCCCGTTAGCGCCCCCGTCTGAATGTTCCGGAACCACAGCGGATCGGCCATGTTCGTGATGCCGCCCGTCGTGTTCCCCTCCTGGAGTTTCTCGAATCCGATCGCCAGGACCGTGTCGTACAGCCCCGAAGCGACGAGGTTGTCGGCGGCGCAGACCATCGTCGCCCCGACGGTCCCGCCGGTCGTGATCCGGTACTCGTCCTTGCCGTAGGCGCCGCTCCCCAGGACATGCCACATGTCCGGATGGAACTGCATCTCGAAGAGCTCCATGTTGCCGTGCACGATACAATCGATGTCGTCCAGCGTCATCTTCGCGTCGGCCAGGGCGGCGCGCACCGCCTCGTGGATCATCTCCGGCTGGTTCTGGTCTTCCTTATGACTGGACAGGCTCGTCATCCCGATGCCGACGATGGCGACGTTCCTGTTCTTCTTGTGGGCTTTTGCTGGTTTTTCGCTCTGTTTCTTCATGGTCTGTCCCCCTATGCCTCGAGAATTAAAACCGATTGGAATTGCCCCGCCGGTCCGTTCGTGGATTGGGCAACGGCGCACTTCACATCGGGAGCCTGCATGTCGCCGGCCTCGCCCCGAAGCTGCAGGGCGGCATTGGCGGCCCGATACAGTCCGGAGATGATGACGGGATCGCCGGCCAGCATTCCGCCGGAGAGGTTGACCTTGTATTTTCCGAGACCGGCTTCATCGATGAACTGGACGCCCTGCCCGTCCTTGCAGAATCCCAGGCCTTCCATCCACATCGGCTGCTGATAGGCGTAGGCGTCCATGACTTCCACGAGGTTGACGGTTTTCTTCGGATCCTTGATCCCGGCCTTCTTGTAGGCGCGTTCGGCTGCGCCCTTCAGGGCGAAGTTGCTGGTCAGATCGCGATCGCCGAAGAAGAAGCTGTCCATGCAGTTGGCGAAGCCCGTGAGCCAGACGGGCTTGTCGGTGAATTCCTTCGCCCGCTCTTCCGACGCCAAGAGCATCCCGACGGCGCCGTCGGAAACGGGATAGGCGTGAAGCTGGCGGATCGGGTCGCAAAGCATCGGAGAGCCCTTCACCTTGCCGGCTTCGATGATTTCCCGGCAGTTCGCATAAGGATTCCGAGCGGCACACTGCCGCGCCCGGACGACGATCTCGGCCAGATGGTCTTCCGTCAGGCCGGTCTTGGCCATGTAGGCGCGCGCCTGAAGCGCGGCTGCATTCAGGCAGTCCAGACCCAGGGCCCGTCCGTAAAACGGGTCGAAACCCAAGTTCGAGATCAGTTCCCTGCTTTCGGGCTGCGATTCCTTGCAGTGTCCCATGACCAGGACGAGGTCCTCATGACCGGAGAGGATCTGCGCCATGGCATACCCGATGGCGTTGAGTCCCTCCTGCGCCATCTTCTCCTCGGCGCGGTACTGCGCGCCCAGGACGTCGGCGACGCCGTTGTTGGAAATGGTCCGGGCGTCAAA
Organism: Syntrophaceae bacterium UBA2251; assembly: GCA_002347815.1. Lineage (GTDB taxonomy): Bacteria > Desulfobacterota > Syntrophia > Syntrophales > UBA2251 > UBA2251. Next base: position 99,055 of record DDXV01000016.1, read on the forward strand.
GAAATCGTCGGAACAACTGACGATGGATCTGACCCCCGTTCCCGAATCGAAATCGAATCCCGCCTGGGCCTGCAGGTCTTCGAGAACATCGAGGAGCATGCCCTGAAACCGCTTGTACCAGAGATCGGAATCGTTCTTGTGCTGAGCGACAGCACAAATCGCCACCCTTTTCGTTGCCATAAATGATCTCCTTCCCCTAACGTTAATAAAATTGAAGACTCGAACCTAAGCCAGTCTTATCTGCATTGCGGGCGCCGCACGGTTCCTGGAGGCAGACTTTCCCGCAAAACCATTCCGGAAACGCCCCCCCCGGATGGCCGCAATAATGGCATCCCGGGACCGCTCGCACTCCAACTCCACCCAGCCCCGGCCGCAACCGAGACGGTTGTGGGAATCGTCCGCAGCCACCTTGGGATAAGGAATCTCCTCGATGTCGAACTCCGGCGTATAGAAACCGTGGTTCGTCACCTCGACGGCATCCAGGGGATGCTGCGCCGCGACCTCTTCGATGCAACCGATCGTCTTCTTCAGGGTCAAATCGTAATCGGCCGGGTGGTTGAAGATGTGCAGCACATCCTTGTCCCCAACAACCCGGCTGACGTGCACATAGCCCAGGGAACTGTGGACCGTCAGTTCAACGCCGCAGAAAATGAGGAGGTCCGATCTGACCCGCTTGACGGCTTCCGGATAGGAGGACTTAAGAAGATGATCGTGATCCGTGAACGCCAGGAAATCAAACCCCAGGCTTTTGTAGGCATCTGCAACCTGCTGAGGCGTCATCTCTCCGTCGGAATAGGTCGTGTGCGTATGTAATTGTCCCTTTAAGATCATGCCTTCTTGTCAACAGCGGAGGCGGCGACGGCTCCGTAGAGAAAAACGCTGATGATGCCCTCGATGATCCGCTCTTCTCTCTTTTTGGTCAGGCTTTCATTGCCCAGGACCATGACGGAAAGAAACGTGTCGATGGCCCCGAGGAAAACATAGGTGAGGTAATTGGCCTGAATGTCATTGCGCAGGACGCCCTGCAGTTGGCCTTCCCGGACAATGTCCTGACAGAGGGCAAACAGGGTGTTGAATTTGTCCTTCCCCTTGGAATTCACATGATAGACGAATCCCCGCGACACCTCCGTCACGAAGATGGAGACCTGGTTGGGCTTTTGGTTATAGACGTCCAGGATGAACTTGATGATGGCAACGAGTTTGTCGCCTGCCTGCATGGGGCTCTTTTTCAAGCGTTCCAGCTCGTCGTAAAATCCCCGCCACCATTCCTCCACGATGGCGTCGAAGAGCTTTTCCTTGTTTTCGAAGTAGTGGTAGATGAGGCCGTAGGACATGTTCGCCGCTTTGGCGATATCGGCCATCCGGGTATCCGCATATCCCTTCTGGCTGAATACCTTCAAGGCCTCGTCAATGATGATTCTCTCGCGATCGATCTTATCCATGGGTCGATCCCTAGCAAATATTGATTGACATGTCAATCAATATTTGCACGAATTTAGGTCCGCTTCCCGATCGAGAGACGATCGCTCCGATCGGAGGGGATTCTGCGCCGCATTTGATCCGGAACACCCAGTGCCCGCAGAAGGGCCTCGAGCGGACACGACGGATCGCATCCACATCGAATCCGCTCAGGAAACGGGATCTGCTGACACTAAAAGGATAGATTTTGATGGACGCGACCGGGATTCAGGATCGCGGGGAAGCCTCTGCAATGTCGATACGGGGCGTCATGGTGCGGCATTCACCCGGCGCGGGGCGACAGGGGGGCGGGCTCGGTCAAAAACCACGCGATCCTGACGCCGGCGGATAGGGAACCGTTCACCGGGTTCCATTACCTTTGAACGGCAAAATACAGACCGACAACAGCCACAAACGCAAGAATCAAGGGATTCTGCATCGAACTGAAATCCGCCAGATCCGTCACGGAACTGAAATCCGCCATCAGCTCCGGAGTCAGGCAGGATTGGGCCTGATATCCTAAATACAACACAACGGCCAGATTAATGATGATCCCCAGTGCTTTCAACATACGATTCTCCTTTCTGATCGTCGGAGAGGTACGTTTGTGACCGCCTTACCGAAAAGCGCCGCCGGCGTTGCTTCGTAGAGGATCTTTATCCAAAAATCTCTTCAATACAAACGATTGAAAGACGCTTCTGACACAAAAGCTCAAGGGGAAGTGGGCGCGACTAACCTATACCTTCTGAAGTGTATCCAACTTGTAGGTTTCCGTCAAGTCTATCGCGATCCGCCACATGGATCCTTCCTGCTTCACCCGCACAACATTGCCCATCAAGTCGATCTTCCCACGATTGCCCAAATCGACGGAGAAATGTATGCCTCCCAATGAAAAGGGGATCTTTGAAAGAACGGTCAAATTGGCCACCGAGAAATTCAGCAGGCGCACCAATTCCCCTTCGAGCAGGACTTTGATATCCGCAGCGGAATCTGTGTCATTATTGAAAGCGTAGCGTTGATACCTGCGAGCCTCGATCATGCCAGAACCTCCTTATGCTTTACCGGGCGCCCCTCGCGATCATGGTACGGATCGCTTCAGATCTATAACGTATTTCGGCCCCCCGTCTTCCGGTCAAAACGGGGGCTGCCCCGAAAGACACGTTGGGACAATAATTTATCGAAAAAATGGAGATTCCCGAATAAAATGGATGAAATGCATGGGAATCTGACCGATCCGAGAAAATTCATTCATTTGTGATGTCCATATCTTATACGTTCAGAACATGTCAAGGTTAAAGTGGGGTTAAAGCCTGCGGGATATTAGGCCATTACACTCTTTGAAGGCAAACAATTCACCGTTGTTCTCTTCCGGGTTCTTTGTCGGAAAATTATATTTTTGACACGCTTACCTTTGGGGGGGGGGGGGACTTACGTGGCCACAACATCTCGGATTTATTTTTCGTGTCTTATTTTTCGTTGACACACCATATTGTTCTCATTATACTTTTAACTCAAAAAAGAAGTTCTTGTCAAAATCAAACAAAAGGGCACGGGAGATCTCCACATGCCGGAACGGTCCGTTTTCATGACAACGAAGATGAGACTCTCCCTTATCGCTTGTTTCTCGATCCTTCTTCTTTTTCCCGCCGCCACGGCATGGGCCAAGGAAACGGCATACGGCTGGACCGTCGGGAGTGCGCACGACGGGCGCGGCAGCATCCTGTATACGAGCAACAGCGGCCAGACCTGGACCTACCAGGGGGGGGGGCCAGATCGCGAACGTCGATCTGTCGGGCGTCTACGCCGTCAACGGACGCACCGCCTATGTCGTGGGAGATTCCGACAGCGGCTACGGGACCATCTACCGAACGACGGACGCGGGGGCGGCGTGGACCAGGCTGGGCACGCCGGCAGATGTTCCCGATGTCTTTCTCGCCAAGGTTCACGGCTACGGAAATCAGAAGGTCTGGGCGGTCGGTATGGGTACGATCCTCCGGACCAACGACGGCGGACAGACCTGGAAGAACACCTGTCCCGCCGAATACGCCGGGACGCTGTTACAGGGCGTCACGACGACCGACGGCGTCCACGTCTGGGTGACCGGCGGTAATAAGAATGGATATGCCACCATTCTGTACAGCGACAACGCCGGCGCGTCCTGGACGCGGCAGAGCGCCGGCGACGTCCCCGTCGTGGATCACATCATCGGTATCGCCGCAGCCGATAACAAGAGACTCTGGGCCGTCGGCGGCAGCTCCTCTGGTGGCCCGGGAAATGTCGTTCTGGCCACGACGGACGGTGGCGCCACGTGGGTGAAGGTGAGCGACGTCGGCATGGGCGACGGGAACGAGGTCTCCGCCGTCGACGCCTCGACGGTCTGGACCGCCATGGACAACTGCGTGCAATGGTCCGTCGACGGTGGTGCGACCTGGCAAAGCCACACCACGAATTTCGCGACCAAGGGGATCAGCGGCATCAGCGCCGATCGGGCGTGGGCGGCCACCAACGGCGCGCATCGCTATCCCGGCACCATCTACGCTACCACCGACGGCGGTGCGACGTGGACCGTAACCACCACGGGGACGGACGGGGCCGACCTTCCGTACCTCGAGACCGTCTCCATGTCCACGACCACCAGGGAGGTCTACCCTCAAGCGGTGGAAAACGCCAAGGCGAATGCCGATGCGGCGGCGGCCCGGATGCCTGCGGCAGCGACCATGGTCAAGGTCTCCGAGGCCGGGTCCGTGGGGGCCAATCCCTTCGGCCTGAGATTCTACGGCGATCCCACCCAGAACCGCCTCATCGTCCGCAGCCTCAGCTCCAGCACCGCGTACAACGGCGTCCTGGGGACGGCGACCTCCGGGATGAACTACGCGATCTACGGCGAGAAGACCGCCATGAACGCCTGGGTCACGACGGGCAACGAGCTGACGCGGTTCATCGACGGCCGAGGCCTGACCGCCGGGACGCTCGTCAAGGGGCTGGAGCGGGGGCTCGGCATGAAGGACACCGGAACCCATGACGCCATCTTCGAAATGGCGGTCGTCGTCGGCAACACGGCCAATCCGCATCTGCTGCGCCCCACGCGAAATCCGGATCCCACGGTGTTCAGCACAAATCCCGCGGACTACGGGACGAACGGTGCTTTCCCCGCCGATGCGCAGACCGCCGGCATCGGGACCGGCGCGGCGGCGGAGGCCGTGTATTTCAACTACAAGACCGCCTATGCGAACTGGGCGCAGAAGGCCTATTCCACAAGTCCCTCTCCCTGGACGCAGTTGGGCTATACCTACTACTGGGGACGGGCGGAAAACGTTCCTGCGAATTTGCAGGATATCCAGGGGATGTCCGAGTTCATCCTGCTGGGCGGCACGGGAAATTCCGATCCTGCGAAGACACCCTCCGGCACGAACGAGGCGGGGCGATTGATCGCCGTCGGCATCTACGCGCCGCAGTCCTATCTCTACACGAAAAACAACGGCATAACATTCAGCGACGCCGCCGACGCGCAGTACGGCAACGGCTTTCCCAACTTCAATGTCACCGGCGCCTGCGACACGCTCTGGGCCGGCGCCGACTTCCAGGCCGGCGAGAGCCTGAACGCCGCCTCGCCCAACACGATCACCGTAGGCGCCGGCGGTGTCGTCAGCGGTGGGCAGGGCATCCTGGTAGGGTCGCAAAACTATACGGTCACAAACGCAGGCCTCATCACGGCAACCGCGGATACGAATAAATTCAACCTTGCCGGAAGCGAGAATATTGCGCTGCTGTTCACGGGCGACACCCATACCGTGCCGTATACCGGCTCCGTGAAGAATACCCTGATCAATTCGGGAACCATTACGGCACCGGGGGCCGATGGAACGGCCGTGACGGCCTGGGCGGGAAACACCGAGATCACCACCACCGGGACCATCACCGGGACGGGAGATGGGTACGCCATCAAGACGGGTTCGGGCAATGACACGGTCCGCATCGACGGCGGCACAGTGATGGGCCATATCGACCTGGGAACGGGCAGCAATGCCCTGGCCGTCCGCACCGGCGGGACACTCACCGGCAAGATCACGGCCGGTGAGGGGACCGTGGTCACGGTGGACGGCGGCACGCTCAACATGACCGGCGGAACGATTCAGGCGGGCGGGATTACCGGCGGGAACGCCGCCGACACCATCACGATATCCGGCGGCGTCGTGAACGGCGGCATTCAGGGCGGGACGGGCAACGATACGGTCACGCTGTCCGGCGGCCGGGTGAACGGCAACATCGACCTCGGCGCCGACGCCGGAGACCTCTTGAACGCCAACGGCGCCTCCATCGGTTTTGCCCTGTCCAGAGCTTCACAGTCTACGGCGAAGATCCGGGGTGTTCAAAACGCGAAGATCGCCGACACGGGCACCGTGACGCTGATCCCGCAGATCGCCGAGACAACGACCATCCGGAACCAGGAAAGTTTTCTCATCATCGAACCCAATGCGGGCGGATCGCTTCAAACAAATTCCGCGCAAATCCAGGTCCAGAACGATCCCGCCTACCCGATGCTCCGTTTTTCCGTCAGCCGGACCGGAAACAAACTGTTTCTCGTCTCTTCGCGCGACAACGCATATTATACCTTGAACGGAGGGAACGCCTCTCTCGGCGCCGTGCTGGATGCGCTGGCCGATTCCGCCGATATCGGCGCGGATATGCAAAGGGTCCTCGGGGCGCTCGACGCTTCGGGAGACCCATCGAACGCAGCAAGGCTTCAGCCGGTGGTCGACAACGGTATGCTCCAGGCAAGCAGCGCCGCTCTGGATGGATTTCTCGGCTCGGTCCAGAACCGGCTCGATTACGCCCGGTCCGGTCAAGGCGCTGCAGGTACAGGAATCTCGACGGGTGATTCGCCCGTTGACAGGGCCATGTGGGCGCAGATGTTCGGAAGCCGCATGAGCCAGGATCCCCGTGACGGAAACGGAAGCGGAGGATACGACTCCTCCATGGGGGGCGTAGCCGCCGGTTACGACATCTTGATCGGCGACGCGTTGCGATGCGGCGGCGGGTTCGGATACGCCCATAACCGGATCCGGCCGGAAGACAACGGCGGCAAGACCGACGCGGACAGCTACCAGGGGACCCTGTACGCAGATCTCGCCAGGGGCGCCAATTACATCAACGGCGCCTTTTCTCTCGCTTACCATGATTACCACAGCTCAAGAAATATCGTTTTCCCGGGCGTCCGGCGCACCGCAGACAGCGAATACGACGGGCGGCAGGTAGCGCTTTCCCTGGAGGCGGGGCATGCGGTGAAAAAGGGGGATTTCCAATGGACTCCCTTCGCCTCGATCCGGTACGACCACCTGCGCATTGAAGATTACATGGAAAAGAGTGCGGGGGATCTGAATCTGAAGGTGGATCGACAGCATTACGATACGGTCCGATCCGGGCTGGGCGTGAAAATGGGCTATAACGCAAACGGGTCGTACGGCGCCTTCCTGTCCGAACTGCGCGCCAAGTGGTTATACGACCTGCTGAGCGACCGCCAGCAAATCACGTCGACCTTCGCGGGCGGCGGCACTTCCTTTGTCACAAGCGGATCCCGTCCTGCCCGAAGCGGTTTGGGCCTCGGGGCAAGAATCGCCCTGGCGACACGGTACAACATCGAGCTTTCCCTGGACTATGATTTCGAAATCCGGGAAGATTTTCACAGCCACTCTGGTTACGTCAATGTCCGGTATTCCTTTTAGGGGCGTCGGGCGGCTTTTTCTGTTCGTCCTTGCCGTTGCCGCGTCCGGCTGCACCCTGCATCCCGGCGGTGCGGCTGAACGGATTGCCGCCGATGCTGCGTGGGAGAAGTCCTACATACAGACGAGTCATTTCGTCCTGACGAGCTGGCATCGCTTTTCCAAGCCGGGAGAGCCGTTGACCGTTTACATCGAGGGCGATGGAAAGGCATGGCTGTCCCGCTCCCGCCTGTCGGAAGATCCGACTCCCCTGGATACCCTCGTTGCGGACCTTGCGAGGGGCGATCCCTCGGCAAACGTGGCTTACTTGGCGAGGCCGGGGCAATATGCCGCGTCCGGGTCCGCTTTGTGCGATGCCGCGTACTGGGCCGGCAGACGTTTCTCGGAGGAGGTGATCACCGCCGTCGATGAGTCCGTCGATCGGCTCCGGCAGAAAGCGAAGGCGACGAAGATCCATCTGGTCGGGTACTCGGGGGGCGCTGCCGTTGCCGTTCTCATTGCGGCGCGCAGGTACGACGTGATCGGCGTGCGGACAATCGCGGGAAACCTCGACCATAAAGCCCTAAATGAATACCACCGGGTCGACGCGCTGAGCGGCTCGCTGAACCCGATCGATTATGCGTCTGATGTCTCCCGTATTCCGATGCGCCATTTCGTCGGCACAAAAGATCGCGTCGTCCCGGCCTTCATCGTGCAATCGTTCGCCCGAAGAACGGGGGACCTGTCCTGCCGGAGCGTGACGGAAGTGGAAGGGGCAACGCATTCCACAGGCTGGCGTGAAAAGTGGGTCAGCCTTCTCCTCGATCCTTTGTTGGCGGCTCCTGGGAGGATGGTCGATTAGAACCGCACTCCCTGATTCACCCCGTCGGGAAGGCTCCGGAAGTGCAGTCTCCCGTCGAGACGACCCCCCGGGCCAATCTCGATACGGCCGGGACAGCAGAAGCGGCTCTTCGGCTGCGCCGGCTTCACGACAGGAGAGCGAAGACCGTCGGGACCACCACCGGGCTGAGAACAATGTGGGTGAAGGTGAGCAGCGTGGCGGTTTTCGCGGCGCAATCGTACCGGGCCGCGAAGACGGGGCCAAGGATGGCGGCCGGCATGGCGCTGATGAGGACCAGAATCTGTCGGTTTTCCACGTCGACGTTCAGCAGGCCCGCGAGAAGATCGTTGAACCAGGGCTGGAAAAGCATTTGCACAAGGATGGATACCATGATTAAGCCCCAGAATCCGCGCATCGGGTGCAACGAAAGCTGGAGCCCGAGAATCAGGGCCGAGATGACCACGGTTGCCCCCTGTATCATCTTCAGGGTCTCCATGATGGTGTCGACCACGGGCGTCCCAGCCGGGATGTCGACGCGGGACAGGGTGAGTCCGAGGAGGACGGACAGAAATATGGGCGACAGGAAGTAGTCTTTCACCAATCTGCGAACGTCCCGATTCGCCTCAAGCGTTCCTCCGAAATACATGGCCACGGCCGGACACAAGATGAAGATCGGCAGGCCCACGCCGAGTTCGCTGATGATGATCCCCTCGGCAAGCGCCCGGGGGTTGTTCGCAAAGGCGAACTGGATGATCGGATATCCGATCAGCGCGGACGAGCCGAAGGACGACACGATCATCAGCGCACCGGTGCTCTGGCGGTCGAACTTCAATATGAGTCCCGCGAGCCAGCTGATTGCCAGCGAGACGACCCCCGACAGGAATATGACCAGAACGGGGAGCAGGCTCTCGGTCGACAGCCGGTGCGTCCAGAGCTGATAAACGATCGTGGCCGGCAAGACCGCCTGAGTGAGCAGCCTGGCGAACAGCTGGCTGTCTTCCTGCCTCAGCACCCCTTTATACTTCAACAGATACGCGGCGACAACCAAAAGGGTAAAGGCAGTCACTGTTTCCGCCACATACAGACTCACGGCCGACATGGCTCATCGCCCTCCCGGTATTCTCGATCGGACACACGAGGTTGCCACTTGACTTCGCCATAAATACGGCTCTACTGAATTCAGTGCTCCAGCATCTTCATAGAAAATCCGGTTCATCCGGTTGATGCGTACT
>DDXV01000076.1 GCA_002347815.1 Syntrophaceae bacterium UBA2251
TGGCTCACCATGCGCCGATGGCTTGAAGCCAATCCCGGCGACGAGTTAGCCCAAGAGGTTCGAGCCCAACTGACCTCTGAACCCGAGCGTTACGCCACTTACACGCGTGAATACCTGGGCTGGGGTGTGTTCGCGCTGATGCCGCGGTGATGCGTTGGGGCATCCGGCGGATCGTCAACGGCTGTGCCCCACAACAGCGGGTGGCTCGCCGAGATGTGATTGCGCCTGAATTCATTTCTTACGGTCTAGTTATCCGTGCCATCAACAGAAAGGTCTGTCTCAGGCAGGCCTAACCATTCATTCAAGCCGACGCCGCTTCGCGGCGCGGCTTAATTCAGGCATCGGGCTTGAAAAATATGTAAGGGAAATGAGAAGATGGGGAATAAAATTGCTGATTGGTCAGGAATCAACATTCGAGCCTTGGCATCGGTGGCTTTATTTTGCGCAGGTGTATGGTTAGTCCCTTCCGGCATCGCGCTCCATCTTGCCTCACACGACGATGCCACCCGGTGGAGCCACCTGTTCATGACCATTCACAATACCGCTTCCTTGCTCTTTTTAATAGCGGCCGTCGTCCACGTGATTATGAACCGGAAGGTTCTCACCCACTATTTGAACGCAAAAGTCGGAGAGTATCGGCGATTCAAGAGGGAGCTTTGGGTTGCGGTCCTGGGTGTGTCAGCGTTTGTGATGCTGGTGGCGTTTCATGCGCTCCCGCTTCATTAGGTGGAGTTTAAGCGAGGTCAGAGGCCAAGTCATGAAAACCGTCGTCGATTTCATTTATCGGGCTGTAACGGGGGCGCGGCATATCCGGATCATCTTCATGCCGATCTTTGCCGCATTCTTTCTTTGCATCTTGTTGCTGACGATCTTTCTCGCGCTGAAACTCGATGATTATTTCAATCTTTCCGGACCGGTCGGATATCCTTTGAACTACATTCTTTCCCTGCCGCTGATGGCGATCGGCGCTTTTCTGTGGATCTGGTCCGTCCTGCATTTTGCGAAAGCGAAGGGAACCCCCGTCCCGATCAGCCCGCCCCCCAAGCTGGTCGACACCGGTCCCTACGCTTACGCCAGAAACCCGATGCTCTCAGGCGTCTTTCTGATGCTCTTCGGGATCGGGTTTATGGCGGGATCTCCGTCCCTGGTCTTTGTCTTCACCCCGATTTTCGTGGTCGGCGGTGTCCTTGAATTCAAATTCATCGAAGAGCCCGAACTCGAAAAGCGACTCGGCGACACCTACCGTGAATATAAACGAAAAACCCCCATGCTGATCCCGAAAGTGTTTCGCTAACGGGGGGGAAACGCCGCCGGCCGGCAATCGAAAACGTCCGACGGAAACGACTTCAGAATGAGGAGGTGGAGATGGAACACGGGACGAAACCTATCGTCATCTTCGAGGCGCTGACGGCGCTGGGTCTGATCCTCTTCTGGATCGGGTTCTTCACGGTCGGACTGGCCCCGCAGACGCCCCCGCCGGGGTATTTCGTCTACGAACACTCTTTTCCGTTGCCCGACCTGATCCTCGCGGCGGCGCTTCTCGTCGCGGCCCGGCTCCTTTATCAGGGCAAGGCTGCGGGCAGGACCCTGTCGCTCGTTTGCGCCGGCGCCCTCATCTTCCTCGGGGTCCTCGACTTCAGCTTCAACCTTCAGAACGGCCTGTATGCCATCTCGACCCTCGACCTCGTTCTGAACGCCTTCATCAATCTCTGGTGCGTCGTCCTCGGCCTCTGGATCGCCATACGTCTGCGTTCATCAGGAACCGATTGAAGTTTTTTTAAAGTATAAAACGAGAGAATCCATGGAGAAAATCTACACCCACTGGCCGAAAGGCGTTTTTAAAAACCTGACTTACCCCGAGATTCCCCTCTTTGAGATCCTCCGTTCCGGGGCGCGCCGCTGGCCGACGCGCAACGCGCTGATCTTCGGGGGCATGGAGATCACCTTCCTGGAACTGGACCGGTTGTCCGACCGTTTCGCCGCGGCCCTGACCGACCTGGGGGTCGTGAAGGGCGATCGGGTGGCGATCCATCTGCCGAACTGCCCGCAGTTCGCCATCGCCTACTACGGGCTTCTGAAGTGCGGCGCGGTCTTCGTCCCCTTGAGTCCGCTCCTGTCGGAGCGCGAGCTCAAGATGCAGATGAACGACGCCGGGACGGAGACCTTCATCGGGTTGAACCTGCTCTACGCCGCGCCCCAGAAGGTCCTGCCGGAAACGCCGGTGAAAAGGGTCATCCTGACGGACATGGCGGACTGCTATCCGCCGCTCTCCGCCCCGGCCAAACCCCTGCCGCGTTTTCCCATTCCCGAAGGCGCCCTCGATTTTACAACGCTCATCGCCCGCTATCCCGCGCAGGCGCCGGAGATCGCCATCGACCCGAAGGCGGATCTCGCCCACATCGCATACACGGGCGGCACGACGGGCACGCCGAAGGGCGTGATGATCACCCACTACAAGGGCGTCGTATCCTGCTGCCAGATGAATCATTGGTTAGTGGGCGGCGACGTGACCTACGAGAACGGCATGCTCGGCCTCAAGCGGATGGAAGGGGACAGCGATGAGGACCATGCGTTCGCCATCGGGCTGGAAACGTCGCTCGTCGTCGCGCCCTGGTTCCATGTGATGGGCATCTACGGCTATCTGAACCAGCCGTTCATGAAGGGCAGCACGCTGGTCGTCTTTCCCCGCTTCGATCTCGAGGAGTTTATGAAAGCCATTCCCAAATACCGCCCGGCCGTTTTCGGCGGGGCGCCGCAGTTGTTCGTCCCGATGGTGGCCCATCCCCTCTTTGAGGAAACGGACCTGTCCATCGTGAAGCTCGTCGTTTCGGGCGCGGCGCCGATCTCCCTCACGCTGCTGGAGAAGCTGCGGGCCAAGATTCCCGGCATCATCTGCGAGTCCTACGGCCTGTCGGAGGCCACCAGCGTCGCCACGATCAGTCCGGCGACGCGCGACGGCCCGCGCCTGGGCTCCGCAGGACTGCCCGTTCAGGATACGGAGATCCGGATCGTGGACCCGTGTCAAGAGCAAATAGAATT
>DDXV01000057.1 GCA_002347815.1 Syntrophaceae bacterium UBA2251
TTGTTCCGCGAAAATCGGTGTTGATATCAATTTGAAACGATCCACTTTTGTTGAAACAGGCCGATCAGGCGATCCACGCACGGACCGAGTTTTATTCTTTGACGAAGTCGGTCACCTCCTTCCACAGCGACGCGTCCGCGTAAAGCGGCCAGTCGTTATGGCCCGCCCCCCGGATCACCCACAGACGCTTCTTGCCTTCGGGGAGAGATGCGTACAGGCGACGGGCGTGTCCGACGGGCACGATGTCATCCCTCTCGGCGCCGATCACGGCGATCTTGCCTTTGAACAGCCTTAGATTGCCGGTGCTGTCATACGTATCGGTGAAAAACAGGCCGGCCGGCAGAAAGGGGAGCCGGGTCCGGGCAACGGCGGCCAGCGTATCCCAGGGCGTCATCAGGATCACCCCGGCAATGGGAACCGGCGACTGACCGGCCACGGCGGCGGCGACCCCCGCGCCCAGGGATTCCCCCAGCAGATAAACGGGCCTTCCGTATTGCGCGTACGCCCGTCTCACCGTCTCCCGTCCGTCGGCAACGAACGGCTTCTCCCCCACCCTGCCGGGGCGTCCGCCATAGCGTGGATATTCGGCCAGGATCACCCGGAAGCCCCGTCGCATCAGCGGTTGCAAATAGAAGCCCCGGTCGAGGGCCGTGCCGCCGTTTCCGTGAAACAGAACCATCGTCCCGTGGGGCGCATCGGCCTCGCGATCGGCCGTCAAACCCCGATAATCCCCGGAAGTCCCCTGCCAGAACTTCATGTTTTCGGCAGCGAGCGACCTCGCGGACGGCCGCTCCGCGCTGGGGAAATAGAGAAACCGGTTCTGCACCTCACAGCCTCCCAGGAGGATCACGGCAGCCAGAATCAACCCTGGGCATCCATGGAAAAGAATGCGTTTCATACGGGACCCTTCTCGTAACGGCAGAGGTGCGGGTTGCGTCGGCATTTCTCGATTTTCTGACATCGCCATGTCCTCCCGGGTCCAGCCGGGGGCCTCACCGCAGATGAATCGGCGTTGACTTGCGGAATCGGCAAGGGTATCCTCTTGCGCAGGAACACGCGGCGTTCCGCAAGGGACATGGACCCCGTCAACCGACAACCGAATGGAACTCCGCCTTGAGAAGAACCCCGTCATGCCGGCGCACCGTGCCCTCTGAAGCCCCCGTTTTCGGTCTCGGGCAGTGCGCCCTCGACTATCTCGGAATCATCCCGGCCTATCCGCCCGCCGACGTCAAATGCGAATTTACGAACCTCGAAATCCAGGGGGGCGGCCCGGTCGCCACGGCCCTGGTGGCGCTGCGCCGCTGGGGACTGCCGGCCTATTTCGCGGGCGTCGCGGGGGACGACGCCTTCGGCGCCGCGATCGCGGCGTCGCTGCGCGACGCGGGGATCGACACGGGCGGGCTCAGGACGAGAGAGGGCCACCGTTCGCAATTCGCCTTCATCGCGGCCGAGCCCGGCGCGGCGCGCCGGACGATCTTCTGGCAGCGACCGACGGGGCCGCCGCTGTCCCCCGAGGAACTCGATCTGGAGCGGCTGCGCACCAGCCGGGCGCTCCACACGGACGGGTTCTTCCCCGAGGCGTCCGTTTTTGCCTGCGCGACGGCCCGTGAGGCGGGGATTCCCGTCGTCTGCGACGCGGGTTCGCTCCGGGACGGCATGCTGGAGATTGCCCGCCTGAGCGACTGCTTCATCGCCTCGGAGGCGTTTTCGCAAGCCCTGACGGGAGACCCCATGGAAACCTGCCGCCGGCTGGCCGGGCTGGGGTGCCCCTTCGTCGGCGTTACCCTGGGCGCAAAAGGCTATGTCGCCCTGGTCGACGGCCGCTGGATTCGAAAGCCCGCCTACCCGGCCCGGACCGTGGATACGACCGGCTGCGGGGATGTCTTCCACGCCGCCGTCACCTACGGGATCGTCCGCCGTCTCGACCCCGAAACCTGCCTCGAACTCGGGGCGTGGGTCGCCGCCAGGGTCAGTACGCGGCTGGGCGGGCGCGGGGGGATCCCGCGCGAGCAGGAATTGGAAAGACGCCTCGTTAGATCCGCGACGCCGCCAGAAGGGCCGCGCCGATCGCGCCGTTCTCCTGGGCGTAGGGGGACACCTCGATGACGTTTCCCAGCTTGTCTTCGAGCGCTTTGACGACCCCCGCGTTCTTCGCGACGCCGCCCGTCATCATGATCGGCGCCGCCAGGCCCAGGCGCCGCGCCATCGCCACGACGCGGGCCGCAACGGCCTCGTGAATGCCGGCGACGATGTTTTCCCGGCTCTCCCCGCCCGCGATGAGCGAAATCACCTCGGACTCCGCAAAGACCGTGCAGGTGCTGCTGATCTGCGCCGGCTTCCGGGACAGCAGCGACAGCGCCCCGAACGCGTCCAGATCGACCTCCATCGCCCGCGCCATGACCTCCAGGAACCGGCCGGTACCGGCGGCGCATTTGTCGTTCATGGCGAAATCCCGGACCTTGCCCTGGGGGTTCAGGGCGATCGCCTTGCTGTCCTGTCCCCCGATGTCGATGACGGAGCGGACCCGGGGATCGAGGTGATGGGCCCCGGCGGCGTGGCAGGTGATCTCCGTGACGGTCGCCTGGGCGAAGGCGGCGGCCTTTCGGCCGTAACCGGTGGCCACCACCCGATCCACCTGGGCCTCCTCCAGGTCCAGGGCGTCCAAAAGCTCGCGGAAAACCTTCTCCCCGGCCGCCCCGGCGTTGTATCCCGTGAAGCGCACGCGCGTCAGCAGAATCCGGCCGTCGGCGACGATCGCCCCCTTGGTCGTCATCGATCCGATATCGACGCCCGCCGTGATCATCCCTGAATGTCCCGTCCGGCCTGATGCCCCTCGTGAATCGCCTCCAGGAGCCGGCGCGGGCTGACCGCGTCCCCGACGACGCGACAGGGAATCCCGAGTTCGGCAAGCGGCCCTTCCAGGGCGTTGTCCGGCCGGGCGCCCATCGCCGTGACGATCAGGGCGGCGGGCTCCCGCCGTTCTTCGTCTCCCTGGCGGTAGAAGACGGCGTCCGCCCCGATCCGCGTCACCGTGGCCCCGAGAACGATCCGCCCCCGGCCTTCCCGGATCCGCTGGTGCAGCCAGTAGGCATGCGCCGTCAGTTTTCCCACGGGATAGGTCGCCTGCATTTCAAGCAGAACGACACCAATGCCCCGGGCGACGAGATAGTCCGCCGTTTCCATGCCCACATAGCCCGCCCCCAGTACAACGGCGGGGCCGGTCGGGGCGATTTTCCCCGTCAGCACGTCGCGGGCGTCGCACACCTTCGGACCGTCGATGCCGGGAATGTTCGCGACGACGGGAGAGGCGCCGGCGGCCAGGATGACGGCGTCGGGGCGGTCTCTCCGCAGGATTTCTGCGTGCATTTCTTCGTTGTAATGGAGGCGGACGCCGCGCTTTTCCAGTTGGCGGACGGCCCAGTGGACCCAGTCCAGAAAGGCCTGTTTGTGGGGCGGGCGGCTGGCCGACTGGATCTGTCCGCCCGGAACGGCCGCCTTTTCGAAAACCTCGACCGCATACCCCCTCTCGCTGGCGGCCAGGGCCGCGGCGAGGCCGGCCGGACCGGCCCCGATCACCCAGAGGCGCGGCGACCCCGTGACGGTCGCGTCCGCCCCCCGGTATTCCTGCCCGCACTCCGGATTGAAGGTGCAGGTCGTGGACCGCATCTCGAAGCTCAGGCGCTCGATGCAGCCCTGATTGCAGGCGACGCACCAGCGGATATCCTCCTCACGGCCGGCAAGGGTCTTGCGGATGAAGTCGGGGTCCGCGAGGTGCTGACGTCCGAAGCTGATCAGGTCCGCATCGCCCGCCGCGATCGCCCGGTCGGCGTCTTCCGGCCGCTGGATCCGGCCGACGCCAATGACCGGAACGCCCGCCGCTTCCCGGATGGCCCGGGCGCGGAAGAGGTTGAAGCCGGGCGCCGTATCCATGGAGGCGATGCTCAGGTTCCCCGGCGTGGAATAGACGCCGACGGAGACGTGGATGGCGTCCGCACCCGCCGCGACGAGTTTCGGGGCCAGCCGCCGCGTGAAGTCCAGATCGTAGCCGCCCCGGATCAACTCGTCCGCGGAGATCCGTATCAGCACGGGAAAGGCCGGTCCGACCGCCTCCCGGACGGCCTGAAGGATCTCCAGGACGAAGCGCGACCGGTTTTCCTCGCTCCCGCCGTAGGCGTCTTCCCGCCGGTTGGAAAAGGGCGACAGAAACTGGTTCAGGAGATAGCCGTGGGCGCCGTGCAGCTCCACGGCGTCGAAGCCCGCCTCCTTTGCCCACGCCGCCGCCCGGGCGAAGGCCGCGATGAGATCGGCGATCCGGGCGAGGCTCATGGCCTCGCAGGGCTGGCCGAGGATGGCGCTGGGAATGGCGCTGGGGGCCTCGGGCAGGCCGCCCGCGGCGGCGGCAAAGGTCTCGCGCCCCGCGTGGTGGAGCTGGAGGGCGACCTTCGCCCCCTCGCGGTGGACGGCCGCGGCGATCCTCGCCAGGCTGGGGATCAGGGCGTCGCTCCAGGCCCCGAGCTCGTTGGGAAATCCCTTCCCGCGCGGGTCCGGGGCGCAGATCTCCGTGATGATGAGCCCTGCGCCGCCGCGTGCCCGCCTAGCAAGATATTGCACCAGCCGTTCGCTCGCCGTGCCGTCGGCATTGCCGTAGCCAGTCCCCATGGGGGGCATGACCGCGCGGTTCTTCAGGGTCATCGCGTTGATCGTCACGGGCGAAAACAGGTGTTCCAGCTTCATGGCGCCTCCTCCGGCGGATTTTCCGTGTCCGGACGCCCGGCGACGAAGCCGGGCCGGGTGAACGCGGGCTTGGGATAGGCGTAGAACCCCTGACCGGACTTCTGGCCCAGCTCGCCCCGGTCGACGTACGGCTTCAGGAAGGCGGCGTTTTTCAGGCTCTGGGGATCGCGGGTTTTCTTCGCCCAGTAGTCCGTGATGTGCCAGACGGTGTCGAGGCCGACGCTGTCCATGATCCCGAAGGGGCCGATGAACATGCCCATCACCCCCATCCAGGCCCGGTCGATGTCCTCGACGCCGGCGACCTCGTTCGCGGCCAGCGTCTGCGCGGACTGGAACAGGGTCGTGAGCATGGCGTTGAAGACGTAGCCGAAATTTTCCTTCTTCAGGACGATCGGGATGAGCCCCATCCGTTCGGCGAAGGCGCGGACGAGCGCCGTCGTCGCGGGGTCCGTCCCCGGGTGGGGCATGACATCGACGACGGTGTTGGCGCGCAGGTCGTGGAAGTGGAAGGCCAGGAAGCGCTCCGGCCGGTCCGTCGCAGCCGCGAACATGGACGGCAGCAGGGTCGAGGTGTTCGTCGTGAAGATCGCCTCCGGCGGACACAGCGCATCGAACATCCCCAGGACCCGCCCCTTCAGCTCCGGGTCCTCGGGAACCGACTCGCTGACCAGATTGACCCCGGCGGAGGCCTCCTCCGGGTCCGTGGTCATGGCGATGCGGTCCATCACGCCCTCGGCCCGCTCGGGCGGGATGCGCTGATGCTGCGCCACGAACCGGACCAGCTTTCCGATCCGCGTCCGGGCCCTCTCCAGCAACGCGTCGTTGAGGTCGTAAATCGCGACGTCGCAGCCGTGAAGCGCGAACTGCAGGGCGATCTGCTGCCCCATGGTCCCGCCGCCGACAACGAGTACGCGCCGGATGTCTTCCGCCTTCATGGTCCCCCCCTTCCCCGCTCGAGGAATGAATCCTTCGTCGCCGATGCCGATGGGTCTGCCCGGGATCGACCCGGATGACGCGGCCGCACCGGTTTTCTCTGGCATAGAATCGGTCCAAATGACAAGCATAAAATCCCGGGCGGATCGGACCTGGCACGCCGCGATCTTTTCCCCGGTCATCTTTGTCCCTTTTATCTTGACTGGACGGCGGCGGCGTCCTAAACTCCGCGTGCCGGTTCGATGGACCCGAACGGCCCGGGCCGGCGGAGAACCGATCATCTCAAAATCCCAAGGAGACGGATGATGACGCAAACGCTCGAGGACAGTCCCCTGTATCCCCTCGTCAACTGCCGCAGCATGGCCTATTTCGGGGCCTCCAACAACCTGACGGCGATGGGCAGCCTCATCCTGAGCGCCCAGCTCGCCACGGGGTTCGCCGGGCCGATTTACCCCGTCCATCCGACGGAGGACGCCGTCCAGGGCCTCAAGGCCTACCGGTCGGTCGCGGACCTGCCCGAAGTCCCCGACCTGGCCCTCTTCGTCCTCCCGCCGCGGCTCGTCGCCGAGACCCTCGCGGCCTGTGGAGAGAAGGGGATCCGTCGGGCGGTCATTGTCTCGGGCGGATTCCAAGAGGTCGGTCCGGAAGGGGCGGAGCGGCAGAGGGAGATCGTCGCCGTCGCCGCCCGCTACGGGATCCGCTTCATCGGCCCCAACTGCATCGGCGTCGTCAACACCCACCACCGGCTCAACACGGCCCTCTTCCCGTACGACGAGAAACCCGGATTTATCGGACTGGCCTCCCAGAGCGGCAGCTTCGTCGCCCAGATGTTCAACCATCTGACCCGCCACGCCATCAACTTCAGTACGGCCTTCAGCGTCGGAAACGAGGCCAACGTGGACATCGTGGACTGCATGGAGTATCTGGCGGCCGATCCCCGAACGAAGGTGATCGGTCTGTACATCGAGGGGATCCGCCGGGGGGAGGCCTTCGTGAAGGCCGCCCGCGCCATCTCGCCCCGCAAGCCCATCGTCGCCTATTACGTGGGCGGCAGCGAAACGGGCAGCCGGGCCGGCTTTTCGCACACCGGCGCCATGGCCGGTCCCGATGCCGTCTACGACGGGATTTTCAGACAGTGCGGCATCATCCGCGCGCGATCGGTCACCGAGCTGTTCGACTTCTGCTGGGTGCTGGGCGCGCTGCCGCTGCCGGCGGGCAGGCGCATGGTCATCCAGACGCACTCCGGCGGACCGGGGGCGGCCGCGGCGGACCATTGCGGGCGGGAAGGGCTCGATCTGCCCCTGTTGTCGCCGGAGACGGTGGAGCGGCTGAAGCCGTTTCTCCCCCATACGGCGAGCTTCGGCAATCCCGTGGACATGACCTTCGCCCGGAACCAGGGGGATTATTTCGCGGCGATCCCCGATGTCCTCCTCCGGGAGCCCGGCGCCGACATGCTCCTTTTGTACATCCTCGTTCCGTCGCTCATGATCGAATGCTCCCTGGAGATGATGGGCCTCCTCCCCGGAGACATCGCCCGGGAGACGGACACGCTCATCGAGACGCAGACCGCCGCCCTCGCCGCGCTGGTCGGGACGCACGGCAAGCCGGTGATCGGCTATACCTATCGGGGGATCGAGGAGAAATTCTGCCGGCGGCTCATGGAGAAGGGCCTGCCCGTGTTCGCGGGACCGGAACGGGCCGCCCGGGCCCTGACGGCCCTCGTGCAGTACCGGAAAATCCGGAATCGGCAAGATGGATCAGCCATGGACGAGGTCGGAACCGGCACGACATAGCCGGCCTTGGTAAAGGACGCGCTTGCGTTGTTCCGAAAAAAGCGGTAATGAAAACCCCGGTGGAAGTCGGATTCCGCCTGCGTTCATTTGAAACGATACGCCTCGAAGATCCCTTCGACCGCGTCTCACCCCCTCGGCCCAGGAGATCCGTCATGGACATCGATTCCCGTTTTGTCGGTTCGCCCCTGAAACCGCTGGACGCCCGGATCACCTGGCGACAGACGACAAACTACGCGGCCGCCCTCGATGACGCCAATCCCCGCTACCTCGACGACAGCCGTCCCGGCGGCCTCGTCGCCCCTCCCATGTTCGCCGTGGCCGTGACCTGGCCGATCTCGGAACGCATCCGGGACTTCATCGAGATCCCGGACTTTCCCTTCGAGATCCTCGCCACCCAGGTCCACTACACGGAACACCTCGCGCTCCACCGCCCTGTCCGGCCGGACGACCGCCTGACCGTCCGGGGCCGTGTCGCCGCCATCCTCCCCCACAAGGCCGGCACGCTGATGGTGCTCCGCTACGAGGCTCAGGATCAGGAGGGCCATCCCGTCTTCACCGAGCACATCGGCGGCATGATGCGGGGCATGCGTTGCACGGACGCCGGCGCCGGCGCCGAAACCCTCCCCGTCCCTCCCGTTGCGGCGGGGGCGGAAGCGTCCCTCTGGGAGGCGCCCGTTGCGATCCCACGTTCGGCGCCCTTCGTCTACGACGGTTGCACCAACATCCACTTCCCCATCCACACCTCGGTGACGTTTGCCCGACAGGTGGGCCTGCCCGATATCATCCACCAGGGCACGGCGACCCTGGCCCTGGGGGTGCGGGAGATCACGGACCGGGAAGCGGCGGGCGACCCCGGACGCGTCGGCGCGATCGCCTGCCGTTTCACGGGAATGGTCATCCCCGGCAGCGAGATCCGCGTGCGGCTGCTGGAACGCCGGAGCGACGGCGACCGGACGCACCTGTTCTTCTCCATCCTGAACGCCGAGGGGAAAAGGGCCGTCAGCGACGGCGTCGTCACCCTCTTGCCGTAAGCGGGGCGGGATTCATTGTCTCAGCCGTGTTTTTGCACGCAAACCGGCAAGGTCCGAGTAGAGAAACCATCCAACCGACAAGGAGGGAAGCATGGGCTGGCAAGATCTGAACCTGACGTGGCATTACGTGGAGAAATGGGCGCAGGCGAAACCGGAGGCGGAGGCGCTCGTCTTCGGCGAAGAACACCTGTCCTGGGGGGCCTTCAAGGAAAAGATGGACCGGATCGCCCGCGCCTATCTCGCGATCGGGGTGGAGAAGGGCGACCGGGTCGCGCTCCTGTCCGCGGCGCGCAACGAATTCCTCCTGACGTACATGGCGGCGGGCAAGGTCGGGGCGATGTGGCTGGGGCTCAATCCCAAGTTCACCCTCGACGAGCTGCGCTACCAGATCGGCGATTCCAGGCCGGCGGTCCTGATCGCCGTGCGCACCTTCCTCGGCAACGATCTGGCCGCAACGATCACGGCCCTGAAGGAGGAATTCCCCTTCCTCAAGCAGGTCCTCGTCATCGGCGATCCGGTGGACGGGACGGAGAATTTCCAAGACTTCATCGACCGGCCCCGCCCGGAGCCCGCCGCCGCCCTGGAGAAGCGCGCCGCGGAAATCCGGCCCGACGACGAGGCCCTGCTCATGTATACCTCCGGCTCCACCGGCAAACCCAAGGGCGTCGTCCATACGCATGCGAGCATCGTCGAGAACATCAAGGTGGAGGTCGTGAAGTTCTACGTCGATGAGGAGACGCGCTGCCTGCTGCACTTCCCGATCAACCACGTGGCCGCGGACGTGGAGATCGGCTTCGCCGCCGTCATGGCCGGCGGCTGTCTCGTGTTCATGGAGCAGTTCGATCCGGTCGGCGCGCTCAAGACCATCGAGAAGGAAAAGATTACCATGTTCGGCCAGGTGCCGGTCATGTTCCTCCTCCAGATGAAGCAGCCGGAGTTCTTCCAGACCGACTTCAGCCGCGTCCGGCTCATGGCCTGGGCCGGCGCCGCCGCGCCGAAGCTCATGATCGACGTCCTCTCCGGGATCTGCGCGAAGACGGGCGGCATGATGATCACGGGGTACGGGAGCACGGAGGTGTGCGGGTTCGTCACCTATACGGAAAAGGGCGACGATGTGGACACCCTGCTCAAGACGGCGGGCAAGATCGCGCCGCCCTTCGAGCTGAAGATCGTCGACGACGACCACCGGGAGTTGCCCGACGGTCAGGTCGGAGAGATCGCCGTCCGCGGACCGTTCATGTTCAAGGGATACCTGAACAAGCCCGAGGCCATGGCGGAGGTTCTGGACCGGGACGGCTGGTACTACACCTCCGACCTGGCCTTCAAGGACGCCCGGGGGTACATCACGATCACCGGTCGGAAATCGGAAATGTTCAAGACCGGCGGAGAGAACGTCTACCCCCGCGAGATCGAGGAGATCCTGGAGACGCATCTCAGCGTGCTCTTCTCCGCCGTCATGGGCGTTCCCGACGAGATCTACCAGGAGGTCGGCTGGGCCTTCGTCATGCCCATGCCGGGCAAGGAGGTGACGGAAGAGGAGCTGCGCGAGCTGTGCCGTTCGAAACTCGCGAACTTCAAGGTGCCGAAGAAGTTCTTCATCCGCCCCCTTCTGCCGCTCTTGGCCAGCGGCAAGGTGAGCAAGCTCGCCCTGGAGGAGGAGATCAAGGGCCTGTTGAAATCCTGAAAGTCCCCGACGGCCCCGGAGGTCCTGGCCCTTTGCGTGCAGGAATCAGGATCTCCCGGGGACCGGTCGCCTCCTTCCCGGTCTGAGACCGGTCAACGCCCCGTCAACCCCGCGGCCGCATCCCCCTGCCCCGCTACGACGTCATCGTGGGTCCGGGCCCCTGGGCGATCCGGGCCAGTTCCTCCGCACCGGGTTCGGGCCGGGGTCCGGTCCAGCTGAAGGCCGTCATGACCTCCCGGTTCAGGATGAATTCCGGGGTCTCGCCCCGCGGGAGCTGCGCGAGTTGTTCGGTGGCGATGATGCCCTGATGCGTGCCGACCTCGACGGTGTTGCCGCCCAGGTGCGGGGTCACGATGACCCGGGCACTTGCCACCAGGGGGTCGTCTGCCGCCGGAGCCTCCCGCATCCAAACCCATCACGTACGTCATCGTCACACCTCTTTTTGCATGCATTTGCGCGTCCCGCACACCCGGGATCGCTCCCGGCAAACGTCACGCCGGGAACCCTTCACCCGACGCGGGAAGCCGCTCCCGGAGGCGCGCCTCGTGATTCGGAAAAATCACGGTTTCCCCACACGTGTGTAGGCGGCCAGGTCGAGCTTCCGCAGCCGGATGTTCCGCGGCGTCACCTCCACCAGTTCGTTCTCGGCAATGAATTCGATGGACTGGTCCAGGGACAGGAGACGCGGCGGCCGCAGGGTCACGGTCGCCTCGGAGGTGGAGCTGCGCAGGTTCGTCAGTTTCTTCTCCTTGACGATATTGACGTTGAGATCGCCCGTGCGGTTGCGCTCCCCGACGATCATCCCGCCGTAAACCTCGGTCCCCACGGGGACGAACATCTCGCCGCGATCCACCATGGCGAGGCTGGCATACGTATTCACCCGGCCGACGCGGTCCGCCACGAGGGCGCCGCTCACCCGCTGCGGAATGGGCCCCGCCCAGGGCTCGTACCCCTCGAAAAGGGTGTTCATCACCCCGGAGCCCTTGGTGTCCGTCATGAAATGGCTGCGGAAACCGATGAGCCCCCGGGAGGGGATGATGAACTCCAGGTTCACCCGGCCGCTGCCCCGGTTCACGAGCAGCGTCATCCGTCCCTTCCGCGCAGCCAGTTTTTCCGTCAGAATGCCGATATACGCCTCGGGAACGTCGATGAACAAACACTCCACGGGCTCCAGGGTCTTGCCGTTCTCTTCCCGGGTGATGACCCGGGGGCGGGACACCATGCATTCATAGCCTTCCCGGCGCATCGTTTCGATGAGCACCGCCATCTGCAGCTCCCCGCGGCCACAGATCTCGAAGGCGTCCTTGCGCTCCAGGGGCTGAAAACGGAGCGCCACGTTTTTCAACGTCTCCTTCTCCAGCCGGTCCCGCAGGTGGCGGGAGGTGAGATACTTCCCCTCCTTGCCGGCGAACGGACCGTTGTTCACATAGAAGATCATCGATACGGTCGGCTCATCGACGCGAATGCGCGGCAACGGCCGCGGGGCCAAGAGGGCCGACACCGTGTCGCCGATGTTGACGCCCTCCACGCCGGCAAAGGCGGCGATGTCCCCGGCTTCGACCCGTTCCACGGCTTTGCGCTGCAGGCCGTGGAAGGTGTAGAGGGCGGAGAAGCGGACCCCGGGCGTGTCGTCGTGCTCACCGCAGAGGGTATAGCCCTGGTTGATCTCCAGCGTCCCGTTCATGAGCCGCCCGATCGCCAGTTGCCCCACATAGGGGTCGTAGTCCAGATTGGTGACGAGGAACTGCGGGGCGGCCCCGTCGTCGCCTTCCGGACCGGGGATGCGCTTGAGGATCGTCTCGAACAGGGGCTTGAAATCGGCCGAATCATCCCCCGGCGCCTCATGGGCGACGCCGGCCTTGGCGTTGGTGTACAGGACGGCAAATTCGATCTGCGCCTCGTCGGCGTCCAGGTCGATGAAGAGATCGTAGACCTCGTTCAAGACCGCTTCGATCCGCGCGTCCGACCGGTCGATCTTGTTGATGACGAGGATGATGGGGAGTTTCGCGGCCAGGGCCTTCTTCACGACGAAGCGGGTCTGGGGCAGCGGCCCTTCGCTGGCATCGACGAGGAGGATCGCCCCGTCGACCATGTTGAGGCTCCGCTCCACCTCGCCGCCGAAATCGGCGTGTCCCGGGGTATCGACGATATTGATCTTCACCTCCCCGTACCGGATGGCCGTGTTCTTCGCGGTGATGGTGATGCCGCGCTCCTTCTCCAGATCCAGGGAATCCATCACCCGCTCCTCCACGACCTGATGGACCTGGAAGGTGCCGGTCTGCCGGAGCATGGCATCGACCAGCGTGGTCTTGCCGTGATCGACATGGGAAATGATGGCGATGTTTCTGATGTTTTCTTTTCGCATCTCCGACCGTTTCTCGCGGGAGGGAAGCCGGACACCGGCGCCCGCTCGCGCTGACGTTGCTGGCCTGGCCGGGGCCGTGCGCGGCGATCCGCCCCGAGCGCACCATTCGGCCTGATCCCCGTCCGGAGTGGGAGTATAGAAGATATCCGGCACATGTCAAGCCAAAGGCGGGCTGTGTCAAGCCAAAGTAGAAATGTCCTATTGGATTCAATAGGCAAATGCCCTTTGTGGGTGGGCAGGCAGCCAGTTTTTCCAGCCCTTGCTCCGATGGGCCCTGGGGATCCTCAAAAAAAGAGGGGGGAACGGGTTTCCGCTCCCCCCTTAAGGCTGAATCAGGGTGCCGCCCAGCAGCGCCGGATCTCGCTCTCTATTTGTAAAACTTCTTCCCGAAAAGCTTCTCGCTCAATCCCGTCAGGTCGCCCCACTTCATGGGGCCGCCCTTGTCCGGCGGGAAGCCCGTCCCCCAGATCATCCCGACGTCGATCATGGCGGGCGACGTCACGATCTGGCGGTCCAGGAGGTCCTTGCCGACCTTCACCATGGATTCGATGAACCCGTTCTGCATCTCCTCCGCCGAGACCTCCCTCGGCGTGCCCTTCGCAATCAGGGGCAGGACCTCGGGATCGACGCTGCCGTCCTTCAGGAAGAAGCCCTTGCCGGACTTCTTCAGGCCGCAGCGCCCCGCCTCCACGACGTTCTTGAGCGTCGGCTGAACGAACCCCATGCCCTTCATGGCCTTGTAGGGCACGTCGATCCCGACCTCGTCGGTCAGGCGGATCGGCCCCACCGGCATGCCGAAGGCCGTCACGGCGCCGTCCACCTTCTCGATGGGATTGCCCGCCTCGATGTACTCCATGGCCAGCTTGAGGTAGGGGAAGAGCAGCGCGTTGACGACGAAGCCCGGATTGTCGCGGCAGACGATCGGCCGTTTCCGGATGAGCCCGGTGAAGTTCAGCAGGTTGTCGATCGTGTCCTGGGCTGTCTTCTCGCCGCGGATGACCTCGACGAGCTGCATCATCCAGACGGGGGAGAAGAAGTGAATGCCGCCGAACCGCGCCGGATTGACGACAAAGGGCGCCATGGAGGTGATGGGAATCGAGGAGGTGTTGCTCGCCACGATGCAGTCCTCCCGGATCACCTTGCCCAGTTCTTCGTACACCTGCTTCTTGACGCCGATCTCCTCGAACACGGCCTCGATCACGATGTCCACCTCGCGGAAGGCGTCGATGTAGTCCGATGTCGCGGTCAGGCGGGCCATCAGGTCCTCCACGGGCTCCTTCAGGCGCTTCTTCTCGGCCATGCCGCCCAGAATCTTCTGGAGGAAGGCCTTGCCCGGTTCCAGGGCCTCGGGGACGTCCTTCACGATGACGGGAATCCGGGTATTGCGCAGGATATCGATGACGATCCCGCGGCCCATCGTGCCGAATCCGAGCACGGCGGCCTTGTTGATCGCCTTGGGAACGAATCCCTTCGTCATCATGCTTTTGGGCTTGTCCGTCATCCCTTTGATGAAGAAGGTGTTGATGCTGCCCTTGGCCTGTTTGCTCAGGATGACCTTGACGAAGTTGTCCTTCTCCAGTTCCAGCCCTTCCTCCAGCGAGAGCTTGACGCCCCGGTGCATGGAGTCAAGGGCCAGGATCGGACCGGGGATTTCGCGGCCCTTCGTGGCTTTCAGGATCCCCTGTTTGGCCATCTCCGCGATCGCATCCACCTGGGAGAAATCCTGGGCCGGACGCTTGAGGTTCGCCGTCCCGGCATTGATCTCGGCGAGGAACGCCTTGGCCGCCGTCAGGAGGTCCTGTTCGGCGGGGATGAGCCGGTCGATGATCCCCAGTTCCAGGGCCTTGGCCGCGGGGAGCATCTTCCCCTTGAGAACCAGCTCAAAGGCCGGATAGCCGATCAGGCGGGGAAGCCGCTGCGTCCCGCCGCCGCCGGGGAAGAGGCCAACGTTGCACTCGGGCAGGCCGATGATCGTGGTCTTGCCTTCCCGGGCGATCCGCGCCGTGCACGCCAGGGCGAATTCCAGGCCGCCGCCCAGGCAGTGGCCGTGGATCGCCGCGATGACCGGATAGCCCAGCTGGCCCATGCGGGTGAAGCAGCCGTGAAACGTTTTCAGGATCTTCCGGGCCACGTCGGCGGACTCCACCTGGGCCATCGTCTTCAGGTTCGCTCCGGACAGGAAATTCTCCGGCTTCCCGGAGATGAAAATGAGCCCCTTGAGGCCTTTCTCCTTCTCCACGTCGCCCATCAGCCGGTCGAAATCCTCGAAGGCCGCGTCCGTCCATGTGTTCATCGCATCGCCGACGACATCGAACGTGACGACGCCGATCCTCTCCTCCGCGCGCAAATTGAAAATCTGACTCATGCCGCACCTCCTTTTTATTCAGGAATCCGTCGGGATGTTCGAACTCCTGTTGATTGAATGCATTGATCGCACAATTGGGAACATGGACCGCGTCCCCCCTCATCCCGTCATGCGGATGCCTAAAGGCGTCACCTGCGCTCAGCGCGTCCGCTGCCTTAAAGTGTGATCGTCCCTTCCAGATAGAGGGCCGCGCGGCCTGAGATTTTCACGCGCTCACCGGCATGCGCGCAAAAAATCTCGCCGCCCCGTTTCGAAACCTGAAGGGCATGGAGGTCGTTGCGGTCCAGTACGCCGGCCCAGTAGGGCGCGAGGACGCAATGCGACGAGCCGGTCACCGGGTCCTCCGGCACGCCGACCCGGGGCGCGAAGAAGCGCGAGACGAAGTCGCTTTGCTCCCCCGGGGCGGTGACAATGACGCCGCGATACGCGATACGCGACAGGGCGAGAAAATCGGGGCTCACGTCCCGGACGGCCTGTTCGCGATCCAGCACGACGAGCAGGTCCTCCGCGGATCCGAGGACTTCCCGGGGGGTGACGCGCAGGGCTTCCGCAATTCCGGCGGGAGGACTGACGGCATAAGCCGGTCGCGCCGGAAAATCCATCTCCAGGAGCCGGTCCCGCCCCTTCCTGACGACGAGATCCCCGCTCTGGCGCGTCCGAAACCGGACGGCCTCCCCCGACCACCGGCGGCAGGCAAACAGCACGAAGGCGCTCGCCAGGGTCGCATGACCGCAGAGCGCCACCTCCGTGGTCGGCGTGAACCAGCGCAGGTCGAACCCGTCCGCATTGCGCACCAGGAACGCGGTCTCGGAGAGGTTGTTTTCGGCCGCCACGGCCTGGAGCCGGTCGTCTTCGAGCCAGTCCTCCAGCAGGCACACGGCGGCGGGATTCCCGGAGAAGACCTCCGCGGTGAAGGCATCGACCTGGTAGAGGGGCAGTTTCATGTTCTCTCGACTTTCTCCGTCAGGCCGGTTGCTTCCCTGCCGGACGGACGATGACATTATCGACCGGCGCGCCGTTTCTTGCCCGTCCGGGTTGAGCGTTTTGTTATGCGTCTCTTTTTCCCCTGCTGGTTTCTGTAAAAGATCAGAAACTCATTTGGCGAAATGATTTTGGCGCCCTGGCATTGTTCTTTAGGAAAGTGTTTTTGATTTCCTGTAACCAGGCATGACGCTTGGCTCGCAAGGGCAACTTCCAGGAACGGCTCATCATCCGAATCGGGAAGGGAGTGCGGCAGAGGGGCGGGAGCAACAGCCCGGCTCCGGCACGCAAGGTAGTCCAGCAGCGCGGCAATCCGTTCCTCTTCAAACCCGAATCTCGGACGACGCAGGACTTCGTTGTATTCCGACAGGATCCGGGCATCAAAGGAAAGCGTAAGTTCGCCGGCCGAGACCATGCGTACGATTTCGCCGCAAGCCCCGAAGGGCGATTAAAGACCCGCGACAAGAACATTGGTGTCAATGACGACGTTCATCCTGCGCGCTTTTTACGAACGGATTTGATTTCGGCGTTGATTTCATCCAATGAAATCTTGTCCGTGCCATTTTCTACGGATTTCCGTTGGAGATAAACGACCGCTTCAACCGCGCGTGATCTGCGAAATGCTGACAACGATTCTTCAAGATTGGCTTCGGTTATCGCCGCAAGATTGGCGATCGGCCGACCATTGCTGGTCACAACCATCTCTCTTTCGTCGGGCAGTTCTTTCCGGATTTGCGCCGATTTGCCCCTCAAGTCCCGGACGCTCAGGAATTTCATGTTGATGTCCTCCATTTGTGTATCAGATTATGTACACAAACGTCACTCATTGTCAATGCCTTCTTTAAGAACGGCGCTGTACCCATCTCGGACGGTGAGATCGTCAGACAAACCGGCAGAATTCCATGCCGTGAGGGAGACGCGTTGAAAAACTGCACACCCTATCGGCCACGGCCCCACGGAACGAAGCCTGCGTGGCCTGGCGGACCGCACCGAGGGGCCCCCGTCGATCGGCGCCACCGGTCAGCCGAACCGTTTTCTCGGTTCGCCCTTGACGACCTTGCCGGCGGCGTTGCGGGGGATGTCGTTCACGATGTGGATCTGGCGCGGGCATTTGTAGGCGGCGAGGTTCTCGCGGCACCAGGCGAGGAGGGCTTCCGGCGTCGTCTCTTGCCGGAGGGAAACGATCGCCACGACCCGCTCCCCCCATTTCTCGTCCGCCACGCCGATCACGGCGGATTCCTTGATGCGGGGGTTGGCCTGCGGGACCTCTTCCACCTCGCGGGAATACACCTGTTCGCCCCCCGTGGTGATCACGTCCCGCTTGCGGTCCACGAGGGTGATGAACCCCTCTTCATCCCGTTTGCCCATGTCCCCGGTGCGGAAGAATCCGCCCTTGACGGCCTGCTCGGTTTCCTCGGGCATTTTGTAATACCCGTCGAGGGCGTTCCCCCGGACGGCAATCTCGCCGACCTCCCCGACGGCGGCCTCGCGGCCGCGCCAGTTGAGAATCCGGACGACCGTCAGGGTCATGGGCGTGCCGACGGAGAGCGGCTTCGCCAGCGCCGCCTCCGGCCGGAGCAGCGTCGCCGCGGGCGAGAGCTCCGTCATGCCGTAGATGTCCATCATCGCGGCGCGCGGGAAATGGGCGAGCAGTTTCTCGCGCATCTCGCCCGCCATGGCCATCCCGCCGTTCCCCAGCAGGCGCACGGACCGGACGTCGTACTTCGCGAAGTCGAGACAGGCCAAAAGCGTCCGCCAGAGGATCGCCGGACCCCAGGTCACCGTCACGGCCTCCTGCCGGATCGTCCGGAGCATGTCCTCCGGATCGAAGCGCAGGTGGATCGCAATCGTTCATCCCAGGACCAGGCCGGGCAGGAGCATGCAGTTGACGGCCGCGGCATGGAACAGGGGTGGGACGATCTGGAGCACGTCGTCACATGTGAAGCGGTAGTCGAGACAGCAGGTGAAGGCGTTGAAGAGGCTGTTGCGGTGGGTCAGGACGGCCCCCTTGGGCACGCCCGTCGTCCCGGCCGTACAGAGGATCAGGTTGGCGTCATACAGGGAGACGTCCACCTCCGGCTCATCGGGCGGGTAGCCGGCGGGCAGGGTTTCGAAATCCTAGGGTGCCGTTCTCGCCGTTGCAGAGATAGGTGCGGACCTGGGGCAGGTCGTCCCGGATCGCCGCGATCCGCTCCATGAAGAGCGGGGAAAAGACGATCGCCACGGCGTCGGCCTGGCCGATCTGATATTTGAGTTCACGGGGAACGAGGCCGTAGTTCAGGGGAACGCCGACGGCCCCGGCCTTGGCGACGGCGAGCCAGGCGACGACGAACTCCGGGCTGTTCATGAAGAGGAACGCCACCTTGTCTCCCTTGCGGACGCCCGCGGCCATCAGGGCCCGGGCGAGGCGGTTCACCCGGGCGTTCAATTCGCCGTAGGTGAACCGCTCGTCCTGGAAAATCAGGGCGGTCTTCGTCGGGCACTTGGCCGCCGTCAAGGCGAACATGTCGCCGACGCTGTCGATATTCCCCCGCATGGATTTCCTTCCCGTCAATGGAAACCGGGCGGCCCGTCGGGGCGCCGCCCGGCGTCTTCACGCCGCTTACACGATCTTCATCTTCTGTTTGACGTCCTCCCGGAGGACCTTCTTTATGATCTTTCCCACGGGATTGCGCGGGATGGCGTCGATGATCTCCAGGCGCTCCGGAATCTTGTAGACGGCCAGACCCTTCTCCTTCATGAAGGCCACAATTTCCTCGAGGGTGATCGTCTCGCCCGGTTTCGGCACGACGTAGATGCAGGTCCGCTCGCCCAGGATCTCGTCCGGCATGGCCACGGCCGCCGCGTCCATCACCTTGGGGAATCCGAGCACCATGTTCTCCACCTCCTGGGCGCTCACGTTGAAGCCGCCCCGGATGATGATGTCCTTGGACCGATCGAAGAAGCCGACGCAGTTGCCGTCCTTCACCTGGAAGAGGTCGCCCGTGTCGAAGAAGCCGTCCTTGTCGAAGGACTTTTCCGTCAGGTCAGGGCGCTTGAAGTAGCCGGGGATGACGTTGGGACCGCGGTACCACAGATCGCCCACCTTCCCCTCCTCCGTCACCTCCTGCTTCGTCACCGGGTCGACCAGCTTCATATGGACATGGGCCATTTGTCCCACATTCCAGGTTGTCCCCGGTTTGCCGAACTGGGGGAAGTGATCGATGCGCATCTCCATGTCGGTGATGTGCCTGGGACCGGCGATGTTGCCCGTCCCTTCGTTCTGACCCCAGATGTTTCCGAATTCGATCCCCCAGCGGCGCTTCAATTCCTGGACGGACCACAAGGACGGCGGCGCCGACCCGATGGTGATGGACCGGACCTTGGAGAAGTCGAACTGGTCCACCTTGGGATGCTTGAGCAGGGCGTTGACGATGGCGGGGACGAGCAGCATGTAGTTGATCTCCTCCAGGATCATCTGCATCACGAAGGTCGTCCCGTCGAAGGGGTGATGGAGGACGAACTTCCCGCCGCCCTTGAGCCACTCGACGAAGACCGTTCCGATGGAGGCCATGTTCACGAGCGGCCCGGCGGTGATGAGGTTGTCGCCCGGCAGAATCGGGGCGCACTCGTAACACAGGGTGGCCAGGAAGAGCCAGTTGTTGTGGCTGAGCGGACAGCCCTTGGGCTGGGCCTCCGTGCCCGACGACCAGCAGAGGGTGAAGACGTCGTTGGGATCGATATGGATCTGATCGAGCTTTCCGGTGACTTCGCCCTTCGTCATCTCCCGGATCTGGGACAGGGTCAGGATGTGCTTGATCGAGGGGTGCTTCGCCTGGATCTTCTCGACCATCTCCTTGTGCTTGAAGCCGCCGAATTCCTCGACGGTGATAACGGCCGCGGCCTCGGTCATTTCGGCGATAAACTCATGCTCGGACGCCCGCCACTGCATGGGCATGGGCGAAATCAGGGCGCCGGCCCGGGTGATCGCCAGATACAGCATGGCCAGTTCCCAGCAGTTCGGGAGCTGGACCATGATGATGTCGTCCTTCTTGATCCCGAGGCCGAGGAAGGCCTCGGCGGTCGCGTCCACGGCCCGGCCGAGCTCCTTGTAGGTGAGCCGTTCCGGCTTCAGGCCGACCAGGGCTTCCTTGTTCATGGGATCCACAAGGCAGACCTTGTCCGGCTGGGTACGGACGTGTTCCTTGAAGTAATCGATGAATGTCTTGTCCCCCCACGCGCCCGCTTCCGTCCACTTCTTGATCATTTCCTGTGACGCCAAAATCATTGTCATTACCTCCTTGAGAATTGATTGAACAACGAATTTTTTCGACACGCATGACGCCGACGCAGATGAACGCCCCGGTCCTCTTCGGGAACGCAAACCTTACGCTGTCAATCCCCGGCACGGGAAGGCTCAGGGACGAGAAACACTTCCGTCCTCCTTTCTCGCAAAATTTCCGTCGGCCCGCTAGGCCCGGCCCCGCACCTTGAGGATGACCGCCTCGCCCCGGGCGAGGCCGCAGCCGCCGCCCCGCCGCCGCGGGGGCCTGAGCGTCACTTCGCCTGCATCCGGAGGGCGCCGTCCAGACGGATGCACTCGCCGTTCAGCATCGTGTTCTCGATGATGTGCTGCGCGAGCCGGGCGTACTCCTCAGGCCGGCCCAGACGATGTGGGAAAGGAATCGTCTTGGCGAGGATATCCCGGACCGGATCCGGCAGACCGGCCAGCATCGGCGTGTCGAAGAGCCCGGGGGCGATCGTGACAACGCGGACGCCGTATTCGGCGCATTCCCGTGCAATGGGCAGGGTCATGCCGACAACGCCCGCCTTCGAAGCGGCGTAGGCGGCCTGGCCGATCTGACCGTCGAACGCAGCGATCGAGGCCGTATTGATGATGACGCCCTTCTCCCCGTCGGCGTTGGGTTCATTTTTCACCATCTGTTCGACGGCGAGGCGGATGATGTTCAGGGTGCCGACCAGATTGATCTGGACGACGCGGTTGAAGGCCGCCAGGGAAAGGGGGCCCCTTTTCGATAGAACCTTTCCGGGATCGCCGACACCGGCGCAGTTGAAGGCGACGTTGATCCCGCCGAATGCGTCCACGACCTTTCCGACCGCGGCCTGGGCGCTCTCGTCGCTCGTGATGTCCGCCTGGGCGAAGATCACGTTCGGGCCCAGTTCGGCGGCCAGTTTCTCGCTCCGCTCGACGGCCACGTCGAAGATGGCGGCCTTCGCCCCGGCGGCCGCCAGGCGCCGGATACAGGCCTCCCCGAGGCCCGAGGCCCCTCCCGTGACGATGGCCCTGCAACTCTTGAATTCCATGCTGATGCTCCTCCTTCCTTGCTGTCTTCCGATCTTCAGATGACGGGCAGTCCCCTGCCGCGCAGATAGTCCTTGACCTCCCGGATGCGGAAGGTCCGGAAATGGAACACGGACGCCGCCAGGAGGATTTGCGCCCCGCCCTCGACGACGCCCTCGTAGAAATGTTCCAGGGTTCCCGCCCCGCCGGAGGCCACGACGGGAACGGTCACGCGATCGGCGATCGCGCGGGTGAATTCGAGGTCGTACCCGGCCAGGGTCCCGTCGCCGTCCATGCTCGTGGGGAGGATGACCCCGGCGCCCAGGTCTTCACACCGGCCCGCCCAGGCGACGGCATCCTGTCCCACGGGCGTCGTTCCCCCGGCCACGACCAGTTCGAATCCGGACGGCATCGCGGCGTTGCGCCTGGCGTCGACGGCGATCGTGATCCGGTCGGTCCCGAAACGCCGCGCGGCCTCCGCGACCAGCTCCGGATTCTTGACGGCGGCGCTGTTCATGGAGACCTTGCTCGCCCCGGCCGCCAGCACCATTTCGATGTCCTCCACGCTGTTGATGCCGCCCCCGACCGTCAGCGGGATGCTGATCACCGCCGCCACCTGCCGGACCCACTCCAGGCGCGTGGGGCGGTTTTCCAGGGTCGCGGCGATATCCAGCATCGCCAGCTCGTCCGCCCCTTCCTTTTCGTAGAAGGCGGCGTTTTCCACAGGATCGCCCGCGTCCTTGATGTCCATGAAGTGCACGCCCTTCACCACCCGGCCGTTCTTCATGTCCAGACAGGGCATGATCTTGATCGTTTTCATGACTGCTCCTCTTGTCCTGGTTTCTAACGCAAGCCGACGGGAATCGGCTGAAAAAGTGAATGCAAAAAAATATCTGGTTTCAAGGGTTTCTCCGGCGACGCGTTTGGATAGGGTAAAAATGGATTTGCCGCCACCCCGCGGGGCTCCAGGTCCCGGTCCGGTGCCGACGGGAAGAGCGGCGAAGAGCGCCCCCGCCTGGCCGGGCCGGTGACGCCTCCCGGTTGGCGCGTCACTTTTATCCATCCCGGTTCAAAAGTCAAGGCAAAGATCAAGCGATTGGAACGGGGACCGCGGCGACGGGACTTCGGGATTTCCCGTTGACTTTGCGGGCGATTTGCTTATGATAAGCGTCACCGTCATTCATGGAAAGGAGCGCGTATGCCGATTCGCCAGGTTTCCTACGTCTTCGAGTTTCCGACCGGAGAAATCTTCCAGTACGATCTGCGCATTGATGCGACGACCCTCTCTCTCGTTCCGGAAACGGAGGAGGCGGAGGGGACGGAAGTGACGTATCCGGACTGGACCCGTCTGGGCCACTGTCAGTGCCGGCACTGCCCCCTTTCCGAAAACGACCAGCCCCGCTGTCCCATTGCCGTCAACATCGCACAGCTCGTGGATGCCTTCCGGGACGTTAATTCCACCCTTCCCGTCAAGATCTCCGTCCATACCGACGAGCGGACGTACCTCAAGGAAGGGCCGGCCCAGCGCGGCCTGGCGTCCATCCTCGGCCTCATCATGGCCACCAGCGGCTGCCCCCACATGAATTTTCTCAAACCGATGGCCCGGTTCCACCTCCCCTTCGCCACCTCCGAGGAGACGATCGTCCGCTCCACCTCCATGTACCTGCTGGCCCAGTACTTCATCGCCCGCAGGGGCGAGGCGCCGGACATGAAGCTGACCAAACTGGACGAGGCCTATGCGCGGGTGCAGAAAGTGAACTTCGGGGTCAGCGCGCGGATCCGCTCCGCCGCCGAAACCAGCCGTGGGGACGCCTCCAGCAATGCCGTGGTGATCCTGTTCACGGTCGCTCAACTGCTGAGCACGGCCATCGAGGAGAAACTCGATACCATCGAAGACCTGTTCAAAGGCATCGTTTTCCCCTGACGCCCCGCTCAATCCATGAAAAGGTTGCTGGTGGAGAAGTTGGGGTCGGTGGTGAGGTTGACGCCGAGCCGCCGGAGCCCGGCCTCGTCCCCCGGCGTGGGAATGTGGGTCATGTGCACCTCGCACCCCCTCAGTTCCTTCAGCTTTTCCACGGCCAGTTGCGCGGCGGGATTGGTCGTGGCGCTGATGCTGAGCGCGATGAGGGTCTCTTCGAGGTCGAGGCTGACCGATGTCTCGTTCAGGATCTCCGTTTTCATGTTCCGGACGGAGTCGGTGATCGTGGCGGGAAGCAGCTTGATCTTCGGCGGAATCTCGGCCAGCCGCTTGACCGCGTGGAGGACGAGGCTGGAGGCGGCATGCATGAGCGGTGAATTGTTGCCCGTCACGATCCGTCCCTGGGCGAGTTCGATCGCCGCCCCGCAGTAGATCCCCTCGTTGCCCTTGTCCTTTTCCTGGGCCTCCCGGGCCGCCTCGCGGGCCGGCGGGACCACCCGCCGATACTCCGGCGTCAGCCCGAAATTCCGGACGAAAAGCTCCACCCGCTGGACCGTCTCCTTGTCCGTCAGGCCCATGACGTATTCGCAGCGGTAGCGGAAATAGCGGCGGATGACCTCCTGACGGGACGCCTCCCCGACGACCTCGTCGTCCGTGACGGCGAACCCCGCCCGGTTGACGCCCATGTCCGTCGGCGACCGGTAGAACGACTCCCCGCCGGTGATCTTTTCCAGAATCCGGCGCAAGACCGGAAAGACCTCGGCGTCCCGGTTGTAATTGACCACCGTTTCGCCGTACGCCTCCAGATGGAAGGGGTCGATCAGGTTGAAGTCCCGGATGTCCGCCGTCGCCGCCTCGTAGGCGATGTTCACCGGGTGCTTCAGGGGAAGGTTCCAGATGGGAAAGGTCTCGAATTTGGCGTAGCCGGATTTCATGCCCCGCTGATGGTCATGGTAGAGCTGGGACAGGCAGGTGGCGAGCTTCCCGCTCCCCGGTCCCGGTCCCGTGACGATGACCAGGGGCTTGTCCGTCTCGATGTACTCGTTGGCGCCGTACCCGGACTCGCTGACGATCAGCTCCACGTCCGTGGGATAGCCGCGCGTGAATGGGTGGGTGTAGACCCGGATCCCGCGGCGTTCGAGCTTGTTCTTGAAGAGCTGGGCCGCGGGCTGGCGGTCGAAGCGGGTGATCACGACGCCGAGGACGTTGACCCCCCACTGCCGGAGGTTGTCGATCAGCTTGAGGGCGTCGGAATCGTAGGTGATGCCGAAATCGGCCCGGATCTTCTTGCGTTCGATGTCGCCGGCGTAGATGCACAGCAGCAAGTCCGCCTTGTCCTTGAGGGCCTGCAGGAGCCGCATCTTGGCGTTGGGGTCGTAGCCGGGCAGGACGCGCGCCGCATGGAAATCGTACATCAGCTTGCCGCCGAATTCCAGATAGAGCTTGTTGTTGAACCGCTCCACCCGCTCCAGGATCGCAGCCGTCTGCTCCCGGATGTACCGCTCGTTGTCGAACCCCGTTTTGGTCATCGTCGCCCCGCCCCCGCTTGAAAGTTGTCCTTCCCTACCACATCCGTCCCCATTTGTCAGCGGGCAAAGATGACGATCTCCCCGGCCCGATTCCGGCTCGGGCGGGATCGTCAGGAAGGACCGGCGGCATCGGGAGCGGAGGGCGCGGCGCGGACGAGGTCGATGACGGTCACCTCCGGCGGCGCGCCCAGGCGGATGGGAGGCCCCCAGGTCCCCGTCCCGCGGCTGACGTAGAGGATTCCCCCGCCGGGCAGGTCGTAGGCGCCCGCGTGAAAGGGGAAAAACAGGCGGGTGATCAGGCTGAACGGAAAGAGCTGGCCCCGGTGCGTGTGCCCCGACAACTGCAGGTCGAACCGGCCCACGCTCTCCTTTTCGACGACGGGTTTGTGCTTGAGCAGAAGCGTGAAACGGTCGGGCGCAAGCCCCCGGAGCAGCGTCTGCTCGGGACTCACGGGCGGGGACGCCAACCCGTGCCCCGGGACGTCGTCCATGCCGACGATCTGAATCGCCCCGGCCGCCAGGACGCCCTCGTCCCGGAGCATCGTGAATCCCGCCCCCTCCGTGAAGGCGAGGGCATCGTCGAGACCGGCGTAAAACTCGTGATTGCCGGTGATGGCGTATTTTCCGTAACGTGCCGGGAGCGCCCTCAAGCGCTCCATGGCGGTGCGGATATGGTCGAGCTGACTATCCACCAGGTCCCCCGTGGACACCACGATGTCCGGCCCGGCCGCCTGCACCGCCGCCACGATCCGGTCGAGCCGGTCCTCCCGGACGATCAGGCCGATATGGATGTCGGAGATCTGGACGATCCGCAGGCGATCCACCCCGGCGGGGAGTTTGGCGGTCCGGATCACGAGCCGCTCCGTGCGGATGTTCAGGGCCTCCCCGTAGCCGTACGCCGTCGCGACAGCGGCCACGATCAGGGGAATGAGGAAGGCCAGCCGGGGCGAAGGCAGCAGCGGGGCGAACGTCTGTTTGAACGCCACTCCCCCCGCGGAGATCAGGACCCGGTAGAGATCGACGCAGAGGGCGGCGGCGCAGAACAGGAACAGGAACCCCATCCAGCCGTAGCCCACGTGGGACAGTCCCCGGGCCAGCGTTTCGAACCCGGCCCTTTCGGAATAGCGGATCAGCAGGGGCGCCAGGAACAGAAGCCCCAGAAGAAGGACCAGGCCGACATGGAGCGGCGGCGGGATCGGGAAGGCCGCCCGGACCTTGAGGAAGGCGTAAGCGTGGAGCCCGCCGTAGAGGATCAGGAAGGCGAGGAGAAACAGGGCCAGTCCCTTCATGGCGACCCCTTCCCCGGATTCAGGGCGGCCGCGAGACCGTCGATGTCCTTTCGCGCCAGCAGGTCCTTGAGGCGGGCGAGTTGCGTCTCGTAGATTGCCAGAAGCTCGTCCGTGTGCGGATTGCCGGCGATCAGTTCCGCGTAGAGGCGGGGGCTGGCGCCGAAGACCTTTTCGACGATCGCCGCCTTCATCCGGAAAATGGGGGTGGTAAAGGGTTCCAGGTCCGCCGGGGAAACGCCCGCCTCCCTCAGGGTCAGCCCGAGGACGATCGTATCCAGGTGATTCAGGGCCTGGACCAGGGCCATCATGCGGTCATGGCGCTCCGGCGTCGTCTCGACGATCCGGGCGCCGTTCTTCTCGAGACGGTCGCGCAGCCAGGGGAGCCAGCGCTCTCCTCGCGCGGGACAGATCGCGACGTTCTGTCCCTCGAGCGAGGGGACGTCCGGCCCGAAGAGGGGATGGCATCCGATCACCTCCGCGGCCGACGCGTCGAGCATCGCGCGGACCGGTGCGGCCTTGAAGGAGGTCAGGTCCATCAGGAGCGCGCCCGGATCGAGGAGCGGTCCCACCCGGTGGATGACCTCTTGCGTCACGCCGATGGGCACCGCCACGATGACGACCCGGCACCGCTCCGCCAGATCCCGGAGGGTCAGGTCCGTGTTGCGTCCGACCACGTGAACGGGATAGCCCTCCGACGCGAAGAACGCCGCAAACCAGCGGCCGATCCCGCCCGTCCCCCCGACGATGCCGATTTCGAAAGGGTTCATGGACGGATCGCTTTCTGCCGCAGGAGATGATCCGCGAGGACGAGGCAGACCATCGCCTCGCAGACCGGAAGGATCCTCGGGATCACGCAAACATCGTGGCGTCCCCGGACGGCGAGCGTTGCCGGGTTTCCCCGGACGTCGACCGTCTCCTGCGCCCGCCCGATGGAGGGGATCGGTTTGCACGCCGCGCGGAGAACGATGGCCTCGCCGTTGGAAATGCCGGCCAGGACGCCCCCGGCGTGGTTGGAGGCAAACCCCGCCGGCCCGATGGGATCGTTGCAGCGGGAGCCCTTCATCGCGGCGGCCGCGAAGCCGGCGCCGATCTCCACGCCCTTGACCGTCCCGATCCCCATGAGGGCGCAGGCCAGATCGGCGTCGAGCTTGTCGAAGACCGGCTCGCCCAGACCCGGCGGACATCCATGAATGCAAATTTCCGCGACACCGCCCAGGGTGTCCCCCTGCCGCTTCGCGCCGGCCAGCCGCCGCTCCATCCGCTCCGCCGCCGCGGCGTCGGGGCAGCGGAGCCGGTTCCGGTCCGCGTCGCCGGGCGGGTCGCCCTTCGCGACGATGCCGCCCAGGGCCCGGGTGAACGCCGCAACGGTGATGCCGGCCGGTGCGATGACCCGGCGGGCAATGGCCCCGGCCGCCACGCGGGCCGCCGTCTCCCGGCCCGAAGCGCGCCCCCCGCCCCGGTGATCCCGGTGGCCGTATTTCTTCCAGTAGGTGAAATCCCCGTGACCCGGCCGGAAGACGTCCTTCAGGTCGTCATACGCGGCGCTCGCGGCGTCGCGGTTCCGAATGGTCAGCGCGATGGGCGTGCCGGTCGTTCTCCCCTCGAACACGCCGGAGAGGATCTCCACCCGGTCTTCCTCCCGGCGGGGGGAGGCCAGGGCGTCGCTCCCGGGTTTGCGGCGGTCGAGTTCCCGCTGGATCGCTTCGGCCGCGAGCGCGATGCCGGGAGGGCACCCGTCCACCACCGCCCCCACGGCCTCCCCGTGGGACTCTCCCCAGGTGGTCACCCGAAAAACAACGCCTGTCGTATTGCCGGACATCAGGATTCGTCCTCTGTGTCAGACCCCGGCGTATCGCACCCCGGAAGCGCGCCGGCGGAATTTCCCCAAGACCCCCGCCGCGCGGCGAGCGCGCAGGGGCGGAAGATGCCCCGCACATGGCGGGATCACGATCCGCATGGGTCCGTTCCGCCGGGCGGAGTCATGTCCGGGATCCGTGCCAGAAATCCGTCAATCTCCGCTGCGATTTCATCCACCGTTTTCCCCGTCGTGTCAACCGTAAAATCGGCGGCCGCCCGGTAGACCGGCGTCCGCTCGACGAGCACCTGCACCGTTTCCTTGAGCCGGTCCGTCCCCCGGAGGGACGGGCGCTGCGACGCGCTGACGGGGTCCTCCCCCATCCGGGCGACGATCGTCCGCGCATCGGCGACGAGCCAGATCACCCGGCCGTTCCCTTTCATGGCGGCCACGTTCTCGGGGTCCAGCACGGCGCCGCCCCCCAGCGCGACGACCGCGCCCCGCACGGACGCGAGATCCGCAATCACCGCCTTTTCAACCGCGCGGAAGAACGCCCACCCCTGTTCCGCGACGATCCGCCGGACCGACATCCCCGTCCACTCCCGGACCAGATCGTCCGTGTCGTAAAAGGGACGGCGCAGCCGGGCCGCCAGCCCCCGTCCCACGCTGCTCTTTCCCGTGCAGCGGTATCCCGCGAGCACCACGTTCTTCATGCGTATAGCCCCTCCAGCGCCTGCCAGAATCCGGGAAAGGATTTCCCCACGCACGCGCCGTTCGCGATCCGGACACCGGGAACCACGAGCCCCAGGATGGCAAAGCTCATGGCGATCCGATGGTCGTTGTACGTCTCGATGACGGCGCCGTGCGGCGTCCCCCCGTCGATGACGAGACCGTCTTCCGTCTCGCGGGCCCCGATGCCGATCCGGACCAGCTCCGCCGCCAGGGCCGCGAGCCGGTCGCTCTCCTTCAGCCGCAGATGGGCCGCATCCCGGATGATCGTCCGGCCGGGACGCAGGGCCGCCAGGACGGCGACGGTCGGAACCATGTCCGGCATGTCGCCGAGGCTCAGGGCGACGTCGCCCGATGCCAGGCGGCCGCCTTCGACTTCCACCCAATCCTCGCCCCTCCGAACGCGGCAGCCGAGCCCTTCCAGAATGGCGAGCAGCCCGATGTCCCCCTGCAAGGTCCGGGGGCGGACGTTGTCCACCCGGACCCGCCCCCCCGTGAGGGCCGCGGCCAGGAAGAAATAGGACGCGCTGGAGGCATCCCCTTCGATGCGGTACTCCCGCCCCCGGTACCCGCCGTTCCCGCGGACGACAAACGCGTGGGCGCCCGGCCTGGCGACGTCCTGACCGAAGGTCGCCATCGCCTCGATCGTCATCGCCACGTACGGGAGCGACGGGATGCGGCCCTCGAGATCGAGGCGCGTGTCCCCCGACGCGCAGGGGGCCGAGATCAGGAGCGCGGAAACGTACTGGCTGCTCTCGATGTCCCGGAGGATGACCTGCCCGCCCCTCAGGCCATCCGCGGCGACGCGGACGGGCGGGCGCCCGTTGCCCCCGCGGCTGCGGGCATCGACGCCGAGGGTCGCGAGGGCGTCCAGGAGGGGCCGGATCGGTCGCTC
Organism: Syntrophaceae bacterium UBA2251; assembly: GCA_002347815.1. Lineage (GTDB taxonomy): Bacteria > Desulfobacterota > Syntrophia > Syntrophales > UBA2251 > UBA2251. Next base: position 29,323 of record DDXV01000057.1, read on the forward strand.
GCACAGGCGGGGATCGCCGGTCAAGGTGAAAACGCCCCGCCCGAGGCAAACCGCCGCCGTCAGGAAGCGCATGGCCGTCCCGTTGTTGCCGAGCCGGATCTCCCCTTCCGGACAGGCGATCTTCCCGGCCGTTCCCGCGACGATGAGGTTCCCGTCCTCCAGGGCGATCCCGGCGCCGAGGGCGCGGAGGGCGTCGATCATGAGCCCCGTGTCCTCCGAGAGGAGGGGGTTCCGCAGGCGGGACGTCCCCTCCGCCAGGGCGGCGATGAGGAGCGCCCGCTGCGTGTAGCTCTTGGAGCCGGGCAGGGTCACCCGGGCGTCCAGATGGCGAAGCGGTCTGATTTCGGTCAAGTCTTCCATCGCGTGCGGTCTTTCCCTTCCCCTTCAGCCGGCTTCGATCAGCCGCGCCTCCACCACCCGGCGCATCAGATCCACGGGCGGGGTCCGGCCCGTCCAGATCCGGAGCTGTTCCGCCCCCTGGTGGATGAACATGCCGAGGCCGGAGCGGGTCCGGCAGCCCGCGGCGGCCGCCTCCGTCACGAGTCGGGTCCGCAGGGGGGTGTAGACGATGTCCACCACCCAGCGGAACCTTCCGAGAACGTCCGCAGGCAGCGGCGAGCGTTCGACCCCGGGCGCCATCCCCACCGGCGTCGTGTTGATCAGGCAGTCCGCCTCCACGCCGGCCGCTTCCGCCAGCGGGCGGAAATCGCAGCCGAAGGCCGCCGCCAGGGTCTCCCCTTTCTGCGCGGTCCGGTTGAGCACGACCGGAATCCCCCCCGCCTGCACGAGGCCGAACACGGCGGCGCGCGCGGCGCCGCCGGCCCCCAGGACGGCGAAGCGCCGGCCCTCGATGTCCATGACCTCCCGAAGATCCCGGATCAGCCCGGTTCCGTCGGTGTTGAAGCCGGTCAGCCGCCCGTTGTCGTTGACGATCGTGTTGACGGCGCCGATGGCGCGGGCGCCGGCCTCGACCTCGTCGAGCAGGGTCATGACCTCCGTCTTGAACGGCAGGGTGACGCTGACGCCGCGGAGGTTCAGCCCCCGGATCCCCTGCACGGCGGCGGCCAGATTTTGCACGCGGAAGGCCGCGTACCGCGCCGGGATCCCCAGGGCGTCCAGGGCGGCCTGGTGCATGAGGGGCGAGAGGCTGTGGCCGACCGGATTGCCGATAATGCCGTAGACGTCCATGACGCGATGCACACTCCTTCATTCCTTCCCACCGTCGGCAGGGGAATCGACACGCGATCCCTCCCCGTCAGAAGCGGGAAATCGGGCTCCGTTTCACGGGCGTCCGTTTTGAGCGCCCCGGGTCAGGACGGAGATCAGTTGACGGGTTTCCGCGACCGTCATCTGTCCCGGGGCCGATTCCGCCCCCGCCTCCAGGGCGGCAAACGTCCAGCAGGCGCCCATCAGCACGGACAGCAGGCGGCTGGCACGGCCCGGGCCCCCCATGGCGAAGGCGACGATCTCCTGTCCCTGCCGTCTGGCCGCGGGGATGAGTTCGAGCACCCGGAACGCATCCGCGACGCTCTCCGCGCGCGTCACCAGCTTCACGACATCGGCCTCGAACGCCATCAGCTCGCGCAACTTTTTCCTGAGCGCCCGCGCGGGAGGCGTCCCGGTCACGTCGTGCCAGGAGACGACGAGCTTCGTGGCGCCGCCATGGTCCCGCAGGGTTTCCCGGAGCGTCCGGATCAGCCCCCCGTCGGTCGCCGCCTCGATGTCCACATAGGCGGCCCCCAGGACGACCGCCTCCCGCAGGAACGCGACCCGCCGGGCCTCGGGGCCGTCAAAGGCGCCCCCTTCCGCCGCGGACCGGTTCGTGACGAGAACCCGCCCCCGCCTGCCCCGCAGCAGACGCTTCAGGTCCGGCTTCCCGATGGCATCCAGGCGGATCTCCACGAGATCGGCCTCCGCCAGCGCCCTGTCCATGAGCACGAGCGCGGTTTCGTTCGTGGCGGCCGCAACGGGAACGCAGATCTTCATGCCTCCCCCAGGGGTCCCGATCCCCGAAATCGGGCCGGAGCGGACGCCGGCATGAACGGGAGCGCACCTCTTCATGCCTCCTCCCCCTGGGGATAGGAGCCGAGGATCTTGATCAGGGTCGTCTTTGACGCCATCTCGGCGAGGCAGCGGCGGACCTTTTCATCCCGGCGATGGCCGAGAAAATCGACGAAGAAGAGGTATTCCCACATCCGGTCGCGGAGGGGGTACGATTCGATCCGCGTCATGTTGACGCCCTCCCTGGCAAGCGTCTCCAGGGCACGGAGGAGCGTCCCGGGAACGTGGGGGGTCCCGAACAGGATGGAGGTCTTGTCCCGGGCCGTCGGATCGCTCTCGCCCCGGCCGATCACGAAGAACCGCGTGGTGTTCCACGGGCTGTCCTCGATGCCCGACGCGACCACCGACAGGCCGTAGGCCTCGACGGCCATGGGGCCGCCGACGGCGGCGGCGTCTTTCTCCGCCAGCGCCTTCCGGACCGCCGCCGCCGTGCTGGCAACCTCCAGGCGTTCGGCCCGGGGGAAGTTCCGGTCGAGCCACCCCTGACACTGCGCCAGCGCCTGGGGGTGGGAGTAAATCCGGCGGATTCCCCTCCGTCCGGACCGCTGCGCGAGCAGGCAGAGCGTGATCTTGAGAAAGCGCTCCGCCCGGATGGTCAGGGGGGTCGTCATCAGGCGGTCGAGCGTCCGCTTGACGGCGCCCTCGGTGGAATTCTCCACCGGGACGACACCCCACACGTTCTTCTCCTTCTCCGCGGCGTCGAACACCTCGGCGATGGTCGCCGCGGGGACATACCGCGCCTGCCGCCCGAAATGGGAAAGGGCCGCCAGGTGGGAAAAAGACGCCTCCGGTCCCAGATAGGCCACGGTCATGGGGGTCTGCAGGGCCCGGGATTGGGAGAGAATCTCCCGGAATACGTCCCGCAGGGCCGGGCCGGTCAGGGGGCCTTCGTTCAGGGCATCCAGCCGTGCATAAACCTCCGCCTCCTGGGCCGGATCGTAAACGGGCCGGTTCCGGCCGGCCTTGACCCGACCGATCTCGACGGACAGTTTCGCCCGCTCGTTCAGCAGACGGACCAGTTCCCGGTCCCGTTCCTTCACGGCCGCCCGCAAATCGTCCAGGGGGGTCTTCTTCATGACTGCAAATCCTCGATCGTTTTGCGCAGGAGCGCCTCCGGGACCCCGCCGTTGACGAAGGGAATCCCGATCTTCTTCAACAGGACGAAGTGAACGTCCGCGCCTTCCTTTTTCTTGTCCATCCGCAATCCATCCAGCAGACGCTCGGCGCTCACGTTACCGGGAATCCGGACGGGAAGGCCGACGGCCCGCAGGACGGCTTCGATGCGTTCGCCCTCGTCGGTGGACAGATGGTCGAGGGCGACCGAAATTCTCGCGGCGGCAACCATGCCCACCGCCACGGCCTCTCCATGCGCCATCCCGTAGTCCGTCGCGGCTTCCACGGCGTGCCCCATCGTGTGGCCGAAGTTCAGGATGCGGCGGAGCCCCTTCTCCGTTTCGTCGAGTTCCACGATGCCCTTCTTGATCCGGCAGGACCGGGCGACCAGGCGCTCCAGGATCGCCCCGTCGCGCCCCCGGATCGCCTCGGCCTCATCGGCCAGGTGTTTCAGAAGCTCCGGATCCTCGATGACGCCGTACTTGACGATCTCCGCCAGACCGTTGGCGAACTCCCGCTCCGGCAGCGTGTCCAGAAAGGCGAGGTCGATGAAGACGCCCCTGGGCTGGTAGAAGGTGCCCAGCATGTTCTTCGCCATCGGGAGATTGACCCCGGTCTTGCCCCCGATGGCGCTGTCCACCTGCGCGAGCAGCGTCGTCGGCGCCTGCAGGTACGGAATGCCCCGCATGAACAGGGAGGCCGCGAGCCCCGTCAGATCGCCGACCACCCCGCCGCCCAGGGCGATCAGCGCGGACTTCCGGTCCGCCCCGAGGGCCAGCAGCCGCTCGACGAGATCGAGGCAGGTCCGAACCGTCTTGGACGCCTCCCCCGCCGGGAACTGGATCATGTCCACCGCGAGGTTCATGCCCCGGAGGGTCGCCAGGACCCTGTCGCCGTGCAGTTCGGCCACGCGGCTGTCGGTCACGAGGACATAGCGCGACGCCCAGTTGTTCTTGGCCATGAGGAGCCCCATGCGGTCGATGATGCCCCGGCCGATGAAGATCTCGTGGGCATTCGCCGATTTCCTGTCGAGATTGACGCGGATCTTCTTCATGCCGGCACCCCCATCTCCTTCCCCATCACCCCGGCGATCGCGCGCAGTTCCTCCATCATCCGGTAGAACTTCTCCGGTTTCAGGGACTGGGCGCCGTCGGAGACGGCCTTTTCCGGCTCCGGGTGCACCTCGATGATGATCCCGTCGGCCCCCACGGCGACGGCCGCCCGCGCGAGCGGGATGACGTACCGCCAGTGACCGGCTGCATGGCTGGGATCGACGATGACGGGCAGGTGGGTCAACCCCTTGAGCACCGGCACGGCGCTCAGATCCAGGGTGTTGCGCGTCGCCGTCTCGAAGGTGCGGATCCCCCGCTCGCAGAGGATGACCTGGTCGTTTCCCGAATCCAGGATGTACTCCGCCGACATGAGGAGCTCCTCGATCGTCGTCATCATGCCCCGCTTGAGGAGGACGGGCTTGCGGATCTGGCCGACCCGCTTCAGCAATGCGAAATTCTGGACGTTGCGGGCGCCGATCTGGACGATGTCGGCGTACGACGCCACCAGGTCCACCTCCGTCGTATTCATGACCTCCGTGACCACCGGCAGCCCGGTCCGCTCGCTGGCCTTTTTCAGGAGCTTCAGGCCCTCTTCCTCCATGCCCTGGAAGCTGTAGGGCGACGTCCGCGGTTTGAAGGCCCCGCCGCGCAGGATCTGCGCATGGCCCTTGCGGACGATGTAGGCGCTCTCCATCAACTGCTCCTCGCTCTCCACGGAACAGGGACCGGCCATGACGACGAAGGACGTCCCGCCGATCCTAATGTCTCCGACCGGGATGACGGTATCGGCCTCGGAAAACTCGCGACTGGCGAGCTTGTAGGGTTTGAGGATCGGGACCACCTTTTCCACCCCGGGCAGGTTCTCGACGGATTTGAGCTGCCCCTTGCCGCGCTCGTCCCCGACGGCGCCGATGATGCTCCGCTCCACGCCCCGGGAGGGGTGGGTCCGGTACCCGACGGACTCGATCCATTCGATGACCTGATCGATCTGGGCATCCGTGGCCTTCTTCTTCATGACGACGATCATGGCACTTGACCTCCAAAAAACAAGGGCCGGGACGAACACCGCCGCCCCGGCCCCAAAACAAAAAAGCCATGGGCAGCGTCGATCTCCCCATGGCTTAGCTTGTTTTATTTTATTCCCTTCAAGTCATCCTAAGCGCTGGGCAGACCGGTGCGTAAAAATAATAATAGCTAAAATAATAGCTGTTCCCGCTGCCCATGCTGTTCATCTTCGGAATGCGACCTTTCAGGGTATGGTTGCGCCTATCTCATACCTTCTCCGGCCTGTCAAGACATTTTCTCGCGGCGGACATGTTTCCGCGGGCGGGCGCCCCTCAGGCCGCGCCGAAGAGCTTCTGCGGGCCCATGAGCAGGTTCAGGTCCCCCTCGGCCGTGTACTTCCCCTCGGCGAAGGCCTCGGCGCCGTTCAGACGGCCCTCCATGATCGCGATCCAGACCTCCGACGGCGTGCGGATGATCAGATCCGGACGGTCAGCCGGCCCCGTGCAAAACCCGCAATAGCCGTCGGTCATGACCAGGCGCCATTGCCCCGGCTGCTCGCCCGTCACGTCGAATTGCAGCTTGGCCTTGAGTTCCCGGAACTCGGGGCTGAAACGCCCCGCCATCCCGCCCAGGAGCATCCGGATGTCCTTCCGGACGGCCTCCTCGAACGGACGCGTCTCTTCGCCGCGCCGGGTGCGTTCGTGGTGCTCGGTACGAATGTCCCAGTACAGGTTCGCCTGATCGCGGAAGCTCCGCAGGTTTGTCGTCCAGGGCTGGCTGCAGACCGCCTCGGTTTCCGGCGAGACCCGCTCAAGATCCACGATTTCCCGGCCGGCCCGGAAGAAGCCTTCCATGACCGCCTTCCCCTTCTTGCCCAGCTTGTCCATGAACAGCATGCTCTCCGATCCGGGCCGCGGGAGCACGCCCGCCAGGGAGGGCTTTCCGTAGCGCGTCAACAGCCGGAACGGCGCCACGAGGGCGTCGAAGTGGCTGATCTCCGGAAACCCGCAGACCGACAGCAGCACGATCCGGTCCGGTCCGGCATCCGGGTCGCGGTGGGGATGGCCGGTTTCGCCGTTCAGCTCGACCAGTTGCGGCAGGATCAGCGGCATCATCCGCTCCGAGAACACCTTCATGTAGGAGATCATGCCAAAGTAGTGCAGGGGCGTGGCGTACACAGCGACGTCGCAGGCCTTCAGCTTCTCCAGCAGCGCGGGCATGTCGTCGTTTTTATGGATGCAGATTCCGGGGGTCTTGTACCAACGGGTGTAACAGCCGATGCAGGGACGGATCTTCTGCTTGGCCAGGAAAATCGTTTCCGTTTCGGCGCCGCGGCTCCGGGCGCTTTCCAGAAACGGGTCCAACACCATTTGGGTATAGCCCGCCGGGCGGGGGCTCCCCTGGAGCGCCAGAATCTTCATCCGTTCTTCTCCTTTCGGTTGCGGGGATGCGCCGGCTGCGTGGGTCCGCCGCACCGGGACATCGCCGTTTTCAGGGACGTCGCTATGCACAATCAGGGGCGTTTTTTCCATTAAAATATCCGTCGCCATTTTCATTGACACAACCCGGCAGGTTGCCTATGCTTCCCGCCGTGAAACGCAATCCCCCCTCCGGCGGCCCGAACGTTTGGAGAGGCGGATGCCGGGAACGGCCCCGCGGCGGCCGTCGTTCCCGTCGATCGGGCCGAGGGGGAAAAGGACAGGCGAGGCTTGGATGAACCGTGACATGAGGGTTGTCAGGGAGTGCTTCATCGACGACCACGTCAGAGGTCTGTTTCAGCAAAACCGTCTTCGCGGATTTGCGGACCTCTGGCATCTGGACGCCCCCTGGGTCGAGGCCCCCAACGAACGGAGGAAGGGCACGAGCGGCGTTTTTCGATACCCCCTGGAGGCCGGCGACGGCGCCATCCAGCCGGTCTTCGTCAAACGGCAGAGGAATCACAACACGAAAACCTGCCGGCATCCGATTCGGGGCATCCCCACGTTTCTCCGGGAATACAGGTATATCCGGGAACTGCAACAGGCCGGCATTCCGGTCGTGGACGCGTGGTATTACGGTCAGGCGGTATCCGCGGGCGTGCAACACGCCATCCTGGTCACCCGCGCCCTGGAGGGGTACGTCTCGCTCGACCAATGGTTCGCCCTCGACGAAAACGGGAATGACGAAGGCCAGGTCCGTGCTGTATTGCGGTCCGTCGTCGATGCCGTCAAGCCGATCCACGCCCGGGGGATCGGCCACGGGTCGCTGTACGGGAAGCACATCTTCGTCCGCACCGGCGCGGGGGCGACGCCGCGGGTCGCTGTACGGGAAGCACATCTTCGTCCGCACCGGCGCGGGGGCGACGCCGCGGGCGCGGCCGTCGACGTCCGCCTGATCGATCTGGAAAGGGCCCGCCGATCGCTGTTTCACGACCGGCTGATCAGGATGGACCTCAGCCAGTTGCTGCGCCGCACCCCGGGGCTCGGCGAAAAGGAACGGGAGATCTTGCTGGAGCTCTACTTCGACGCGCCCGACCGCGGGCGCTGGCGCATCCGGCTGCAAAGGGCCATCGAAACCAAAAAAAGAAAGAAGCGACGATGACCTGGCCGTATCCAGGGAGATGACGGGTTATCCCCGCCCGCCCCGCGTGAAATCAATCCGGTATTTCCAGAAGGGCGATGGTCTGTTCGGAGAAGAAACGCGCATTGGAGCGAAAGCAGCGGACCCTCAACCCCGCCTCCTCGACCTCCCGATAGAACTGACGCAGGGTAATGGCATAACGGCGGGATTGCCTGTGGGAGCGGGCATTCTTCATCAGCCTTCGCATGTGCTGGTAGGACCAGAAATTATAGAAGGAGAGGATGATCCATTTCCGGCCCGCCCGTTTCAATTCCCGCAGGATGTTGACGCGGTCCTCGATGTGCGGAAAGTGATGATAGAGCCGCATGGAAAAAACCACGTCGGAACGCTTGTCCGCGCACGGGATGTCCAGAATGGAACCGACCGAGAAGCGAGCCCTCGCCGGATCGTTTTCCCGGTCCTTCTGAAAATTTTCCCTCGATTTGCGCGTCATGGCATGGGAATAGTCCATCTCCAGCAAAGCGCCGGCGTTCCGCAAAAGCTGTTTCTGAAACCGGCCGGCCCCGCAGGGAATGTCCAGCACCCTGTCGACCCACCCGATCATCCGGAAAAAATGATCCACAATCCCGGACTCTCTTCGATGGGTCCGCGGCCGCTTGACCAGAAAACGCGCGTCGGAGTAATCCGCCACAACATCGGGGTTCTCGTAATATTCTTTCATGGCGCCTCGCTCGGGTGCATCGGGATAGCCGCTTGTAACACGACGGAAATCCTTTATCAAGGGATGGAAGCGGTGAACCCGCATCGCCCGGCCGTAAAAAGCCCCGCATGTCGCGGATCGCGGACCCCGCTTCAAAACCGTCCCCCCGGCATTTTTCGCTTTATCTTTCCGTGGAGATCGGTTAGCTTCTCGGCACCGGGTTAACGGGCGCCTGACGGGATTCGAAGCGGGCGCGGACCGCCCCCAAGAAGGAGCAGCACGTGACGGGCATCATCCTATCCGGCGGCAAGAATACGCGCATGGGCAGCAACAAGGCCCTGCTTACCCTCGACGGCGAACGGCTCATCGACCGGACGGTGAGCCTGTTCAAGGACCTCTTCGCCGAGGTCATCATCGTCACCAACGCCCCGCGCGAATACCTCGACCAGGACGTCGCCATCGTCACGGACGTCTACAAGGGCAAGGGGGCGCTGGGCGGGATCTACACGGGGCTCTTCTACGCCGCCCACGACTACGTCTTCGTCGCCGCCTGCGACATGCCCTTTCTCCGGAAAGACTTCATCCGGCACATGATGGAACAGGCCCCGGGCAACGACATCGTCGTCCCCGTCCAGCCCGAAGGCTACCAGCCGCTCCACGCCATTTACAGCCAGCGTTGCACCGTACCCATGAAGCGCCTGATGGACGACAATCGCCTGAAGGTCGCCGGATTCTACACGGGGATGAAGATCCACACCCTGTCGGAAGAGGAGGCCCGCTCCTTCGATCCCCCCGGCCGGATGTTCCTCAACATCAATTCCCCGGCGGATCTGGAAAAAATCTCACCTTGACGCGTTCTCCGCGGGGATGAAGCCTGCGCGGAAGCGCGAGCGACCGCGGGCGAAGGGATTGCGGCTCTCCAGGGGAAGCGGGGCCGACAGCCAGGGCCGAGCGACCGCGGGCGCAGGGATTGCGGGGCATCCAGGAGCGACCGCCTGGCCGCCGCGGCCCGAGCGTCGGCGCGCTCACCCCTCGCCAAACCCAGGCTGACAAACGGGGGCCCCGACAAAGGCCTCCGTCGGATTGCGGGAAGATCGAAATAACCCGAAAAGGAGGGAGATTTTTGCATGCAATACGAGACGATTCAGTATGAAACGGCGGAGGCCGGCATCGGCGTTCTGACCCTCAACCGGCCGCGGAAGTACAACGCGGTCAACCAGGCCATGATGAAGGAGCTGGAACAGTTCTGGGCCGAGCGCGAGAACGACCCGGACACGCGCATCGTGCTCCTCAAGGGGAACGGCGAGAAGGGCTTCTGCGCCGGGCTCGACATGGAGGAGGGCCTGGAGCTTCAGAAGACCATGAACTCGCTCCAGTTCTACCAGTCCCAGGCCCGCATGGGCAGGCTGATGCTGAAGATGCGCCAGGTCCCCCAGATCATCGTCTGCATCGTGCACGGGGCGGCCGCGGGCATCGGACTGAGCTTCGCCCTCGCGTCGGACCTGCGCGTCATCAGCCCCGACGCCCGCTTCTCGGCGGCGTACATCAACATCGGCCTGGGGGGCGCCGACATGGCGTGCAGCTATTTCCTGCCCCGCGCGATCGGGACCGGGCGGGCGTACGAATTCATGCTGACCGGGAACTACATGTCCGCCGCGGAGGCCGTGAATCTCGGCTTCGTCAGCCGCCTGGTGGAGCGGGACCGCCTGATGGACACCGCGCTCGAACTCGCCCGCACCATGAACGGCAAGAATCCGGCCGGACTGCGCCTGACCAAGGAGGCCATCAACGTCAACCTGGACATCGGCGGACTGGAGCAGGCGCTCAGCGTGGAGAACCGCAACCAGGCCCTGCTGTACGGCGAATTCTTCAAGTCCCCGGCCTGAATTATTGATTGACATGTCAATTGGGATGTGGTTAACGCGGGGCTATCTTTTCCCAATTCTTTTCCCATACAAAGGAGGAACGTTTATGGCAGGAGAGAAAACCATGAACCGGTGGCTGGTCGTCGTCGGCGCCCTGCTGATCCAGGTCAGTCTCGGCGCGGTCTACATCTACAGCGTCTTCAAGCCGGCCCTGAGTGCAAAATTCCCCGATTGGTCCCCGACCGACCTGGCCCTTCCCTCCCAGCTCATCCTGGCGTTCTTCGCCCTGGGCGTCATTTTCGCCGGCAAGATCCAGGACAAGATCGGCCCCCGGATCGTCGCGACCGTGGGCGGCATCATGCTGGGCGTGGGCCTCATCATCGCGGCCTATGCCCCCAGCCTCATGGCGTTCACCCTGGCCTTCAGCGTCATCGGCGGACTCGGCATTGGCACGGCCTACGTCTGTCCGATCGCCACCTGCGTCAAGTGGTTCCCCGACAAGCGCGGGATGATTACGGGGCTTGCCGTGGCCGGCTTCGGCGCGGGCGCGCTCGTCTTCACCCCCGTGGCGAAATACTTCATCGCCTCTTCCGGCATCATGGCGACCTTCATGTACCTGGGGATCATCTTCCTCGTCGCCGTCGTCCTGGGCGCCCAGCTCATGATCAATCCCCCGGCCGGCTTCAAGCCCGCGGGCTGGAATCCCCCGGCCCCCGCCCCCGGCGCCGCCGCCTCCGCGGGTGCGGACTTCGGCACGATGGAGATGCTCAAGACCGTCCAGTTCTACCTCCTGTGGATCACCTACTTCGCCGGCTGCATGGCGGGACTCATGATCATCATGAACATCACCAATATCTGGCAGTCGCCGCCGATGATCGAAGACGCGAAGACCATGGCAACAATCCCCCAGGATATCTTCAAAACCATCGCGGATCAGGGCGCGGCCGCCGTCATGATCGTCGCCATCCTGAACGCCGCCGGGCGGCTCGTCTGGGGGCAGATCTCCGACGTGCTGGGCCGCAAGGTCACGCTCATCATCGTCTTCGCTTATGCCGGCGTGGTCATGCTCTTCCTGAACACCTTCACCTCCTATCCGCTCTTCCTCTTCGGCGTCTGCTCGATCGGATTCTGCTTCGGCGGGTTCCTCGGCCTGTACCCGGCGGTGACGGCGGACTACTTCGGGACGAAGAACGTGGGCGCCAACTACGGCCTGATGTTCGCGGCCTATGGCGTCGGCGGGCTGTTCGGCCCCTGGCTGGCCCCGAAGCTCATGACCGTCGTCGGCAAGATCCCCTACGAGGCCCTGGACAAGGGCGCCGTCGTCGTCAAGGAATTCACCGCGGCCAGTTACACGACCCCGTTCATCATCTCCGGCGTCCTGTGCCTGGCGTCGATCGGGATCGTCTGGATGCTCAAGCCGCCGGTCAAGGGGTAGGCGTCAACTCTCAGTCAACAACAAAGGGGCAATCTTCGGATTGCCCCTTTTTATTTGCCCGCCCTCCTTAATCGTGTTGGAGGAATAGCTCTTGTTTTGACCGGACACCTGGGGGTGACTATCCTGCCCCGAGATTTGCGTTAAGATCGCCCGCCATCTTGGCCCTTGAAAATCCCTATCTTTTACGCTATGAAAAATCCCAAGTTTGGGATGGGAGAAAAGGCCATGGCCCTGTCGCTCCGCACCATGCTGATCTTTGCCCTCTTCATCACGCCCGCCATCACCTACGGCCAAGGTCTGGGGGACCGCCCGGGAGACATCCGGCAGGGCATCCGGGCCGAGGCCGCCTGCGCCATCGCCGGGATGAGCGCCGAGCAGGCACAGCTCACGGCCCTCCAGCGGGCCCGGGCCGCGGCCATTGAACAGGCCGCCGGGGTCTCCGTGACCTCCGCCTCGCTGGTCACCAACGCCACCCTGACCGGCGACTTCATCAAAACCTATGCCCGGGGCTACATCGTCCGGGAAAAGGTGGAATGGCTGCCCCTGGGACAGTACCAGAAGGACGCCTCCACAGCCCCGATCCCCGAGTACCGGGTGCGGATCACGGCCGACGTCTACTGCCCGGAGAGAAAACCTCAAGGCCTGCGGCTCAGGGCCAGGCTCAACGCCCCCGTCTTCCGGAAGGGCGAAAAAGCCAGCATCGCCGTCCAGGCAAACCAAGAGGCGCGGGTCGCCATCTTCAACATCACCGCCGACGACCAGGTGGTCCTCCTCTTCCCCAATGCCCATGCGCCGGAACACCTCCTCCCCGCCGGCAGGGATGTCATCTTCCCAGACAAGGACGCCAAGGTGGAACTGGAGATGGAACCCCTTCCCGGCCACCAGCGGGACGCCGAGGCCTTCCTGATCTGCGCGTGGGACCGGGATCAGGCCATCCGGATCCTGGAGCGGTTCCCGGAGGGGAAGCCCCTGGCCTTTGCCGCTTTCTTTGCGCGGCTCGCGGAGACCGCCCCCGAAGCAGAGACCATCCTTCCCTACGAGGTCGTCGGGACGCCCTGAAGGGGAGCGGGAACGAAAAGGAGTCCGTGGAGGGTGAACGAATGATCCGGAAGGTGTGTTTATCGCTGCTGCTGGTTCTTCTCCTGGCCGCCCAGGCCATCGAAGCGGCGGAGGTGAAAAACGTCCAGGTGCAGCAGGCGGGTAACCGGGGCCAGTTCACCTACGACCTGGTGGGAGACGAGGCCGAGGCGGAGGTGGTAATCGTCATTACCGTCCAAGGCAAGTCCTACGCAGCCTCGGACCTGCACCTGGAGGGGGACCTGGGCAAGGTGAGGCCCGGACGGGGGCGGACGATCTACTGGAACATCCTCCAGGACTTCCCCCGGGGGCTGAACGCCGAGATCGCATGGCGGATCACGTCGGGCGGCGGTGCGGACTTCACGGCGGGCGGCGTTGCAGACTTCACCGACCCATTGACGGGGATGGAGTTCATCCGGGTCAATGGAGGCTGCTATCGGATGGGCGACACCTTCGGGGATGGCGAGTCCGATGAAAAGCCCGTCCATGAGGTTTGCGTGAATGATTTCTACATTGGCAAGTACGAAGTAACCGTAGAGCAGTTCCGAAAGTTTATAAATGATACGGGGTATCGAACTGAGGCCGAAAAAAGCGGCGGCTGCCATTCACAGACAGGTCCTAATTTGGGATTTAGAAGTCACGTCGATTGGCGTGAGCCGGGGTTTAATCAGCAGGACAGTCACCCCGTGGTCTGTGTTTCCTGGAATGACGCAACGGCCTTTAGTCAGTGGCAGTCGCGCAAATCCGAGTTAGGAAAAGTCTATCGTCTGCCCACAGAGGCGGAGTGGGAATACGCGGCCAAAAGCGGTGGCAGGATCGAGAAGTGGGCGGGAACGAGCCGCGAATCATCGCTGGGCGAGTATGCATGGTACGATGAAAATTCCGGAAGCAAAACGCACCCGGCAGGCCAGAAACTGCCAAATGGCCTGGGCTTGCATGATATGAGCGGCAATGTCTGGGAGTGGTGTTCGGACTGGTATGAGAATGACTATTACGAAAACAGTCCACGGGATAATCCGGGGGGGCCGTCTTACCATTCCTTCCGCGTTAATCGCGGCGGCAGTTGGAGCTTCAATGCCGCCTACACGCGCGCGTCGAACCGCCGCGGGGGCTACCCGGTCAAGTCGAACCGCCGCGGGGGCTACCCGGTCAACCGGAGCGACTCTCTGGGTTTCCGGCTTGCCTTGCCCCCAGGTCAGTGAGCCGGGCAGGTTCATCATCTCTGGCGTAAGCAGGCCGAAGCGGAGCCGGCCTGATTCGACAGAGACAGGGGGGGTACAGGGCATCGCCCCTGCCGGCGCGCGATTTTTCAGGAGGGCCCAATATTCAACTCCACCTGTTCATGCCTGGCGAAGACAGAGCCGACCCTGCATATGAGGTAGAAAAACCGGATTCGCCAATGAAGCGCACGGGCAGATTGACTTAACAAGAAAGCGAGGTGGGTGGTGAAGACCAAGCAGACGTTCATCGTGGCAGCCCTTTTGTTGCTGGCGGCTTATGCCCAGGCCGCGGACGGGACTTTCGGCTTCCGGGTCATGCCGGCACCGCCAAACCTGACGGCCTCGGTCCAGTTCACGGAGCCCTCGGGGAACCGGATCCTCGACGCCGACGAGACGGGCCACCTCGTCCTGACCCTCAAGAACAGAGGACAGGGCGACGCCTTCGACTGCAAGGCCGAGATCAAGAGCGCAGGGCGGTTGAAAGGGCTGGGCTTTGACCGCAGCATCGTCATCGGCACCGTGCCGAACGGCCAGACGGTGACCAGAGAGATTTCGGTCCGGGCCGACGAAGATGTGCCCACGGCGAATGTAAACCTCACGGTCGAGATCACCGAGGCCAACGGCTTCGACCCCGCACCGGTGAGGCTCGCCTTTGCCACCCGGGCCTTCGAACCGCCGAAACTTTTCGTGGCGGACCTGGGCGTCAACGACCAGAACGGCAACGGCCGAGTGGAGCCCATGGAGATCGTGGAGCTGACCGTGCGGGTGCAAAACATCGGCCGGGGCGACGCCCGGGAGGTCACGGCGGAGATCAAGACGGGGGACAACGTCTTCCTCGCCGGCGACAGCCAGACCCGTTTCGACCTGGGCGGACTTCCCTCCGGCAAGTTCAAGGACTTCAAGTTCATGTTCTACACCAACAACCGGATCGCCAACGGGGCGGCGATCCCCATCACGGTCGATCTCGTCGAGGCCAGGCCCCGGTTCAGGGCCGGCCAGGCCCTGGCGCTCACCATGAACGCCCCCCAGCGGAAGATCCTTGAGGTGGTGGTCCAGGGAGACGCGCCTCAGCAAAGAGAGGAGATCACGCTCGCCGGAGGCCTGAGCGTCGATGTGGACATGAATATCCCGGAAGGGCAGAAGGCGGGAAAGTACGACATCGCCGTGGTCATCGGGAACCGCAACTACGCCGCCTCCGGATCCCCGGACGTGGCGTTCGCCCAGCAGGACGCCCGGATCATGAAGGAGTACCTCATCCGCACCATGGGCTACGACCCGCGGAACGTCTTGTACGCAGAGGACGCGGGCCTGGCCAAATTCAACGAACTCTTCGGCAGCGACCGGACCCACAAGGGGCGGCTGTACAACGCCGTCCGGGAGAAGGTCTCGCGGGTCTTCGTCTACTACGCAGGCCACGGCGCCCCCGACCTGGAATCCGGCGAGGCCTACTTCGTCCCCGTGGATGCCAATGCCCGGGACCTGAAGGCGAACGGCTACCGCCTCCAGACCTTCTACGACAACCTCGCCAAGCTTCCGGCCCGGCAGATCACCGTGGTCCTGGACACCTGCTTTTCCGGCAATTCCGAAAAGGGACTGATCTTCAAGGGGATCAGCCCGGCCCTGGTGAAGGTGAAGAAGGAATACCGGGGGCCGGCCGGCGCGGTCCTGATGACGAGCGGCGGGGTGGATCAATACGCCGCCTGGTACGACGAGAAGCGGCATTCGTTGTTCACCTACTACTTCCTCAAGGGGCTCCAGGGCGATGCCGACGGGAATGGCGACAGGAAGATCACCGTGGGCGAGATGGAGGTCTGGCTCAAGGAGAACGTCCCCTACATGGCCCGCCGGCTCCGAGGCACGGAGCAGCATCCCGTCGTGACCGGGAACCCCGCGGATGTGCTGGCAACGCTGAAGAGGTAGCCCGGCGCAGAAGCGCTCGGCTTCCTGGTGATTCTGGAGTACCGCATGAGGGGAATCCCAGAGAAGCCGTAGAGCGTGGTTATGCGACGGAGCAAGAGTTCCGTTGCCTCCTCACAGGCAAGCCGTCGCATAGCGATGGCTAACAAGGGTTTGCAGCCGACCGCCCCCAGCGGCGGCTGAAACCGAGCGTTAGGTGCTTTGAGATGGAGCAATTATGGCGACAATTCGAGAATACTTCGATACAGACCTAAACAAGTGCCTCTCAACGCATGTTGACTGGCAGATACAATGCGCGTCCGAAGCCACCCCGCCACCCATTCGGGCACGAATATCACAGGACTTTGACGCAAACGCCAAGTATTGGTCTTTCTTCATACCAGAGGGTGCCGACGTCGTTGAGTATGTCAACGCAATATTCAGGATACCTGAAACGTCACGGTGCGTCCTTTCCGGTGAGAGTGATTCTGTTTATGTGGAAATGGGGTACGCTGACTACTCGGAACGCGCGACCTCCAAAACGCTCGTTTTCACTCAACGGGTGTTCCTATATGTTGACGCCCAGTTGCCCTTAGAGTTCCGCAAACAAATTGTTGCTCTGGGCAATCAACACGGGTTCCATGTGTTAGTTCGCGAGCGCGAGTATGCAGCGAAGCGTTCAGCATTAGAAAAACCATTGGCATTCATATCGCACGATACTCGTGATAAAGAATCTCTCGTCCGTGAACTCGCGTTGGAGATGTCCAAACTGATGTGTCCGGTATGGTATGATGAGTATTCGCTTGAAGTAGGCGCCAGCCTTCGGGCAAGTATCGAAAAAGGTCTGAAAGAAACCACAAAATGTGTCGTCGTCCTATCTCCAAATTTTCTTTCAAATGACGGATGGGGAAAGGCAGAATTCGATAGCATCTTCACACGAGAAATTCTTGAGAAAGACAATGTGATGCTGCCAGTATGGCACAATGTTACTGCCCGAGAAGTCTACGAGTACTGCCCTCGCCTCGCAGATAAAGTTGGTCTGAATTCGGATGTGGGGCCGAAAGAACTTGCAAGGAAGCTCGTCAGCGTTGTGAAGAAATCGGCACCTAACAAGGCTAATTCAGCCAATGCAAAAAACCACGCGGCTGATTAGCGACGTTATGGACCAATTGACTGGCAGACTTCATAAACTTTCAAGGTCATTGGAGTTGCCCCTAATTGACCGGACACTCTTCAACCTTAAGTTGGTTTCGCCTGAACTGCCTGGGCGGCTGCATTCTTAGCCCCTTGTGGGGGTGATACTCGTTGTAATCCCGGAATCATCCAAGATGACTTTGCGGCACCGCGCCTGCCGGTCTCGCGCCGGAGAAGCAGAACGTTGGGCATAGGCCAAGACAGAAGAAAAGGGGCAGCGCTATGAAACCACGCATACGCATCAACAAGGACGTCTGTCATTCATGCGGCTTATGCGCAGAGATCTGCCCCAACCGAATCATGACAATGGATGGCGCGGACGGGATATCCTTGCGCCCGGATCGGTTGCCTTTTTGCATCGCGTGCGGCCAATGCATGGCCGTTTGTACATCCCAGGCGATTGTCGTGGATGGTCTGGCGTATGAACGGGATTTTTTTGCACTGCCGAAGGGATCGTCAGAAGAGATGCCCTTTCTCGAGATGATCAAGGCGCGTCGAGCCATTCGGGTCTTCAAGAACCGACCCGTGCCCAGGGAACTGCTGGAGAAGGTCGTCGAGGCCATTACTTTCGCCCCACCCGGTTTTACGCCGCTCAAGACGGAACTCACCGTGGTTCAGGACACAGCGGTGATTCGTCAAGCCCTCCCCGAGATGATCAAAGTCTATGACAGCCTTGTAAAGGCAATGGACAACCCCATCGCCCGGTTTGTGGTTCGTCGCAAGGTGGGAGCGGCGACGTTCAACACATTGAAACGGCACATCGTGCCATTGATGAAGAACCGTCTCCCGGAGCTGAAGCAAGGAACGGAAGACACCCTCACACGCTATGCACCGGCCATGATCATCTTTCACGCGCATCGTGATGCAGAGAACTACGAAGAGGACATTCACATTGCCCTGACTTACGGTTTTCTGGCCGCCCACGCCCTGGGCCTGGGAGGATCCGCAATGTCCATCATTCCGCCACCGATTCAGCGCAGCCCCCGACTGCGCAAGCTCTTCTTGATTCCCGACACGAACGTGGTTGTCGGCTCCATGATTTTAGGGTATCCGAAGTATCGATATCAGCGGGGCATTAAACGCAATCTCAGAAATGTAACCTGGATTTGACGGGCATGCAGAGGAATCCGGGTCTTGGATCCGGGTTGCGGTCCTTGGTGTGTCAGCGTTTGTGATACTGGTGGCGTTTCATGCGCTCCCGCTTCATTAGAGGGAGTTTTTGAGGGCATGAACGTATGGCACGTCAGACCCACCGCACAGCCGGCATTGTGTCGGTAATAATAAATTGCCTTGATATAGCAAATACGCTATAATAGAATTATGAATTGGACGATCACCTACTACAGTGAAGCTGTACAAAATGAAATCCTGGCCTTGCCCGCGGGCTTCCTTGCCCGGTATCTTCGATATTCAGACAGGATGGAGGTGTTTGGTCCGGACCTGGGATTACCGCACACTCGCGCAATGGGTGGAGGCCTGTTTGAGTTGCGTTTGAAATCTGCAGAGGGAAACGCACGGGTCTTCTACTGCACTATAGTCGGCAGAAAGATCGTGGTGCTTCACCAGTTCATTAAGAAAACAGATAAAACCCCGCCCAGAGAGCTTGAAACAGCTCGACGGCGGATGAGGGAGGTAAAAAATGCTCACACATAAAGAATTTAAGGCACATGCGCTCAAGCGTGCAGACGTTAAGGCCGAGTATGACCGGCTCGATGAAGAGTTTGCTCTTTTGGATGAATTCCTAAAAGCACGTGCGGCGGCGGGTATAACTCAGGCGGAGGTTGCAGAACGCATTGGCACTACTCAGTCAGCAATCGCACGTCTGGAATCAGGGGGCGGAAAGCATTCACCATCGCTCTCCACATTGCAGAGGTATGCTCATGCCCTCGGTTGTCGCCTTGAATTGCGGTTAGTCAAAGAGGCCATGAAGACAGACGGTCTAACAAAACGCTCAACCGGACGCACAAGAAAGTTCCACACCGGTTAGCTTTGCATTAGTGCATTGGGAGAAATGAAGTGCCATTGGTCGCCGTAACGATGTCAAAGGGAATACCAGAGGAAAGGAATCCTTTCTGATGTTCAATGTGCTTCTGCCACACGTCTTTTATCTCATCATTCTGATGGTCATCATCGCCTTTGTAACCGTCATTGTGAAGCAAAAGGCGCAGCTTGAACAGACCTACCCATATGAGGCGCAACAACATTTATTCTCACCTGCCGAACGGTCATTCCTGGCGGTACTTGAGCAGGCCGTCAACGATCGCTGTCGTTTCATGGGGAAGGTCCGCCTGGCGGACATCGTGAAGGTGAAAAACGGTTTGAACAGGAGCGCATGGCAAAATGCATTCAACAAGATCCAGAGCAGGCACGTCGACATCGTTGCATGTGACCCGGCGACCCTGGGCATTCGATTTGTCATAGAGCTTGACGACAGCACACACAATCAGCCCAAAAGACAAGGCCGGGACCGGTTTGTCGACTATGCCCTCGCGGCCGCCGGCATCCCCGTCGTTCATGTCAAGGCGAAAGAAAGCTACTCTCCGCAGGAAGTTCAAGGTATGCTTTCACAGGCGGGGGTGCGGGTATGAAAGCCGTTGTCTTCTATAAGAGTGGATCCGCAACAATGGAACAAGTCATGGCTGTGTACCCGAGACACAACCCTCTGTGCCAATGTGAATGA